>JBFMFY010000005.1:0-97177 GCA_040751955.1 Bacteroidota bacterium
TTTCTCGAAATTTCCTGATAACATGAGTAATTTGTGCGAAAAAATTTAGCCATTCTGGGTTCAACAGGTTCAATCGGAAATCAGACGTTAGAAGTCATTTCCCAATTCCCCGGAGAATTCCATCCGCAATACCTTGTAGTCAATAAGAATACCAAAATGTTAAGCGAGCAAATACGGCGATTTAGACCAAAAGGAGTGGTGATACTTGATGAAGATTCTTCAAATGATATACGACGGGAATTTGAAGGACAAGTGGAAATTCTTTGCGGCAGATCGGGGATTGACGATGTTGTTCAGCGGCCTGATGTCGATATCGTGGTTAGTGCACTCGTCGGCTTTATAGGATTGCTGCCCACGATCAAAGCGATTGAAGCGGGAAAAAAAATTGCACTTGCGAACAAAGAGACACTGGTAGTCGCCGGTGAAATTATGATGCCGCTGGTGGAAAAGTATAAAGTAGACCTGCTCCCTGTGGATAGCGAACATTCAGCGATCTTCCAATGCCTCGTCGGCGAGCTGCCGAACAAGGTAGCTAAAATAATTCTGACTGCTTCCGGCGGACCGTTTCGGACGAAATCGAAGGAAGAATTGAGCACCGTGACGATTGAACAGGCGCTCAATCATCCGAACTGGAAAATGGGAAACAAGATCACGATAGACTCCGCAACATTGATGAACAAAGGACTTGAGGTGATCGAAGCCCACTGGCTTTTCGGACAACCCGCTGATCGCATTCAGGTGGTTGTTCACCCGCAATCGATCATTCATTCCATGGTTGAATTTGTTGACGGCTCTGTGAAAGCGCAACTCGGTGTGCCGGACATGAAGATTCCGATTCAATACGCACTCACATATCCATCCCGGTCTGCTTCAAAGTCTTCACGCGTGCATTTCCCCACGTTAGGCGAAATGACATTTTACGAACCGGATATTGAACGGTTCCCCTGTTTGCGCCTTGCGTATGAAGCTCTGAAAGCGGGGGGAACGACTCCTGCAGTCATGAATGCGGCAAATGAAGTAGCAGTTTCAAAATTTCTCTCTGGAAAAAATTCTTTCATGGATATTCCGCGAACAATCGAATGTGCGATGGAAAAACATTCGCCGTCGGCGAGCCCCTCTCTCAACTCAATTGTGGAAGCAGACGCATGGGCACGTGAATTTGCAATGAACAATTAATATAACATAACCACACTATGGAATTTATCAGCACAACATTGTATTTCCTCATTACGATCGGCGTTCTTGTCTTCGTGCATGAACTTGGACATTTTCTGGCAGCGATCGCGTGCGGTATGCGGGCAGACGTATTCGCACTGGGAATGGGAAACAGAGTTTTCGGATGGAATAAGATCACCGGATTCACATTTGGTAAACTGAAAGAAGACCTCCAACTGAACGGGAACACGGATTACCGTGTCGCCGCCTTCCCCATCGGCGGATATGTGAAGATCTCCGGAATGGTTGATGAAAGCCTTGATACCGAGTTTCAGGGAACCGAGCCGCAGCCGTGGGAGTACCGTGCAAAACCGGTCTGGCAGCGGATGATCGTTATCTCCGCCGGTGTCATTATGAACATCATTCTCGCTGTCGGAATCTTCTGGGGGATCAATTACGTGCAGGGAGATCAGTTCATGCAAACGACGGAGATCGGGATGGTCATACCCGAGTCTCCCGCAGTGAAAGCAGGATTACAAGCCGGGGATAGAATTCTTTCAATTAACGGTAAGAAGATCGAACATTGGGAAGCGATTCAAACTGCTATTTATTTCGACTTCATTGGTGACGACATTGTTGCCGTGATCGAACGGCACGGTATTCAGCAAACGCTTTCTATTCCCCGCGCAAACATTCCCGATATTTCTGAAACGACATTCGGAATCGTTCCATCTCATACAGAAGCGTTGATCAACGAAGTCCTTCCAAACAGACCTGCTGAAAAAGCCGGCGTGCTTGCCAACGATATTATTGTTTCAATCAATGGACAAAAAGTGTTCAATCAGGATCACGTCATTAAGATCATCAAAGCGAATCCTGAAAAAGAAGTAGCATTGCTGATTAAACGCGGCGATGAGATGAAAACAATTCTTGTCACTCCGTCATCCGAAGGTTTGATTGGTGTGAGCGTCGGGATCAGGTATTCCGGTCCCATTGTTACAATCCAGTACGGACTGTTTGAAGCATTTCCCAAAGGAGTGGAGCAAACGATTAAGGCAACTCAATTATTTGGACAATCGATCTGGCAACTGATCGTCGGCAAAGCAGAATTTTCAAAATCAGTTGGCGGACCGGTACGCATTGCACAGATGGCAACACGAAGCGCCGAAGTGGGCGTGCTGAGTTTCCTCGCCTTTATGGCGCTGTTGAGCATCAGTCTTGCTGTGATGAACATACTCCCCTTCCCTGCATTGGACGGCGGACATTTAATTGTTCTTCTGTATGAAGCGATCTTTCGCAAACCACTGCCGCATATTATACAGATTCGAATACAACAAGTCGGAATGGCTATATTGCTCGGCTTTATGTTGTTTGTGCTCTATAACGACATATTCGGGTAACCAAAACTTGGAAAATCTCAAAGATTTTCCAAGTTTACACAGGGCGTGACAATTAACACAGTGCATCTTTCCCAGAAAAGAGTATTTTGCACTCAGATTAGGAGGAGGAAAAGTTATGAAAAGAGTGTTTCTCGTTGCAGCAATATTTTGTGTTGTGGTGTTGGTTAGACCTCAGGGTATTTCACAAAGCAATTCTTACCTTACCGTTTCGGCAATAATTACAGATGCAGATGTCATCAATGCTGCATCGCTGGTCGATCCACTTCAGGAAAAAGTAAAAGAGTTTGCGCCGTCTGTATTTTCTTTAAACATGATTGCAGCCGGAAATGCAACACTTCATGTTACGATGGGAGTTGAAGCAATCGTTACTTTGGAAGAGGATAGACAACCGATTACATTGGTTCGATCAATCACACACAAACCGTTTACGGTTCAAGGAACAAGAATATTCACAAGCAAAGATGCCCAGGAAGGTAATTCAAAAGATATTGATTTTGACAATGTCATTGATGAAACGTTCAAGAAAAAATTAAAAGATAAAATAACAGATCCCGCTTCAGGTGGGAAGGTCCCTTCAGGTTCATATTATGTTAAAATAACTTTTACCGTTGACTCGGTTAACGGAACAGTGCCAACACTTCCTTCCCAATTATACATTGATTATACATTCAACGTCACCAACCCTACAACAGCCGTGCTTGATGTCCCATTCAATAACGGGTATGTTTATCCAACACCGTTCCCGCAATTCCAATGGACGTACGATACACGCGCCGTCATGCTGTCTGTTTACGAAAAACGTGCGGAACATCAATCATTGGAAGATGCCATTGCGGCGTCGGATCCGTACCTGCAGGTTCGCATTACACGAAAAGAATCAGGAAATCTCACGACATTCTCTTATCCCCAAACAGCAACAACACGACCGGGAGTGGAATTTATTCGCGGACCTCGCCAATTGGAACGGGGAAAAATGTATGTTGTTGTGCTCGACGGTATCACCACAGCATTCGGGTTCGAAGTTGAACCACTCCGGACAGTCCGTTCATTCGTAATTGCCGATCCGCAGGGACAGGTGGTGATCAATCTTTTGCAAAATGCACTCACATCCGGTTCCGGAGGACAATTCCAGAATATTTTCAACTCTATTCAGGATCAGAATTTACTGCTCAATACGAACGGGATAGTATTGAATGGGGTGAAAATCACGCCGCAAGACCTGCAGCGGCTGCTAACCGAAAATAAAGACCGGATCACTTCTATCCGTTTTGAAGAATAACCGGAAGTGAAAGGATCGACTATGAAAAAAATATTACTCGTTGTTATTTCAATCTTCTTCATTGCCGCATCTGCTGATGCTCAAAAGAAAAAAGCGGTCGCCACCGTGTTCAAACCGGTCGGTACTGTCGATCACAAACAAGAAAACAAAGAGTGGAAAAAAGCGAAACCTGCAACTCCTCTCATTTCCGGCGACTTGATCCGTACGGGTGAAAATTCTTTTGCCATTATCAAGTTCCTCGAAAATTCCGTATTGCGTGTGCAGGAAAAATCGGAAGTGACGATCAACGGTGAGATCTCGAAAGGTGAGTTTTCAAAAAATGTTCATCTGGACAGAGGAGAACTGGGATTCAACGTGAAGAAGCGCCCAAATGAAAAATTTGAATTCTCCACACCGACTTCGGTTGCATCCATTCGTGGAACAAACGGACTCTTAATTGCTGGACTCGACAGCAACGACGTGTTGATTCTCGGAAGCGGAACGGTGGACTTCAGGAACCTCATTTCCAATTTTACGACGCGAGTTATGGGGGGGCAGACCGCATATTCATTCCCCGACGGAACAATCAAGGTTGACTCAACCACGCAGGAAGAGCAGCGCTTGTTGAACCAAAGTTCTCCCGACAGTGGAAAATCGGAAGGTTCGAACATTCCACCGGATTCCGGATCGACATCGACCACAGGTATCACACTCGGTATGACGATCAGCGCTCCCGTTTCAAGAGAGAATCAGGATCTGAATATTACCGTCGAGATCACGCAACTCTCAATTGCGTTTGATTCATTAAAGATGATGGCGACCGACTTCACGCTGTTTTATCGTGCAAAATCCGACCAGGCATATAAACCATTAAAGATGGTATTGTCGCAGCGGGCGACTAAGTTCACTATTCCCGCAGCCGATGTCTTTGCACCATCAATACAAGTATATGCGGCGTTGAAACTGAGCGACGGTTCGGAATTCACGTCACCATCCCAATCAGCGGATACAAATCCAAACGTTATTCCGGTTCAGGCGGGACAAAAAAACGAGATCCGCATCGAATTCACCGATCCGAATGGGAAAAAGAAGACGATGGTGATAGAATATAAGTAACTGCCGCACGTGACCGTCATCTTTTAGGTGACGGTCATGTCCCTCTTGAATTGCTTGCAACTCTAGACTCATTTTAATAGATTGCAAGCGATTTCTTTTTTACCCACACCCATTAATTCCCGATGAGATTGAACACGCTGGTATCATTAGTCGTGTGCATGGCTTTGTTTTCAGTCGAACAGGTCCATGCTCAAATAAATACCTATCTCCGTTCAGTTCGTCCGTTGACAATCATGGAACAAGAACCGTTGTCGGTCTCGGTCGAATTGAATCAATCTTCCAGCCTCAGCCGCGTGGTCCTCTTCTACAGGCAGTTCGGACAATCGGAATATCGTTCACAGGAAATGAGAGTGATGATCGATTCTGCGGTGGCTGATATTCCTGCAACCGACGTCCTCTTACCGTTTGTTGAACTTTATATCGTCGCAACGGATGTGAACGGATCTGTTGAAACATTGCCATTCGAAAATCCGGAAGTGAATCCGGCACGCATTATGGTCAATGCCCGTCCCAAGATCGAATCAGAAATCATCATCTTGAGTCCTGACGAAGACGAACAAATAACGGAGGGAGAAACGTACATTTCGGTCTCGTTCGTGTATGCCGACGAAAGGATCGACCGGGCAAAGACAAAAATTATGTTGAACGGCATCGATCTCTCCGATAAAGCAATGACATTCGACGATCTGTTGATCGTCGCGCCGGATGCAATCCCTGCCGGGCTGATCCGGGGAAATGTCCGGCTTGAAATACAGACATTCGATACGCTGGGCAACAGTATGCCGACGATGAGACGCAGTTTCAATGTGATCACGCAAGAACAGGCGGAGGAGATTGAGGAATCGTTCAAAGGATACGGCAGTGCACAGGTTGAATCCCGGCACGAAAATATCAAAGGAACTGCAAAATCGTACAACAGGCTCGATGCAAGAGCGTTTGGATCCTATTTGAACTATCTCAAAGCAAATGCAAATCTCACATTGACATCGGAAGAGAAACCGGCGAACCAGCCGCAGAACAGGTACTTTGTGGGTCTCGATGCACGATACGCACGTCTTGGACTTGGCGACGCATATCCGAGATTTCCGTACACGATGATGGATGGAAGACGTGTACGCGGATTTACTGCTGATCTCTTGCTGGGAGCGTTCAACATCAACGCTGCATCGGGCGAAGTATTGCGCCGCGTGGAAAGCAATTCCGTGCCGACCACATTAAAACGGAATCTGACCGTTGTTCGGCCGAGTTTCGGCAGAGGGGAGAATTTCCAATGGGGATTCACCTATCTGAAAGCGAAAGATGAATTCGATGCGTCGCAGCCAATTGTTGTGCGTCCGCAGGAAAATGTTGTATTCGGTTCCGATATGCTGGTTGCTCTCGACAATCGAAGAATAGAGTTCACGGCGCAAAGTGCATTGAGTTTGAACAATGTCGATATCTCGCAAGCGGAGTTCAACGAAGACAGCATTGATGCGGCAATTGTGCGCGGAACATTCTCGAAGAGCGACGGCGATCAATTGAAGAAACTCCTTCCCTATTTGAAGCAGTTTATTACACCGAACGAAAACCTGGTACCGATAAATCCAGCTGGAGGTACTTCCCTGGTGTACGAAACCGGGCTGGCATTCAACTACTTTGGGAATTACCTGAAGGCAACCTACATTTATCACGGAAAAGATTACAACTCCGCCGGTGCAACAACGGTCAGAAAAGATATTAAGGGATTTAACATTACAGATCGGCTGCGTTTGTTTGAAAACAGACTGTTTCTTACAGGAAGCATTGAACAGTTGGAAAACAATACTGCCGGATTTGAAATTGCAACAACGACGTATCAAACAATCAATACATCCGTAACCTTTTATCCGGTACGTGACTATCCAAACATCACTCTCGGTTACGGAACGAATGCAAATTCAAATCCGATCGATCCGATCCCTGCCGACTCAACACCGATTGCACATCAGATTGCGTTGCGCGCCATCGACGACAAAACGAACAGGTTCTTTCTTCAAAGTTCGTACGGATTTGCTTACTGGGGGCAGCATGACCTTTCGTTGAATATCGACGTTTCGAGCAAAGATGATTTCACCCCCAAGCAGCAGGATGTTTCAACTTTTAATACAACTATACTTGTGAACACCACACACGACCTTCGCCTTGAGAGCTCCGTCGGATTTTCCATCAGCAGCCTGACCTTCCCGCAGGTTGACACATTGGGCAGAATTGTTGAAAGCAAATTGGGTTATCAAACAATTTCTCTCACGGGACGATATAAGATCTATGAAGATATTCTGCGGCTCACAGGAACAATCGCACCGACATTCGGCGATCTTTCACGGTTCTTGTTCGAAACTGCGTTGCAATACAATATCGCATCCAATCAAGTCGCGTCCGTGCAATTCCAGTTTATCCGTAACTCGTCATCCGCTCTCGCAGCGCTCACGAACAAAAACGACTCCTACGTCAGTTTTCTCTATCGCATAGATTTCTGATACAATGGCACGCACGTCACCAGGCAATACGATCCGCACATGGATGTATCGCGCACTCTTGAGTACTTCCATTGCTGTTGGGGTGATGATCTTTGTACAGGATGCGCTGTACGAATTCGACTTCTTTGACAGGATCTCTCTTTCGTTCATCGACCGTTCATTCGCACGACGCGGACCGCTCAACGTTCCCAAAGATTCGCTCGACGTTGTTATTGTCTCCATCTCTGAAGAATCAGAAACAACTCTGCCCGAACGATTCCCCTTTCCCCGCAGCTACTATGCCCGTGCTATTCACAACCTTAACCGTGCCGGCGTTAAAGCAATCGGGATCGATCTGACATTCGAACAGCCCGATACACGAGGAACGGAGCATGATAAAGAACTGTTCGATGCCATACGGAAATATCGCAATGTGGTTGTTGCTGGAAAAACAGCATTTCGGAAAGAGGAAGCAACCATTCAGCGTGAAGAGGAGAATTTCCATTCGATCTTTTATACTGCCGACAGTTCGGTCGGGAGCGTTTTTGTACCAAACGATGTGGACGGCGTGTACCGCCGCTATATGCCCTTTGCAAAAATGCCCGATCAGGAACGCTACATCCCTTCGTTCGCATTCGCCGTTGCAAACAAAGTGCTCGGTCTCCCGTCAACCGCATTCGCAGAAAATACCGATGATGAGTTTATCATCGGAGACAGGCATGTCCCGAAATTCGACGACGTGTCGATGCTGATCAACTATTACGGACATGCCGGCGTCACGTTTACGCGTGTGGATATTGCCAATGTGCTCGACGATAATAAATTTACGACGAGGGAAGAGAAGGAATTCAATATTCCGATTAACATGTTTGATGACCCCGATGCCGGACTGCTGTATGACGGCACATTCAAGGACAAAGTAGTACTCATCGGACCGTACTCTCCAGAATCAAAAGATATTTTCAATGTTTCCATCTCCGAAGAAGGGATGAGTGAACGGAACCAGATGTACGGCGTTGAGTTGCACGCCAATGCATTGCAGACATTGCTGCATCAAAATTATCTGCGCCGGCTCTCCACATCGTACGAATCACTGCTGATACTTTTCCTTTCTCTTGTCACGTTCGCGGCTGTGTCATCGTTAAAATCTATCCGTACTCATTACGCATTCATTGTCGAGATCGCCGCCGTGATCATCGTCGCCGGATTGATTGACGGGATATTGATCCTCTCCTATTACACATTTGCTGAACATAATCTTGTCTTTCCTGTGGTCGCACCGGTCGCTGCTGTTCTGTTCAATTATGTCGGCAGCGCAGTGTATCAATATCTGACAGAACGGAAACAAAAGACGATGATCAAGGGAATGTTCAGCCAGTATCTCAATCCCTCTGTCGTCAATGAACTGATCGCACATCCTGAGAAATTACGCCTCGGCGGAGAAAAGAAAGAACTGTCGGTCTTCTTTTCCGACATCGCATCGTTCACAAATTTCTCAGAGAAACTCGACGCGGTTGAGCTTGTTCAACTGCTTAACGAATACCTGAGTGCGATGACGGATATTATTTTGAAGAACGACGGCACGCTGGACAAGTACGTCGGCGATGCAGTAATGGCAGTGTGGGGAGCCCCTATTGAATTGGAAAACAGCGCACTCAATGCCTGCCGCGCGGCATTGCAAATGCAATCTGCAGTACATTCAATGGATGCGAAATGGAAGAATGAAGGGAAACCCGAACTGATCGTCCGTATGGGAATCAATACCGATTACATGGTAGTGGGCAATGTCGGCGGATCGAAAAGGTTCGACTATACCGTGATAGGCGACGCGGTGAATCTCGGATCGCGAATGGAGGGAGCAAATAAAATGTACAACACACGCATTATGATCAGCGAACGAACGCAGGAACTGGTGAAAGACGATATGCTCTGCCGCGAATTGGATCTGCTGGTGGTAAAAGGAAAGACGAAGCCGATACGGGTGTTTGAACTTGTTGCGGAGAAAAAGGGATTTGTTGATGAAAAGAAATTTCAACTGATCGAAACATACCACAAGGGGTTGGAGTTATACAGACAGAGACAGTTCAAAGAAGCGCTGCAAGCATTCTACGACGCATTACAGATAGACGAGAACGACGGACCATCGCAGCTCTATTTTATCCGCACCGATAAATACATCAAAAGTCCTCCCCCCGCAGACTGGAATGGTGTGTTTGAGTTGAAGACGAAGTGAGATCAGAAATGTAATGGGTTTTGGGTTTTATGTCTCGCGTGAGATCATGAACATACAACATGAGCAGCAGTTACTTTTTGCTCAGCACTTTCAACACACTCAACTGCTCATTCGTCAGCGTTTCAAAATCCGCTGATTGATTTTCCTGCATTAATTCCAATTCAAAGAATCCCTTCCCGTTTTTATAGACGATCACGCGCCGCAGCAATCCCTTTTCCTCATACACGTATGAGCAGGTTGTCCGGTTGAGCCTTTCGGGAATCCGGGTCACTCTGCGTTCGCCGGCAAACTCTCCCACTTTTAAGTGCAGCGATAAGTTTGCCGCAGTACAGATATCTTCCTGCGCAAGCGCTTTCTTTGTTGAATCGTCAGATTGCAATTCCTTAAGCACAAGCGTTGCAGAATAATCCCGATTGACGAACCATTTTTTTATTGCTGGTACTTTAGACTTATCAGTGATATCTGCCCATCCATCAGGAAGCCGTTCTTGCATAACTTGCTGAACAGGTTTCTGTTTGGAGTACTTTGGAACTGATTTGGTTGAAGAACAAGAGAAAAGGAACATTGAAGAAACGACTGCGGCAGTAGGAATAAATACTTTTTTTAAAAAAAAGGCGATGAAGAGACTTTTTTGTGTGGTGCTTTGACGCGTGCCGCTTACGACAGTCATCCTGAGCAAGCGAGCGACTTTTGCGAGCGCGTCGAAGGATGAACCATTGTCACGGCGGCACTTGCTCAGCATGACTATTGCTTTTTGGTGTGTATCACTCCGTTCCCCGGAAATATTGCGGCTCTTCAAGCGTGAGCCGCAGAGAGATGCGGTGTGTGTTCCCCAATTGATCGGCGGCATCGAACTTTGCAAATGAGTAGTCGATGTCAAGTTTGCGGAGGTGGATTCCCGCACCGATCGTCAAGTTTCCGACATCGTTGTATCCCGCGCGGAGAGCGAAAAGATTGTTGTAGTCGAATTCGAGTCCAACTTGCGGATCAATACTGATCGGACCGACATTTGCGACAGCGGAGAAGCGGCGATTTTCAAACCGAACATCCGCGCCAACTGCCGGTGTCAAGCGACCGTTGAAAACTTCAAAATAATATGCGGCACCGAGTTTCAACGTCGGCGAGATCAATTCGTTCGTGCCGGTATTCCATGCAACAAGCGTTGTGGTTGCATCCTGCAGGTTCGCGCCGAGCGAAAGTTTTTCGAAAGGAAGATACAGCACACCGAGGTCGAATCCGATCCCGGTTCCGTTGAACTCGCCAATGTTGCGGCGTATCAGTTTTACATTCGCGCCCCAGTATAAATTCTCAGAGTACTGCTGTGCGTACGTTCCGTACACCACCCAGTCACTGGCGTTAAAAAAAGTGATGGCATTGTAATCGGGACGCAGACCTGCGCCGTCGTCAAACAATCCGTTCCCGTTACTGTCTGCCCATGCTTTGCGCGTGTCAGGAATGCCATCCACTCCTAATCGAATGACGCTGATGGCGAATGATGCCGCTTTGTATTCTGTCTCGCCTGTTTCGGATGTGACGGAATTCGTTCCGTATGGAAATGCAAACGCGGCGTAATCATAATTGATGAGATTGCCGAACCGCTCATCGTGTGATGCCGCAATTTGGGGGTAGTCGATGCGCGCAATGCCGGCAGGATTCCAATAACTCGCCGTCACGTCATTGGCAAGCGCAGCATACGCACTGCCGAGACCCAGCGCCCGACCGCCGACGCCGATGTACATGAACTCTCCGCCGTACTTCGCAAAATCTTGTGCGGATATTAGAACCGGTATTGCGGTGAGGAATATTACAAATATTCTTTTCATACAGCCTCGTAAACGAAAAAGCCGAATCCCCTCTAACGTTCGAGTGATATTCGGCTGATTATTGTTAGAGAAAAAAGTGATACTGCGTGACCATTCTAAAAACACTCTAACAATTATTCTCTGTTTTTTCTCCTTTGTTCTTTGGCAAGATACAGATATTTCAAATAAAGTCAAACGGAGAAATTGTGTACGGTGCCGCTGTCGCCAACGTTGGTTACAACACCACAAACACGCCAATAGACAATGTAATTGCCCTTGTCAATCCATCTACATTTACGTTCCGTTTCAGGAATGGAAACGCCACTCCCGCCTCTACCGAATAGATATCTGAGAGCATATAATTTCCTTCTGCCTGGAAATTCAATTGTGATGGCGCACTGTCGGCAATCTCGACGAATTCGGGTCCGGGTGGATACGCGGGATTTGCAACGCTTGAATTACCTAATCGCTGAATAAAGAGCAGCGATGGATGAAGTGTAAATTGATTGAAAGAATGAGAGTATCCCACACGCAACAGCAAGTCGTCGCCTCTCTGCAATCGTGTCACTGTATTTGAACTTCTCCCTCCTGCAATTTGATATCCAATCGTTCCATTCCATTGATTATACGATGCAGTTGCTCCGAGCAGAATATCATTCGATCCAAGCCCGCTTTGATACAATTGAGGCAATGCGGGATCATCGTTCGCATCACCAGTAGCAAACTTGCCGCCAATTTGAAGTGTCAACGAAAGATCGTCGTTCTTTGCCACTTCTTGATTCCACACAACAATTGCATCTCCGGCTCCGCTTACGCTTCCCAACGGACCGGATTGTGTGTTGAACGGAAGCAGAAGCGATACTTCGGCGCCGGTGAAGATGGAAAATCTTCCGTCAACCCGCGCTGTGTGGTACGTAACATCATCCGCTTTGCTGCTGCGTCCGAAAATATAATTCACACCAATGCGATGCTTCGGCGATGATTCCTCTTGCATGCGTTGATGATCGCGCAGAGAACAAATTCCTGCATCCGAGCATTGCGAAAAAAGATCGTAGGCAATGAGAAGGAGCAGTGCGATGACAATGAAGATTTTTTTCATGCTTAATCCGTGGTTTTTCATTTCCCCTCTGCGGCGTTGACTGCGGCGGCGGAGAGAGGGGTGTCGAGCGTAGCGAGACGGGGTGTGCTCTTTTCGGCATTCTTACACACCCCTTGCGCCAAAGGCGCATCCGCCTCCGGCGGAAAATCCCATCTCGCTTTCACACGTCCCTGCACGCAGAGGGAACTTTCATAACTTAAAATGCAACAAACCACAGACGGAATCATCACGAAAGTTTCACAAATGCAGGTATGCGAGGTTAAAGTGAAACAAGAGATTGGTGTAATGTATTGATGGCGGATTTTGGAATTGATGTTGAATCGCACATGAAGTGGTATGAGGAGATGCGGAGGAATGAGCGACATTGATTTTTTAACATCCCCTCTTCCCGATGTCATACATCGGGACACCCCCTTAACCTTCACACATTCTCCGCACAAGGGGGACTAAAACTCTCTTCGTGACTTTGTGCTTTTGTGGTAGTTTTTTGCATTACATCAAAGCTTCCTTCAGAATGATCTCCTGCTCATGTTGGTGCCGTTTCAGCGTGCCGGTGGCGGTGCTTGCCGATGCCGGGCGTCCGCTGAACCGCAAACGCTGTGACGGGAGAATATCTTCACGCACTCTGTCCGCAAGAAAATTCCACGCCCCCATGTTCTTCGGCTCTTCCTGCAGCCAAACGACATCTGCTGCTTGACTGTATTTATTAAAGATCGTTTTTAATTCCTGCTGCGGATATGGATAGAACTGCTCGAGCCGTACGAGTGCAACATCGCCGATCTTTGAATCGTGCATCAATTGCAGCGCATCGTAGTACACTTTGCCGGAGCAGAGAACTACCCTTTTTGCGTTCGCTTGCGCGTGTGCATCATCAATGACAAGTTGGAATTTTCCGTCTGTAAATTCCGCCGGCGTCGAAAGAACAAGCGGATGCCGCAGCAGACTTTTCGGCGTCATCATCACCAGCGGACGGCGCTGTGCATCGCGCAACTGGCGGCGCAGGACATGGAAATATTGCGCCGGTGTCGAAAGATTGCACACCTGCATATTATCTTCGGCGCACAATTGCAAATAGCGTTCCAGCCGTGCACTGGAATGTTCAGGTCCCTGTCCTTCATACCCGTGCGGCAACAGCAACACGAGATCGCACGGCTGCTGCCATTTCGCTTCAGATGCGGCAAGAAATTGATCGATGATCACCTGCGCGCCGTTCGCAAAGTCGCCAAACTGCGCTTCCCAGATCACAAGCGACAACGGATCGGAAACGCTGTATCCGAATTCATATCCGAGGATTGCAAACTCAGAGAGCAGACTGTCGAACACATTGAACTTTCCCTGCCCTTCGCGGATGTGCTGCAGCGGAATATATTCAGCGCCAGTATTCGCATCGTACAATTTCGCATGGCGATGGCTGAATGTTCCGCGCCCCACATCTTCGCCGCTGACACGGACTCCGTTCCCTTCATACACCAGTGTACCGAACGCAAGCGATTCGGCAAATCCCCAGTCGATCTTCGTTTCATGATTGAACGTGCGGCGATGATCAAGCATCTTCACCAATTTTTGATTGACGGCAAAATCGGGTGGCGTTGTTCCGAGTTTCACGGCAACTTCCTGCAGCGTCTCAAACGGCACGCGGGTCTCTCTGAATGGCTGCATCGCTTCAATCTGCTCCTGCGTTACCGCAAGTGCGATCTCCGCTTTCATGTGCATCTCGCGCTTGTGCGATGCTTCATGAGCACGTTCAAATCGCTGTTTCGCTTCTTCCTGCATCTGTTCATATTCTTCGCGCGTGATCTCTTTATCAAGGATCAACCGTTCGCCGTAAATTTCCCGCGTTGATGGATGCGACTTGATCTTCTTGTAGAGCAACGGCTGCGTGTAACTCGGTTCATCACCTTCGTTGTGTCCGTACTTGCGGTAACAGAACATGTCGATGACCACATCTTTTTTAAATTTATTTCGGTACGCAACCGCGAGCGATGCAACACGTGCGCATGCCTCGGGATTGTCTCCGTTTACATGGAAGATCGGTGACTGCACCATCTTCGCCACATCGGTACAGTATGGCGTTGATCGTGCGTCGTCGGGTGAAGTTGTGAATCCAATCTGATTGTTGATGATGATATGAATTGTTCCGCCTGTCCTATATCCTTTCAATTGCGAAAGGTTCAACGTCTCGGCAACAATCCCTTGTCCGGCAAACGCGGCATCGCCATGCACAAGGATCGGTATCGCATGGGTACGTTCAAGATCTCCGGCACGATCTTGCATTGCACGCACCATTCCTTCAACAACAGGATTCACCGCTTCGAGATGACTCGGATTCGGAGCGACTTCAACGGTGATCTCTTTTCCGTTCAATGTCTTGTGGATGCCATGGGCACCGAGATGATACTTCACATCGCCTGAACCTTGAATTGTAGTCGGATCGATGTTTCCTTCAAACTCGGAGAAAATTTTTGCCAGCGATTTGCCGATGACATTCGCGAGAATGTTCAGTCTGCCGCGATGTGCCATCCCAATCACTGCACGTTCAGCACCGTGATCGGCAAATTCGTCCAGCACAACATCGACAATGGTGACAAATGATTCAGCACCTTCCAGTGAGAAACGTTTATGTCCGACAAATTTCGTGTGAAGGTACCGTTCGAATCCTTCCGCATGAATCAACTTTTTCAGCAATTGAACTTTTCGTTCGCGCGGCAGCAGCGGACGATTGCGCGACGGTTCCATTTTCTGGATCAGCCATTTCTTCTGGTCCGGATCCTGAATATTCATGAACTCAACGCCGATAGAGCCGCAATATGTTGCATACAATGTATCGAGAATCTCGCGCAACGTTGCTTTTGTGTACCCATCCTTATTCGTGAAAAGGAATTCACGATCAAGATCCCACACGGTGAGTCCGTAGTATGCAGGATCAAGTTCCGGATGATTCTTTGGTTCGTCCACGAGCGGATCGAGATGAGCAATGAGATGCCCGCGGACGCGATACGCGTTGATCAGTTGCTGCACACGCGATTGTTTTTCAACAAATTCATCCGTAGCGTTTCCGCCGACGGCAACCGCATTGATATCCGACGCCCATTTCACCGGTTCAAACGGAATGTGCAGATCGGCAAACAAATTTTGATAAAATTCTTCTTCCCCAATAAGGAGCGAGTGAATGTACTGCAGGAATTGCCCCGACTCCGCTCCCTGAATGATGCGATGATCGTACGTGCAGGTAATGTTCATCACTTTGCTGACGCCGAGTGCGGACAATGTCTGGGGCGACATCCCCTGATGCGCCGCGTCGTATCCAATAGAACCTGTGGCGATGATAGAACCTTGTCCCGGCATTAACCGCGGCACAGATGAAACAGTGCCGACCGTTCCGGGATTTGTCAGCGAAATGGATGTCCCCTGGAAATCGCCCGGGTCGAGCGCCGAACGGCGCGCCTTGTCGATAATCGAATCATACGCATCGACAAACTCGGCGAAGTTCATCGCGTTGGCATTTTTGATATTGGGAACCAGGAGCGTCCGCGTCCCATCTTTCCGTGTCGTATCCACGGCGATGCCGATGTTGATCTGCAACTTCTCATCTTTGTATGCCTGCCCCTCAACACGCGCAAATGAAGCGTTGATATTCGGATATTTCTTCAGCGCTTTCACGATTGCCCAGGCGACAATATGTGTGTACGACACTTTTCCGCGCGACCGTGATGCGAGATATTTATTGAGCAGCGAACGATTCTCGTCCAGCACCTTTACCGGAATCACACGAAGCGATGTCGCCGTCGGAAGCGACAGCGACGCTTCCATGTTGTCCACGATCTTTGCTGCAACGCCGCTGATGGCGGAGAGTTGTTTGCGGACAGACTCCAGTGATTTCGAAGATGGCACTGATGGTTTCGCTGTTTTTGGCTCAGTGGATCCCGTTTTTATTTCATGTTCACCGTTGGCGGGAGATGACTTTTTCGGTTCAGATTTTTGGGGAAGAGTGATTGTTCCTGAAGCAACGACTTCGGCAAAAAGCTGCTGCCATGTTTCATTGACAGAGTTGGGGTCTTCGAGATATTGCTGCAGTACATCCCACACATAACTTGTGTTAGGACCAAATGATTCGAGCACCTGCTCGAACTTCTCAGATATTCCGTTCTTAGACATACAAAATTTTCGAAAGCAAAATGAAAACGAATTGGGGATACAATATACGAATTTTTAAAGCGCAGAACAAAAGTTGAATTTCACGCTAATTTTAGTGACTTTCACAATCACTAAGTTTGTGAAGTCGTTGAAACGACTGTGCAAACAGTGTTCGTTGTACAATAACCCACGACTTAAGTCGTGGGTTATGGAATGAAAACTATAGGGTAAACCGTTTCAACGGTTTCCCAATCAGACAGTGGCAGAAGTAAACAATTTCGGAAATGAAAAAAACAGTGTTTCTCTGGTACCTCACCTCTCTTCTCTATTCACAACAAGATACAACCACACTTGTTACCGTAATTCCGGGCGAACATTACGCCGCCAGTTCTCTCCATCGCCTTTTTCTCGGAGATCATTGGCGCAATCTGTGGAGTGTGCCAATTCAAGCGGAAGTTCTAAATCTCGAATCATTTGCCGGTGGACTTACACCGACAGAGCGGGGCGGCGGATTCCAGACAAAATCGCTTCGTTTCAACGGTGCAGACGGAAAAGAATACAAGTTTCGTTCGCTTGATAAGGATCCGACACGTATTCTTCCCGATGAACTACAAAATACATTTGTCGAAGATGTTATTCAGGATCAGATCAGTTGGTCGCATCCGTATTCAGCAATCGTGGCAACTCCGTTCATTGAGGCAGTCGGTATTTTGCAGGCAACGCCAACATTGGTGGTTCTCCCAAATTCAGTTCGGCTCGGAGAATACAAATCAGACTTTGGCGGTCTGCTCGGCACAATTGAAGAGAATCCGGACGATAAAGATGGAATCGTGTTTGCCAAAGCCGACAAAATAAAAAGCACATATTCCCTCTTCAAAGAATTGGATGACGACAATGATGAGATGGTGGATCAGAAAGAATTTTTGAAAGCGCGGCTCATCGACGTTTTCCTCGGCGATTGGGACAGGCATGTTGACCAATGGAAATGGGCTGGGTATAAACAAAATGAAAAAAGAATCTGGAAACCGATTCCCCGCGACCGCGATCAAGCGCTGGCAAAAATTGACGGCGCATTTCTGTGGGGTGTAACGTGGGCAATCAAACAGATCGAAAGTTACGAGACCGTGTATCCTGATATTCAAGATTTGACATGGTCGGGGAGACATCTTGATAGAAAATTTTTGAACCGTCTGACGAAAACGGAATGGGACAGCGTGACTCGATTTGTGGTCAGCGTTTTGAGCGATTCACTGATATCGTATGCAGTCCACAAAATGCCGCAGCAAATGTATGATTTCGAAGGGAAAAATATTGAGATGAAATTACAAGAACGTCGCGACCATTTATTCAAAGCGTCCGATGAGTTTTATCGGTTATGCGCGGCGTACGTCGAAATCCGTTTAAGCAATAACAATGAATATGTCGAAGTGCAGCGTCTGAATGATTCGATTGTTGATGTAACAACATGGAAACGGGGTAAAGAGAGAGGAGAAAAAAAAGGCAAACCACTCTTCCATCGAAGATTCCTCACGAATGAAACAAAAGAGATTCGCTTGTACTTACTTGATGGCGATGACTATGCCGAAGTAACCGGCGATGTCGATCACAGTATTGAAATCTATATTGATGGAGGAGAGGGAAAGGACGAGATTGTTGATAATTCAATTGTACGTGGATATACTTTAGGGATGCTTCCAATTCCATTTGCCGAAACTAAAACGATCATTTACGACAGCGGTAAAAAATCTGAACTGAACACCGGACCAAGCAGCTGCGTCATCACTCACAAATTTGAAAAACCGAAGAACGATACTGCTATCTACGAGCCTGTGCGCGATTACGGACATGACTTCCGTCCGCTTGGTGTTGCCGCCTACAATTCTGCCGATGGAATCGTCATCGGCGTGGGACAGACTCTGTTTGGATACGATGTAAAGTACGATCCATTTCATTACAAAATGGATTTGAGCGGAGCGTATGCTACCGGACATAATGCTTTTCGAGTCGATTACCGTGGATTGTTCCGGACATACAATAAACATCTTTCATACGAATTGGATATCCGTTTCTCGGGCATTGAAGTGCTTCGGTTCTATGGAATCGGCAATGAAGTAGCACTGCCAGTTTCAATTGATAAAGAAAAATATTACGAAGTAAAACAGGGACAATATATTTTCCATCCGCAGATACGTTATCAACTCGCACGTTCATTTTCTCTCAACGGCGGAGTACTCATCAAGCACAGCGATATATTGCTGCGTGATAGTTCGTTTGTGAAACTTATTCTTCCGTACGGCACTTCAAATATGACAATTGGAAGTCTTCACGCAGGCATTGAATTCAATACGCGAGATCACGATATATTTCCGACGCGGGGAATTTATTCACGCACCGGTGTGTCTTTTTTCCCGCACCTATTGAGCAACAAATTTGATTTTACCAAAACACATCTTGATCTTCGCTGGTACAATTCATTCCATCTCTTCTCCCCAACAACATTTGCGCTGAGGGCATTCGGCGAAAAGATATTCGGAACATATCCTTTTTACGAAACATCATATCTGGGCGGAACGGAATCAGTGCGTGGATTTGAGAAGCAGAGATTCTCCGGTGATGCAAGCATGTCGTTCCATGCAGAATCGCGATTTGCTCTTGGAACGATTAAGTTGCTGCTGCCGTTCCATGTCGGCGGGATGATTTTTGGAGAGACAGGAAGAGTCTTTGCCGCAGGAGAAACTTCAACCCGATGGCATTCCGGATTTGGTGCCGGGATTTGGTCTTACATCGTAGATAAAGATGTTACGTTCAGCATCTCCGTCGCTCAATCGCGCGAGGAGGTCGAAGGACATTTTACGACGGGGTTTAGTTTTTAAGTTTGAAGATGGAGCCCACCTCAAAGGTGGGCTCCATCTGTTAGAAACTTCATACCCAATATTGCTTTTTCACTTCGTTAAGAAGTTCCTCAGAAAACTTATTAAACACTTGAGAAGTATTAAAATATCTCATCATTAATCCTTTCTTCACTATCCCCGCTTGATGCAGCCCGGAATAATCTTGATAACTTGAAAATTTCCAATCCTCTTGATAATCAATCAGTCCTGCACGAATCGGGTTTTGATGAATGTACATTATCAGAGTGAGCAAATACGATTCATCATCTACTACAACTGCTTTTGTATGTCGCTGAAATAGACTACCATTCCTATTATACTGCTTGTTGATTGCTTTTGTGTATGAGGAAAGTAATACGCCAATATTGTTTCGTAATACATCTATTTCCTCTGTAACAACACGGACCAGAAAATGGAAATGAGTCGGCATCAAACAATAAGCAATTGTATCAACATACGGTGAAACATACTTTTTATATTTACCCAAAAAGTAATTATAGTTTTCCGATGACCTATATGCGATTTCACGATTATTGGAACGGTTATATATGTGGTAATATTTGTCGGTTTCAATTTGCATAAAGTCAAGAAAGATAAGATGGGCTCCACCTTTAAGGTGGAGCCCATCTTCATCTCACCAATTTTTTGTACCGGATCCGATGCGGCTGGTCTGCTGCAATGCCGAGTTTCTTCTTCCGGAATTCTTCGTACTCGGAATAATTCCCGTCGAACCACTGCACCTGACTCTCCCCTTCGAATGCAAGGATATGCGTTGCAACGCGGTCGAGAAACCAGCGGTCGTGCGAGATGACGACGGCGCATCCGGCAAATTCAGAAATTGCTTCTTCCAACGCACGAAGTGTATTCACATCAAGATCGTTCGTCGGTTCATCGAGGAGCAGAACGTTGGCTTCCTGCTTCATTGTTTTTGCAAGATGAACTCGATTCCGCTCTCCGCCCGATAATTGTCCCACCAATTTTTGCTGATCGCTGCCGCTGAAATTGAACCGTGCTACATACGCCCGGGAATTTACTTCGCGAGTGCCGAATCGCAGCATCTCCTCACCTCCTGAAATTTCTTCCCAGATCGTTTTATTCGGATCAAGCGGACGGTTCTGATCGACATACGCCAATTTCACAGTCTCTCCGATGGTAATCTTTCCGGCATCCGGTTTTTCCTGTCCGGTGATCATCTTGAACAGCGTCGTTTTCCCCGCACCGTTCGGTCCGATAATGCCGATGATACCGCCGGGAGGAAGATCGAAATTCAAATTTTCGTATAACAGACTGTCTCCGTACGCTTTTGCCACATTTTCTGCTTTGATGACGACATCGCCAAGACGTGGACCTTTGGGAATAAAGATTTCAATCTCCTCATTCCTTTTTTCGTGTTCTTCAGACAGCATCTGTTCGTACGATGAAATACGCGCTTTGCTTTTTGCATGGCGTCCTTTCGGATTCATCCGTACCCATTCCAATTCGCGCTTCAATACTTTCTGACGTTTCGATTCCTGTTTCTCTTCTACTTCAAGCCGCTTCTGCTTTTGCTCAAGCCACGATGAGTAATTTCCTTCAAACGGAATCCCTTCGCCACGGTCCAGTTCCAAGATCCATCCGGCAACGTTATCAAGAAAGTACCGGTCGTGCGTTACTGCAAGAACGGTTCCTTTGTATTGAGCAAGATGCTGCTCAAGCCACGAAACCGATTCCGCATCCAAATGATTTGTCGGTTCGTCGAGAAGCAGAACATCCGGTTCTTGCAACATGAGCCTGCATAATGCAACGCGACGTCGTTCGCCACCCGACAAAACTTTGACCGGTGTTTCTCCTGGCGGACAGCGGAGCGCATCCATCGCCTGTTCAAGTTTGCTGTCAAGATCCCATGCGTTGAGATGATCGATTTTTTCCTGCAGTGTTCCCTGCTTCTCCAGCAGCTTGTCCATATCCGCATCGGGATCAGCAAATTGTGCGGTGACTGCTTCATACTCTTTTAAAAGATTCACTGTTTCTTGCACACCTTCTTCAACAATCTCTTTCACCGTTTTATTTTGATCCAACTCGGGTTCTTGTGGAAGATAGCCGAACGTAATTCCTTTTTGTGAGTTGATTGTTCCGAGATAATCTTTATCTACGCCTGCTATTATTTTCAACAGCGTAGATTTCCCTGCACCGTTCAAACCAAGCACGCCGATCTTTGCGCCGTAGAAGAATGAAAGATAAATATCCTTTAGTACCTGTTTGTTCGGTTTATGTACTTTACCCACACCGATCATGGAAAAGATGATCTTGTTGTCGCTCACGAAAATTCCTTTCTGTAGATATATATCAGGTGGACTCCACCTATAAAGTAGAGCCTGCTTCACATTCTTTAGCAATTATTGCCAAAGAATATACGGAAAAATTGTTATTGCACACTATGTGGTAATTGTGATACCGAGTAATTACTTCAACCGTTTCCTTGCTTCTCTCTCGGTAGATGCTTATTTTTCGCAAAGAAAAAACAACCCGAAAAAAGCCAATGGAACAATCCTTACTGTCAGTCGATAATCTTCGGTTCAACACCGCATTCAAATATGTCGCAGACATGAACCTGAATGCAATTCTCAAGATGTGCAAGGAGGAAAAGTTTGCTGCGAATACGGTTATTTTTCAGGAAAATACTCGTGGCGAACGGTTGTATTTGATTCTTGAGGGGCGTGTTAAGATCTCAAAGGTGACGAAATACGGAGCGGAAACTATCCTAGCATATTTGGGCAAAGGAGATTTCTTCGGCGAGATGGAACTGCTGGATGATCAGCCGCGTTCTGCCCGCACCACTGCTGTGGAGAATACTTCATGCGCCAGTATCAGCAAACAGGATTTCGACAATCTGTTGAAGTCAAATAATATCATTCAGCTTAACATCCTGAAAAGCATCACAAAGCGGTTGCGCACCGCGGACGGAACGATTGTCAACGAACTTGACCGGACAGTAGAGATTTCAAAGCAGCATATCAACAAACTTAACACGTTGATTGACGCTGCGAAACAAGTCAATTCAACGCTCGACCTTGATAAACTGCTCGATGTTATTCTTGAAACGGCAATCAAATCAATTTCATCCGACCGAGGGACTCTTTATCTCGTAGATGAATTGAAAGGAGAAATCTGGTCGAAAGCGCTGCGCGGTTCCGAGGTGATTGAAATCCGTTTACCGATTGGAAAAGGGCTTGCCGGGTATGTAGCAAAGACAGGCGAGATCGTCAACATTCCCGATGCATACAATGACCCCCGCTTCAATCCCGAAGTCGATAAAAAAACCGGCTACCGCACCAACAACATGTTGACGATGCCGATGCGGAACCGGGACGGAAAAATCATCGGCGTGTTTCAAATGTTAAATAAAAAAGGGGGACCGTTCACGCCGCAGGATGAAGAATTCCTGAATGCCCTTTCGATCCATGCCTCCATCGCAATTGAAAATGCACGCCTGGCACAGGAGATGGTGAACAACGAGCGACTCTCCGCTGTCGGACGGATGGCAAGCACGATCATCCACGATATTAAGAATCCGATGGGAACGCTGCGTGTCTATGCTCAGGTGATGAAGAAAAAATCAGGGAACGAAGAAGCGGCAAAAATGGCGGACGAGATGATCCACCAGGTCGATCGCTTTGTGAACATGGCGCAGGAAATTCTCGATTTCAGCAAAGGTGTCAGTTCGACGAACATGGAAGAGGTGCAGTTTGAAGATGTGATGGAGGGAGTGCTGCTATTTATCGAAAAAGATCTTACCAAGAACAACATCAAACTTGAACGGAAACTGAAATTCAAAGGAAAAGTGAAATTAGATCAGGATAAGACGATTCGAGTCTTTTACAACATTGCAAGCAACGCGCGGGATGCTATGCCGAACGGCGGGTCGTTGACTGTTTCAACTGAGGCGTCCGACGGATTTGTCAAGATCGAATTTACCGATACCGGAACCGGAATGCCGGACGAAGTGAAGCGACGCATCTTTGAACCATTCGTTACGTACGGAAAAAAACACGGCACTGGGCTCGGCATGTCAATCGTGAAGAAAGTGATCGACGACCACAAGGGAAAGATCGAGATCGACAGCGAACTAGGGAAAGGAACAACGATAAGGATGATGCTGCCGACGTTAAGTTAGAATACAAATTACAGTGAGTAAAAAGCCCGGTTGTTATTCCCGGGTTTTTTATTTTTGTGCCAGATATTTCGCGGTTAAATTAGCGCACTCAAACCCGCTCTGCACCGCCCCTTCAATTGTTGCGGGAAGTTTTGTGTCTGTCCAATCACCGGCAAGAAAAAGATTTTGAATAGAAGTTGTATGCGAGGGACGAAATTGCTCGATCCCTACTTTCGGCGAAAATGTTGCCCGCTTTTCTTTGATGACAAGCGAATGAATTATTTTCGACACGGATGCAGCGGGATAGAAACGTTTGAGTTCGTTGTGCCCCAGTTCGACAAGTTCTTCTTTCTCCTTCTCCACAAGATCATGCGCACCGCTGACGACGAGTGAAAGATACATCAATCCATTGTTTTCGTTTCCATACATCACCGATTTGTTGAAGACCCAGTGGATCGGTGAATCAAGCAGCGCGCAGAATTTCTCTTTCATAAAATGCGCATCAAACCACAGATGCAGCGTTACAATAGGTGAAGAAGTGAATTCGTCAAGATTTGATACTCCTATCTTTTTGCTTTCGCCAAACACCTTTGGAATATCGAAGTACGGAACGGCAGAAATAACAGCCCGTGGTGTGATCTTGCTGCCATCACTCAACAAAATCTCCTGAATCCTGAGATCTGAAACTTGAATCTGTTCAACGCTTGTATTCAGCATAATTCTTCCTCCCCGCTTTTCTATAAACTCAACTGCATTGTCAACCAGCACCGTGCTCAATCCTTTTTTCGGGATTACCATGGAAGCATTTTTGCGCGACCCAAAGAATGCCGTTTTAATCACTTTGGCAAACAATGCGGCGGAGACTTTATCGAGTGAATCGTTCAGCGCGCCGATGGCAATGATATCCCACAGATATTTTCTGTTTTCTTCCGGCTGATCGAGTTCCTTAAGCCATTGTGAAACAGAGATTGAATGAAGATGCCTGTTCGTGTCGGGATTTTTGAGCATCACATCAATGCCGACTCTCAATAATTTCAGGCGATTTGTAAAGGAAAGATTGGAGAGACCGAATAATCCCCATAGTACATTCAGCGGCGCCGGAAGTGAGTTTGTTTTTAGTTCAACAGCAGGCCGGTTTGGCGATCGGAAAATGACCGACATCGTTTCTTGCATCTCAACCAGGTCTTTGGCACCGATCATCTCTAAATACCGCAGCGTCGCATGATAACACCCCATCAGCAGATGCTGGCCGTTATCTACTTCATCCCCTGTTTCGGGATGGATGAATGAATAGGTTCGTCCGCCGAGACGTGGTTTTTGTTCGATTAAAAGAATTGAATGTCCACGGGAGGTCAACTCAACTGCGGCTGCCAATCCGGCAACGCCGCCGCCGATAATGAGAACGTCTGGTGATGTATTACTCATAAAACAGTAGTTAGGTCGGCATTAATACCAACCTGCCACAATCCATTACTTTCTATTGTTCCACCAGACATTTGCGGTGATGAAAATCTTTTTGAAATTGGAAATGCGAATGCGGTGTGCAAAAACATTGTATTCAGCACGTTCTATATCTTTCAGGAGACGGGAATATATTTCCTGCATGATGAGTGCTGCGATGAAGAGCGGTTTATCCTCTTCCGAAAGATGTTTAATCGCTTCGGCAAAATATTTTCTCGCCCGCTCCGCCTCAAATTTCATCAGACGGTAAAATTTTTCGTTGTACGTATTGGAAAGAAGTTCTTCCTCGCTGTATTCAAATTGTTCCATATCTTCTTTGGGAAGATAAATACGTCCTTTTTTGGCATCGGCAGCAACATCGCGGAGAATGTTCGTCAGTTGGAGCGCGATACCGAGGTTAATTGCGTACTCTTTTGCCCCCTCGTGCTTGTAACCGAAAATTTCGGTGCTGATCAATCCCACGGTTGAAGCGGCACGGTAACAATACAATTTGAGATCGTCAAATGTTTGATACCGCGTGTTGACAAGATCCATCTCCATTCCTTTGATCAATTCCTGGAAATGGTGCAGCGGAATATTGAAGCGCCGGATGATTTGCGCGAGTTTGTTGACAAGCGCATACTGTGATCGTCCATCAATTCCCTGATCGAATTCTATTGCCCACTGAAGCAGACGCTGCTGTTTTGTAGAAAGACTTTCCTCTTCATCAACAATATCATCAGCAACACGGCACCACGCATAGACGACGTTGATCGCTTCGCGTTTCGGTTTGGGTAACAAGAGGAATGAGTAATAGAAATTACTCCTCTTGTTCTTTTCAGTCATATCTGCCGTCAGGAGCTGTTCCATGGATCAGGATAGTAATGATTTCATTGCAAGAGAGACCATATCGAATGGTGATAACACCGGACGGTAATGCCGTGTTTCATAATTCGCCCGTTCGATCTTTTTCAATATTGTTGTCCCGCCGAGATAAATAAAATGGAGCTCTTTCCGAAATTCACCGTTTATTTTTGACAGAAGAGGTTTTCCATCTTTAAATAGTGCTCGTGTCCGTTCTACCTCGAATTTCATCAATTGCCGGAATTCGTTTTGCTTTTCCTTACGCGTACAATCGACAAATGTTAACCCAAATTGCTGTAAATCTGATGCAGGAATATAGAAACGATTTCTGCGTGTATCAACTGAAATATCCTGCCAAAAGTTCGTCAGTTGCAGCGCCGTGCATATTTTATCAGAATACTGTTCATTCTCAACGGTGGAACAACTGAAAAGTTTGAGCAGCAATCGACCGATCGGATTCGCTGAATATCGGCAATACTCCAGCACCTCGTTAAATGTTGAGTATGTTGGATTTGATGCATCCCTGCGAAAAGCAACAAGAAGATCTTGAAAGTATCTGGTTGGAAGATTAAACTGCCGAATCGTTTCTGCCAAATTTCTGAAAAAAACATCCGACGCTTCATTCTTCACACTTTGCAAGAGCATCTGTTCCCATTCATTAATGCGTTGAATCCTTTCCTGTTCGCCAAGACTCCCTTCATCTGCAATATCATCTGCAACTCTTGCAAACGCATAAATCAAATGAATCGGCTCCCGGAATTTCCTCGGTAATAACCACGAACCGACCGGGAAATTTTCGTAATGCTTTCGCGCCAGATTCGAGAAAGAAAGGCTCATTTTAGTCTTTGTAATTTCTACAATTCATTTGAAATTTCTAATTTTTCAGGCAATTCGTATCAACAAATCGGTCAAATTTAATCAAAAAATGGACGGAGACCTAATGGCATATACAATGAAACTTCATAGTCAGAACCGAACAGACTATGAAAAGCATATCCAAAATAGTGATCGTAATCCTCATCCAAATGATTGCAGTATATGCACAGCCGTTCGATCTCATATCCGCAAAACCTGAACAAAAAATAGCAGAAAGCCCACTCTTCACAATTTCAAACAATGCCATGAATCTTTATGCAAGCACAAATCTTTCGCGGCCCTTTGCAGTGATAGCCAGCGACACTTTTGTCGTGGAACGCAATTCCTCAACAACTTCCATGCGCCAAACTCAATCGGGCGTACATACTTTCACACTCGAACAAAACTACCCGAATCCGTTCAATATGTCAACAGTCATCCGCTATACATTATCGGAAGATGCGGATGTAACAATAAAGGTGTATGACATAGTTGGAAAAGAGATCGGAACATTGGTACATTCGAAGCAGGCGGCAGGCGTTCACAGTGTCGGGTTCGGAAACAATGCTCTTTCTTCCGGCACATACTTTTATCGTTTGACGGCTGTATTGCCGGACGGAAGTACACACAGCGAAATTAAAAAAATGGTCGCGATGAAATAATATGAAGAGATTGCTCTTCTATATCATCCTCACTTCAACAGTGGTGTCTGCCCAGCAACTGGTTGTGAAAACAGACAGAGGTTCGACAACAATACCTGTTTCTACTTCTGCACTGACAGCATTAGCCAATGACACCATTATTGTTGCACGAGAAAACGCGGGTGAAAAAAAGAGATGGATTGTAGAGTTAAAATCTCCGTCACTGCTCGAACAAAAACATCTGAAGAGAACTAACGCTTCCCTCCTCTCTTCAGAACGCTCCGTCGTACTGAACAAAATAAAATCAATTACTCCGACTGTAGAAGTTAAAAAGGTATTTTCAGCTGTATTGAACGGATTTGGTGTCTCTGCAACAACGGGGGAAATATCCTCTCTCCGCTCTCTTGCCGACATCAAAAAAATATACGAGGATATTACTGTCGCTTCTCAACCGATCGTCGCTTCATCATCCACCTCTTCTGCAATAACAACACCCGATTCTCTTTCTGGAAAAGGGACCAAGATCGGGATCATCGATTCCGGTATCGACTATACGCATGAGGCACTTGGAGGGGGCTTTGGTGCTGGTTTTCGGATCGTTGGCGGGTACGACTTTGTAAACAACGATGCAGACCCGATGGATGACAACGGCCACGGAACACATGTCGCAGGGATTGTTGCCGGACATTCATCAACGCTGCAAGGAATCGCGTACAAAGCAGAATTGTTTGCATATAAAGTTCTGAATGCACAAGGGAGCGGATATGCTTCCGATGTGCTTGCAGCAATGGAGGCGGCAGTTAATGATAACGTAGATATTATTAACCTGAGTCTCGGAAGTTCAAGCGGCAATCCGAACGACGCACTGAGTGAAGCGGTAAACCGTCTTGTTGAATCCGGAATTGTCGTTGTTGTTGCCGCAGGAAACACAGGCGAATATGAATCCATTCATTCTCCCGGGGTCGCCGAGCATGCGCTCACCGTCGGAGCAACAGACGGGAAGAATGTTGCTTCATTCAGCGCCAAAGGACCTGTTTCGGACGGATACGGAATTAAACCAGATGTGGTCGCTCCCGGTGTCGGTATTCTTTCCGCGAAGATCGGGGGGGGCTATGTTGCAATGAGTGGAACATCGATGGCAACGCCGCTGGTAACATCAATTGCCGCAGTCATCAAAGAGATGCATCCGGACTGGAATGCGTTTCAAATAAAAGACGCAATCATTTCAAACGCGCACGATCTGAATGCATCTCTTTTTGCGCAGGGAAACGGTTCCGTATCCAATAAAATATTTTCCGCAAGCGTTGTTGCAAGCCCTGCACGCATTAGTTTCGGATTCAATCCACCTTCGCTTTCACAATGGAGCCGATCTGACACAATCCAACTATTCAATCCAGCCGGTGAAAGGAAGAAATACGAATTTCAATTTACATCTACAAATCCCGCACTGACCATTACCATACATCCCGCATCGGTGGAATTACAGCCTTTAGAGCAACGCCAAATTATAGTATCGGTAACAACGAATAATCTTTTTCTCAGCAACAATAAACAATTTTCGAGCGGATATATCGGAAAAATATACGGCTTTGGCGAAAATGACACCTTGACGATTCCATTTACTTTTTTCAAAGGAAACATTTTGCATCTCGAATTCAACGAAACTCCATGGCAGGTGCTCATCCACAACCAAAAAAATAACAAGATAGTCTCAGCACCAAAAACGAATACACTTTCCTCTGTCGTAGAAGGGGGAACATATGACATCATAACATCCTTTTTTGGGTCACATTACGTTGTAAAGGAAAATATTACAGTTGACGGACTCTCTGCCGTATCGGTTGATAAAGAAGAAGCAGCAAATGTGATCACCATTCTACCCTCCGATGAAAAAGGAAACACTTTATCTGTTTCAGAATCCGGCACCTATAGTTTTGTTGAAGGAATTTTGTACAAACCTGCCGGATTCGCGTACGTCGGGTTGGGAGGCGGAGTGATGACATCGTCAAATCAGCGGGTGAAATATTTCTCAGCCATGAGTGATAAGTATTCGTTCGGGTACACAGTATCATTTCAATACGGAACAGCGCTGACATACACATTCGAAACCGTTCTTGATTCCGGCATTACGGCATCACGGGATATCGTGTTCGCGGGTTCCGACCTCAAGAAGATCGATATGAAATATGCCGTGGCATCATCCGTTCAAAAGATATTCCCTATTACATGGACGACGTTCATCGGTTCCGCGAATAAGGTGAGCGTTACATTCTATAACGGCAACGATGCACCGTTGACGTTTCCCTTCGTTCAGACGAATTTTATATCGAACAGAAAAACTCCCTTCCCCATTTTCCATCACCGCGAAGCTTTCTCATACTGACCGGCACCGTTTCTTCTTTGCAAAAACAGGCCAGTTGCCTCAAAATAAAATGTAACCGAAAATAGATAGATTTAGGCAGACGAACGGAGTTGAGTTTTTGTAGGAGTAGCATAGCGTAAGATAGCAGAAATTTTTTGAGAGACAATTCTTTGAAGAACAAAAGGATTAAGGTTTTTAAAAATCTGGAGCAGTTGCCGTTGAGTTTTGGGAGGAAGATTTTTAGAAGCACGCAGCCGTTGAAATGGCGTTTGTGGTGAATCGTATCGTTTGAGAGTTTTAGATTTCACTCGATGTTTGGATTGTAGTTTCATCGAAGGGAGAAAGAAGTTAATGAGCAATCGCCATTCATTAGCATAGAGGTCGTTCATCAGAGCAACCATGCGTTGATTTTCAAAGCGATCATACCCGAAGTACTGGCGGATGAGGGTCCAGTTTTTTCCTTCGATGTGAGCGTTATCGTTTTTGTTGTATTCACGGATGCGAGTGTATTGCACAGGGCGCTTACGGTGTTGAAAATGTTTAAGGATCACCCAGTTTAAGAATTCTGTTCCATTATCGCAGTCAAAGCCGCGCAGGCGAAACGGGAGAGCTGCTTCAACGGATTTCAAAACGGTAAGAACACCTTGTTCCCCTTTGCCCCACACGGCGCGTGCTTCGTTCCAGCCGGTAGCAATATCGACAGTATTTACAGTGTAAATAAACATTCCGGCAACGCTGGTGCCGCAGTGAGCAACCGTGTCAGCTTCAAGAAAGCCGGGAATGCGCTCATCCCATTGGTTGGTCTTGATAGGAACATGTTTCTTGAGCAGGGAACCGGGTTTGGTGGAGTGCTTCCGTAACGGTTTGAGCAAGCGGTCGATCGTTGCCGGTGAGATGCGCCCAAGCAGTGCTTGTGCCTGGACACAGACATTGGAAGTATCGTGAGGGAGCCATAACGGTATCATTGCTTTCAAGCGTTTGCTGCAGGCAAGATTGCTGGCAATCCACAAGCGCTTTAAGAAGGCAATCACGTCGGGATGTCGATACTTTGGGCGCCGACCACGGCGCCTTACCGATGAGAGTTCCTTAGTGCCGGCATTAGCGGCGTGAAGCAATCGAATGGCGTATTTGCGGTTGTAATTACAAATGCGGCAAAACTCATCAAGGATGGCTCCTTGATCTTTTTTACCCAACTTTGTTGTATCGCTCACGGATTGTCGTTAGATACTCTCGTTTGGATTGAATACTCATCATGCTGTAACCTTTCTTTTCGGTTACATATATTATGAGGCAACGACTCTTTTCCAAACTCCGTTCGGTTACCTTTTTTATGAGTCAATTCGGCCGTTTTATTTTTGTACGATTTCTTGCCTCTCCACTCCCTTTTTCCTAATTTCTTTGAAGAAAATATTTTTCCACAAATCGAATGTAGAGGTTCTATCTGATGTCAAACAAATCAAAGATTGTCACGCTTGAACGCCACATCATTGAGATGGAACGGCAGCATCCGGGCGCCACCGGTCATTTTTCGAATATCCTGCGCGATCTTTCCCTTGCCATCAAAATTATCTGGCGGGAAGTGAGCAAAGCAGGATTGGTGAACATCCTGGGCACTGCAGGAAAACAAAATGTGTCGGGAGATGTTGTAAAAAAACTGGATGTGTTTGCAGACGAAACGATATTCAAAGCGATGGATCACGGCGGTCATCTGTGCGTCATGGCATCGGAAGAACATGAAACCATTGTTCCCATCCCTGATCAATATCCGAAGGGGAAGTACGTGCTGTTATACGATCCGCTGGATGGTTCCGGGAATATCGACGCCAATGTCAGCATCGGCACAATCTTCTCAATTTACCGCCGTGTGTCGAAAGACGGCCACGGAACGCTCGATGACGTGTTGCAGCCGGGATACAAACAGATTGCCGCCGGATATGTCGTCTTTGGTTCAAGTACAATGTTGGTGTACACCAGCGGCGACGGTGTACACGGCTTTACGCTCGATCCTAGTATCGGCGAATTTCTTCTTTCACATGAAGACATTAAGATTCCTAAGAGAGGAAAAATTTACAGCGTGAATGAAGGAAATTACAGGTGGTGGAGCGATGGAGTGAAAAAATATATCAAGTATTTACAAGAGGAGGATAAAGCAACATCTCGTCCTTATTCCGGCAGATACATCGGTTCGTTGGTCGCCGATTTCCATCGTAATTTACTGTATGGGGGAATTTACCTCTATCCCGGTGATGCCCGCAATAAAAACGGTAAACTCCGCTTAATGTATGAAAACAACCCTCTCGCCTATATTTGCGAACAAGCAGGGGGTCGTGCCATTGACGGTACAAAACGCATCCTTGATGTCACGCCAACTGAATTGCATCAGCGGACGCCGCTATTTATCGGCAGTGAGGAGGATGTAACAATCTGCGAGAAGTTTCTGAGAGAAGGTTGAAATTCCTGCGTGATGGAATGAAAGAAAAAACCCTCGGTATTGAATCGAGGGTTTTTTGTTGGTGAGGTCGAAATAACAATTATCGAAGTCTTGCGCGAGCACGCCCGACATATTCGCTGGTGGGGTACATGTCGATCAGTTTCTTATATTCCGCCAACGCTTTTTCCCTATTGCCCATTTTGTCGTACGCTTGTGCAATGATAATTTGAGCATCATCCTTCTTTTCAGAGAAGCGGTAATTCAAAACCTGATTGAGATGTTCGATTGCCGCCGAATAATCCTTCAGCTGGTAATAAGAAAGTCCGATCCAATAGTGACAGTTATCGGCATAATCATCTTTAATGCCTGTATTCAACAGCGTCTGCATATCGCTGATAACATCACGGTAACTTTTGCTGTTGAATTTATCGACCGCATGTTCATATGCCTGAATTTCATCGGGTGACGACTTGCCTGCAGCTGCCGGACGCGCGTGGACAGGTGTTGAACGGGGAGATTCGGATTTCTTCAGCGCCATATTTGCTGCTTCGAGATCGGAAACTTTCGTGCTCAAGTCGCGATTCAATTGTTCTGCGGTAGCAAGCTGTTCTTTCAGTTGAATGTTCTCGGTCTTTAATGCATCAAGGTCGGCTTGCAATTGTTCTCTGGAAGGTCCTTCCGCCTGCTGTGTCGGTTGTTCTGTTACTGCGGGTTGAGTTTCAGCCTGTTGTTCTTCCTGATGTTCTGCAGGTTGTTCTTCAGCGGGCTGCACTTCAGCCGGTTGTTCTTCGGTCGGTGTTTCTTCCGAAACGCCGGTATCTGTAACCATTTCATCTTCTGCCATCGCTTCTTCCGAACCACCGCATCCCACATACAAGAAAGAAAAAGATATAAGTGTGATCAATAATAAGAAAGATCGTTGTGCAGCAGAACGGTTCATACTTCCTCCGGGGAATATTCTAGATAGATACAAAAACCTGTTAGAATGTATTAAGGAACGATTTGAAAGTCAAGAAGCCTTTTTCACACGTTGTCTCACGGCACTCGCCAGTTGTTGCTGAATCGCGGATATCACGACATTCGGAACGCCGTCAAAATGTTTCGATTGAGGGCGCATATCGCATATTTCATTGACGTAATCCACCGCCACAAATTTGCCTTCTTTTGTCAATGCGATCTCAGTGGAAAAAAAATCCAATCTGCAGATTTTGAACATCGTCTCACAGATTCGGTTCAATGGTTGCAATTTGTATTTTTTTATTTCATCAGGAATCAATTCACGGTAGATATGAGTCGTGTGGTCCCACCAACTTGGTATCACTTTGCCAAACGCATAAAAAACTCTGAACCATGCTGTTGTACCATCAAGGTTCTCCGGCAGTATTGTTTCCTGCAGCAGGTAGGAATCGTTTTTGTGATGTTGACGGGAGCGAATGATCTCTTTCAGCGATTCGGCGCCGAGCACCACACCGATGCCCCCTCCGGTAGTATTCGCCGGTTTTATGATGAACGGTCGTCCAAGATGCGCCAATTCCGTGAGGCTTAATTCTACTTCTTTCTTTTTGTTGTATGGTGAAATGATGATGGTGTACGGAACATCAATCCCTTCGCCAAGGCAGGCGAGGTGTGTGTTCGATTTGTCTTTAGCATATTCAACATATTCGTATTTGTTGAATTGATGGACTGTTGAGCGCGTAATTAACCGAGCGAGCGGCAGAAATGTTTCATCATCGTCGGAAGCCCGATCCAGAAAAGTCCGAAAGAAGACCTTTCCGGATCGGAATTGTTTCGTTACTTCCTTAATATTGTGCATTTCGATGCGGAATGTTGTCAACCCGAGCTTGTGGCATTCCCACTCCACACCGTGAATAAAATCACCGTCGAATTCCCAATTCCACGCCAAGCCGAGATCGTACAGTTCCATCAGAACAACATCTCACAGTAATGATTTCGGATCGAGATTCGGCGCTTCGATGTCCTTGAAATATTTCATTGTTCCGACTTTCAGCTCGTATGTCGAATCGTCGTCGCAAACGATGATCCCCTTTGGGTGGAGTTGCAATGCGCTGACTGTCCACATATGGTTGACGCCGGCTTCTACAACATGGGCGAGTGCCCGCGCTTTACCGTGTCCCGAAATAATGATCACAACCTCTTTTGCGTCAAGTACGGTCGCGACACCCACCGTGAGCGCCGTCCGTGGAACTTTGGAGATGTCATTGTTGAAGAAACGAGAGTTGGCAACAAGCGTATCATAGGTCAGTGTCTTTATACGTGTACGAGAGGAGAGTGAGGAGCCAGGTTCGTTGAACGCAATATGCCCGTCCGGTCCGATTCCGCCTAAGAATAGATTGATCCCTCCGTAGCTTTTTATTTTCTTTTCATAATCGTCGCATTCTTTTTGAAGGTCCTTCGCGTTTCCGTTCAGGATGTTGACATTTTTCTTATCCACATCAACGTGATTGAAAAAATTGTTCCACATGAATGAGTGGTAACTCTCCGGGTGGCTTTCGGGCAACCCCACATACTCGTCCATATTGAATGTGACGACGTTCTTGAACGATACTTTGTTCCCTTTGTACATCTTGACTAATTCTTTATACGTGCCGATTGGTGAAGAACCGGTCGGGAGTCCCAGGACAAATGGTTTTTTTGGAGTGGGATTGAATTCACGGATTCGTTTTGCAACGTATGCTGCAGTCCACTGACTGACAAAATCGTAATTTGGTTGAATGATAACACGCATGGAATTCTCCTTTCTTTGAGGTGCACTAATATAAAAAAAAGGAGAGTATCTTTACACTTTTATTTTTATCTTGCCCGTGCTCACTATGAAAAAATTGGCAATTATATTCGGCACCCGCCCGGACACAATCAAACTTGCTCCTGTTGTTCTCGAGTTGCGAAAGTATCCGCAATTTTTTTCCATCATCACGATCGCAACTGCGCAGCACAGGACTATGCTGGATGATGTCCTGTCGGTATTTGAGATCGTTCCCGACCACGATCTTAACGTGATGACCGAACAACAGTCGCTTTCGCTGCTGACGCAAACGTTGATAGTGAAACTGGATGAAGTGCTCGGGAAAGAAAAACCGGACATGGTTATCGTCCAGGGTGATACGGCAACAACATTCGCTGCAAGTCTGACGGCGTTCTATCATAAAATTCCTGTCGTTCATGTAGAAGCGGGATTACGGACCCGGAACAAATTCTATCCCTTTCCTGAAGAGATATTTCGAAGACTGACTTCGCACACAGCTGATATTCATTGTGCTCCAACATTGAAAGCAGTGAAAGATTTGAGAAATGAAGGGATCTCAAAAGAGACGATCTTTTGCACAGGAAACACCGTTATTGACGCACTACGTATTGTGTTGGGTAGAAAACATGATGTGGAGAATCCGGTTCTCCGAAATCTCTTCGCGGAAGAAAAAAAGATCGTTGTGATAACAATGCATCGGCGGGAAAATTGGGGCGAACCGATGAAAGAAGTATGTAACGCAGTGCGTGATCTTGCAAATCTTTCTCCCGATATGCATTTTGTTTTTCCTGTTCACTTGAATCCGGTCGTTCGCGAAGTCGTCACACCGATCCTGAGTGGCATTACAAATGTCCACCTTATTGAACCGTTGAACTACTCGGACTTTGCACAACTTCTTTCACGCTCACATTTTGTCATCAGTGACTCGGGGGGATTGCAGGAAGAAGCGCCGTCACTCGGCGTTCCTGTTCTTGTATTACGTGAAGTTACCGAGAGACCCGAAGCGGTTACATTCGGAACGGTGAAATTGGTCGGAACGGATAAAGTGAAAATACTTCAGTATGCGCTCAAGCTGCTCAGAGACAAAAAATTCTACAACAAGATGTCCCGATCTGTCAATCCTTACGGCGACGGGAAAGCATCGGAACGTATCGTTGCCGCATTACTGCATCATTTTGGATATACTAAAAAGCGAATGAAGGAATTTCTCCCGCGTGGCTATCAAAAGTAGCGTACTTATCACTTGCATCGTTGCTGCCGTTCTCTTTTCTCAAACGCAGAAACCTGAGTTGAGATCCTACGATTTTGCAGCCAAGAACATCGTACAGGTAGAACTACCCAAACCCTTAAAAGAAATCTCCGGGCTGGCTGTCAGTAACGACGGCAAGTTGTTTGCCCATCACGATGAGTCGGGTGATCTGTTCCAGATAAATAGTGCGGACGGCTCCGTTGTTAAAAAATTCTCTTTGGGACCGAGGCGAGTATCAGAAGATTTTGAAGGAATTGCAATTGCAGGCGACCTGTTGTATCTGGTGACAAGCAGCGGCGTCTTGTATGAATTTGCCGAAGGGAATAACAACGAAAAAGTACCGTATAAAGTATTTGAAACGCCGCTGCTGGAAGAGTACGATGTTGAAGGATTATGTTACGATCCGAATACAAAGTGCCTGCTGCTGGCATGCAAGGGATATTCCGGACTTGCCAACATCGGATCAAAAGCGGTTTTTGCTTTTTCTTTGACGACAAAGAAGATGGAACGGTTACCCAGATTCCTCCTCTCATTGAAAGAGTTGGAGGCGATGTTGCACGATAAACCGTTCCACCCCTCAGGAATTGAATATGTCCCTGCAACTGGAACATTCTTCATCCTCGACTCATACATAAAATCGGTGATAGAAATATCTCCCGAAGGAAAGGTGCTCCAATCTGTGAAACTGAAAAATACTCTCCACAAGCAGCCGGAAGGGATCACGCTGCTGCGGGATGGAACATTGTGCATCAGCGATGAAGGATCGAACCATGGTACGCTGACATTCTATAACAAACGAAAATGAAAAAATTCTTTTTCTTCACAACTCTCATCTTATCTGGCTGCAGCATACAAGCCCCTTTCATCCGTCCAGGTTCTCCAGAACGGGTGCCCGCTATATCTTCTGATTCACTTCTGTACACAATTTTGTTAATCGGTGATGCGGGAGAACCGTTGCCGGACGGGAAAGAAACGAACTTTACCATATTGACTCGCCACGCTGCTGAGAATCCACGCAATACAACAATCGTATTTCTTGGTGATAATGTGTATCCGAAAGGGTTGCCTGATACGTTAAGTTCAGAGAGGAAAGAGATGGAACGGCGTCTTGATGAACAGATTGCAATTGCAGAACGGAGCGGTGCGTTCGGACTTTTTGTTCCGGGGAATCATGACTGGGAATATCAGGGTGAGGATGGATTAGCAACGCTGAAACGACAGGAGGAATTCATTACGGCAAAACATTTAATGAATGTAACCATGTTGCCACGCGACGGATATCCAGGTCCTTCAATCATTGATATCACAGATTCGATTCGAATTATCGCGATCGACACGCAGTGGTGGCTGCATGCGTTTGACAAGCCGTTGTACAACGGTGACACCTGCGAAGCGCAAACTAAAAAAAGATTTTTGGATTCTCTTTCGCGGGTTTTGAGTACTTCAAAAAAGACCATCGTCGCAGCGCATCATCCGATTGAATCGTACGGAGAGCATGGAGGATTCTTCGATTGGCGTGATCATATTTTTCCGTTCCGGAAACTTTTCCATTGGTTGTGGCTTCCGCTGCCGGGAATAGGATCGTTGTACCCGCTCTCTCGCATGATGGGGATTTCCAATCAGGATTTTTCGGGAGAAAGGTACGAAGAATTACGGAGACAACTGGATAGTGTTTTAACTCGCAGTACTCCTGTTGCGTACGTTGCAGGACACGAACACGCACTGCAGGTATTGGATCGAAGGTCACGTCATTGGTATCTCGTCAGCGGAAAAGGAATTCAAATGCACACTGAAGCGTTAACGTACGGTGATCGCACAATCTTTGCCTCCCGCGGAACGGGATTTATGAGATTAGATTTTGCGCTGGATGGCTCAGTCAGACTCGGAGTTATCGAGGCAACGGAGGATACGGTACGCGGAAGGGAAGTATTCTCGATGATGCTACATTGAGTTCTTCGTCGCAAGATAGTGATAAATTTCCAGCTGCGATTCGACCGGTTTGTTCTCCTCACTTTTTACGTACGCATTTTTTAAATTTCTGTCCAGAACCCTTGCCTTCACGCTGTCCATGAATTGAAAATTCAGAATATCCTTAATCTCCTTTTTGATACTGTCATCATAGATCGGGAACGCAACCTCGACTCTTCTGCTCAGATTTCTCTTCATCCAGTCTGCCGAGGATAAATACAGTATCTCATTCCCTGCGTTGTGGAAGATATAGACCCGTCCATGTTCAAGGTATCTGCCGACGATGCTGAATGCGGAAATATTCTTGCTGAATGTTTTGTCGCCGGGAACAAGGCAAAAAATGCCGCGAACGAGGAGAGTTATTTTCACTCCTGCCTGACTCGCTTCGTACAGTTTGTCGATCATCTCGCGGTCTTCCAGACTGTTTACTTTTATCGTCATTGTTGCAGGGATATGACGGCGTGCATTTTGGATCTCCTGATCGATCAATTCGAGCAGCCGCTTGCGCAGTGAGAATGGTGCAACGAGCAAATGATTGGTTTTTACCGTGGAAATTTTTTTATTCAGAAATTTAAAGACATCGAACATCTCGTTCGTTATGCGCACGTCGGATGTGAAGAGCCCGTGGTCGGTGTACAACTCGGCTGTCTTTTCGTTGAAATTGCCGGTGCTTAAATATCCGTACCGCCGTTTCACCGTTCCTTCCGTTCGTGTGATCAAGCAGAGTTTTGCATGCACTTTTAAACCGGGATAGCTGTACAATACTTTCACGCCGGCGTTTTTCAACTCTTCAGCCCAATAGATATTCGATTCTTCATCGAAACGCGCCATCAATTCCACATAGGCGGTGACTTCTTTTTTATTTCTCGCCGCCATAATCAATGCATTCACGATCTTTGATTGTGATGCAACCCTGTAGAGTGTGATCCTGATCTGCGTTACTTTTGGATCTGCTGCCGCCTCTTCCAGAAGCCGTACGACCGGCTGGTAGGAATGGTACGGATAGTGCAGGATCCAATCTCTTTCGCGCAGTGCCGGAAACAATGATCTATAGGAAGCGAGTTGTTTATGCTGCAACGGTTCACGTTGCTCAAAACATGGGAGGCGTCCTTCGGGATTCGGGAAATTGAAAAAGTCACTGAAGTTGTGGTACCGAGCTCCGGGAATCATTTCCTTTTCAGACAATTGGAGCGACTTCCGAAGCGTTGTCAGCATCTCTTCACTCATATTCGGATCGTAGAGGAAGCGTGCCGGGGCACCCGTCTTGCGTGTCTTTACCGCTTTTCGTATCACATCCACCACGTCGCCGTTCAGTTCTTCTTCAAAGTACAGTTCTGCATCACGCGTCAGCTTGACGGAGTACGATGCAACGATATCGAAATTCGGAAAGATGTAAGAGAGATTTTTCCTGAGCACATCGTCGAGGAACATGATGTAGAACTTATTTTCAAACTTCGGAAGTTCCACAAACCGTGGCGCATGTTGTGTGGGCACTTCGATGATTGCATATTGATATTTTGGGGCGACAGTATCTTTTGGTTTCAGTTGCACAACAAGGTACAGTTGCTTGTTCTGCAAGAATACTTCTCCGCCGATATCGGAGAGGAAGGTGTATTTAATATGCGGCAGGATCTTCTCTTTGAAATACTCGTTGACAAACTGCTCGTGAACGATCTTGGAATCCTTATCCGAGACGAGAAATACCTTGTGTTCTCTCATCTCTTTCAGCAATTCATTCCGAAAGATGCTGCCGTACTCTTCCTGCTGTTTTTTGACGATGCGGTGGATCTCCGTCAACAGGTCTTCGGGATCAATATCGTACTTCTTTTTCTTTTTTTTCCTGAGACGCAGAAGACTGCGGATCGATGCGACGCGCACGCGGAAGAATTCGTCGGAGTTTGACGAGTAAATGGCAAGGAATCGAAGTCGTTCATACAACGGATTGCGGTGATCCTTCGCTTCCTGCAGCACTCGATAGTTGAAGGCAAGCCAGCTGATCTCGCGATTGATGTATTTCTTCTGGTCGAATTCTACCGATTCGGAGAAAAACTTAAAGATATCAAATCGAAGAAGGTCCATACAAGAAGATAAATAAAGATGCCGAACAAATGTTCGGCACCGTGCACATTTAATATATTCTTAACGTTGCTATATTCCCACGCCGTACTTCCAGAAGGCATAGCCGAACGCCAGCACGGAAGTGACAAGTCCGTAGAGGAAGATATTGTAACTGATCCGCAAATAATTGTATTTGCGCCCCAACACCTGTCCGAGGTAATAGATGTCCTTGATGAGTGTTCCGTAGAGCAGGTCTTTATCCTTCATCAATTCCTTCATTCCCCATTCGTAATCGTCGTACCGCATGCCGTAGAAGTTACCGAAGAAGAGGAGGTTGATCTTTTTCTCGGCGATATCGTTCCGGGTATAGTCTCCTGACGTCACTTTCGGTCGTGTTGAGAGGATCGCGAAGATGATTGTGACGACGCATGTCAGCAGCAGCATGAATGTCGGGACGATCAATTCGGGTGTTTCGTTGATCCTGCGCAATAGCACGGAAGTGACGATGGAAATGATGATTGCAGGAACGCTGATCATGATGTTTGCTTTGTTGTCTGCAATGGAACTCAATTCCATATGGTTCTGCGAGGCGATGCGGAACATTGTTTCGATCCCTCTGTTCGGCAATTTTTCTTTCAGAATTTTTTCCGGAACCACGGAGAGATGCTCGCCGTTCCTGCTTTCGATCTTTTTCAATCTCTTTTTCAGTTTCAGGATATTCTCCTCCCGGCGTTCGTTATATTCCTTCAACGCATAGGTGGTATGGTAATGGTGTTGATTGAAGAAATCGATGCTTCGTTTGATCCAGTCGTGTTCAGGAATTGTTTCTCCTTTTGTGTACTCGAATTCCTGACGTAAAAGTTCTCCCTTCTCGATTATACCTTTTTTCCCTAAGTGGAGAAGATCGGCGTCGCACATCACTTGCTCAAGCACTGTTTTGGGCTGCTGCGGTACTTTTGTTGCACGGATACACCCGGCAACCTTTTTGATTTTCTCTTCCGGGTATTTTTGTTCTTGCAGGAACGTAGCGGCGATTCCCGCACTCCGTTCTTCATGCTCCTTCGGAGAATATAAGTATCCGGTGTCGTGGAACCATGCCGCAAGCATCACGATCTCCGTTTCGGAACGGGATAACTTCATTCCCTCCGCAATTTCAACCGCATGAGTGACGACTTCGAGTGTATGATCGTAATTGTGGTACTTAATTCTTTGGTTCGGCTGCTCGTTGAAAAGATTGTAAACGTGCGAACTTGCTTTGCGGAGAATTTCGGTATTGACACTCATATGCTTCCCGTAGGTAGATTGTGCTGAGAAGGTACGAGAAGATGGTTACAGAGTCAAACAAACATGCGAATTGACAAAGAAACGTGGAAAGGCTTCCTTAATTATGCTGCTTCCTGTTCCTTGTACTGAAGCAAATATAACTTGTGATAGATTCCTTTGAGAGAAAGCAGTTCCTGATGTGTTCCCATTTCGCGTATTTCCCCTTTGTGCATGACGATGATCTTATCTGCACTCTGTATTGTCGAGAGACGGTGTGCAATAACGATCGCTGTCCTGTTAGCGAGGAGTTTTTGGATAGCCGACTGTATCAGTAATTCGGTCTCGGTATCGACACTGGATGTGGCTTCGTCTAATACGAGAATGCGTGGATCGAATGCGAGAGCGCGGGCAAATGACAATAATTGCTTCTGCCCGACTGAAAGCGTTGCACCCCGTTCTTTTACTTCTTCATCGTACTTTTTCGGAAGCGAATCAATGAAGCGGTCAACTCCCACAACGTTCGCCGCACGACGGATTTTCTCCAGCGATATCAACTCGTTGCCGAGATTGATGTTCCCTTTGATATCTCCCGAAAAAAGAAATACATCTTGCAGCACAACGGCAATATGTTTCCGAAGATCGCGTAATGCAACATCACGGATATTCACTCCATCAATCAATATTTCTCCTTTCTGAATATCATAGAAGCGTGAAAGGAGGCTGGTGATGGTCGTTTTGCCCGCGCCGGTGTGACCGACAAACGCCGCAGTCTGTCCCGGTTCAATAGTAAATGAGACATTCTTCAACACCCACTCTTCATTGTTGTACGCGAACCATACGTTTCGAAATTCGATTTTCCCTTTCATGTCGCCGATTTTTTTCGGTGCCGGTGTTTCGGGAATGAACGTTTGATCATCAAGCAGTTTGAAAATCCGCTCGGATGACGCCATTGCCGTTTGCATGATGTTGTACTTTTCCGAAAGATCCCGAATAGGACGCCAGAACATTTCATTGAATTGCAGGAACGCCATCACTGTGCCGATCGTAACGCTTCCTTCCATCGCGCTCCCCCCTGCATACCAGATGATCAATCCAACGGCGACCGCGCCGATCAGATCGACGCTGGGATAGAAAATCGCATAGTAAAAAATTGATTTGATGTTTGCTTCGCGGTGCCCGGCATTGTGGCTGCTGAATTCCTCAAACGCTTTCTTTTCTCTGTTGAAAATCTGATCTACCAGCATGCCGGTAATATGCTCCTGCATGAATGTATTAATACGGGCAATATAGAGCCTGACTTCGCGGTATGCTTCACGTGCTTTTTTGCGGAAGAGGAATGTACCATAGAACAAGAACGGCAGCACGCTGAGTGAGATCAACGCCAATTCCCAATTCATTGCAAACATAAACCAAACGATGCCGATGATCATGAAAACATCACTGAACACCATCACGATGCCGGAAGAGAACATTTCGTTCAGCACTTCCACATCGTTAGTAACACGCGTAATGAGCCTGCCGATTGGATTCTTATCGTAGAATCGAAGAGACAATTTTTGCAGATGGCGGAACAATTCCATGCGCAGATCGAAGATGGTGTGCTGCCCGATCTTTTGTGTGACGTACGCATTGTAATATTGAACCACGCCCCGCACAATCAGCAAGACAAAAAAGGCAAGTGTCAACCAGAGCAATCCCATCTTGTCGCCGTTTGCAATATACACGTCCACAGCAATTTTGGTAAAATAAGGGCGCACCGCTTCCAATCCGGAAACCGCCAGTGCCAGTGCAATAGCAAGAGCAACCTGCCATTTGTACGGTCGCAGGTACTTGACGAGTCTGCGCATCAACTGCGCGTCGTACGCCTTGCCTAATATTTCATCATCTTGCATACTTCAAAGAAAAAGTCAAAAAGCATTATTAGCAGGTCGTCCTTTAGGACGACAATATTCATTTCGTCATCATAAGGAACATCAAGTATCTAAAATATCTGCCGTTTCATTAACAATAGCATCTAATAAAAAATAATCAAATGACCGTCCATCAAAAATCGGTGTGCCAAACTTCCTTACGTAATATTTTGCAGAAGAGAAAACATAATCTTCTGGATTCTGTGCAATTCCTGCTTTCACAGGATTATTATGGATGTAGTTTACTTTAATGGCAAAATCTCTCGGTTTTCGCACATACACATCATGAAAACCGCCTTGCCAAAATTTCTTTCCCGATGTACCCAACACATCATTAATTTTTCTTGCCGACGCTCCATTGATATGATTCATTAATTTGTTCAATGTTATTTTTTCGGGTAATTGGAGCAACAAATGCATGTGATCGGACATTAAAACATATGCAAATAGAGCCGAGTTAAAATCGTCCAATTTCTCACGTAAAACAATGAGGCATGTTTCACATGCAGTTCCATTCAAAAATGGTTTTACCCCTTGAGCGCAGCGAACTGTCAAGAAAAAGATACCGTTGTCGATTGAAAAATGCTTCGGACGCATTAGGATTTCTTTTGTTGTTCTCGTACCCGATGACATCACACTCAAAAAATGTATTCTTTTTGTCGGCGTAAACGCCGACCTGCCGACTCACCTACAGTTCTTCTAATTCCTTTTCCAATTGCTGTTTCTCGTACAGACCCGCATAAATTCCTCCGAGCGCCACCAATGCGTCGTGCGTTCCCTGCTCTACAATCTCACCTTTGTTCAGTACGATAATGTTATCCGCATGCTGTACTGTCGAAATTCTGTGTGAAATAATAATGCTTGTTCGCTGTTCCATCACAGTGCGCAAACGGTCCAGTATTTCCGACTCTGTATTCGTATCAACAGCAGAAAGCGCATCATCAAGAATCAATATCTTCGGCTTTCGTAAGATAGCGCGCGCAATACTCGTGCGCTGTTTCTGTCCGCCGGAAAGCGTAATTCCACGCTCGCCGAGAATCGTGTCAAACCGCTGAGGAAAATCGGACACATCTTTCGAAATCTGAGAGATTTCTGCCGCTTCGTGGATCAACTCCCGGTTGGCATCGTCATCCCCGTAACGGATGTTTTCAGCGATAGATTCCGAGAACAGAAAAGTCTCTTGAGGGACATATCCGATGCTGCCGCGCAGTACGCTCAGCGGAATTTTTCGGATATCAACGCCATCAATGAGCACTTCACCTTGTGTTGCATCGTACAATCGCGGTATCAAATTCACCAGTGTGCTCTTCCCCGAACCGGTGTACCCTACGATTGCAAGGATCGATCCTTTCGGGATTTTCAAATTGATATTTTTCAGTGTTGGCGCAGCAGCGCCTTTATGCGCGAATGTCATACTGCGGAATTCGATCTCCCCTTCGATCGTTTGCATTGACGTGTCCGTCATTTCAGTATCGCGGATATCGGGCACCATGTCGAATATTTTCGCAAGACGGGACATGGATGCTGCACCCTGCTGCCACATGTTCGTCACCCAGCCGAACGCGATCATCGGCCAGATGAGGAGTGACAGGTATGTGAAAAATGCGGTCAATGTTCCGATCGTCATCTCGCCGTCGATCACTTTCAACCCGCCGACATAGATCGTAATCAGAAGCGACAATCCGACAAGAATGAACATCAGGGGCCACATAATGGATTGTGCTTTAGCAAGAACGAGATTCTTCTTGAAATATTCCCAGCTGACTTTTCGGAATTGTTCGATCTCATACTCTTCGCGCACATATGCCTTCACCACACGCGCGCCGGAAAGATTCTCCTGCGCTTTGGTTGTCAGCAGTGCGTATTGTTCCTGCCGTTCGTTGAATTTTTCATGGATCACCTTCCCCAATTTATAGACAGCATACGACACGAAAGGCATCGGGATCAATGCAAGCAATGTCAACTGCCAATCTTTTACGAACATCAACACGAGCGACATCGACAACGTCATGAGAGTATCGGATGGATACATAATTCCCGGACCGAGAACATTGCGCACTGCGCTGATATCATTCGTTGCCAGTGCCATCAAATCACCTGTGGGAGTGTTCTGGAAGAAACTGTACGGAAGTTTTTGCATGTGCGCGAGGAAATCGTTCCTCAGATCGTACTCTATCTTTCTCGACACCACAATGATTGTTTGACGGGTAAGGAACAACATGATCCCGGCGACGAATGCAAAGCAGACGATCAATCCCGCATACCACAGGAGGTCGTCATGCCGCAGCGATCCTGTTTCGAGTCCGCGCTTTAACTCATCAATAGCATCACCGATGATCCACGGAGAGGCAACAGTAAAAATATTGGTGACGATAACGGTCGCCAATCCCCAGAAGAGAGTCGTTTTGTATTTGGTTAAATATGGAAGGAGGCGTACGAGGGATTTCATTCAATCACAGTAAACTTCATATACGGATGCAATGCTTTCGGCACGACAACTTTGCCTTCCGGTGTTTGATAATGTTCTATAAGCGCGGCGACAACACGTGGAAGAGCAAGCCCGGAACCGTTGAGCGTGTGAACAAATTCCTGTTTCCCTGTTTCACGTGCTTTGAATTTGATATTCATCCTTCGCGACTGAAATGTCTCAAAGTTGCTGCAGGAGGAAACTTCAAGCCACTTCTGCTGGCCTGCCGCCCACACTTCAAGATCATATTTTTTTGTTTGAGTAAAACCCATATCTCCGGTACACATCAATAACACACGATACGGTAAACCAAGCAATTGCAACAATCGTTCCGCATCGGCGCGAAGTGATTCGAGTTCGTCGTACGATGTGGAAGGATGGACAAACTTCACCAGTTCCACTTTGTCGAACTGATGGAGCCGGTTCAGTCCCCGCACATCTTTGCCGTACGACCCTGCCTCGCGCCGGAAACAGGGAGTATATGCACAGTATCGGATCGGCAGTTCTTTCTCCTCAAACGTCTCTTTCCGGTGAAAATTTGTAACAGGAACTTCGGCAGTCGGAATCATGTACAGTTCATCCCTTTCAGCGATGTACATCAGATCTTCTTTATCGGGAATTTGTCCGGTACCGCGGGCACTGTCTTCATTGACGACGATGGGCGCCTGAAGTTCTTTGTATCCGCGTTCCGCCGCTTGATCTAAAAAGAAATTGATCAGCGCCCGCTGCAGAATGGCGCCTTTGCCGACATAGAACGGAAAACCGGCGCCGCTCACTTTCGCGCCGCGCTCAAAATCAATGATGCCGAGTTTGTTCGCAATATCCCAGTGCGGCTTGAAAGCAAAATCGCCTTTCGCTTTTTCTCCCCATTCGTAGATCGATTTGTTATCTGCCGGTGTTGTGCCGACGGGGACTGACGGATGAGGAATATTGGGAACGGTAAGCAGCAACTCGTTCAGTTTGTGTTCGACGGTCTTCAACTCTTCGTCAATAAATTGAATCCGCGTTTTCACCGCATTCATCTCTTCAATCATCGCACTTGCATCCCCGCCAGATTTCTTCATCTGACCCACTTTGGCGGAGACTTCATTCCGCTTTGCTTTCAGCGATTCCCCCTCGCCGATGAGCGCTCTTCGCTGCTCATCAATCTGAATAATTTCATCAATGTTATCGTCGGCACCTTTTGCTTTAATGCCGTTCTTAACGAGCTGGACGTTGTCGCGGATAAATTTCAGATCAAGCATTTATTTTCCTTATACCCCTTGTCGATTTGGTGCGTTTATGATTGAGAGATTTGCGAGTGAACAAATTCAGAAATCTTAAAATTAAACACTTATTACTGTACAACTTCCACCGTCACCAGCACTCCCGTTTGATTCAACGGTTTATATACTACTTTCTCTGCGGCGATAACGTTCATCTTCTTCTCCAACGGCACAAACACGTGCTGTTCCGCCGACGAGAGCTGATCGGTTATCGCATTTGTGCTCGAATATTTTTCCATCATTGTCGCCGATGCCTTCCCTTTGACCGATTCGCCGAAATTCCCTGCAACAACGATCGGGTATTCTTCCATAGACTTTTGAATGGAAAAGATTTCTCGAACTTGCTTCAAACGTTCCGAGAGATCTTCATCGTCAAGATCGGTTGAGGCAAATGCAACAGATTTCAGTCCGAGTTCGAACACGGCGAACGAAAGCGAACGTCGTACTTTCCCTTTGCCGACCGGCAATGCATAGACATTCGACTGCATCATCGGGTACATGCAAAAGAGAGCATTACCCGAATCCCACCCTTTGAAATATCTTGCTTTGGCAAATGTTCCACGCATATCCAGTTTTTTCAATAACTCTTCATACGCATCAAAACCCGGCTTCGATTCCGTCGCCCGCTCGATCTGCTGCACAGCTACGACCTCTGCACCGGTCGTTTTCACCCAGTCAGAAAATTTTTTCACATCGGATTTGTCCTGCAATCCATGTGCAAGATTGATAGAAAGCATTTTGAATACCGAGGTAATCGGTTTCGGCGGACCCTTCAATTCACCGTCAGTGCCGGCTTCTTTTGAACCGGAACAGGATAAAAAAAGAATGGCGAGCACGCCGCAAAGAAGAAGTTGTTTGTTCATATCAATTCAAATGGATTCCCGTGAGTTCCTGCTGCAACATCATTAATCCCTGTGTTGCATTCATTGGTTGATAATGAAACGCTTGTTTTGCTTTCTCGAAGATGAATGATGTATTGAGCGGTCTCTGTGCCGCTTGCTGCAACTCTGTTGATTTGATTCTCTGGATGAGCGCCGGATCATAGCCGAACACTTCCGCCGCACGGACGGCAAAATCATAACGGCTGATCGTCTCCGCTCCGCATACATGAAAAACCCCTGATGCACCGGTATCGACAACACTCTTCATTGCCGATGCGAGATCGAACACATTGGTCGGATTGCTGATCTGGTCGTCAACGCACCGGATCTGTTTTTTTTCATTCAGGCTGTTGATGACCCACAAGGCAAAATTATTTTTTACGTTGACGCCAACTCCGTACACTACAATTGTCCGGAGAATTGCGTGATCGATGCCGCTTGAGAGAATGACATTTTCCCCTGCCAATTTTGTTTTGCCGTAGTAATTGATCGGGTTCACGCGGTCTTCTTCCTTATAATGCCCGGTTTTTCCGTCAAAAACGTAATCAGTGGAAATGTGGATCAGTTTCGCGTTGATTCTCCGGCAAACTTCCACAAGATTTTCAACCGCACCGACATTCACTTTCCACGCCTGTTCCTTTTCGCGCTCGCATGCATCAACATTCGTCATCGCAGCGGCGTTCAGAATGACATCCGGACGAAAACTTGTGACGAGGCTTTTCACATCGCTGCGATTGGTAATATCCAGTTGTGTGTAATCGACCAAAAGCTGGTCATGAACAAACGAACGGTGATACGACGTGTGAAGCACTTCGTATTCCGAATTCTCGTCGAACAACCAGGCAAGTTTCTGCCCGAGCAATCCGTTGCTGCCGCAGACCAGGATGCGCTTCATATCGTCCCCCGAAATGAGCGGAGTTCTCTGTGCTTTTCGGAGATCGTGAAACGTGTGCTGTGTGAAGCGACTTGCTGTGCAAACTGTGCTGCATCCATATAATTTTTTTTCTTCAAGTATCCGTACAGGAATGAAGCGCCGAAGATATCGCCCGATCCAATGTCCGAAACGGGTGTTTCATTTCTTCCATCAGTGTAATCATTTCGTTTCAGTACTTTGTGTTCATCGCGGAACAGCGTCACGCCCTCTTTTCCTCTTGTTATGACAAACGCTTTCACCATCAGCGGCATCATTTGCTTTGCGAATGCCTCGTCTCCAAAATGCTCAAGCGTGATCCCGTGCGCCTCTTCTTCGTTCATTTGAATGCTGTCTGTCATAAAGCACCACCGGCGCCAGTCGCTCATCGCACGGCGGAATCTCGTTCCATCAGGATTGACCGACAATGTCAAACTGTGTACATCAAAATGAATCGGGATTCGTTTGCTCCGAACTTCCAGCCGAATCCGATCAAGCGTTTCAAGAGTTATATCGGCTCCGGAGATCATGTTGATATAGATGCCGTCCACATTCAGATAGTCGCGGATCGCTTTGAATTGAATTGGCGGCGATACATTTTCCACCCGCTCGTTCGGCTGATCGTCATAATACCGCACCAGATTCGAATCGCCGGGCAGTTCAAAAATTCCCGATACATCGACATTTCTCAACTGCAAAAATAGTGATTTTACTTCCTCAATCTCTTGCTTGCCGACACCGAATACGGGAATGAGTATATCCTTTTCAGACGCTATGTTCGACATTGCGGCAACTGCATGATAGATCCCGCCGAATTTTTTCTCTTCCGTTCCGTCGGTCTTATGAAACACATCGACACAAAAATGTCCGATGAGCGTGATCTTCATTTTTTATACACAGTCTTCGGATCGAAAATGATATCGTCTTTTTCATTGAATCCATTTCCGCCATCAGCCACTTCACGGAAAAAACAAGTACGGTGCCCCGTATGGCAGGCGGCATCTCCGATTTGCTTGACTCGGAGAAGAACAACATCGGCATCACAATCGATATGGATTGATTTCACTTCCTGGAAATGCCCGGACTCTTCTCCCTTCCTCCACAATTTTTTGCGCGAACGGCTCCAGTACACAGCGCGATTCGTTCGCACGGTTTCTTCAAGACTTTCGCGATTCATCCATGCCATCATCAGCACATCGCCAGTCGCATCGTCCTGTGCGATGGCGGGAACAAGACCGTTGGAATCGAATTTTATTTGATCGAGTATTTTCATTGGATTACTTTAAGATGACCGTCATCTTTGAGGTGACGGACATCTCGGGTTATGTCCTCACTAAAATGTTTTTCGATTTCAAATATTCCTTCGCTTGTGCGATGGTGTATTGGCGAAAATGGAAAATGGATGCAGCAAGCACAGCATCGACATTCGCAACGGAAAACGCATCATACATGTGTTCAAGATTTCCCGCGCCGCCGCTGGCTATCACCGGAATTTTTACTGTTGAACAAACCTGTTGTAGCAATTCAAGATCGTATCCATCCTTCGTGCCGTCACGGTCCATGCTGGTCAACAGAATTTCACCGGCGCCGAGCGATTCGACTTTTTTTGCCCATTCGATTACGTCGAGATCCGTTTCAATCCGCCCGCCGTTAACGAACACTTTCCATTTGTTGTCCGATACTTTTTTCGCATCGATGGCAACAACAATGCACTGAACGCCGAACAGTTCCGCGCCGTCATTGATCAATTGCGGATTTTTGACCGCCGCAGTATTGATACTCACTTTATCTGCTCCACTGCGCAGCATTTCACGCATATCATCCGTCGTGCGTATGCCGCCGCCGATAGTAAACGGAATCGATACCTCTTCCGCTGTTCGCTGGACAACATCAATTATCGTCGAACGATTGTCGGATGACGCTGTGATATCAAGGAAGATAAGCTCGTCAGCACCTTCGGCATCATAAAACTTCGCCTGCTCGACAGGATCACCGGCATCAACCAAGCCGACAAAATTCGTTCCTTTGACAACTCTTCCTTTATCAACATCAAGACAGGGGATGATTCTTTTGGCTAACATTTGTATCAGGGATCAGAAGTCAGAGGTCCGAAGTCAATGTGAATTATTATTTTGACCTCTGTTCTCTGACCTCTGACTTTTTGGAAAATTATATTCTCCGCGTCGGTCCCAGGTCTTCCAGTTTTTCTTCGTTTTCTCTCCACAACGCCTGGCATGAAAATTTATTCTCATACAGCGCCTTCCCGATGATGACCGAATCAACGCCAAACTTTTCAAGTTCCTGCAATTTGATCAGGTCCCGATACCCGGAAACGCCGCCGGATGCCGTAACACGCAATTGCGTCTTCTGCGCCATTTCGCGTATTGCATCATAATTAGGACCCGTTAACATTCCGTCGCGAGAAATATCAGTATAGACAACGCGGCAAACACCGAGAGCCTTCATATTAAGTGCAAGAGAGACTGCTTCGATACCGGTATTTTCCTGCCAACCTTTCGTCATCACTACGCCGTTCTTCGCGTCGATACCGACGACAATTCTCCGGGCACCGAAATCTTTGACGCATTTTGCAACAAGATCAGGATCATCGATTGCAGCAGTGCCGATCACGACGCGATAGACGCCGCAATCCAATAATTTTTTCACCTGCTCATAATTCCTGATCCCACCTCCAATTTGCACCGGAATATCAATTGCGCCGATCATTTTCCGTATCACATCAAGATTTTTCATCTTCCCCTCGAACGCACCATCGAGATCGACCACATGCAGCGTTTTTGCATTTTCACCGCGCCAGAGGACTGCCATTTGCACAGGATCGTCTGAATAGATTTTTTCCGTTCCTGGTGCACCTTGCACAAGCCGCACGCAGCGGCCGTCTTTGAGATCGATGGCTGGAAGGATAAGTAGCATATTGATGATTGGTTATTGGTTGCTTGTTATTGGTAATTGGTAATCGGCATTCTGTTTCGCTTCAGATTTCGGACGAATATCCGATAGAGACATCTGAAAAATGCCAAATCATTGTCATTCCGTGGAGCCTGCCTGCACGAAGCCGATGCTTCGTTTCGGCAAAGGCAGGCGCAGCGACGAGGAATCTGAAAAATTCTTTCAAAATCCCCAATCAGATTTCTCGCTTCACCCGAAATGACAAAGGGAAATGAATATTTCAGAAGTCACCAATAACTAATTTCCGATGACCAATTACAAATATGCAAAATTCTTCAGCAACTGCAATCCTGTCTTCTGACTTTTTTCCGGATGGAACTGAATGCCGTAAATATTTCCTTGCTGAATGATCGATGTGAACCGGAAACCATATTCTGTTTGCGATAATGTTACGTTCTCTTTCGGTTCAACGTAGTACGAATGTACAAAATAGACGAAACTTTTTTCTTCGACATCTTTTAACAACGACGATTGACGCACAATCTCAACTTGATTCCATCCCATGTGCGGCACTTTTACAGTTGAAGGAAATTGTTTCACCTCTCCACTGACAAAGTTCAATCCTGAAAATTCACCCAACTCGTAGCTTTTTGTGAACAACAATTGCATTCCAAGGCAAATTCCCAGCAGAGGTTTGCCTGCGGCAACATGCTCGTCAAGAACGGTTTTCAATCCTAACACTCTTAGATTCTCCATCGCTGCGCCAAATGCGCCAACACCGGGAAGAACGAGCTTCTCCGCTTTCTTCAATTCATTCGGGTTGTCGGAAATGAACGCCTGCACGCCGACTTTCTCGAATGCTTTCTGTACTGAACGAAGATTGTTCAAGTGATAATCTATTATGCCGATCATAGACTTTTCTGCCGGACGAATCTGGAGATTCGTCCTACAATTTTCCCTTCGTCGAAAGAACTCCCTTCACTCTCGGGTCGAGTTCGCATGCCTGTCTCATCGCGCGCGCAAACGCTTTGAACATCGTTTCGATCTTGTGATGCGTGTTCTTTCCATATAACACTTCAATGTGGATGTTCGCCTTAATGTTATCCGCAAACGACTGGAAAAAATGTTCGATCATTTCAGTTGAAAGATCACCGACCTTTTTCCGGTTGAATTCCGCTTTGAAGACAAGCGCTGAACGACCGCTCAAATCCACAACACAACGAGCCAATGATTCGTCCATCGGGACATACGAAACCCCGTATCTCGTTATTCCCTTCTTTTCTCCCAGTGCATTTGCAAACGCTTTAGCAAGGGCGATACCGACATCTTCTGTTGTATGGTGGTCGTCAACATGTAAATCTCCTTTGCACGACACAGCGATATCGAACATTCCGTGCTTCGTAAACAGATCAAGCATATGGTCGAGAAAACCGATTCCGGTTGAAATCTTCGATTTGCCGCTCCCATTCAACTCAACGGTTGCGGAGATATTGGTCTCTTTTGTTTTTCGTTTAACGGTGGCTTTGCGCATATATTCTTCGGGAAAGAAAAGAAAAATAGGGACGCGGTTGACGTCCCTATTGGAAAATGCGCAAAAAATGGGAGAGTTTCAAGGAAAGGGAAATCACCAATTACTTTTTATCGGGTACCGGTATAGAATAGTTAGAAAATGTGAACCTGAATGGAAGCATTATCCACGTTGACACCGGCAATCCTTGTTTCATTGCGGGTTTGAATTTCCATTTCATTGCAGCATCAATACTGACTTTGTTAAAAATTTCAGCATCAGATTGTTCAATGACCGCTTTTTCCACGACCCCTTTATCATTCACGAGTAATTTGACATAAACAGTTCCTTCAATTCCCTTTTCTTTTGCTTCTTTCGGATAGACAGGCCACACGGCTGGTTGTATTGGATCTGGTTGTTTATCTACTTCCCCAATTTCTTTCAAACTTGATTTTTGCGAAAGAGAGAAGAAAATGGTTCTTGGATTCGGCGCTGGATTTATTTGAACATTGTTCTCGACTTTGGATTCATATTTATCCGCTTCCGCTTTGATTTGATAAATCCCGTCCGGGATCCCTTCAATTCTATATTGACCATCTTTCGCACTCATGGCGGAAAAATTTGTACCAAGAACTGTTACCTTTGCCGATGCGATCGGTTCACGCGTATCCAAATCAATGACCGTACCGATAACGGATCCTTTCTTTTCCTGTTGTTCTCCAAAAGCAAAACATGTGAATATCATTAGGCAAGTTACTAACACGTTTTTCATTTGTTCCTCCTGAATTAATTTAGTTGCACTCGATTGTTTGACTGTTCGATAACATACACAGTCGGCAGAGGTTGCGATGATATATATTCCATTCTGATTGGCTGTACATGTTCCTCTCGGAAAAAGGTTTGTTGGACGAACGCTATCGCCGACATCATCACAAAGAATGCAAAGAGCGCTGCAATGGGATAGGAAATAGATATTCTTCTCTTCCACAATGAGGAACCATCATTCTTGTTATCTTTTGGCTGATCGATTTCAAACAATGCCGACCGAAGTTGCAGCATCGATTGCATCGTGCCTCTGCATTCCGCACATTCGCCGAGATGATAAAATAATTTCGACGTTTCGGCATCGGCAAGTTCGTTGTCGATGTACGCGCTGATCTGTTCCTGATATTCGTTGCATGTATTCATAATTACCTCGTGCTTAATTTTCATAAATCCATTAAAACGGATTGTAATCTTGATCTATGTTTTATAAGCCCACGACTTAAGGGCTGAAAATGGATTTGTAAATTCAAAAAAACCGTTTTAACGGTTTCATAGAATTATAGATTGTGTAAATTTGGTTTTAATTTTTCTATCAATGCTTTCCGCGCTTTGAACAATCTCGACTTCACCGAGGAGACTGTTGTATTTGTAACCTGAGCAATCTCATCGTACGACAGCTGTTCGTATTCCCGCAAGATGATCACTTCGCGGAACGACGGATACAGTGCTTTCAACGCTGACTCAACCACTTCGCGCCTGCTCTTTCCCGTCAATACGTCGTCGGGAAGTTCTCCTTCCCACACCATCTCTTCATCGAGCGCTTCTCCTTTTCTCCGCCGCAACTCGCCAAATGCTTCATTTCGTGCAACGGTAAAGATCCAGCTCTGTAGCGAGTCAGTGTTGCGGATTGCGTTGCGCTCCGACTGCAGTTTAAGGAATACATTTTGTACAACATCTTCAGCGGACTGCGAATCGTTCAACAATCTGAGAGTGTACCGCATGACCTGCTCGCGGTAGCGGGAATACAGCTGCGCGAATGCCGGCTGTGAACCGCTGCGAAGTTGCTCAAGAAGAACCGAATCGGACGTCGTTTTCAGGTGAGTCTCGTTTAATGATCGGTGTTGTTGTATCTATAAGATGGGGAAAGGTAAGAAAAGTTGCTCGTGTTTTTGCGGAAAAGATTACCGCAGATTCACAGATTTTCCGATGCTTTTGTCTGTGAATCTGTGGTTTAATTTCTTGGCGGCTTTGCGTGAGAAATTTTATGCTTTATACCGAAAACACTTCATTTCGTGATCATTGACCAACCCGCACGCCTGCATGAATGCGTAACAGATGGTGGAACCGACAAATTTGAATCCGCGCTTCTTCAGATTTTTGCTCATCGCATCAGAAATCGGTGTGGTGGGTGGAATATCTTTGATTGATCTCCGTTTATTTACGATTGGTTTCCCATCAACGAACTTCCAAATATACTTGTCGAAACTGCCGAACTCTTTTTGCACATCCAAAAATGCTTTTGCATTGGTAATGACGGCGGCAATCTTCAACCTGTTGCGGACAATCCCTTCGTTTTTCATGAGGGAAGAAATTTTCTTTGCATCATATTTCACGATCTTCTTCGGATCGAAATTGTTGAATGCTTTGCGATAGTTTTCCCGCTTGCGAAGAATTGTTATCCAACTCAATCCTGCTTGTGCGCCTTCAAGGTTCAGCATTTCAAACAGTTTCCTGTCGTCGTGAACGGGGACGCCCCATTCTTTGTCGTGGTACAAATTATAAAGCGGATCGGTTCCCGCCCACGCGCAGCGATGTTTGGTCATTTCTTTCCTTTCATTTGGTAGTAGTCATCCGATGGCTTTACGTCTTTATTTACGTTTTCCTTTCACCGCAATTTCGATTGCTTCAAAAATCAGTGGGACAAGTTCGTTCCGTATTACCTGTTCCGGTTTCGTGAATGCTATATATCGGACTTGAGTTCCATTGCCTGCAAGTGGAACTGTCGAATGCTTTATGTTATTGCCGTATTCAAATCCAAGCCGCACTTCGTTCTTCAGCGGTGCGATAAAACCGACATAATGCGATTTGCTGCCGTTCTTCACTCTGTAGCCGATCAATTTCCAACCGACATACACTTTCTCTTCCATATCAAACGGCAATGAAGCAATGACTGCGCGCAGCTCTTCACAGATCCTTTTGATCCCCGGGGGATACGATTCAATGAATTCATCGACAGACATCCTTATTCACCCTCGGCAAATGTAAGAATATAATCGTTGCAATCCTTGATTGCGAACTCCGTTGCACCGTAGAATGTTTTGTTCAGGTCCTGCACGATCGTTGCTTTCCCTTTGATCTTTTCATAATAGGCGCGGATGTTTTTCATTGTGATGTACAAGAGGAGCGAACCGCCGTTTGTCCGTTTCACATCCGGAATTTCACTCCCAAGACTTTCAAATGTCTGGAACATTACCGAAACACTGCCGTTGGTCATGTTCACCCAGTTGAACGGCGGTTTGTCCGGCACTGAGATCGTAATGTTGAAACCGAGCATCGTGTAGAATGCGATGGTCGCGCTCATGTCGTGGACGAAGATGTTGGGAACAAGGGTTTCCATACGTACTCCTTTCTATACAGTGTTGTTGATGTAATGAAGTTGCACCAATCCTGCTTCAAAGCTTTTGCTTGATCTCAGTACCAGTCGTTCTTCCTGCCTCCCGGCGTTAAACAGCGGAATCCCCTCGCCGAGGAGGATCGGAATGACTGAAATAATATATTCATCAACAAGATGATGTCTCATACATTCGCTCACAGTCATGCCGCCGTCGATATAGATATTTTTGCCCGGTCTGCTTTTTAGGTCAAGGATCAAGCCTTTGAGATCGCCGGAATAAAAGGTGATGTTCTGCTTCGGCGGGCGCTTATCGTGAGTCCAGATGATGTACCGCCTTTCGCCGTGCGGATATTCGTACCCCATCTCAACCACTTTGTCGTACGTTTTTCTTCCCATGATAACAGTATCGACCGTCTTGATAAACTCGTTGTACCCGTAATCTTCACCGGCATCATTGAATTTCAAAAGCCATGCGAGATCGCCATCCGATTTTGCAATGAAACCATCCAGGCTCATTGCGATGTACACAATTACTTTTCGTTCATTTGTCATACGATAGTTCCTTTACACACGATGGAAAATTTTTTGTTGTTGCACTGATGATCACTTTTCTGACGAGATATGCTATGAAGAGCGGTACTCTGACGAACACCATATCTCCTCCGGTAGTTTGTGTTCAATGACATTACAAACATACGGAAAGGGTGTGACAACCCTATGTCAGCAGGAAGATGAAATTATTCGTAGATATGAAGGAGGGCGGAGAGGATCGATTTCATTTTTGCACGGAATGACGATGGAGAAATCGCTTCTGCCTTTTCACCCCACCGAAGCAGCCAGGTTATAATCGAATCTTCACTCGACGAGGCGATCGTAAGTATCACGTGATCTTTCTTCCGTTCTGTTCTTATGATCTTATACGGCGGTTGCTCTTTGACCCAACGGTAACTATCCCGTGCTATCTTAACAGTGTACAGGGTACGGCGTGAATGATCTTCCTGTTGCAGTTGGGCGAGCCGGAAGTTCTTCGGACGTTCATACATTTTGCTAGTCACCAGCACCGCCTCCATCCGGTCAAGGCGGAACACGCGGAGATCTTTTCTAAGATGATCGAACCCGGTCATCATCCAAACACCGAAATAATTTGCCAGCGCGTACGGATCAACTTCGCGCACCATCGGTTCAGGAGACTGCGCACTCGGCTTATAGTACCTAAAGGCAACACGCTTCTTTTCGAGAATCGCTCTGCGTATCTTCATCAGTGCATCGTGCAGTTCTTTCCGCTCCCCCTGCATCCCAAAAAAGACGTTGATGTAACTTTTGAGGTATGCGACTTCCTTCTTCAGATCCTTTGATAGTGAGGCGTGGATTTTATTTTCGGCGGAACGTGCCGCTTTCTTGTACTGCAGATCGAACTGCTGCCCCACCGCGCCGGCACCAAGAATGAGCATCAATGCTTCATCTTTCGTGAAACTCACCGGCGGTAGAAAGTACCCTTCTTCAATGGAATATCCTTCCCCCGCTTTTCCAGTAACAGGAACATTCGCTTCCATCAATGCAAGCACATCACGATAAATTGTCCGCTTGGTAACGTCGAAACGTTCCGCAAGCTTTTGAGAGGTGATTTTTGGATTGGATTGGATTTCGAGGAGGAGCGCAAACAGCCGGTCGGTGCGGTTCATGAAAATTTCATCCTACAACCCGGAGATATTCCTCAAGTGAAATGATCCCGGAAACAAGTTTCTTCGCCGCATCGAATCGCAGGGTTTCAAAACCTTTCTTTGCAGCAGTCTCTTTCAATTTTACAGGAGAGACCTGCTGGAACAACAGATCTTTCACCGGTTCATCAACAACCAGCACTTCATGGATCGCCGTTCTTCCAAAATATCCGTCGCCGCCGCACACGTCGCATCCTTTCCCACGATACAGCACAATAGAACCTTCCAGTTGGCTGAGACCTGCCGACTGCAGCATATGTCTGGTCGGAGTATAACTTTCGCGGCAGAATTTGCAGACGCGGCGTGCCAGTTGCTGAAAGATAATGCCGTTGAGCGTATTTGCCAGCCATGTATGGTGGATGCCGAGGTTTACCATACGAGGAATGGAAGAGAGCGCATCGCTGGCAAGGATAGTTGTCACCACCATTGTTCCGGTCAATGCCGCTTCTGCCGCTGCTGCGCCCGCTTCTGCATCCCGAATTTCTCCAAGGACAACAATATCGGGGCGATGACGCATCACGGAACGAATTGAGGCTGCATAATCGAGTTTCTGTTCAACATCCACCTGCACCTGACTGGCAAACTCAAATTTGTATTCAACGGGATTTTCCACCGTGATAATATTTTTTTGCGAATCGCGGAGTTCGTTCAGGATTCCGTACATGGTGGTCGTCTTTCCGCCGGCAGAAGGACCCGCAATGACGAGAAGACCCCGCGGTCGATTGAGCAGGTGACGCACAAGAAGAAGATTTTCCGCCGTGAATCCCAATTCATCAATGTCCAGACTTCGTTTTGCTTTTCTCAATATGCGGATCGAAAACCTCTCTCCTTCGATCGTCGGCAGTGTGCTCACGCGCATATCGAATGTCATTGTTCCGTACTGCGCAGTGTACACACCGTCCTGCGCCTTTCGTTTGTCGAAAACGTTCAAACTGCCGCGCGCCCGCATAACGTTGCACATCGGTTCCGTTAACTCTTTGGGGAGCGAGACAGCATGTTCCAGCATTCCGTCCACCGTATAACGCACGCGAAACTCACCTTCCATCGGTTCAAAGTACACATCGGTGGCGCCGTGTTTGATCGCGCGGATGAGAATTTCATCCACAAGCAAGTCGGCATTGGGCACTTTTCCCGACCGGTACAATTCGTACACCTTCTCTTTTCCCTTGCTCCGCAGATCGAGCGTTTCTATCTGGAATTTTGACGGCAATTTACTGTACTCGTCCGCGGCATCTGCCGGTTTTTTGAACACGACGGTATCGAACGCGCTCCGTTTCGCCACCACCGGCACGATAAATGTCTTTTCGTCCCGTTTCATGGCATCAAGCACATTTTTATACGGAGGGTTGACAAATGCAACAGTCAGTTCAACACCGCTGCGAATGATCGGGAGCGAATTGTATTTCTTGATGTACTCTTCGCGCTGGACAAGATCGTTGACTGCGACGATTGCAGGCGTAAGATTGATGAACGGTATCTTGAATTCTTCAGCAATCGCTTCAGCAACGACTTCTTCCTGGACGCCGACGAGATCGATCAGCACGTCGGCGCATCGTTTCGGGGCAGGTTCATTCATTGCCCGCTGGAATTTATCCATGCGTACCTTATCGATGTGTCCCTTTGTAAAGAGATACCGCGCCAGGCGTATGTCTTCTTCTCTGATCATGGAGTCTTAACTGAAGAATTTATCAATGTCGTCCTGTGTTACTTTGTTCTGCTGCATTTCCGTCTGTGTCATCGATCGCTGAATGTCGATCAGCGTCATCAATTCCTGCTCCGAAAATTCGCTGACCACGCCAAGCGATGTCTCAAACTTCTGCAGTCTCATCAACGTCGTTACTTTTATCAACTGGCTGCCGCAACTGCCGCAATAATGATCCATCAGAGAATTCAGAAAGCCGCATTTGCAGCGCACCGAAGTGAGCCGCGTGCCGCACATGATACATTCAACCGCAGTGCGGGGATTATCGCTGTTGCAATTCGAGCAGATCATGATGGATTTCTTTCGATGTTCAGGAGTTTGTTCATCACTTCAATGACTCTGTCCGGTGAATACGGTTTCACAATATAGTAGCTAGCCCCGGCAGCTTTTGCTTCTTGCACTGTCTCAATATTTGAAACGGCGGAGACCATAACAACGATCACTTGAGGGTTCAATATCTTTAACTGTTTTAATACTTCAATGCCGGACATTTTCGGCATCATGTTATCCAAAAAGACAATCGATGGTGCGTGTTGTTTGAATTTCGCAATGCCGTCCTCCCCGTCAACTGCCTGATACAATTTCGTTACACCCGCTTTCCTCATCGTCATGGCAAACAATGCCCGGATGTGGTCGGAATCATCGATAATCAATACGGAAACATTCTCGAGTTTCATATCTGCCCTCGTTCAATCAAAGTGTGGATCGGGTTACGCGTTGGATCTCTTCCAGTGTAGTCAATCCGGCGATCACCTTTTTCAAACCGTCAAACCGGAGATCACGGAAGCCATTCTTCACCGCTATCTCCCGAATCTTTGTTGTTTGCGCATTCTCAAAGATTAAATTTTGTATCTCTTCCGTAACACTGAAGACCTCATGGATGGCGATCCTCCCGCGGTATCCCTGAAAATTACATTGCTTGCAGCCGACGCCGCGGTAAAAAATTGTCCGGTCTGCCAGTCCGCTTAAACCCATATGATACATCATCTCGTCGTCTGGTTTGTACGCCTCTTTGCAATGCGGACAAATTTTACGAACGAGCCGCTGCGCTACCACACCGATTAACGCAGGAGCGAGCCAGTACGAAGGGACCCCCATGTTGATCAAGCGGGGAATTGCACTAATCGCATCATTTGTATGCAATGTTGAGAGAACAAGATGTCCGGTCAACGCCGCCTCCGTGGCGATTGTTCCGGTTTCGGAATCACGTATTTCTCCGACAAGTGCGATGTCGGGGTCCTGCCGCAGAATTGCACGCAGTGTATTTGCAAACGTAAGGTTGCGATCGGGATCGACATTCACCTGATTGACTGTATCCACTTTATACTCTACAGGATTCTCAACCGTCACGATATTTTTTTCGACAGATTTGATATGATTGATTGCTGCATATAACGTTGTGCTTTTTCCGCTTCCTGTCGGTCCTGTTACCAGCAGTAATCCGTTCGGCTGACGCAACAGATGTTCCAGCATGGCAAGATTGTGCTGAGCGAAACCGAGATCCTCAATTTTCTTGTCTATCGATCCTTTGCTGAGAATACGGAGGACGATCTTTTCTCCATTGATCGTCGGCAATGCATTGACCCGAAGGTCAAAGGAGCGGTTTTCGATGGTAAGCGTGATGCGTCCGTCTTGCGGTGTGCGCTTTTCAAAAATATCCATTGCCGCTTTTGTTTTGATAACGGCGGCAAGACCTTCGGCTATTGTCCTCGGGAACGAAGCGATACGCTGCAGAACGCCGTCAAACCGGAACCGAAGGCGAACTTCATGTTCAAACGGTTCGAGGTGAATATCGCTGGCGCCGAGTTTAACAGCACGCAGAAATATCTCCTCCACCAGCATAATCAGCGGAGGAAATTCCCCGATCTGTTCCAACCGCTTCACTTCCTTTTCGCCGCTGCGGATGACATCAAACTTTTCCAGATCAATGGCGTTCGCGATCCGCTTCAGTTCGTCGAAGCCCCCTTGTTGTATCTTCAGCGTCTCTTCAAAATCGCCGATCTCGGCAATGACGGGGACTATTTTTTTCTCCGTGATCTTTGCAAGTTCGTCCAGCAATTGTTTATACGGCGGGTCAACAAGGGCTACAGTGAGTTCGTTGCCGAAGAGAAACATCGGGATCACGCGGTGTTCGCGAATGTACGAGCCGGGAATAATCTCCTTCGGCGCCGAGCTTGTTTCGGCATACAGTTTCATCTCAGGAATATTGAACGCCTTCCCGATGCAGTGAACAAGTTCCTGTTCCGAAAAGATTTTTGCATCTACTAGCGCATGTGCAATCCCCTGGTTCATCCCGTAGTTGCTGGCAAAATCAACAAACTGATCCCACTGCTCCTGTGTGAGTACCTTATTCTTCAGGCAGTAATCGCGAAATTGTATATCTTCCTTTGCAAACATTATTCAAATAAAGTGTCAAGTTCGGATTGCGTCATCGTACGAACCGTTTTCTTTGCAACCAGTCGTTCACCTTCTTCGAGCAGTTCGCTGATTTCGGCTTCTCTCAATTGCGGTATGTTAATAAAACGGAGTTGCTTCCCTTCGTTGATGATTGCAGCAATTGCCGTGGGAATATGGACGCCGCATTTTCCACAGAACTTATAGATCAAGGGATTGCCGTGATGGCACGAAAGGCACGTCCACCCCAGTTCCGTTCCGCATTCAGCACATTGAAAAGGGGGATCGTAATATTTCCGATTGCAAGTGGGACAGGTGTAATTTGGCGTCATCATTCGATGATCCGGAATTTTTTCAGTGTGTCGTAAATTTTCTCGGGCTCGTACGGTTTTAGAATGTAACCGCTCGCTCCTGCTTCCTTTGCTTTTTGCACATCTTCAGCAGCCGAGATCGATGTCAGCATGATCCCTATGAAGTCAGAGTTGATCTGCTTCATTTCCGCCAACGCCTCAACGCCGCTTTTCTTCGGCATCACGTAATCAATAAAGACAACATCAGGTTTGTATTCCGAAAATTTCTTGACAGCGTCTTCGCCGTTTTCGGCAAAATCCACGGCAAGCTGTTTTTTGCGAAGGATGGCAGAGAGAAGTGTTCTGTTATACGCGGAATCGTCAACGACAAGTACTTTTTTCATACGAGATATTAATCGACAACAATCCCAACTTGACCGAATGCTTTTTTAACAGCGGGAATTTCATTGTCATAAAGATAGATGGATGTTTCTGTTGCATGGTGGTACACTTTCAATTTCGGCCTGCTCCCCTGTTCTATTTCAACTTGAGTGATATCCTTGTTGTTGACCGTGATCGTTCGATTCGTCAGCCGAAACGGTTTTTTGAACACGACCATTGATGGGAAAATTGCAACTGAATGTACTGTCACTGAATAGAAAATCCCAAGAAGAAGTGCTATCAAGGGTACCAGATACCACTGGTACTCGCCGAATATTTCTGCCGACGGAGCATAGATGAAAAATGGAATTTCAATCAGCAGAATTGCCGACGCTACGATGAATACGCCGTCCCACAACGCATCGAATCGTGATTGAAATAGCGGTTTCATATTATTGTATTCTTTTCAACTTATAATCTTTTCCGGTGACAGTTACAGTGTACCGGGGATACTTTTTATTGCGTAGCTGGACAATCCCGTCCGCTTGAAGTTCGAGGATCTGATCCCTCCCCGCCTTGTTTATTTTAAATGTTGCTGTGTATGCCTTCTTTTTATTGGTGTATATCCCTGAGACGTCAAGATATTTCTCCAGCGCTTTCGATCCTTTGACATCGGAGAAAGAACCTTCACCGCCGCCAAGATGCGCCGGTTTATGATAGAATTCTTGTGCTTTCGTCGCGAAGTAAATCATATCCTGCTCAATCTGCATAAGGTACAGCGAATCCATATTCTCTTGATATATCCGAAGCCCTGTCGCCACAGCCACGCCAACAATAAGGAGACCAAGCACTAGAAGGATTTGTTGTTGTTGTCCCATTGTAGATTCTTTCCCGCTTTCTGTACCGCATGATCGAAAAAAAATGGATCAAAGACAACTGTCGTAAATGAGCGGTAAGGAAATTCGAACATACTGTAACAATGTACAAAGCCGCTGAAAAGAGAATTCAACGGGAAGACAAGACTTTCCGATACGTACGTTCACCATAGTCATCAAAACAGACGAATATGACTTGATTGAAATGAGGATACGCAAGAATATATGTTTTTACGCTCTTCACCGCAATGGCGGCTGCTTTGTCCATAGGATATCCATACACGCCACAGCTGATTGCCGGAAATGCAATCGTTCTAACTCCCAATGATTGAGCTACTGTAAGACTATTCCGGTAACAATTCGCAAGTAGATCTGCTTCTTGCAAAGATCCTCCTTGCCAAATTGGTCCAACGGTATGAATGACATATTGTGCGTGAAGGTTGTATCCTTTTGTCGCTTTCGCCTCACCCGTTCTGCATCCTCCGAGTGTTCTGCATTCGGCAAGCAATTCAGGTCCTGCCGCGCGATGGATTGCGCCATCAACACCACCACCGCCGAGCAATGAAGAGTTTGCTGCATTGACGATCGCATCAACATGCAATGCTGTGATGTCACCACAATAAACTCTCAATAGCGTGCTGCTTTTTGAATTCATTTTTAGAAATAGTATCCCATGGTGAGAGAAAGTATCTGGATTTGCTGCGTCAGAGTTTCGAAATGGAAGGTGGTCCCTTGAGTTACAGTGACGCCGAAATCGGGTTTCAAGGCTTTGTACGAAAAATTAACTTCGACATGACGACTGAACAACATGCTCGCACCGACAGTGTACGCAAGATCGGTGGATGTTCCTTCTGTTTGACGGATCGTGGTCCCGTTCACCGACATTTTTAATTCCGGGGAAGACGTCACCGCAGCGCCGAACGTGGCGTACAAAAAGAGAAGGTTCTCTTGTTTCGGATTAGTGCAGAGCTTCACTGAGAGGGAAGGAACAGTCAGCACCCATGGAGCGGACGTGTGGATGGTTGCAATCCGTTCGAAATCCGAAAGGTTCAGGGGGAAGCGTGCATGTTCCACTTCTGCTGCAACGAAAAACTTCGTACCGAGTGCTGTCATAATACCGCCGCGTATTGTGAGACCGATCGTCGCGAGTCCGTTTGCAGGAGATGGATCGGTGGCGCCAAACTCCCCGACCGGAATCCCGGTACCTGCTGCAACAAATATCTGCAGGTAGTCCGCCGGAACCGCTTCATTCTCCATTTGTTGTGCAGTATCAGGAGAAGGTTGACGCAATGCAGAGGAGGTTTTCGCATCGGATCGTTTGCGAAGCAAGGAGAGAAGCAAATCCTTTTTCTCCGTACGGCTCATGTAGTCCACAATGTATGATTTCGTGCCTGTTTCTCCGACTGAATTCCCTGCTATGCCGCCGACAATGCTGCCGATCCCGAGTCCAAGGAGTCCATACTTGAATGTATTCACATCTCCTTTGATGTCGCTTGTCGTTTTCGCTTCTTCCGCATCCTTGTTGTTGCCTATGACGATCCCGGCAATGGTACCGACGATGCCGCCGATAACGCCGCCGGTACCGATATGGGTGGAGCGTTGCTCGATGAGAATTTCACTGATATTGTCCAGTGGAATAATTTCGAGAGCGGACCCACTCGTAACATACATGACCGAATCATCGACTCTATGGAGTTGCACATTGATAGACTGCGAGTTGTCATTCTGCACGACGGTCAATCGGTCTGTTTGAGAAACAGACAGTTGAACAGAAAAGGCGAGGAAAAATACAAGAGAATTTTTCATACATTTGTGCGGAATTTATCGATCCGAAGGATTCATTTGGTGAAAGAGGGCTCCGAACGTCGATCCAATTCGGAAATTTTCTTTGCGAGACATGCCGAACAAAGGCACTTTGTTCCTTCGTGAGGCGATACAACACGCGGAAGCGAAAAACACCAGCATGTTTCCGATCCGGCTTTTGCGCCGCATGCAAATTCTTTTCCGCATTGAGGACATATTGAGTTGTTCAGTTCAGTCATCCACTGGAAAGATACCACCATTGTGTTTAAAACAAAAGCAGGTCGGTTCTACAATTCCGACCTGCTCGAGCAATAACGTATGATCCTTCTTGGCTAAATATTAGCCAGCCTGATTTTCGGAGTATCGAGTACGATTTCGCGGTCGAAGATCCAGCTGAATTTCGACGTACCGGTAATCTTCATCCTTTCAGCGAGTTTCTCATATCGCGCAGATAATGTGCAAAGATAATCCTGCGCTTTCGCCGCCGCATCGGAAAGCCCTTTGATCGTTTCCACTTCCCATTCATCCACCAGTGCTTTAATGATGCTGGCATAATCCTTTGCCGTGTACACGCCGATCTTTTGCGCGACATTTGAGAACTTTGAGAAGAGATCGAGGTCCCTTCCGTCAGTCATCAGGCTCGCTGGCATCGTCACTTTGTTCTTCATCATTTTTGCAAAGGCAAGAACGGCGTTGGCAGGATCGAGTTCGAATACTTTGGACATGAAAAGTTTGTACGCTTTTTCGTGCCGCGCTTCGTCACCGGCGATCAGCCCGCAGATCTTATGGAGATGTTCGTCGCCGCACCGCTTGGCAAGAATACCGACGTTCCGGTGAGAGATTTTCGTCGCCCGTTCCTGAAATGAAGTGTAAATGAATCCGAGATACGGATCATTCCCAGAGTTCGTGTTGAACCCGTTGTTGATGAGATGCTGCACAGTTGTTTCCACCGATCGCATATCAACTCGTCCCGTGAGGTAGAGATATTTATTGAGCAGGTCGCCGTGGCGGTTTTCTTCCGATGTCCATCCCCGACTCCACTTTCCCCACGCGCCACCGCTGTCGCCGGTCGGATCGTTGATCCCCTGGAAGCGATTAAGCCACGTTTGATAGCTCGGCAGCGCTTCTTCGGTTACCATATCACCCACCAGAACGACGAGTACTTCATCAGTCAATTCTTTTGCACGGCGGCGGAACTCGGTGATTTGTTCGCGCCAATCTTCGGCTGTCATGTCGGGAAGAAAATCGGTCGGCTGCCAGTTTTCGTTGATAGGTTTGAGGAGTGACGACAAGTTCTCCTCAACAAACTTATCCATGCTTTTCACCACCTCGAATTGAGGCGATGTGACATCAATAAAAGACATATTTATCTCCTTTATTAATGAGCAAAGATAAGAATTTTAGGGATGAGAACAAGGGGGAATTTTAGATCTCATCATCATAAAAGTTTATAAACAACTAATTGTCTTGGATCGGCATACACTCTTGTAGAACTAAATTCCGAAAAGTCATAAAGTCCTAATTCATAGTTTCCTGGTTTTAAGTCTTTAACAATAAATGCTCCTGAAAATTGATAACTACCGTTTTGTCTAGAGATTTCGCCACCATCCCCATACAGTTCTCTAACTCTGTTCCCAGATTGTAGAAGTAAAATAGCACTCTTTGCATTTCCAATTTCCGAATATTTAACTCGATAACTATATACGATTAAATAGATATCGTTTGTGCTTTTAACATTTAAACTGAAACTCATAGATTCGTTTTGTTTTCTATAAGGCACCAATATCCACCCATTATTAGTAATGTTTTCAATTTTAACACTCGAATTCTCATCGTGTATTGAATTAACATACATATAATTAATCAAGCCTAGATTAGGTATTTTTTTTAAACTTTGTTCCAACTGTTTAACTACATTTATACTTCTCGATTTGATATCGTTTATTGAATCTGCACTCTCTTCTGCTTTTAACATTGCCGAATTTAGACGAGATCGATATTGCTCTAATGCCGCTTCGCCAATTTTTTTATCAACAGTGTTCAAGATATATGAATCCAAACCAAAGTAAGCTACAACTCCGAGTAATGTTACACAGAATCCAATTATTTTAAATGCAAAATTACGTTGGTCTTTTGTAAAATTATTCGACGTTATTACGCCTTTCTCAACTTCATCTTTAATAATAAGTTTCATTTCATTTTTGTCAGAATCTTTCATAACAATTCCTTTCATAAAAAAAACAAAACGCCGAGAACATTTCTGCCTCGGCGTTGTAGTGGTAATGTACTATTTCTTAAACTACTATCAGGAGCAACCCGAAGTCGACCCGCATTGCGTGCATTTATAGCAAGCACCCGAACGGATCATCAAACTGCCGCACTCGTGGCATGGCGGCGCATCTGCTTGCGTTTGGAAGACGTACTTCTCATTCCGCTCGCCGGCGGTAACTGTTGCAGCCTCGGCAACTTTCTTCTCCGCTTTCACCGTTTCCATCGCCGGCGTGTCGGCAATAACGGTGATCGGCTGTTCATCCTTCGGCAGGAACTTCATGCCGAGCCAGCGGAAGATATAGTCGCAAATCGATTTTGCGATCGGGATGTCGGGATTTTGCGTGAAGCCCGACGGCTCGAAGCGCATGTGGCTGAATTTATCGACCAGTACTTTGAGCGGCACACCGTATTGCAACGCAATGGAGATCGAAGTGGCGAATGCATCCATCATACCGCTGAGCGTTGAACCTTCTTTCGACATCGTAATGAAGACTTCTCCCGGCATCCCGTCTTCGTACATACCGGCGGTGATGTATCCCTCGTGACCTGCGATGCTGAACTTATGCGTGTATGCGGCGCGTTCGGCAGGAAGCCTGCGGCGTGCAAGACGTGCGTCGGTTTTCTTCTCTTCTTTCTTGCCGCTGTCAAGCGACGTGGAAAGAGGCTGTGTCCGTTTGCATCCGTCACGGTACACCGCGACCGCTTTCAAACCTAATTTCCACGACTCGATGTATGCCTGCATAATATCATCCGGAGTTACTTCGTTCGGCATATTCACCGTCTTGGAGATCGCACCGGAAAGGAACGGCTGTGTTGCACCCATCATTTTGATGTGTCCCATATAATGGATAGAGCGCTTCCCTTTTGCAGGTTTGAACGCGCAGTCGAACACGGAGAGATGTTCTTCTTTTAGGAACGGGGCACCCTCGATCGTATCATTTTTATCGATGAAAGAAACGATATGCTCGATTTGTTCGCTGTCGTAGCCAAGTTTCTGCAGCGCTTCGGGAACGGTTTGGTTGACGATCTTCATCATTCCGCCGCCGACAAGTTTCTTGTACTTCACGAGTGCGATATCGGGTTCAACGCCTGTCGTGTCGCAATCCATCATGAAGCCGATGGTGCCGGTCGGCGCCAGTACTGTTGCCTGACCGTTGCGGTAGCCGTGCGTTTTGCCGATCTCAATCGCTTCCTTCCATGATTGACTCGATGCTTCCCACAATTCTGAAGGGACATACTCTTTGCTGATTCGATCGGCATGAATGCTGTGCTTGTTCATCACATTCAGCATCGGTTCACGGTTGACCGCAAATCCTTCAAACGGTCCCATTTCTTTGGCAATGCGCGCCGATTGTGCATACGCTTCACCGCACATTAGCGATGTGACTGCCGCGGCATACTCGCGTCCTGAATCACTGTCATATGCAAGACCACGTGCCATCAACAAAGCACCAAGATTGGCGTACCCGAGTCCGAGCGGACGGAATGCGTGGCTGTTTCTTTCGATTGCGGGCGTGGGGTAACTTGCGTTGTCAACGAAAATTTCCTGAGCAGTGATCGTTACATCGACAGCGTGTTTGAATGATTCAACATCAAATTCTCCATCTTCTTTCCGGAACTTCATCAAATTGAGCGATGCAAGATTGCACGCAGAATCATCAAGATACATGTATTCGCTGCAAGGATTTGATGCGTTAATGCGAGCTGTGTTCGACGATGTGTGCCATGCATTTACGGTTGTGTCGAACTGCATGCCTGGATCACCGCATATCCACGCTGCTTCGGCGATCTGACGCATAATATCGCGCGCGCGGTACGTATCTACAGGCTTGCCGTTCTTCACTGCTTTCGTATTCCATTCTTTGTCTTCGAGAACAGCTTTCATGAAATCATCCGTCACGCGGACAGAATGATTTGCATTTTGGTATGATACTGAATCGTACGCACCGCCGGGAACATTGAATCCGCCGTTGTATCCGGCATCGATCAATGCCCACGCCTTCTTTTCTTCGACCGCTTTACAATTTATAAACTCGATAATGTCCGGATGATCTGCATTCAAGATGACCATCTTCGCGGCACGCCGTGTCTTTCCCCCAGATTTGATCACACCGGCAAATGCATCATATCCCTTCATGAATGAAACGGGACCGGATGCAGTACCGCCGCCGGCAAGCGCCTCTTTTGAAGAGCGGAGTGTCGAAAGATTTGAACCGGTACCAGAGCCCCATTTAAAGAGCATCCCTTCCGTGCGGGCAAGTGCCAGAATTGACTCCATTGAATCTTGTACCGAGTTAATAAAGCAAGCGGAACATTGCGGCTTTTCTTCAATCCCAACATTGAACCACACTGGGCTGTTGAAAGCCATATACTGATTGACAAGAATGTAGCATAATTCATTATAGAAGATCTCAGCGTCGCTTTCGGAAGCAAAATATTTCATCGTTCTTCCCCAGCCGACGGTCGTTTTTGCAACACGATCAACAATCTGGCGAACACTGGTCTCCCGCTCAGGTGTCCCGATCTGCCCGTGAAAATATTTTGAGACAACAACATTTGTTGCCGTCATCGACCATGATTTCGGAATTTCGACATCCTTCTGCTCGAAGATCTTTTCTCCTTTTTCGTTGCTTATCACCGCAGTGCGCAGTTCCCATTCGATTTCATCGAAAGGATGTATCCCCTCTCGCGTGAAATATCTCCGGAACGTAAGCCCACGAACCCCGGGTTCTGTCCGGGACGTGGATTGGGCTGTGGCTACTTTGGTCTCGCTCATTGAGTTATGCCCTCCTGTTAATACATACTGTTAAAAATGAATATTAAAAACTGAAACCTGTGAGTCTTACTTTATTTCTTGCCAGATTGAATCTCCAAAAAAAGAAAATGAGATCTTGTCTCTCTTATTATGTAGAGACCCCCGTTTTTGCGACTTTATTAACAATTCGATAATAAGGGAAGAATTACGTTGGTGTAACTGCTAGCGAATATAGACGGTTAGAAGACTCAAGTCAAGAAAAAAATTAAGTCTTTTTCTGTCCCCATTATTACATGAAAACTTAACTTGACAGAGAAAGAAATTATGGATGTTTATTTGACAATTGCCACATGATGCCGTTATAAAATGACGGTTTTTTTTACTTCCAAGATATGCTATTTGGTACCGCGTGTACTCACATCTTGCCATCATAACAGATATAAACTTATAACAACCAAAGCATTGAAATTACCAAAAACTGCTTCACTACCATCTTTGTGGTGTGCCGTAAACCGTTCTTACTAATTTTCCGTCAAAAATTTATTTCAAATTTGTCAATCGCGTTGCACAAAAACACAGATTGCTTGATTGTATTACGAAAAAGCTCTCGTTGACTTTCGGGCGTTTTTTCAATAACTTTCTTAAGAAAAAGATTTATTCTACAACAATTACATAACATGCAAGCGTACATACCAATTTTCTTAATGATCGGCGTCGGAGTTTTTCTCGGCGTTACGTTTTTGTTGCTGCAGCGATATTTGGGACCGCACCGTCCGAATCCGGAAAAACTTTCAACGTACGAAAGCGGCATGCCGCCGGTGCGCACAGCACGTGAACGATTCTCGGTAAAGTATTACATGGTCGCTGTTCTCTTTATTCTATTTGACATCGAAGTAATCTTTCTCTATCCATGGGCTGTAAACTTCCGCGCGCTGGGAATGTTCGGATATATAGAAATGATTCTCTTCATTTTAATTTTATTGGTGGGATATATTTACATCGTGAAAAAAGGAGCGTTACAATGGGATTAGAGCATGCATTCGGCGATACCGCCATAACAACAACTATAGATTCGGCAGTCAATTGGTGCAGGAAGAATTCCGTATGGCCGATGCCGCTCGGAATTTCGTGCTGCGGAATTGAGATGATGGCATTCGCAATGCCGCGTTTCGATGTCGCACGATTCGGTGCAGAAGTGTTCCGCTTCTCTCCCCGTCAGTCTGACCTTTTAATAGTTGCAGGTACGACCACGTACAAAATGGCAACCGTTGTCAGAAAAATTTACGATCAGATGCCGGATCCAAAGTGGGTTGTGGCAATGGGGGCATGCACATCATCCGGCGGAATGTACCGTACGTATTCTGTTGTACAAGGAATTGACCAATTCCTCCCTGTCGATGTTTACGTTGCCGGCTGTCCACCCCGTCCGGACAATTTGCTTCACGCATTGATGATACTACAGGACAAGATTCAACGGGGAGAAAGCCGCAGCACACCGATGACGGTGGCTGCAGAGACAATGGAAAGACAAAAGCTCCTTCAAATTCAGGGAGTCAACAACTAATTCAAAAACAGGAAGGTCGTAGCGGCTCTCCTGTTTTTCTTTATTACTATGCTCACGACCGTCGTAGAAAAACTCAAATCAAATTTTCCCAACAGCATCCTTGACGTTAAGGAATTCCGAGGCGAAATCACCATTCACGTCAAGAAAGAAGATATCGTTCCGGTGTGCACATTCTTGCGTGACGATACATCGTGCACGTTCGATTACTGCAGCGACATTTGCGGTGCCGATGCATATACCGCCGAAAATCGGTTTGAAGTGATCTACAACTTGTATTCGATTCCGCTCAAGCAACGCATCCGGCTGAAAGTATTTGTCGATGAGTCTGACCTCCATTGTCCATCTGTAACATCAGTGTGGCCAGCGGCGGAGTGGCCCGAACGGGAAACATACGACATGATCGGCGTGTATTTTGACGGTAATAAAGATATGCGCCGGATGTATATGCCGGAGGAATTCGAGTACTATCCCCTTCGCAAAGATTTTCCGATGATGGGAATTCCCGATTCGATTCCCCTCCCTCGAAAGTGATTCCATATATAGAGAGTAAGATAGAATGAATGTAGAACAAGCAATGGATATTCGGCAGCAGAGAATTCTTGCCGCCCTCGAAAATAAAAATACTTCCGTGCAGTTTGACGATGCGCTCGAAAACGAGATGATCCTTAACATGGGACCGCAGCATCCTGCCACTCATGGCGTGCTGCGCCTTCTCATCAAATTGGACGGCGAAACCGTGGTTGCATGCGTACCGGAACTGGGTTATCTGCATCGAGGGTATGAAAAACTCGCCGAGAATTGTTCCTACCATGAATTTATTCCACACACCGACCGTCTCGACTACCTTTCGCCGCTGATGAACAACACGGCGTACGTGCTGGCGGTGGAAAAACTGATCGGCATCGAAGCGCCGAAACGCGCCCAGTACCTCCGAGTCATCATCTCCGAATTAGCGCGCATTTCTTCCCACCTGCTCGGTGTCGGTGCGCTCGCAATGGATGTTGGCGCACTGACGGTCTTCACATGGGCATTCCGCGAACGGGAAAAGATGTACGACATCTTTGAATTGCTTACCGGCGCCCGTTTCACCACAAGTTTCACACGCGTCGGCGGGCTGGCACACGACATGACGCCCGAAGTGAGATCGGCGATTCAGCAATTCATCGATCAACTGCCGGAAAAGTTCACCGAAATGATCAACATGCTGAATACGAACAGAATTTTTGTCGAACGTATGGATGGCGTCGGTGTTATTTCAAAAGAGCAGGCAGTAGCAATAGGTCTGTGTGGACCAAACATTCGCGGTGTTGGAATTGAACACGACCTGCGCCGTGCAGAACCGTATCTTGTGTACAATGAACTGGATTTTAATATTCCGGTTTTTGAAGGGGGCGACTGCCTGTCCCGCTACTATGTGCGTATCAACGAAGTAAAAGAGAGCATCAAAATCGTCCGGCAATGTTTGGAAAAAATTCCTAATGGACCTATCCACGCCAACGAACCGAAAAAAGTCCTCCCCCGCAAAGATCGCATTTATACTAAGATGGAAGAGTTGATTCACGATTTTATGCTTATCAACTTTGGAGTGAATCCTCCGGTCGGCGAAGTATATCATGCAGTTGAGGGATCGAAAGGTGAGCTCGGATTTTACATCCAATCACGCGGTGAGGGTCATCCCTGGCGACTCAAGATCCGTTCTCCTTCATTCATGAATTTACAAGCAACACCGATGCTGGTTGAAGGTGGAATGATCTCAGATATCGTCGCTGTACTCGGCAGTCTCGACCCTGTGATGGGAGAAGCGGATAAGTAGTTTCAATAAGATGTTCCAAATCCCAGAGTTTGGAACATCTTTCTTTAAATATTTAATACAGTATTATGCTGACTCAAGAAAATCTCCAAAAAGCGGAAGCACTCTTTAAAAAGTATCCCGAAAAGAAGGCGGCGCTCCTCCCTATTCTTTGGATCGCGCAGGAACAGGAAGGCTGGATCTCTGAAGAGATGATGAAGTACGTTGCCGATCTTGTCGGTGTACCGTACGCCCACGTGCTCGGTGTCGTCACATTCTACACAATGTTCAACGACAAGAAACTCGGCAAGTACCACATCGAAGTCTGCACCAATGTTTCGTGCATGTTAAAAGGATCGGGAAAGATTATCGATACGGTGGAACGCCTGTGCGGTGCAAAAGCAGGACAAACATCTGTCGATGGTAAATTCACCGTCAGCGAAGTTGAGTGCATGGGCGCTTGCGGCGGCGCACCGATGCTTGCCATCGGAGAAGAGTATTACGAATATCTGACACCCGAAAAAACCGAAAAACTTTTAACAAGCTTGAAATAGGTACATCCCCGAAGGCTTAAAGACTTCGCGGATTTCAATGACGATTATGGAAAAATACATCCTCCCGAATATTCCCGACTATCACAAGATTGATGTGTACGAACAGCACGGCGGCTATGCAGCATTGAAAAAAGCATTGCAGATGAAGCCGGACGAAGTGATCGATGAAGTGAAGAAATCAGGACTCCGCGGACGGGGCGGCGCATGTTTCCCTACAGGATTGAAATGGTCTTTTATGCCAAAGGGAAGCGACAAACCGAAGTACCTCGCCGTCAACGGCGACGAATCCGAACCGGGCACATTCAAAGACAGGCAGATCTTCGAATTCAATCCGCACATGATGATCGAAGGGATCATCATCGGCTGTTACGCAATGGGAATTACAGCCGCCTATATTTACATTCGCGGTGAATATCGCAAATGGATCAAGATGGTGGATGCAGCGCTCGCCGATGCGTACTCAAAAGGATATATCGGCGAAAACATTTTAGGAACCGGATTCTCAACAAACATCTACACACATTGCGGTGCCGGTGCATATATCTGCGGCGAGGAATCAGCATTGATGAATTCGCTTGAGGGAGAACGAGGATACCCGCGTGTGAAACCGCCGTTCCCCGCTCAAAAAGGTTTATGGGATATGCCGACAACGATCAACAATGTCGAAACTATGACGAATATTCCGCTTATTATTAATAAAGGTTTTGAGTGGTACTCAAAGATCGGAGTAGCAAAGCATCCGGGACCAATTCTTGTCGGTATCAGCGGGCATGTTAATAAACCGGGAGTGTACGAAGTGCCTACAGGTGTTCCGCTCTTGACGCTTATCAATGATCCTCAGTACGGCGGCGGTGTACCAAACGGAAAGAAGATTAAAGCGGTCATTCCGGGCGGTTCATCCACGATGGTGCTGCGCGGCGAGAACCTTGAGGGTGTCAACATGGATGCCGATTCATTGAAAGCAGCAGGATCATCGGTGGGAACTGCGGGACTGATCGTGATGGATGAAGATACCGACATTGTTGCGGTTCTCGCCCGTATCTCACATTTCTATCACCATGAATCATGCGGGCAATGCACCCCATGCCGCGAAGGGACAGGCTGGCTCGAAAAAATGCTCCATCGATTTGAGCATGGCGATGCACGTCAAGAGGATGTTGACATGCTCGTTGAAGTCGCAAACCAGATCGAAGGAAATACGATCTGCGCACTGGGCGACGCTGCGGCATGGCCCGTGCAAAGTTTTGTGAAACGCTTTCGCGAAGAATTCGAAAAGCGTGTGAAAGTGAAAGAAGAAGTCGAAGCGGCATAATTTGTATTTGACCCGCCGGTAAGAAATTATCGGCGTTCTTTTTTTCACATAACGACACCACCGATTGAAGCATTCGATACTTCGTTTCGTCTTCATTCTCCCCTCGTTTCTCGCTGCCCAGCAGCGTCCACTCCCTGTGGAATCTGCTGCACTGCTGAAATATGGAAACGCACAAATAGAATTCGGCAGCGCACATTTCAGAGAACAACCGTTTCCCCTTTCAGGATTGACAGGCAATCTTACAAAAATCGGCACAATTCGTTTCAGCATTGCGTTGAGCGAATATGTGGAATTGCAAACGGACGGCACTCTTCTCGATATTCTGAATGTGACCGACCGGGTCCCGGCATTCAATTCCGTACGGACGACGACACGCAATCCTACGACCGATGTGGGTGATTTTTCATTCTGGACAAAATTCGGATTGTTCAACGAATATTTTTCCGGCATCGGTGTTTCAATCCGCTTCGGTGTACAACTTCCCAACGCCAGCAACGAATCGGGACTCGGCATCGACGAGATGAATTTTTTTTCATCACTGCTGCTCCAAAAACATTTCGCCGGGCGGTGGACTGCCAATATCGGACTTGGCGTGCTGAGCGATCCGACGCAACTCGGTCAGCAACATGATGTTTTGTTATACGCAGCGGAATATTATGTTCCAGTGGACCAATCAACATATTTGCTTCTCCAAACTGCCGGGCGCACCGGGCACGACGGCATCGGTATGCGACGGCTTGCAAATGGTAAAATCGGATTGGAAAAATTTTTCGGTGACGTTGCTGTCAAAATATTCGGCGTTGCCAATTTCTCCCCCGCCGATAATGCAAAGGGTGTTGAACTATCCTTTTCATATCTCTTTCACGCAATCGAAACAAAATAGCCACCATGACTATCATCAAGCCAATTGCACTGCAAAAAGGGGACGTTATCGGTGTTATAGCCCCGGCAAGCCCGCCATCTGTCACCGAAAAGATCACCAAAGGAGCCGAATATCTTGAACGCCTCGGATATCACGTCAAACTAGGAAAGAATGTCAATAAAGTGTACGGCTATCTCGCAGGTACAGATCAGGAACGAGCCGATGATATTCACGAAATGTTTGCCGATAAAAGCGTCAAAGCAATTGTTGCTGTTCGCGGCGGTTATGGAACTCCGCGCTTATTACCGCTGCTTAATTATTCACTGATCAAGAAAAATCCGAAGATCCTTGTCGGTTATAGCGACCTGACCGGATTGCAGCTCGCCATCTTTAAGAAAACGGGACTCATTACATTCGCAGGACCGATGGCGGGAGTGGAGATGTGGAAAGAGATCGATCCGTTCACGGAAGAACATTTCTGGGCAATGGTTACTTCAAAGAAAAAATTCGGGGCAATAAAAAATCCTGACGGAAAAGAATTGAATGTTCTCAACCCCGGAACCGCGTCAGGAAGGCTCCTCGGCGGCAACCTTTCGTTGATCACCGCTATCGCGGGAAGCCCATATATTCCTTCGTTCAAGAATTCGCTGCTGTTTATTGAGGAGATCGAGGAAGAATGCTACCGGTTCGACAGGATGATGAATCAACTCCGTATTGCCGGCATCTTGAAAGATACCAAAGGAGTGATCGTCGGCGAGTTGACGGATGTAAAAGCGTCGGACACTACCAAGCCGTTTCTTACCATTGACCAAATATTGAACGACTATCTCAAACCTCTCAAGAAACCTGTGATGACGGGGCTGGTGCATGGGCATGTCCCCAAAAAACTTACAATACCGATTGGTGTTCAGGCAACACTGAACACAAAGAAAGGTGTTCTGGTGTTTAACGAAGCACCGGTCTCTTGATATGCAAAAAATCTTCCTAAGTCATTGAAAAATCAGGCTTTTGTGTTGACAAACCAGACACTCTTGCTTACATTTGTAGTGAATTTTAAGTTTTCATACACTTGACTTCGTAGTCACTGTGCTTCGTTAAGGAAAAAGTTTTGTTGAACATCGCTGTTTTTGCCTCGGGGCGCGGATCGAATTTTGAATCGTTGTATCGCACGATACTTAAGGAAAATATTTCTGCACGCATTGTGGTTGTCATCAGCAATAATTCTCAATCCGGGGCACTCTCGCTTGCGCGTTCGTTTTCCATTCCGGCATTGCACATCAGCAGGCGGCAGTTTGAAAGTGACGAAGCATTCAACGGAAAAATTCTTGAAACACTCCGTGCGTATAATGTAACTCTCATTGTGCTTGCCGGATACATGAAGAAAGTAAGCGCGGCGATCATCCGTGAATTCCGAAATCGCATCATCAACATTCATCCTGCACTTCTTCCAAAATTCGGCGGCGAAGGAATGTACGGAATACATGTGCACAAAGCGGTGATACAAGCGAAAGAAAAATTTTCCGGAGCGACGGTGCATGTGGTTGATGAAGTGTATGACCACGGAAAAGTTCTGCTGCAGGATATCCTGGCGGTGGATGATGACGAAACACCGGAATCGCTCGCTGCGAAAGTGCTCAACATTGAACACAGAATTCTTCCCGAAGCGGTAAAATTGATCGCCGATGGAAAACTATAATAGCGGGACAAATCTGCCCGACCGGCAGGCATTCTTGTTTGTCCCAGAATAATGCAACTAAGGAAATCGAATTGCTGAAAATCTCCCGTGCACTCATCAGTGTCTCAGATAAAAAAGGAATTGTAGAATTCGCCCAAGCGCTGCACAAACTCGGTGTGGAGATCATCTCCACCGGCGGCACGCATACACTCCTGACGAGCAATAATATTCCCGCGAAACAGATCTCGGAAATCACCGGCTTCCCTGAAATTCTCGACGGCAGAGTAAAGACGCTCCATCCTGCAGTACATGCAGGATTGCTTGCCGCTCTCGATAACCCGCAGCACACAAAACAATTGGAAGAACTGAAGATAAAGCCGATCGACCTCGTTGTGGTAAATCTGTATCCGTTCGAAGAAACGATCGCAAAAACTGATGTCCATATTGAAGAGGCGATTGAGAACATCGATATCGGCGGACCGACAATGCTCCGCTCTGCTGCGAAGAATTATCGTTTCACCGCAGTCATCGTCAACAGTGAGCGGTACAAATCGTTCCTCTCGGAATTGAAATCGCGCGACGGGAGAGTGAGTGAAGAGACCTGCTTTGCACTTGCTAAGGAGGTGTTCCGGCACACCGCACACTACGACACAAAGATTGCAGAATATTTAAACCGCAGCACAACAACAGATGAGTCTCTCCCGAAGACATTCTCCATCTCGCTGAAAAAAAATCAGGATCTCCGCTACGGCGAGAACCCGCATCAGAAAGCGGCTCTCTACGGCACATTTGATGAATCGTTGAAGAAATTGCACGGCAAAGAATTATCGTTCAATAATATTATCGATGCCAATGCCGCAGTAAACCTTGTTGCGGAATTCAGCGAACCGACCGTTGCGATCATCAAACATACCAATCCGTGCGGCGTCGGCAGCGCACAATCGCTGGAACAGGCATATCGGTTGGCATTTGCCACCGACACGAAGGCTCCGTTCGGTGGAATTATCGCCGTCAACCGTTCGCTCGATATGAAAGCGGCGGAAGCGATGAATGAAATCTTCACGGAGATCATCCTCGCTCCCCAATTTGAACCGGGTGTTCTCGACTTCCTCATGAAGAAGAAAGACCGCCGGATCGTTCAGATCGTTCCGAATTCAATGAACGATTATTTCGATATTCGCTCCATTCCGGGAGGACTGCTCGTCCAGACGAAAGACAGAATGCAGCTGACCGATGAGCATTTTAAGGTTGTGACGCGGCGTAAGCCCACAGAAGATGAACTTGCAGCGATGAAATTCACATGGAAAGTGGTAAAACATGTGAAATCCAACGCAATTGTGTACGGATTGAAAGACCGTACTCTTGCGATCGGTGCCGGACAAATGTCGCGCATCGATTCGTCGAAAATTGCCGTGTGGAAATCTCGTGAAAGTAACTTATCTTTGAATCGGAGCGTAGTCGCTTCGGATGCATTCTTTCCTTTTGCCGACGGATTGATCGAAGCGATCAGTGCGGGCGCAACGGCGGTGATACAGCCAGGAGGCTCCATCCGCGATGAAGAAGTGATCACCGCGGCAAACGGCAACAACATAGCAATGGTTTTTACTGGAATCCGTCACTTTAAACATTGAGTTTGTATTATGGGAGTGTTTGATTTTTTTTCCGCTGATATAGCGATCGACCTCGGCACCGCCAACACGCTGGTGTGGATGAAGGGAAAAGGGATCGTGTTGAACGAACCATCGATCGTGGCGTTCGACCGGAATACGAAGAAGATCGTTGCGATCGGCAACGAAGCACGCGAGATGCTCGGGCGTACGCATCGCGACATCCGCACCATCCGCCCGATGCGGGACGGCGTGATCGCCGATTTTGAAATTGCAGAAGGAATGCTTCGCGAATTTATAAAAAAGATTCATTCAGCGTGGATGCCGAGCAGACGGATCGTGATCTGCGTGCCGAGCGGCGTGACGGAAGTTGAAAAACGCGCAGTGCGCGATTCGGCAGAACATGCCGGAGCAAAAGAAGTTCACCTGATCGCAGAGCCGATGGCAGCTGCAATTGGTATCGGACTTGATGTTGAAGCGCCTGTCGGGAACATGGTTGTTGATATCGGCGGGGGAACGACGGAGATCGCTGTCATCGCGTTGTCCGGTATCGTCAATGAAGAATCGATCCGCATCGCGGGAGATGAAATGAACTCCGCGATCATCCAATTCTTCAAGAAGAATCACAACATTCTCATCGGTGAACGGACGGCGGAGGCAATTAAATGCGAGGTTGGATCTGTGATGCCGATGAAAGAAGAAGTGACGATCCAGGTGAAAGGACGCGATCTTGTCAACGGCATTCCGAAAACGACAGAAGCGAGTTCCGTTGAGATCCGCGAAGCGTTAAGTGAATGCGTTCAGGCGATTGTGAACGGAGTCAAAATGACTCTTGAACGGACGCCACCCGAACTGGCATCAGACATTCTCGACCGCGGCATCATGCTCTCCGGCGGCGGCGCGTTACTTAAAGGACTCGACGAACGCTTGCGTCTTGAAACGAATCTTCCCGTGCACGTGGCTGAAGATCCGCTCACCGCAGTCGCGCGCGGCACAGGAAAGGTGATGGAGAATCTCGAGAAGTACCAAAAAGTGATGTTGACCAGCAGACGGTATTAAAAGTTTTTACTCAATGTAACAAAAAAATAGTCATCCTGAGTAAGCGAGTGTTTCTTGCGAGCGCGTCGAAGGGTGACAGGATCATGCTTCGACTCCTTCGCGAAAAAGCGCTCAGTCGCTCAGCATGACTATTCGAGTGATAAGTGTTTTCAGCATATGATACAGTAACCCCTCCCAACAATGCTTCAACGAATTTACCAATACCTCTTCCTCTTCAAGGAATATGTTCTCCTCGTCGTCCTTGTAGGCATTTCCATTGTGTTGATGGTCAACAACGACAATGCGCAGGTGCGGTTCATCCGATCTCTCACCGTCGGTACCATCGGAGCCATTCAACAGACATTTTCATTCATACCAAATATCGCTTCCCTGCAGCACGAGAATGAATTGCTGCGGAAAGTAAATGTTACTCTCGCAGACGAAGTGAACCAGTTACGCGAGGCACGGCTGGAGATCATCCGCCTTCGCTCGATGATCGCGTTGAAAGAGTCCTCCTCTATCGATCTGGTAGCGGGAAAAATTGTTGCGAAGAACATGAACCTGCTGCGCAACACCATAACACTGGATGTGGGTACAAACGACAGCGTACAGGTAGGAAATCCGGTGGTAACCGGTGAAGGATTGGTCGGACGGGTGGTCGGCGTCAGCGGGAATTATTCCATTGTACAGATCCTTTTCAACGTCGATTTCCGCGCGAGCGCAAAAGTTCAACGGAGCCGTGTTGATGGCATCATAGCATGGGACGGCAAAACGCTGGTCTTGAAAGAGATTGCAAAGTCGCAGGATGTGAAAGAGGGAGATGCGATTATTACCTCCGAATACAGCAACACCTTTCCTCCCGGCATCAAGATCGGCGTTGTCAGCAAGATCAGTGAAATCCCTAATTCCCTTTTCAAACGGATCGAAGTGTCACCGACGGTGAATTTTACGATGACGGAAGAAGTGTATGTGATGGATTTTGTGCCGAGTTTGGAGAGGATTGCACTGGAGTCGCAAAAGAAATAATTTACTTTTTCAGCCTTATTAACAATCGCTGCATATCCTCCGGCAGTTCGCTTTCAAACCTCATCATCTCTTTTGTTACCGGATGAACGAAGCCTAATTTTTTTGCATGCAGCGCCTGGCGCGGCATCATCTCCAACAGGTTTTTTACTTCCGCTTTCTTTTTCCCTTCGATACCGCCGATAACAATTTCTCTGCCGCCGTATGTCTCGTCGCCGAAGACGGGATGATGAATGTGTGCAAGATGGACGCGAATCTGATGCGTCCGTCCGGTGCGGAGATGGAGCTTTACCAGCGCGAGATAGTCGAACTGCTCAATCACTTCATATTCTGTCACCGCATTCTTTCCGTCGGCAATGACGGCGACTTTCTTCCTGTCCCTCTTGCTCCTGCCGAGCGGCGCGTCGATCACGCCTGATCTCTGCTTGAATCTTCCCCACACGATTGCATGGTATTCACGCTCAGATGTTTTTGCGGCAAACTGTTTCGCTAATTTCTGGTGCGTCGTCTCGTCTTTTGCAACGACAAGCAATCCGCTCGTGTCTTTATCCAATCGATGCACAATTCCCGGACGAACGGTATCGAATTCCTCATCTTCTTCGGAATGTAACTGCGAGAGTTTCTCCGAATGATACATCAATGCATTCACGAGCGTGCCGGAATAATTCTTATATGCGGGATGTGTGACCATGCCGGCGGGTTTGTTTACGACGAGCAGATAGTCGTCTTCGTAAACAATTTCAAGAGGAATCGCTTCGGCTTTTACTTCAGGCGGATCGGGGCGATTGAGGTTGACTGTAATGATATCATTCGGCTGGAGGAGATAACTTGGTCTAATGTTCCTGCCGTTCACAGTGATCTCACCGTTCTTGATCGCTTCCTGTACTTTTGTGCGTGTGGCGTTCTCGATATGCGACGTCAAATACGCATCGAGCCGTTCTTTGGATTGACCGGGAGGAATGTGAAGTTCAAAGTGATTTTTCATTGTCCGAAGGTTATGCTTCAACGTCAGCTGCGCACGATAGTCATACTGAGCAAGCGAGCGTTGTTTGCGAGCGCGTCGAAGGATGAACCAATTTCAAAAAGGTTCTTGCTCGGCATGGCTGCTCTCTGTTGTGGGAGTACAATTCAGGATGAGGTCGATGATTCGGTCGCTTCTGATTGTGATGCAGAATCTATGGGCGTCAGTTCCTGCTCATCTTTAACGAAAGAACGGTGAAAGATCAGCATCATCAACACCCCTATTGTAACGGACGCATCGGCGATATTGAAAACCCAAAAGCGCTGCAGGTGGAATCCGAGAAAATCGATATTAAAAAAATCGACGTCGATAAAATCGACCACCTTGCCGTGGAACAATCCCCCTTCATCGTACCACACGCCGTAAAAGACACGGTCAATAAGGTTGCCGACAGCACCGCCGAGGATGCATGCCAGCGAAAGCCGGAAGACAAAATTTTCTTTCCGCATCATGTAGAGATAGAGCAAGATGCCGATACTTGCAATAATAGAGAAGAGCGTCAGGAAGAACTTGCCGCCGATCTCGATGCCGAACGCCATGCCGGGATTCTCGATGAACGTCAATCGGAGGAAATCTCCGAGCAGCGGAATGGAACTGCCGAGGGTCATTCCTTCGATATTAATACCCAGGAACGGAATGGAAATTCCTTTGATCAAAAACTTCGTTATCTGGTCCGAGATAACGATAAACGCGGTAACGTACAGTACTCTCACGCAGCGTCTCTTTCAGTCTGTCAAGTTAAAATTTTTGTTTCAGGTTCTTGCATTCCACACACATCTGTGCGTGCGGGACTGCTTCCAGCCGTTCTTTCGGGATCAATGGACAGGTCTTGCAGAGATACTTCGGTTCGTCGATGCACTCGATGCAGAAACCGTACGTCCCTTTTTCAATGCGGCGCAGTGCGTCGTCGAGATAATTCAGAAATTTTCCTTCGCGCGACGCAAAGAGGAATGTCTTTTCCCGCTCCATCGCATCGGTTCCCTGTTCCATGTGCATGGAGTATGTGGAATTTTCGCTGGCATATTCGCCGGTCGTCACATCCATCATGCTCTCTTTGAGGATGGCGAGTTCTTCAAGGATCTCTTTCCTCTTCTCGGTAATGATCTGCTTGAAGTAGGCGAGGTCTTTTGCGCTGTATCCTTTCACCGGTTTTCGCTTTACCGGTTTGGCAGCAACCTTTTTCACTTTCGGTTTCAGACTTTTGGCAATCCGTTCACTTTTGGCTTTTGCTTTCGTCGGTTTCTTTTTCACAGCAATCTTTGCTTTTGCCATAGATGCCCCCTTTAGGTTGTAATTTTTTCGATACCGATATCACACATCTCGCCGTTGATATCTTCTGTTATTTTGCTCATCCCGTCAACCGTTCCCTCCTTCAGTTCTACTGCGAGTGTCTCGCGTTTAATGTACTCCATCATGCTGCTGAGTGCATCCTTCAACGTTGCTCCTGCCGAAAACGTAATTGCTATTCTGTCTGTAACTTCCAGTCCGGAATCTTTTCTGAGATTCTGCACTCTGTTGACAAATTCCCGTGCGAATCCTTCGTTCCGCAGTTCGGGGGTAATCTCCGTATCAAGTGCAACCATAATCGCGCCGTCGGTTTCAACAAGCCATCCCTTCAAGTCTTCGTGAAGAATCTCTACATCCTCTTTGCTCACTGCAAAGTACGAACCGTTGTGAGGAAACTGGAACGAACCTGCTTTTTGCAGCTGCGTAATCTCCGACGAGGTCATCTCCCGGACCTTTGCCGCCACCTCCTGCACCTGTTTCCCGAATTTTTGTCCGAGAGAGCGGAAGTTCGGCTTCGCTTTCTTCTTCACGATACCCGAATCGTCCGTGACGAACTCAATCTCTTTGACATTGATCTCTTCGAGGATGACATCTTCCATCATCTTTACTTCCTGTTTATGATGCTCGTCGCTGATCGGAAGAATGATCTTCTGCAATGGCTGCCGGACTTTCAAATTTGATTTCATGCGCATCGCACGCACGATACCGACAATGCGGATCGCGTACTCCATCCTCTCTTCCAGTCCCTTATCGATCACGTTTTCATCAACCTTCGGAATATACGAAAGATGTACCGATGAATAAGCCTCTTTTTTTGTCGCCGCGTTTAATGTGCGGTAGATCTCATCTGCCAAAAAAGGAGCAATTGGCGCAGTCATTTTCACGATGGAATCAAGGCATTCATACAATGTTTGATAGGCGGCGGTCTTGTCCTTCCCTTTTTCGCTCTTCCAGAAACGGCGTCTGTTGCGGCGAACGTACCAATTGGAAAGATTGTCGAGTGTAAAATCGGCAACTGCGCGCGCCGCCTTCGTTATATCATACTCATCCATGAACTGCGTGTATTGTTTGATCAGCGTGTTGAGTGACGACATGATCCAGCGGTCAATCTCCGCCCGTTCGTTCACCGGAATGCGAGGCTCGCTGTAGTCGAACTTGTCGATGTTTGCGTAGAGTGCAAAGAATGAATATGTATTCACCAGCGTACTGAAAAATTTGCGCTGTACTTCTCCAATCCCTTCTTCATCGAACAGCGTCGGGCGCCAGACAGGAGAATTCGACACAAGGTACCACCGCGTTGCATCGGCGCCGTACTTATGGATAAGACTGAACGGATCGACAGTGTTCCCTTTCGATTTGGACATCTTCTGCCCGTTCTTATCCAGGATCAGTTCATTCACCAGCACATTCTTATACGCCGGCTTATTGAAAAGGAACGTACCGATGGAATGCAGCGTATAGAACCAACCGCGCGTCTGATCGATCCCTTCGGAGATGAAATCAGCAGGATACGCTTTCTCGAAAATCTCTTTATTCTCAAACGGATAGTGCCACTGAGCGAACGGCATCGCTCCGGAATCGAACCACACGTCGATCAGTTCCGGCGTGCGGCGGAGATATTTTCCGTCGGAGGATTTAAATGCAAGGCGATCGACAGTTGGTTTGTGGGGATCGAGTGTTTTCAGATCTTCTTTTGAAAATATCTTTCCTGTCGGTTTTCCGCTCTCATCAAGCCATTCCGCTCCGATCAATTCTTCGAAACTCCCGATACATTTTTTTATCTCGTCATCTTCCGACATCCAGATGGGAAGCGGCGTTCCCCAATATCTGTCGCGAGACAACGCCCAATCTTTATTCTCCTCCAGCCAGTTGCCAAAGCGTCCTTCACCCACTTCTTTCGGAATCCAGTTGATCTGCTTGTTCAGATCGATCATCCGATTCGCATACTCCGTTGTGCGGATGTACCACGAATCGCGGGCGTAGTACAGCAGCGGCGACGAGCAACGCCAGCAGTGGGGATAACTGTGTTGATACGATTCCTTCTTGTAGAGAATATTTCTCGATTTCAAATTGAGGATGATGTCCGCGTCGGCATCCTTAACGAACTTTCCTTTGAAATCAGTCACTGCATCTTCAAACTCACCGGACTTGTTCACGGGATGGATCGTCGGCAGCCCGTACTTGCGGCAGGTCTGATAGTCATCTTCACCGTATGCCGGCGCCATGTGCACGATGCCGGAACCGGTATCGGTGGTGACGAAACTTCCTTCCACAACGTACCAGCCTTTTTCTTTCACCTTGTGGTAGTTGAAGATGCGCTCGTACTCTTTTCCGAGCAGTTCTTTCCCTTTGAATTCTTTAACAACAGAATATTTCTCTTTCAGAACTTCAAGCCGCGCTTTTGCCAGAATAAAAAATTCGCCGGTCGGTTTTGTCTCTTCTCCTTCGGTATGCAGCAGTTCTACTTTCACATAATCGATGTCGGGATGGACGGCAAGGGCAACGTTCGATATCAATGTCCACGGCGTCGTCGTCCAAACGAGAAAGTACGTGTTCTGTTCATCCTTCAGTTTCATCTTTACGTACACACTCGGATCTTTCACATCCTTGTATCCCAGTGCAACTTCATGAGACGACAGCGGTGTTTCGCACCGAGGGCAGTACGGCTGGATCTTGTAACCGCGGTAGATCATATTCTCGTCGTAATACCGCTTCAGCGCCCACCAGATTGATTCGATGTAATTATTATGGAACGTCACGTACGGATCGGAGAGATCGACCCAGTACCCCATTTCACGCGTCATCTGTTCCCACTCTGTTTTGTATTTCCACACAGATTCTCGGCATGCTTTATTGAATTTTTCGACGCCGTAATCGAGAATCTCGTCCTTGTGCTTGATGCCGATCTGCTTTTCAACTTCGATCTCGACCGGAAGTCCGTGCGTATCCCATCCCGCCTTCCGATGCACCTGAAATCCGCTCATTGTTTTGTAGCGGCAGAAGGCATCTTTCAACGCACGCGCCATAATATGGTGAATGCCGGGCTTGCCGTTTGCCGTGGGGGGACCTTCGTAAAATGTGTACTGCGGCTTGCCGCTGCGGGAGGTGATGCTCTCTTCAAAGATCTTCTTCTCTTCCCAGTACTTAAGGTTTTCTTTTTCTACGGCAGAGTAATTTATTTTGTCGGTTAATTCTTTAAACATTTCATTTGTTTCTTGTATAGTGATACCGGCATCGGATTACATATAATTTCCCTGAATTGTATTTATAAACAAGCCGGTGTGTGTCGTCAATTCCCCTCGACCAAAAACCGGCAAGATCCCCTTTTAACGGCTCCGGTTTCCCAATTCCTGTAAATGGATTTCGCAGGCAATCTCTGATCAATTCGTTAATTAGTTCCAATTTTTTCTTATCTGTTTCAATCCAATAGGTATAATCTTCCCAACCTGCTTTGGTGAAATTTATCACTTGCCAAGGTCCTTTTCAGAAATCGAAACAAATTCTCCCGCTTTGTATTGAGCGAGAGATTCTGCTAAAGCAGCAGCATTTGCTTCTGACGAAAGAAGATAGTCGGTTTCATCCATTTCATCTGAAACGGTCACTTTAATTGTGTCTGATTTTTCAAATAAGGATTTAATTTTTCCACAAAGTTCGAATCAAAATTACTTTTTTTGATCTTGAAGGTTGCTTCCATACAATCTCCTATAGTCTCGTTACTACTTCTTTCATAATTGCGGTCAATTTTGGTTCTGCCTCGCTGGCAACGGCGATTACTTCCTGCAGCGACACCGGCTTTAATGCGTCGGGAAAACATTCGTCCGTTATGATTGAAAAGCCGAGCACCCGCATTGACTGGTGGACACCAACGATTACTTCAGGGACGGTTGACATGCCAACCATGTCGGCGCCGATGGTGCGCAAAAATCGGTACTCAGCGCGCGTTTCCAACGTCGGACCGGTCATTGCGACAAACACTCCTTTTTGCAGCCTGAGTTTAAGGTCTATCGCAACCTTTTCGGCAAGCGAAATTAATTCCTTCGTGTACGGCTCGGACATATCGGGAAATCTGGGACCGAATTCTTCATCGTTGGCGCCTATGAGCGGATTGTCACCGAGCAAATTGATGTGGTCGGTGATAAGGACGATGTCCCCTTTCGTGAAGAGAGGATTCATACCCCCAGCCGCATTGGAGATGAGCAGCGTGTTCACACCCAAAAATTTCATCACGCGTACGGGGAAGGTTACCTGCTGCATCGTGTATCCCTCGTAGAAGTGAAACCGCCCTTGCATGGCAACGATCTTTTTACCGCCGAGAGTGCCGAAGATCAGTTTTCCTTTATGTGATTCAACAGTGGAGACGGGGAAATGGGGAATGTCACCGTAATCGACAATGGTTTCGATCTCGATCTCTTTCACCAATCCGCCGAGTCCGGTACCGAGAATGATACCGACCGTCGGTTTCATCCGGGTCTTTGTACGAAGGAATGCTACTGTTTCGTCAATTTTTTTTCTGAGTTCGGACATTACAGTTTCTTTAAGACCTCATCAATCTGGAAATGCTCTTTGCCCGTCCCTTGTGAAATATCTTGATGCTCTATTTCCTCGTCTGCTTCCAGCGCTTTGATCAATTCCAATTCGGAATTCAGCAGAACTTTCAAACGGCTGACGAGCACCTCTTTCTTTGCTTTGAGATTTGAAAGTTCCTCTTTCGCTTTCATCACATCCATCCGTGCATGGTCAATGATCTGGCTCGCTTTCAATTCCGCTTCCTGAATGATCAACTCCCCTTCTTTGCGGGCATTGTCAACAGACCGGGCGCTTGTTTCCTGTGCCTGCATCAAGATCTGCTGGAGGTCGCGCTCTTTTTGCTTGAAGTCGCGTAACTGCACTTCCATCTCGATGAATTGCTCACGTACCTCCTTAGACTGTTTGAGCATTTCGGAGAATTCGTTCGAGAGCGTATCGAGAAACGCATCGACCTCGATCGGGTCGTACCCTCTCAATACTTTTTTGAATTCCTGCTTCTTGATATCCAGCGGAGTGATCTTCATGCTTCCTCCTATTGTTTTGTGCGTAACCCAAAAATTGCGGTGCCGATGCGAATCATCGTTGAACCTTCCTCAATTGCTATTTCGAAATCGTGTGTCATACCCATGGAAAGGATCGTCATTGGTTGACGGAGTATCCTTTGGCTGTTTGCCGTATCGAATATATTCTTCAACACCTTAAATGATGTCCGAGATTCATCCTTGTTATCCGTAAACGGACCGATGGTCATTAATCCTTTGAGATTCACATGGTGCAACCCGTCCACATACCGCATCAGATCAATTGCCTTTTCAGGTTTAACGCCAAACTTCGTCGCCTCTTCCGATGTGTTCACTTCGATCAATACATCAATCACACGGCTGCTTTTTTGCGCCCGTTTGTCAATTTCAGCCGCTAATCCTTCGCTATCAACTGAGTGGATAAGATGGATCCATTCGGCAATGTATTTTACTTTATTGGATTGTAAATGCCCGATAAAATGCCATCGTATCGGATTGGTTATCAAAGCATTTCGCTTTTCTATCAGTTCCTGAACGTAATTTTCACCAAAATCTGTCTGTCCTGCCAAAAATCCCTCAAGAACTTTATCCGGTCCGAATGTTTTACTAACCGCAATCAATTCAACCGATTGCGGGTCTCTCCCAATCCGAAAACACGCCTTCGCTACATTTTCCCTAATATTTTTAATGTTTTCGGCAATCATTATTCAAGATTAGGTGGAAATATAATTCTTTATCACGCTAAAAACAATAAAAGGCTTGGTCGGTGGAGAATTTGGTTAGTGTTTTCGTTGACTTGTGTAGTATTCTGTACAATAAAAATCCCCCATCATTGCAAGCGGACGAGGGATACAGAGGAAATTCTATTTTTTTATCGGTAAGAGGTTTTTTTTATTTTTTTCTCGACCCGGAGACTCCCTGTAACGGTGGAACGTATAGTCAACACGGGACAAGGGGCATGGCGTACGACTTTTTCAGCAATGCTTCCTAAAACGGCATGTTGAATGCCGGTCCGTCCGTGAGTATTCATAACAATCATGTCGAACTTGTGTTCTTTTGCATACGAGATGATAGTTTGAGAAGCATTTCCTACCACCCAGACAACTTTCATCTTGCGCTTATACTTCTTCACCAACGGCGCAGAATACTTATTGAGCCTCTTCTGTTCTTGCTGTAACAATTCTTCACGGAATTTATCAAACGTCAAATCAACGGTGTGGTAGGGTACGGAGGGAAGGTTGTCAACACAATACAGCAGTGTGATTGTGGCTTTCTCTTTCGATGCGATCCAGGCGGCATATTCAATTGCCGAATACGACTCTTTCGAAAGATCGGTAGTTACAAGTATCTTTCTTACGGAAATCATACCGGTATCCCCCTTCATTTTTTCCCGTCATCGTTCGTTTGCAATTTTTGGAGATCGGTAATAGATTTATTGACGGACGCATACAGTTCCATTACTTTCGCACGGAGTTTCGCAATGTCGAGCGGATAATTCGGATGCTCTTCATAAAAACGGAGTACACGCTCCACTTCCAGAGACAAGGCACTGAGCGATTTCTGATCATTGAGCAACGACTCGATATCTCGCGGCGATATTTTCAATTCCTTCGCCACTTATTTCCCTCCGTACCGCTGTTGTGCTTCGCGTTCAAGTTCTTCACGAAATGACGGATGCGCGATATTGATCAACGCATCGGCGCGCTGACGAAGATTTTTGCCGAAGAGAGAGGCAACGCCGAATTCCGTCACAACGTAGCGTACGTCACCGCGCGTGGTAACGACTCCGGCGCCATTTTTGAGTATTGGTGTGATGCGTGAGACGGTACCATTCTTCGCAGTCGATGGCAGTGCAATGATCGCTTTTCCCCCTTTTGAAGCATTGGCACCGCGTACAAAATCCAACTGTCCGCCGAATCCGCTGTAGATGGACGGACCGACAGAATCAGCGCACACCTGTCCCGTAATATCAATCTCGATCGCAGAATTGATGGAAACCATCTTTTCGTTCTGTGCGATAAGAAACGGATTATTCGTGTAGTTCGACGGCAGAAATTCGAACATCGGATTGTCATTTACGAATTCATACAGCCGTTTTGTGCCGAGCGTGAACGTAGCCACTGCTTTCTTTGGATGGAATGTCTTCGCTGCATTCGTCACGATCCCTTTTTCAATCGCTCTCAACACACCGTCTGATACCATTTCGGTATGAATGCCGAGATCCCGTTTCCCCTCCAGTTCGGTTAGCACTGCATTGGGAATTCCGCCGATGCCGAGTTGCATGGTAGAACCATCTTCGATCAGAGGCGCAATATATTGAGCGATGCGGCGTTCTACGTCGGTAAATTCCGGTATTTCCAATTCGACGAGCGGATGGGCACATTCAACGATGAAATCAACATCCGAAACGTGAATGAACGTATCGCCGTGCGTGCGGGGCATGTTTTCATTCACCTGCACGATCACTTTTTTGCCGTACTCCACCGCCGCTTTTGAAGCGGCGCACTCCACCCCCAAACTCATGAAACCGTAATCATCCGGCGGCGAGACGATCACGAATGTAACATCCATCGGAATGGCGCCTGAGGTGATAACTTGTGGAATTTCAAAAAGAAAGATCGGGATGTAATCCGCACGCCCTTTCATCACCGCTTCGCGTTCCGCATGACCGACAAAGAATGCCGCGTGGTGGATATGTCCTTTGAAACTGTCGTCTGCAAGCGGATCTTCACCCAGCAGCAGCAAATGGTAGAGCGACACGCCATGAAGGACATCTTTCCGTTTTGCCAACGCTTTTAAAAATTCCGTCGGTGAAGCAGCATTGCCGCTGACAAAGACATTGTCTCCCGATGTTACGAGTGATGCCGCCTGGTCCATCGGAATACATTTGGAAGCGTACTCGTTCGTGTAATTGATGCGTGGATACGAGCTGAGAGTATGGTTGCGATACGCGCGGCGCATTTTTTTTGTTTTCTATTTGTTGGTATTAATAAGCTGAAACTTGAATTTGATAGCTACCCACACTTTTACGGGTCCTGCATTCATTATCGCCGGAGTGAATTGGTATTTCATTGCAGCTGCAATGGCGGCATCGTTAAAAACTCCTGCTGCATCTTCCTTCACCACCACCGCTTTTTTTGGCTTCCCATTTTTATCCACAAGGATATTTACCCACACTGTCCCTTCTATTCCCGCACGACGAGCTATATCCGGATACACCGGTTGAACCGACTGCACGACCTGCGGCGCTTTTTCAACCGGTACGAAATCAGTCATTCCCGGGTCATCTTCAATCTTTGTATCGTCGGAAATTTCTATCTGTCCGATCCCCTCGCCTCCTTCGCCTGTAATTGCGGGACCCATTACCTGACTCATCTCTGTCTGCGTCGCGATTGTTTGTTCGGGATTTATCTCCGCATCCGGAACAGGGACCGGCATACCGATGCTCGGTTTGCCGACCTTTGCAACTCCAACGACCGGTGCACTCATCGAGTTGGTTATTGACGGCGGCGGACCGAGATCGCTGTACTTCATAATCCGCACCTTAACAACCGGTGCTTCTTCTTCCAGACTTTTGTAATACTCAATCCCGTAATACAGACCGATACCGATCATATGAACAACTGCCGATGCAATCAGCCCGCGCTCAAGATTAATCCGCAACGCGCGACGCAAATCTTTTCGTGCTTCTTCGACTGAATATCCAATCGCCTGAATACTCAAAGAACGTTTGCGGTGGAACGTTGGAAAGTGAAATCCACCCGCTCTAAAAGAAATAGGATGTCCCATAGGCACACTCCTTTCTTCTTATGAGACCAAAATGCAAAGAGTGTGCCGCTTGAATTTGATGAAATTTTGAGGATTTGAATTGTTTGCTTTCCCCCCTTTTCTATCTTTTAGGAAAATCGAATGCAGATTTGCAGGTATGGAAATAAAAATGCCCGAAATAAGTTCGGGCATTTTACAGAGTATGTATTCGATTTTGATTGGGTTACTTCATCATCAACATTTTCTTCCTGAAGTATTCATTTTTTCCTTTTTCATTCTTTGCGATGACTTGATAGATGTACATTCCGCTTGCAACGGACGCTGCTCTCCATTCGTGTTGATGATACCCCGCATCTTCTATCCCTGAAAACAATGTGGTTACTTCCCTGCCCGTCACATCGAATATTTTCACCGAAGACTCAGTTGCTATCGGCAATAGATAACTTATTGTCGTAGCAGGGTTAAACGGATTGGGATAGTTCTGAAAGAGTTCAAACCTTTCCGGCGGTGAAACTTGGAGCGATAATGTTTTAGTCCAACGCTCGCCGTTTGAATTTGAGATGGTGAATATTATCTGTTCCGACTTGTTCACAGAAGCAGATTTATCTACTGAGAATGTGAAGTGCGCTGTTTTGTTTTGGTTGGCACTGAGATTTTCAATCGTCACTTTGCGATTTGGAAACTGCAGCCATTGCGGCGCGCTGGTTACTTCTACCACCACAATGTTGGCGGCAACTGTGGATGCGTTGGCAATGGAAAGTTCTATGGCGTTGTTCTGTGAGGCAAAGGGAATTTTGTTCTGGCTTTGTGCAACAAATACACAGCAGACAAACAAAAGAATTGTTTTCATTACTCTTCCTCCACTTCGTCTTCTTTCTTTATTGCGGGCAGGCGGTCCAAAATATACTGCGCGTTGTAGTAGAGAAATTTCTACCCTTCAATTGTTACAAATTTTTCTTTATGACGCTCATGTTTTTTCTCTTTCTCTATTGTTTCTTCGTAGGCTTCATTCACTTTCTTCTGAAATTTTCTCACCTCTTTTGCGCATTTGACTGAGTCTTTGGTGTCGGTGTGTTTCTTGGTGAGATGTTTCTTTGCCTCGTCTAATTTTTTTGTAAGGTCGTTGGCGAAGTGGGTGTTGCCGAGCCAGTTTTGTAATTGCACATTTTTGACTAAAACATATAGAGTATCTAATAAATCTTTTACCGAGAGAGCGGCAGATGGTTTTGGTGGAATAAATTCTTTGAGCCTGTCTTGAATCATCTCTGCAACTATCGGACGTGATACAGCACCAATATTATTTTTCAAAAAAGCATACTCACTAATAGAACCATATCTTGTAAGAAGCGTTTCTGCTATTTCTCGTTTCATTGTTGAGTAACTATCTTGCAAAAATCGTTCTTTCAATAATTCTAATGAACTAGGGTAATCCATTTCTAAGAGTTCAAATAAAACAATATGCCTAATCCATGGATCAGGACTAGTACGGACAAATTCAAGCATGTCAGGGAAAAAAGCAGAGCCTTGTTTTTTTCTCAAGTCGTACAATAGACTGCTTTTAAAAACGCCGCCTGGTTTCGTTGTATCATTTATATACTCTATAATTTTAGACTTAACAATACTCGCATATTGCGGCATTTCATTAAAGATTTGAACCCAATAGATTGCAAGTGAAAGAGATTTTGGCCGTTGCATATCATCAATGATTAATTGAACGCGCGAATAATCACCCATATCAAGCAAATATTGTGCACAATGAATTTGATAATAGAGTGTATCAGAAATATTACTGCGATATATTTCTCCTTTCCTGTTTTCTCTAATCATGAAATACTTAATAGAATCTATAAAATTATGTATCATCGCAGTCGCCTTCGATGATTTGTACGTAGCAAGATAACTTAAAAACAACTGCCTCAATTCAACTCCGATAAGTTTGTCATAATTTGCTTCCGCTACGGGTAATGCTTCCTGCACACCATTGACGCTAATAGACAACATTGCAGAAAATACTGTATCCTCATTAGAACTATATAAATCCTGAATCCATTTTTGTTTTTGTTCTTCAGTCACTTGAGAATAAGTTACACTGATAAGAATGGCGCTCATTATAAAGAAATATTTTGTTGATTTCATAATGATTCTCCTATTTCAAACTTATTGACATCCGTAAGTTGCTTTGAGACTCTTTAATTGTTCCTTCAAATCATCAACAAAGAAGTGGGTTTTTTGATGATTTGCTTGTTCCATTGCTTCATTTTTCGTTTTATCTATCAATGTTTTACCGTCTTTGCTGTATCCATTAAGAGTATTCCAGTGTTGCGTCATTGCTGTTAGAATACCAGAAAGCGATTTGGCTATATTTTTTACCGCGGCTTCTCGAGCTTCTTCAACTGACTGCGCCGTGCGACAAGGAATTACGTTGTCGTTTAATTTATTTATTTTATCTCCAAATTGTGCGATTAGTTCTGCACCATACTTTTGTTTATGATAATCTTCATGCAGCAAAGCACTGAGCCAAAATAATATCGAAGATCATTCGCTATCGGATAGGAATAGTGACCAAGGAGGTCTTTCTCTAATTTTGCATTACCACAAATCTCATCTTTCGTCAGAGACGCTAAATCCCAAACCAATGTTTTTCCGAAACCTGTAACATTATTGTCGCACAAATCAAGAATTGTGTTAATGGTAATTGAAGGAACAGAAACTTTCCATTTGCGCGCACTCTCATCGTAGCAAACGTCTATTGTTGGAATATTCATTGCGCTCGTATTCGTTGCCGGCATCGGCACAAAAAATCCTTTGGTATAGCCATCCTTGCACGCATCGCTGGTAACTCCCCCAAAACCATTCGGCTGTGCCGTTACAGTAATTGCCGGATCATTTGTAACTCCGGAACATCTTGGTGCTGCGGGCAAAACTGAATTGCAACCATCTTCAATAACAAGGTTTGCCGATGGAATTCCACAACTTCCAGCCACACCTTCACTTGGTTGCCCAGTGATTGGAATGGTAACTTGGTTAAAAATATCTCCACTTGCGATAAAAGTTATGGGTACGGTTACATTCTTTAACGAACTGCCCATTCTTCCTTCATTATCTTTTATATCGCCAAACTGTGTATCTGCATCTTGCATGAAAACATCAAATAACGTTCCGGCAGGGTAGTCAATCAATGTCCCGTCTGCAGTTTTTTGTCTCACCGTAATGGCTGCCGTTTCTCCCACCTGTATTGCTGCGGGAGAAATGGAAACGACAGGGCAGAGTTGCTGTACATTCGGCACAATCGTCAGTTCCCCTTCTCCTGTGGTTGCCGTCGCCCCTTCATACGGCGCCTGTCGAGGACGCTGGATCCAGATCCAGTTCCCTTCACCGCTCTTCCTCGCTTTTATTTTTACCGCAAGCGTGTCCGTCACTGCGGTCTGGCTCCCGATAAACTTCACCGTGCCGCGCAGATACGGCGAGGTTGGCACATCAATGTTGACCAACGTGTCCGACCGTTGCAATATTTCTCCATCCTCTGTTTCATACACTAGTGTCCCTATCTCCAAAGTATCCTCCAGAATCAACTCGGTCGCCGCAGCAACTCCCCGATTGTGCGATACACCCCGCCAGTCTA
>JBFMFY010000050.1:0-23444 GCA_040751955.1 Bacteroidota bacterium
GTGCGAAAACTGTTTGACACTGTTTGGAAGAACATAGTCTTGACGATCCCGAAGGATTATGAAATCATAATTACCAGCGATCATGGTTACATTTTCTTTGGACCAGAATTGGAGTCGACCGTGTTGACCGAAGCCCCGCGGTTACTCAATAATGATAGATTCAGATTCTTTAGCAGTGAGGAACCCTTACCCTCCGATGTTCCTGAACTTCAGCTACTTGGGGACAGACGATTGGCGATGCTCAGAGGAAGAATCAAAAACAGACCTCAGGGACCATCCGGCAACAAAGCGTACCGTCACGGTGGCATGTCTCTGATGGAAATGTTAACGCCGTGGCTTGTTCTGAAACGTAGATAACGACTCACCACAGGAGAGAAACAATGGCTACAAGAACCCAACATCCAAAACCAAGAAAGATCAAGATTGGAACGATCTTGGATGAAGAAGTGCTCCAGCGGTTGAAAGAGCGCTCCGCCAAAGAGGGCCGACCAATCAATGCGTTGATTGAAGATGCAATCCGCAAGTACGAACATGAAGAAACAATGGCGAGAGAGTTGCGGCTGAGGGCGCTGGAGTCGGTCTTTGCTCTGAGGTTCAATATCTCCGATGAGGACTTCCGAAACATTATGGAGGAGGACTATTACGAACAATGAACCTCAATGATATTCCAAAGTCAGAAGCGGTTCTTCTCGACGCTAACATCCTCGTTTATGGGGTCCTTCTTAAATCGGATCAATGTGTACGCTTATTGCGTCGTTGCGCCGATCGGGATGTGATCGGAGTTGTTGGCCTGCAACAATTCGCAGAAGTCATGCACCGTTTGATGATGGTGGAGGCCAGAGAAAACGCCTGGACATCTGGCGGGAATCCAGTGAAGGCTCTCTCGGAACGGCCTGAGCGCGTGCGTGGCATGACGCGGTACGCCGACGCCATAAAGGGGCTATTGGCAAGCGGGTTCAGTTTTGAGCCCGTTATCAAGGAAGATTTTTTCTCCGCACTCTCAATCCAGCGTCAGTATGGATTGCTTACGAACGATGCACTGTTTATTGCTACTGCCGAACGGTTACGGATACAAGCGATTGCAAGCGCCGACAAATCCTTCGCTTCAGTACGCGGAGTAATTCTGTATTCGCCGGATGATTTGGAGGCATGACTCTTTTACGTGCAAGGCAGCTAAGAAACATGAATCCTAATTTTCAGGGGAAAAAGATGAATGACTATGCGACGAAGAGCCAAAGCTTTCATTGTTGGCAAGATGACCAGCAAACATTTCAATTTCAGCGGTGATTATCTCAGAGAGGACAGAAAAAAATGGCTTTCAAGGTAACAAAAGTAATTGATGGCGACACATTCGAAGTGTCTCCGAACTGGAAATGGAACAACGAGGAGGGAAACGTTGTCCGTCCAAATGGATACGACGCGCCCGAAGAAGGACAGGCGGGATACCAAGCCGCTAAGGAGAAACTAACCAAACTCATTCTGGGAAAAGATGTCGAACTCAAGAACCCGATAAAGCTGACTTACGGGCGCTTACTCTGCGACGTTTTTGTAAGCGGCAAGAACCTTGCGGATTTCTTTCCAGAGTATAAGTGACACAAGTTGTGTTCAGAGGATGATAATGCCAATACTTGGGCAATTCGACGTGAATTGGATACCATCAAAAATTAGTCAAATTTGTTTCAGACGCCATGCGCATTAAGAGCATCAAGATAAAATCCGGGCAATCAATTGATTTAGGACCATTCACAGTCCTTGTGGGGCCAAACAACGTCGGTAAGTCCCAGACTCTTAGAGACATCAATAGCAAGATATCAGGTGGCCGTGATGCGCGTTCTATCTTAGTGAATCAGATCGTGGTGGATAAACCGACAACTTTTGATGATCTCTTCCGGGGACTGTTGGTGATCGATCATCCAACTCACATGAACCATAAGTTAGTTCGTGGGATAACTTCCAACCTCTTGAGTGGAGATGAGTTCGCTTTTCAAAGCCCGTCCTTCGAACAACAATTTGCCCACTCGCAAGACGGGGCATTCTTACTTGGTGGCATCGGCAAATTTCGTGTCGCTTTTCTGGATGCTTCTTCTCGGCTTTTAGTGGCAAGCACGACGAGCGCCTTCAATCCTCATACATCAGCTCCCCAGCATCTCCTCCAAGTATTGTTTCACGCAGGTAAGAAGTTAGAGGATCAGCTTCGCGAAGCTTTCAAGAAGACATTTGGGATGGACATTAAGCTCGACTACAGCGGAATGACTCAGCTTTATCTAAGAGTTACAAAGTTATTTCCACCAATTCCTGATGACCCAAGAGAAGCGTTTCCTATAATGAAAGACTTTAGTCAGCTTGATACTCAGGGAGATGGTTTTCGAAGTTTTGTCGGTGTGATTCTGAGCCTGCTGCTTTCAGAGGGGCGAATCATTCTACTCGATGAACCCGAGGCGTTCTTACATCCTGCACAAGCGCGACAGCTTGGACAATGGATTGGTGATTTTGTCAAAAAGAGTGAAAGTCAAATCATCGTCGCAACTCACAATTCGAATTTTCTCACTGGAATTCTCGCCAGCAATACAAATGTCGACATCTTTAGACTTAACCGCCACGACGATGTCACCACCTATCACGAAATAAAATCTGAAGCTATTTCTAGACTTACAAAATCTCCTCTTCTGTCAAGTCAAAGCGTCCTCGACTCAGTATTTCATAAGGGTGTCGTGGTATGCGAAGCTGATTCCGATCGAACGATCTACCAGACCGTGGCACTTCGCGAGTTTGGCAATCAAACTACGCTTTTCATTCATGCTCAGAGCAAGCAAACGGTCAAAGATGTTGTAGGATTACTTCGCGATGCAACTATTCCAGTTTGCGCTATAGTCGATATAGACATTCTCAACTCGCATGAGGAGTTAGAAAGTCTTCTTAACGCTTTGACAGACTCGCCTCATCATGTTGAGTTACTGAATCTCCGTGACAAGATAGCGAAAGAGATCGAAGGTCGGCCCGATTCAGAGATTATCAAGAATCTCCAGGCCGAAATCTCGAATTTCTTAAATCAACTTCAGCATGGAGAACATACACTTGCAGGTGCACGAAGTGCGATTCGAAGGATTGACTCAACGATCTCAAAATGGTTCGATATTAAAAAACGTGGGTTAGATGCTTTTGGTTTATCTCGTTCCGATGCTGAAACGATTATCCGTGAAAGCAAGAAAATCGGGCTATTCATTGTCCCCGTGGGGGAGCTCGAAAGTTGGATCGATGTTGGCACTCGCCAAAAGAAGAAGTGGATAGTTCTGGCTCTCGAGCAGCTTTTCGATGGAAAATGTCCCGCTCCTCTCAAGGATTTCATGCGAGAAATTCTTCTTTTCCTAGGCGATCTCACACTCAACAAAGAACAAACGAATGAGATTGCAATAACTACAAGTCCTAAAATCGAGCACTGATGAAACGCGCCATCGAAGAATATTTCCCCATCGTCGAAATCAACCGGCTCGCCGTGCCCGAACGGAATGCGTTTAAGCCGATTTACCAGATGCACAAGTGGTTCGCTCGCCGTTCATCATCCGTGTTCCGAGCAATTCTCCTCGGCGCGCTCAAGCCGGCCGGCACCGATATAATGAAGGAGTTCTACAAGGATCACACCAACGATCCGGACACCAAAGGCAAGGTCATTCTCGACCCCTTTATGGGAGGTGGGACAACCGTCGTTGAGGCGCTCCGGCTCGGCTGCAAGGTGATCGGCATAGACTTGAATCCTGTCGCCTGGTTCATCGTGAAGACCGAGGTTGAGCCGGTGGATATCAACGAGCTAAAGACCGCTTTCGAGCGACTCGCAAATCGCACAGTCGAATGGTCGGGTAAACCGCTGAAGGAAACTCTCCTCGATCTTTACAAGACCGAGTGCCCCGGCTGCGGGAACAAAGACGCTGACATTATTTACACATTCTGGGTGAAGTCTGCTCCGTGTACTACAGCGACTTGCAAAGCTTTCACACCGCTCTTTTCTGATTACATCATAGCGCAGAAGAAGCCTTCGATTCGCTACCTTCCCGATGTTACTTGCCCAAACTGCAAAGAGAAGTTCGATTGGGAGCGCGAACCTGCAGCGCTCGTTGCCGACGAAAAGCTCATGGTCAATGCTCCAAAGTTCTCTGCCGGAGAGGGCCGCACAAGCGCACGATGGGCATACTCGAGCACCGAATCCGTCCGTTGCCCCTGGTGCGAAGCGACCGTGAAGCCGCAACCGGCAAGCATAAAGCTGAAACGAAAGAAGGTCCCGCTCTCCGTTCTCTTCTGCCCGCATTGCGAGGAGGTGTGGCAATATCGTGGACCGCTTGGCGACTCCGTCAATTGCCCGACGTGCAAACACACCTACAACCCGAAAGAGGCGAATATTCCCGATAAGGGGAAATTCATCTGCCGCGGAACATGCAACGGAAACGTTGATAAGATCATCACTGCCATCCGCAAACTTCCCGAAGACCAACTCCTTCCAATTAAACCTTATGGCATTGAAGGCTACTGCGAGAAATGTGCAATTGATGCAAGGAAGAAGACTGCTGGAGCAATCAGCGATTCTCTAATATGGAAGAACAACGGAAAGTTTTTCAAGAGAATTACAGCCGATGACTTCGCGAGATATAGGAAGGCAAATGAAGCTTGGAACAAATTTAGGGAAAAGCTTCCCTACCCGATGTCTGAAATACCAGATGGCGTCGAAACACATCGTTTGCTTGAGCATCACTACCGCTACTGGTGGCAGATGTTTAATGAGCGACAGCTGTTGGCGCTAAGTACGCTCTTGAAGGCAATCGATGAAGAGGGGAATCAGACGCTGAAGGAAATGTTGCTGAGTATGCTGTTCTTGGTACTCGAAAGCAACAACCTATTTACACGTTATCGTCCTGATGCAGACAAATCAGAGGGCGTCTTTGCTCGACACGACTTTCAACCTAAGGTTACAATCGCAGAGGGAAACGTTTGGGGAACCGAATTCGGAAAGAACTCCCTTGAAAGCTGCTTTAACAAGGTTGTTGTGGGGAAACAGTATTGCATTAGGCCATTTGATCGCAAGATCAAAAAGGATGAATCTGGAGAGATTGAACTCGAATCAATTGAGAGAAACGAGCACATTTCTCCATCCGATGGAGATTCTATACTTCTCTCTCAGTCTTCAACAATGCTGCACGATGTTGCCACTGAAAATGTCGATGTTGTGATCACCGATCCCCCTTACGCCAGCAACGTGAATTACTCAGAACTAGCAGATTTCTTTCATGTATGGCTACGGCTCGTTCTGAAAAAGATTTATCCGCAATTCATGCCGGAGTTCACACCAAAAGCAGATGAGGTTATCGAGAATAGCACACGTGGGAAAACATCAGAGGATTTTAAGAAAGGTCTCGAGGCAGTATTCAAGGAGAGCAATCGAGTATCAAATGATAGCGGGTTGCTGGTTTTTACCTTCCACCATTCTGAAGATTCTGCATGGGAAGCTCTCCTCACCGCTCTCTGTGATGCTGGCTACTATGTCGAAGCAGTCTATCCAGTGCACGGCGAGGCTGAAACCTCTCTCCATCTAATGGAGAATGAGGCAATCTCATACGACCTCATCCACGTCTGCCGTAAACGAGTTGTTTCAAGCTCGCCAACCAAGCGTTCCTGGGCCAGTATCCGTCACGAAATCCGCCAACGTGCACGCGAGGAAGCTCGGCTCATCGAGTCAGGCCGCTACGGCAACGAGCCGCTCCCACCATCGGATATCAACATCCTGCTCATCGGCAAATGTCTTGAACTCTACAGCAAGCACTACGGAACAATTGTGGACCACGAAGACAAGCCGGTCCCAATCCATCGCGCACTGCAAGAGATCAAGATGCTTGTGGATCAAATCGTTACCAAAGAACGGCCCCTTCCAACCGAACTCGAAACGATAGACGATCCTTCCTACATCTACTTCACAACACTCTGCGGTCAACGAGAAATCAAAAGCGACGATCTCAGCAAGAGCATCCGCGGCATCATCGAACCATCAGAACTGCGAGAATATGGTCTCATCATCAAAGGCAGAGAAAAGCGGGGCCGATCATTCGAAGTCAAACTTCCTGTTGAGCGGTTGAACGACCTCAAGCTCAAATTCAAAGATGGAGCGGTCAGCTCTCAGGCAAGCCTTTTCGGAGAAAACGGTGACTCCCGACTTCCTTCCGGTATCCTGTTTGTTGATTGCGTACATCTCTTACTCGGTCTTGCAGAAGTCGGGGAGAATATCCTCCCCTGGCTTGAGAAGTTCCGCGGCTTGCGTCCGCAAATTCGCGCAGCATGCGAGTACCTCGCTCGTAACAAAGCTTTTGAGGCTCCGGCAAGGAAAGTCCTTGGCCTGTTGGACGAGCGCACATTGTTCACAAAACAGGATTGAAGAATGCCCGGCTATCTCTTGACACAGTTCAAGCATCTTTCTCCGCCACTTCCAGAAGGCCGAGGCATCAAGGCCAATTCAACAAGGATTGGCTTCCTCGATTTCTTGCGTGAGCTGAATGGGGATGACTTTCCATATCACGAAGAGAGCCGGTTGTTGGTTGTCGGGTTGGAGGATGTTTTGCTGTACGCGCGATTGGGGAGCAAAATGGAGGAGGTGGCACTAAGGATTCATCAGAAACTTCAGCGGGTTGCCGGAGAGTTCGAGAGGCGAAACTGTCCTAATGTTCAGATTGCTTTTCGTAACGAACTTGTGCGGGGAGAGACATTGCGTGCCAGACACCCGGCGGTCGAGCTACCGATCTATCTGATTTTCGGTTCACCGCCTCCGGAAACCGACAAGAACGGAAATGTTTTCTACCGATGTTCATTCAATCTCAGCAGTGCAACGTGAGGTGACTATGGAAGAAGTTGTGGCGTATCTGCCAAAACAGGGCGAGCGCGTAAAAGTAAAAGGAAGGGAGGATCTTGGCGTCGGCGAAGTCCTTCGCGTCAGCGATACGTATGGAATCTACCAGGCAGACATTGTCTTCGAGAGTCCAGACGGCCGTCGTCTGGAGAGTTTTCCGGTCGAGCGCCTGGAACCAGCGCCGGATCTCTGGGACCGGTTGCGGCAAGGAACTACCGACAAGCCGATCGATTTCCTTCTCAAGCAGCTCGCATTTCAATTTCCGCTTCAAAACACCGGCGGACAATTGTCGAACAGCCGAACGCATCTCCTTCCGCACCAGATTCTGCTGACGAGAGATCTTGTCTCTTCAAAGCATCGCCGCTACCTCATTGCTGATGAGGTGGGTTTGGGCAAGACAATTGAAGTGGGAATGATTCTCCGCGAGTTGCAAACGCGCGGTGAGGCAGAGCGGATACTCATCATTACACCTGCAGGCTTGACCAAGAACTGGCAGCAGGAGCTTCGTGATTCATTCAGGCTTCATTTTGAAATTCTCGGAATTGATTTCATCGACCGCAGCGTGGCTTCATGGGAGATGCACAACAGGGTTATTGCTTCAATCGATGCTCTCAAGCGCACGCCGCGATTGGAGCGACTTCTGAGTGGACCGCGGTGGGACGTCGTCGTCATCGATGAAGCACACCACCTGAGCCGTCTCCGGTATGGAGCGAAGATACAGACAACACAGAATTTCCGCCTTGCCGAATCTTTGCGGTCGCATACGCGAGATTTGCTCTTCCTCTCAGCCACTCCGCACCAGGGAAATACATTTCAATTCTGGTCGTTGATTCAACTTCTTGACGATTCTCTCTTCGATTCTGAGGAATCGATGATGGAGCATCGGGGGTTGCTCAATCGGGTGATGATCCGTCGGACAAAACGAGAAGTAACCGATCGACATGGAAAGCCGATCTTCATGCGCAGGCAGGTGCACACACAATCGTTCCAGCAGGCAGCCCGGGAAAGAATGTTTTACGAAAAGTTGACCGAGTATCTGCGCGAAGGGTATTCTGCTGCAGGACTCGGCCAATCGAAGACAACTTCCGAGCAGAGGGCAATCGGATTTGTGATGACGACTTTCCAAAAGATCATGTCGTCAAGCTTGCGAGCCATCCGCCAGGCGTTACGTCGCAGGCTTTTGGTACTTCTCATCCGCCACCAACTCGAGCTCGAGAATCGAAGACGACGCAATCCTGCCAACACACAGTTGGCTGGCGAAATCGTACGACTTCAGGATGAAATGCGGCAGGTGGCATCGGAGATCCTGGGTATACAAAACTCCGCCTCAAAACAACCGGATATCGATGCTTTCATTGCACAGACCCGGCAACGGGTAAGTAAGAAATTCTCCTTTCTTGAAGAAACAACCGAATGGGCGTTAGATGCTGATGAGGAGGCGGACGAGGGTGTCTTTGCATCGGGGGACATCCCGGATGAGATCAACAAGGTTCGCGGATTGCTCGGAATCATTCCGGAAGGAACCGACCGAAAGTTCGACACGCTTCGGAGAGCCATTGACGACATACGGCGACAAAGTCCGAACGAGCGATTCGTTATCTTCACCCAGTATCGGGAAACACTTGAGTTTTTGAAGGAGGAACTCGGCAAGGTGTACGGTCCCGGGAAAGTCGCAGCCATCAAAGGGGGGCCGTTGGATGAGAAGATCGAAGCCGTCGAGCGTTTCTGGGAAGATGGTGGCGCGCAATTCTTGGTCAGCACATCGGCGGGAGGTGAAGGAATCAACCTCCAGGTAGGACACATTCTCTTCAACTATGATTTGCCCTGGAATCCCATGGCACTGGAGCAACGGATTGGAAGAATCCACCGCTATGGACAGACCGACACTGTGCAGGTGTACAATCTGGTTGCCGAAGATACTGTCGAAGAGAAGATTTATCAACTTCTTGAATCCAAGCTCGAGGAAATTGCGCGACAGATCGGGAAGATAGACCCGGTCACGCACGAACCGAGAGAAGATTTTCGAACTGAAATTCTCGGCTTTCTTGGTTCATCGCCCAATTACTTGGAGTTATACAAACGCGCTTTAGTTGACAAAGATTATGCAAGGACGGAGCGAGAGATTGCGGAAGCGATAGAAAAGGCACGACAGGCGAGTGAGGCACTTTCCGTTTTGGCGCAGGATCTCCGTTCGTTCGACCTGGGGGAATACCTGAACATCGAAGGGAAATTCTCACTCGACGATCTCAAGCAATTTGTCGAGGCAGCCGTCCTAAGGCTTGGTGGCGCAATGCTGCCACGAGGCGAGTTCTACAAGATTGAAACACCAAAGGTCTTGCAGAAATACCCCAATGTGCTTCCAAGGTATGAGCTTGTTGCATTTGATCGAGATGCAGCGATGCGTAAGAGAACCGCTGAATTGTTCGGCCTTGGTCATCCGTTCGTTGACGCACTGATTGATTACCTCCAGCAAGTGATCTTCCCGGGAGACGTGACTGTTCTCAACCGCCTCACTCACGAATCGGAGCCATACGTTGTCGTAAACACATTACTCTCCATTGACCTTGAAGATGGAACGCGCCATCAGGAGATCAAAACCATTAGGGTATCCTACGCCGGGGATGCCCAGGTGCTGCCGGATGATTGGACGCTCAAGCGTCTGGAGCAAGGGGCATCTTCAGCAACCGGTAGCAGAAATGGCCAGTTCGATTTTGACCTTATCCGCCGCGCCTATGAAGGAGCAATAGGCGCCATTCTCACACAGGTGAAGCTTTCGTTGGAAAAACCGGTTGGTGCAAGAGTGCGGTTAGTGGGATTGGCGATGGTGAATTGATGATCGGAATTAAGGAAGGAGTCTGGAATATGAATAAGCACGAAGAAATTCAGACGATCACTTGCCCCCCATTGCGGGAAGGACATCCCGCTGACGGATGTGCTCACCAAACAGATCGAGGACAAGATTCTAGCAGACTTCGATGCACAACTGAAGAAAAAAGATGCAGACTTGCAAACAGCCCTAGAAGCCAAAGACGACGAATGGAAGAGGCTACAGTGCAACCGCTTTATTTCCGATCTGCTTCGTATCTACATAACAAAAATTCCGATGGTGAGTCATTCTGCGATGACTGCTTTGTTACCATCGGAATCTTCAATCAATGTTTGTAGCGGGGGAGGGATTTGAACCCACGACCTGCGGATTATGATTCCGACGCTCTAACCAACTGAGCTACCCCGCCGTTACTTTTTTCACGACGCACTAATATAAAAAAAATTTGCCTTCACGGCAACGCAAATCCAAAGGATCCTTCGGATAGTTGATGCAACGTTCGGGCAACTCCTGAATCTTACCTTGTTCGTCAACAAAACTCTCTGTACATTACAATAAAACTGATTTACGATAACGATATGCCAATGAAAACAATAATCGATTCTCTCACCGTCATTCTTCCTTTCCTCTACGCCTTTGTTGTGTTGGGATATGCAAGAAATTTTTTCAACGATTCTATAGGGAACTCCAGGTTCCAAATCGTTGCCCTTCTTCCACTGCTGGTTGTTCATGCGTTGTATTTAATTTTACGAACTGCCGCATTTGACCATGTGCCGATTACTACAATCTATGAAATTATGACGCTCATCGCCTTTGCAATTGCCATAGTGTACCTCATTATTGAATACGTCATTCACGTAAAAGGGACGGGCTTTTTCATTCTTTTACTGTCGTTTGTGTTTCAAAGTATTTCGTCGCTGTTTATCGAAGATCTTCTTGAAGTCAAACCGGTGTTGCGTAACAGAATGCTCGGCATCCACGTTTCTTCGGCTCTTATTGGTTACGTTGGCCTGGCAATTGCGGCAATGTACGGGTTCCTCTATATCATGCTTTACCGCAATATTAAAGTAAAACGGCTCAATTCCTTTTATACAAAATTACCAAATTTGGAAATTTTAGAACAAATGACAGTCATTTCTATTGTTATTGGCTTCATTTTTCTTGGCATAGCGATTGTAATTGGTATTGTATGGCTGCCAACCGCATTTGAAAAATTTTCGTACTTCGATCCTAAATTGGTTGCCACCGTCATGATTTGGCTCTGCTACGGGATTGGATTACTGGCAAAGCGGTTCATTGGGCTACGTGGACGCCGTTTTATGATGCTGGCGATTGCCGGGTTTTTGGTGTCATTATTTTCGTTAACGGTTGGCAATATGTATTTCAGCGAATTTCATAATTTTTATTGATATAACCTAAAATGAATCTTGTTGTTGTTGGAATAAATCATCGCACAGCCGCACTCGATGTCCGCGAAAAATTATGGCTTTCCGCTGAAGAAAAACGCCACGTATTGCGTCAATGTAAGCAAAAATTTTTCAGCGAATGTTTTGTTACCTCAACCTGTAATAGAACCGAACTCTACGATATTATAGATGAGCAAGTACGTCCGCAACTTTCTCCCACTTCTCATTATCAGGAAATTCAAGATTATTTTGTCGGAATAAAGAATTCACAATCATACCTAAAACCGGAACATCTGTATGTTTTCGAGGCGGTATCGGCGGTTAAACATCTGTTTCGTGTAGCGGCGGGAATTGATTCGATGGTGGTTGGTGATATACAAATTCTCGGTCAGATTAAAGACGATTTTCAACTTGCCATTGAAGAACAAACTGCCGGTACAATGATGCACAAACTACTGCAATCCGCTCTTCACGTGGGGAAGCGGGTGAGAACAGAAACGGTGTTGATGGAAGGAGCGGTCTCCGTAAGTTATGCTGCCGTGGAATTGGCAAATAAAATTTTTGCCGATCTGAGTACACGCAAAGCATTACTCATCGGCGCAGGTGAAACAGGCGAGTTGACAGCAAAACATTTGACCGGGCGTGGTATTGGCGAATTGTTTATTACCAACCGCACGCGGGCAAAAGCAGAAGAATTGGCGACAACGCTGGAAGGGAAGGTGTTGGACTTCGACTCGTTTCAGCACATCATTCCCACCGTTGACATCATTATTTCATCCATCAATGCAACGGAGTATATTCTCACGGCATCGCAAATTAAAGCGGCATTAAAACAGCGTCACAATACTCCGCTGTTCATTTTCGATATCGGCGTTCCGCGCAATATTGATCCGGCGGCAAACGATCTTGATAATGTTTTCTTGAACGACATGGATTCGCTTTCCGAAATTGTTTCTCACAATATCCATAAGCGTCAATCAGAGTTGCCGAAAGTGAACGAAATTATTTTGGAAGAAATGAAAGGTATTCATCAGTGGTATCAATCACTGCAGGTGGGACCAACGATTCAAGACCTCCGGAATTATTTTGAACACGTGCGTCAGGAAGAAGTGGAGAAACATATTCACCGCTTTACCGGCCGCGACCGGGAACTGATTGAGTTAGTAACCAAACGCATTGTCAATAAGTTGCTCCATCATCCCACCGTCGTGCTTCGCAACGGACACGATGAAACAGAGAGCCAAAAGAAATCGAGGTTAGAGTTGGTGCGCAACCTTTTTGGATTGCATAAAAAAGAGGTGTCGAAAGGGGAACACGAGTGATTCAATCAAATCAGGTAGTTATTGGAACGCGAGGAAGCGAACTTGCCCTCTGGCAAGCGCGATGGGTGGAACGCGAGTTGAAGCGGTTGTATCCGTCGCTGAGCGTTCGTACCACGATGATCAAAACCACCGGCGATAAAATTCTTGATTCGCCTCTTTCGAAAATTGGCGATAAAGGATTATTTACAAAAGAAATTGAAAAAGCGTTGTTAGACGGAGAAATTGATCTTGCCGTCCATAGTTTGAAAGATGTGCCGACGCAGTTAACGTCAGGATTAACGCTTGGCGCGATTACCGAACGTGAAGACGTACGTGATGTGTTTATTTCCCATCCTGCAAAAAAATATTCTTCTTTTCAGGATGTTCCTTACGGAGGGAAAATTGCAACAGGAAGTTTGCGAAGAAAATGCCAATTACTTCACCATCGTCCCGATTTAACCATTATCGATATCCGGGGAAATCTCAAAACGCGGAAAGAGAAATTGGAGCACAGTGATTGGGACGGGATGCTTCTTGCAAAAGCAGGCGTTATTCGTCTTGGATGGCATGCAATGATTTCCGAAATTTTTGCGCCGACATTTATTCTTCCCGCTGTAGGACAAGGCGCGTTGGGAATAGAAGTGCGCGATAGCGATACAGAACTGCTCAACCTTATTGCACCACTTGCCCACCATGAAACACAGATTGCCACGACAGGTGAACGCACATTGCTCCGTCACCTTGAGGGGGGCTGTCAAATTCCCATCGGTACTTTCGGCAGAATTGAAGATGGCAAGTTTGTGTTAGACGCGATGGTCGGCTCGTTAGATGGGAAAAGAATTGTACGCGGTTCCATCAATGGTTCACCAGAGGAGGCAGGATTGCTTGGTGTTCGTCTTGCTGAAGAACTGCTTGGCAGAGGTGCAAAAGAAATTCTGGACGAGATACGAAAGAATGCGCCGTGAACAGTGCACAGCAATTGCCTCTTGCCGGTAAAACTGTTGTTGTTACGCGAGGAAAAGAACAAGCGAAAGAATTTTCAGCGTTATTAACGCAAAAAGGAGCGTCGGTTCTTCTTTTCCCCGCTTTGGAAATTGTAGAACCGGCCACGTGGGAGGAATGCGATTCTGCGCTCGAACAGTTGAATGGCTATAGCGGCATCATTTTTACCAGCGCAAACGCAGTTACCTATTTCTTCCGTCGCGTGAACGAACGTAAAAAGTTTGAACAGGTAACAAGTTGCACATTGTACGCCGTCGGTGAACAAACAAAAAGTGTGATAGAGAGATGTGGATTGCAAACAGAGAAGTTACCGGAGACTTTTTCTGCAGAGAAATTGGCAGAGACAATTGCGCAGTCGAACGTGAGGGGCAAAAGATTTTTGTTTCCGAAAGGGAATTTCGCCAAAGAAGACATCACGTCCATACTGTCGAAGCAGGGGGCAGTTGTTGACGAGGTGACGGTGTACAACACACAAGAACCGCCGATGAATGAAGAACGACAACACCTGTTGGCCGAGATTGAACAGCGGGCAGATTTGGTTACCTTCTTCAGTCCGTTGAGCGTTGTTCATAGTGTGAAGCAAGCGCGAAAGGTTTTTGCGGCGAAAAAAGTAGCGGTGATAGGCCAAACAACCGCTGCTGCCGCCCGAAAAGAAGACCTGAATGTTGTTCTTATTGCTCCGCGCTCCACCGCAGTGGCATTTGCCGATGCGATTGAAAAATTTTATGAAAATAATTCTCATTGAATGTTGTTGTACGCGTGTAACGTCTGCGAGTCGTTTGTCAGGAAGGACAATCCCTTGCGCCGGAAGAAACCTTGCAATAACATCGTCTCAGAAGCAGCAACGTTACCTTAACTGAAAGTGTCATTATGTTGAAAAACGATTTACTCCTCCGCGCCGCGCGCAAGCAGCCAGTTGAACGAACACCGGTGTGGTTTATGCGTCAGGCAGGAAGATATTTACCGGAATACCGCGCCGTGCGGGCAACAGCAGATTTTCTCACACTCTGTAAAACTCCAGAACTTGCGGCAGAAGTTACTGTGCAACCGGTAGAAGTGATCGGCGTTGATGCGGCAATCATTTTTTCCGACATCCTGGTTATTCCCGAAGCTATGGGAATGACATTGATTGTTGAAGAAGGAAAAGGAGGTCCCCGGTTTCCGAAACCGATTCGCTCGCTTGATGATATCAACGCACTGCGTGCCATTGACCCGAACAAAGAATTGCGTTTCGTGATGGATGCGATTCGTGTTTCAAAACAGCGATTGAAAGATACTGTGCCTTTGATTGGATTTTCTGGTTCGCCATGGACACTGGCGGCATACATGGTGGAAGGGAAAGGATCAAAAAATTTCCGTTACGTAAAAGAATTAATCTTTTCAAAACCCGAACAGGCGCACATACTCTTACAAAAACTCGCTCAGTCTGTCGGAGATTATCTGACCGCACAGGTTCACGCCGGCGCTCATATTGTCCAGATTTTTGATACGTGGGGAGGTATTCTCGGTCAGGAAGAGTTTGAAGAATTTTCGCTCCGCTATATCCAACAGATTGTGGAGCAGGTGAAGAAAACTACTGTTCCCGTCATTGTATTTTGCAAAGATTGTGGACATTCGCTCAGTAAAATCGCATCCACCGGAGCGGATGTTGTCGGTTTAGATTGGACGGTTGATATCGGAAAGGCACGGGAAGTTATTGGAGAAAAAGTAGCCCTGCAAGGGAATCTTGACCCAACACTGTTGTTTTCAACTCCCGCACGGATTGAGGAAGGAGTGAAGTCCATTCTTCAAAAATATGGAAAGGGGTCGGGACATATTTTCAACTTGGGACACGGTATTCTGCCGGATACTCCGGTTGAAAACGTCAAGACATTTGTTAACGCTGTAAAAACGTTCAGCGTGCAGTATCACGAGAAGGAGCAATGAAGCGATGAAACAATTCGACTCTATTGATGTTACGTTGTTGAAAAAATATTCCGGCCCGGGACCGCGCTACACCAGTTATCCTACAGCGCCGGTCTTTACAACGGCATTCGGACCGGAAGAATACAAAAAAGAGATTCTCCAGACGAACTCAAACGGAAGCACTGCCGATCTTTCCCTCTATTTTCACTTTCCGTACTGCGACACACTCTGCTACTTTTGTGGATGTACGATGCTTGTTACGCACGACCAGAACAACATCCGCAAGTATAATGAATTTCTCAAAAAAGAAATTGATATGGTGGCGCCGTTGATTGCGCCAAGCCGGAAAGTAACACAACTGCACTGGGGAGGCGGAACGCCGTCGTATCAGGAACCGGATGAAATACGAAACATTGGATTGTACATCAAAAATCATTTTCGATTTGACGATGACATTGAAGCAAGTGTCGAGATAGATCCGCGCGGATTAACCTTTGAGCACATGAAGGCGTTGCGCGACAGCGGATTTAATCGTGTGAGTATGGGTGTGCAGGATTTCAATGAAAAGGTTCAGGAAGCAGTCAACCGTATTCAGCCGGAATCAATTACACGCGATGCGGTGAACTGGAGCCGTGAACTCGGCTTTACCAGCATTAACTTCGATTTGATTTACGGTCTGCCGTATCAAACATTGAAAACGTTTGAAGAGACAGTCGAAAAAGTCATTGCTATTTCACCGGATCGAATTGCAGTTTTCAACTACGCACACGTGCCATGGCTGAAACCGCATCAAAAGGTTATCAGGGAAGAAACCCTGCCGCGTGTGGAAGAGAAGCTGGAAATTTTTAAGATGACGATTGAAAAATTGGTGAACGCCGGCTACTGGAACATCGGCATGGATCACTTTGCGAAAGAGACCGATGAAATTACCATCGCACAGAAAAATAAAACGATGTACCGCAACTTTCAGGGATATTCCACAAAAGCAGGATGCGATCTCTACGGTTTCGGTATGTCTGCCATCGGTCATTTTCAACATACGTATCATCAGAATGCGAAGACGGTACCTGAGTATGTCAAAAAGATCGGAGCAAATCATTTTGCAACCACCGTCGGCTACAGAATGACGGCTGACGACCACATCCGTAAAGATGTGATTATGCGTATGATGTGTGATATGGAACTGGATATTCCGGCGATAGAAGCGAAGCATAAAATAAATTTTAGAGAGTACTTCGCGTCCTCCTTTGCAAAACTTCAGCCGTTTGTGGAAGACGGGTTAGTGACAATTGAACCGTCAAAGATTCTTGTTCACGGACTTGGGCGGCTTGTCATCCGCAATATCGCGATGGCGTTCGATGCGTACATTGACCAAATGATGAAAGAGAAGCCGATCTTTTCAAAAACAGTTTGATATCAGTGTAAAACAGTGTGAAGGGTTGCATGCCATTGAAAGACCTTCACAAGATTTCCTAAAATCCATCATGCGTTCACACTACGAAAAAATTGCAGTTGTGTTGTTCCAACTCGGCGGTCCGGATACGCTTGAGGCTGTTGAGCCGTTTCTCTATAATTTATTCTGCGATCCCGACATCATTGATATTCCCGGCGCCTTTTTATTCCGTTCGAGGCTTGCCCGAATAATTTCCACCCGCCGGGCGCCCAAAGTGCAAGAACTCTACAAACGCATCGGCAATCGTTCACCGATTTTGAAGCAGACTCAACTGCAAGCCAACCGGTTGCAGGAAATGCTGCAACGAAAAGGGCTCAACGCCGATATCCATATTGCGATGCGCTATTGGCATCCGTTGACGGAAGTTGCCGTAAAAAATATCATTGCATCAAAACCCGATCGGATTATTTTGCTTCCGCTGTACCCGCAGTACTGCAAAGCAACAACCGGTTCAAGTGTGAATGAATGGAATCGCGTGACAAAGAAACTGCACATGCCGAACATTCCCACAACGCTCATCGAGCACTATTATGATCATCCGTTGTACATCGAAGCATTAGTGAAACGCATACGCTGTGCGCTTCAACGGGTGCCAAAGGAAGAGTACTTCAACGTGCATCTTATCTTCAGCGCGCACGGCACGCCAATGAAGTTGGTGCGGAACGGCGATCCGTATTCGCATCACATCAGAAAAACGTATGAACTTGTTCTTGAACAAGGGCGGTTTGGATTGCCGCACACATTGTGTTTTCAAAGCAAAGTTGGTCCGCAACGGTGGCTGAAACCCTCCCTTGTGGAGACAATTGACCGACTGGGGCGTGAAGGGGCAACGCATCTTCTTGTGGTGCCAATTGCGTTTGTGACCGATCATATTGAAACACTGTCTGAAATCAACATCGAAGCGCGGGATGAAGCGTTGAAATTGGGTGTGAAATATTACGATATGATGCCGGCATTGTTGACGGAAGAGTCCTTCATCGCTTGTTTGGCTGATCTTGTTGAAAAACACATTGACTCAGTACCATGACGACCTCACAAATTACTGTCATCGGTGGCGGAATTTCAGGACTTGCGACGGCGTGGTGGCTCCGCAAGCAGGGGTATTCTGTAACTCTGCTGGAGAAGGAAGCCGAAGTTGGCGGAACGATGAAGACTGTGATGAACGATGGCTGGCTGATTGAAACAGGTCCAAACAGCGCGCTCGAAACGACACCGTTGTTTAAGACATTATGTGCCGACATTGGTATTATGGATGAACTTGTGTATGCAAATCCTGCAGGAAAGAATCGCTACATTGTGCGTGAAGGAATGTTGCACCCTCTCCCGATGTCACCGGCGAAATTTCTTAAGTCGAAGCTTTGGTCGTTGCGAGGCAAATTACGTTTACTGAAAGAACCATTCGTTGGCAGAGCGACAAAGGAAGAATCAGTTGCAGAGTTTGTTGTGCGGCGGTTGGGTAGAGAATTTTTAGATTACGCTATCAATCCCTTTGTTGCGGGAGTATTTGCCGGATCGCCCGAACAATTAAGTGTGCGAGCGGCGTTCCCGAAATTGTATGCATTAGAAGCAACATACGGCGGATTGATTCGCGGACAACTAGCCGGTGCACGTGAGCGAAAAAAACGAGGCGAAGTAGCAAAAGACCGCGCACAGATGTTTTCGTTCAGACATGGAATGCAAACGCTTCCTCATGCACTTCACCGAGCGTTAGGGAATGCTGTAAAAACTTCGGCGCTGGTACAAACTATTGACTGGAATGAACAGACAAACACTTACACTATTCATTATTCATTAGAAGGGACTGCCTCTTCACTTTCTTCAAAAGTCATTGTCTTTGCCGTACCTGCTTCAGTTGTTGCTACCTTAATTAAACCGTTCGACGGTTCACTCTCGCAAATGATTCATGGGATTTATTATCCGCCTGTAACAGAAGTGTTTGTAGGGTATAAAGCGGATACAGTGAAGCGCCCCATGGATGGATTCGGTTTTTTAATTCCAGAAAAAGAACAAAGAAAAATTCTCGGCGCCATTTGGTCGTCAACGTTATTTGAAGGACGCGCTCCGAAAGACCATGTTGCAATGACGGTGTTTGTCGGCGGTGCGCGTCAGCCGGAAATTGCCGCCTATGGTGATGCAGAACTACGCGTGCTGGTGCATCAGGAATTGAAGGAGTTGATGAATATTACCGGTGATCCGGTGTTCCTGCATATTCAGCGTTGGGAAAAAGCAATCCCGCAGTATCATCTTGGACATTTGCAAATTATGGAACGGGTCCTGCAGTTTGAACAACAACATCCGGGGCTATTTCTTTCCGGAAATTATCGTGGTGGAATCAGCGTCGGTGACTGTATCATTCAATCGGAACATATGAGCCGACGAGTAACAGAATTTCTTGAAACACAAACATCACTAATGGCAGGGGAGATACCCCTGCCTATCGGATTAAATTGAGAGTAAAGAGGTAACTATGTCTATTACAATAGAAGCCACCCAACGTCTTCGCCGGTTGCGGATGAAATCCGCATTCCGCGATATGGTACGTGAAACAGAATTATCGCCGAAAGATTTTATCTATCCGTTGTTTGTTGTACCCGGAAAAAAAATCAAAAAAGAAGTTTCGTCCATGCCCGGCGTGTTTCAGCAATCGATTGATGAACTTGTGAAAGATTGTGCGGAAATATACTCGCTGGGAATTCCTGCCGTTATTCTTTTTGGAATCCCCGATCATAAAGATGACGTGGGGAGCGGCGCGTACGACGAAAATGGAATTATCCAGCAGGCCGTTCGTGCAGTGAAGAAAGAAATTCCAGAACTTGTTGTCATCACCGACGTCTGTCTGTGCGAATATACCTCGCACGGTCACTGCGGTATTGTTCGTGGTGATGAAATTGTGAATGATGATTCTGTAGAACTGTTAACGAAAGAGGCGCTGACCCATGCACAGGCAGGCGCAGATATCATTGCCCCTTCTGATATGTTTGACGGGAGGGTCGGAGCCATTCGCAAAGTTCTTGATGACAATAAATTTTATCATCTCCCCATTATGTCGTATGCCGCAAAATATGCATCAGGATTTTACGGACCATTCCGCGATGCGGCGGAAAGCACACCGAAATTCGGTGATCGCCGTTCCCATCAAATGGACCCTGCGAATTCGGATGAAGCACTGCGGGAAGTGGGAGAAGATATTAACGAAGGAGCAGACATCGTCATGGTAAAGCCGGCGCTTTCGTATCTCGACATCATTCGTCGTGTGAAAGATACATTTGGAATGCCGACTGCGGCGTACAACGTCAGCGGCGAATATTCGATGATCAAAGCGGCGGGACGCAATGGTTGGATTGATGAAGAACGGGTGATGATGGAAGTTCTCACCAGTATCAAACGTGCCGGTGCCGATTTGATCCTGACATATTTTGCGAAAGAGGCAGTAAAAGTGTTGGCGAGAAAATAATTCTTTACTACATCGAAGTTGCAATCTAAAAATTGTGTATACCATTTGTTCAGAAAGTAATGTAACAGGATGAATACAAAAACCTCAGATACATTGTTTCAACGTGCGCTGCAAAAAATTCCTGGAGGAGTGAATTCTCCCGTACGCGCTTTTAAATCTGTCGGAAGAAATCCACTCTTCATTACAAAAGCCCACGGTTCGAAATTGTGGGATGTTGATGGAAATGAGTTCATTGATTACGTTGGGTCGTGGGGACCGATGATCCTCGGTCATGCACATCCTGTCATTCTTGAGGCAATTCAAAAAGCGGCAGCGGATGGAACGAGTTTTGGAGCGGCGACAGAGCGGGAAGTTGAAATGGCAGAACTGGTATGTTCAATCATGCCTTCGGTCCAGATGGTGCGAATGGTAAACTCCGGCACGGAAGCCACGATGAGCGCCATACGTCTTGCACGGGCATACACCGGAAAAGAAAAGATCATCAAGTTTGAAGGATGTTACCACGGCCATGCCGATTCATTTTTGATCAAAGCCGGTTCCGGTGCAATGACGTTTGGGGTGCCGGATAGTCCGGGAGTTCCCACGTCGATTGCAAGCACAACACTAACGGCGCGGTTCAACGATCTTGCATCGGTAGAAAAATTATTCAACGAATTTCCCGGACAAGTGGCAGGCGTTATCATTGAACCGGTGGTTGGGAATATGGGGTGCATCCCTCCGTCCAAAGGATTTCTGGAAGGGGTGCAGAAATTGTGTACACAGCACAACGCTGTGTTTATTGTTGATGAGGTGATGACAGGATTTCGCGTTGCGCTGGGTGGTGCACAACAACTCTATGGAATTACTCCTGACCTGACAACTCTGGGAAAAATTATCGGAGGCGGCTTGCCGGTCGGTGCATACGGCGGGAAAAAAGAAATTATGCAGATGGTGGCGCCGAGCGGACCGATGTATCAGGCGGGAACGCTTTCCGGAAATCCACTGGCGATGGCGGCGGGAATTGCAATGCTTTCGCTACTGAAAAACGATACCTCAATTTACTCAACGCTGGAAAAACTCTCGTCGAAACTGGAAGAAGGTATTACTGATATCATTAAACGGAATCAATTTCCGCTAACGCAGAATAGGGTCGGTTCGATGTTCACATTGTTTTTTACTCCCTCACCGGTGAAAGACTACGATACGGCGAAGACATCCGATACAAGGCTATTTGGAAACTATTTCAACGAAATGCTTAATCGCGGAATTTATCTTGCACCGTCGCAGTTTGAAGCGGCATTCATCTCAACCGCACATACAGAAAGTGATATTGACAAGACATTAACTGCCGCAGAGGCATCGTTGAAGCGTGTGTTTGGGAAGTAAGGGGAGATAAACCTCCTGCCGCACTAAGCGAAGAAGAAGCGTGTCACCCTACCTCTTATGACTCGGCTCTGCTCGGCATGATAAACCATTTGTCGCTCCGAACGAAGTCGATGCGAAGCATCCTTCGGAGGAGGCGACTATCAAAAAAAACGTGCAATACGTTGTTGGACAACAGAGCGGTTGCAGCACTCTTCCTTTCACAAGCGCGCGGGATTTTACTGGTTGTGTGCGGTATAACAGTATTTGTGTCCCCAACAAGATTCGAACTTGTGTCTGGAGATTGAGAAACTCCCGTCCTAGGCCTCTAGACGATGGGGACGGGACAATATAAAAAAATATTCTCTATGAAAGAAAGGTTCTGCGTTGCAGAGAGATGGTGAACCCTTGTGCGAGCAAGGGTTTTTTTATTTGCCAGCCTGACGATACGGATCAAACACTTGCAGATTTTTAAATTGCGCAAACTCCTGTAATTTTTGAAGTGGTGTGGTGTGCTCCTTTTCAACGCGAGCATGAGTGTTGTTGTACTCCCGGAGAAATTCCTGCATCGCCTGTTCTGCTTCAGAAAGTGAATTGAACTCTTGTCGTAAGAATGTTTCTTTTGCATCAAATGTTTTTTGCCATTCACGGTATCGTTCGGAATTTGCCTGCCGACGTGTCGGAACATGGTGTTTGATCCCTAATTTGCGCAGGTTGAGTGTGAAGGCATGAGTCTTTGAGCGGGATCGCGCCACACTGGTAAAGGCATTGTCTATTGGCGTATGCACGTATCGAATGGGGAATGGCAACGCGGTGATAATATACTGGACAAAATCAAGAGCGGAGAGAGTGGAGTGCCGTGCGTATATTTTTCCGAGTCGAAGGTGAGTGCATTCGTCAACGGCGGAGTAGTAAAAGTAGTAGTGCCCGTTAATTTCATAGTCGAACTGCTTTACGAAGATGACAATGCGGTCGCCGGGAAACATCGGCTCGTTTGGTTTCAACATGCGGCGTTTGGCTTTTGTCCCTTTCATATCCACACCACTTCGGCGTAAGATTTTCCAGATGGTGTTTTCTGCCATTGAAATACCGTACCAAATAGACAGATAGAGTTGCAGTCGTTTTTGTCCGAAGCCGGTTTGTTCGCGAAGTGTTTTTAATCGCTCAATAATATGCGGAGGTGTTGCGTGCGGATTGGAATGAGGTCTGCGCGAGCGATTTTGTAAACTCGCAACCGCACCGCCGCTTTTTCTGTAAATGCGAAGCCACTTGTAAAATGTTTTTCTGCTAATGCCGAACTTCTTACACACGAGCGGCACTTTTTTTACCCGCTCGTATTCAGCAAACCATTCGAGTCGCTCTTCTGGTGTTGGAAGAATTTCTTTCGGTATTTTTATTCCGTTGGACATCGCACCGTGATGGGTGACAGTTGTGGTGATAAAAAAACTATCTGAGATTGTTCTTCAGATAGTTTGTTCTTTATTTCACGAGCATCATTTTCTTTACCGCGCTAAAACTTCTGGCTGTAATATGGTAAAAATATATTCCGCTTGCAACAGAAAATCCTGCATCACTTTTTCCATGCCACACAACGGAATGAGTTCCTGCATCTTTGACTTCATGTACAACGGATTCACCACGATATGAAATTCTGATTTTACTTGTTGTTTTACCGAGTGCGTCTTCTTTTGTGGCAATCCTATTGGTAATAGCATATTGTGCCTCCGTGATCGATCGAAGGATTTTTATTGATTTCGTTTTTTATTTCCTCAACGGCGTTCGGACCTAAATGATCGGTGTTAAGCCCGCTCATTGACGTCTCGTCAAAGTACCATTTAATGACACCGTTCGTCACATCTTCATATTGCGCGCGGA
>JBFMFY010000051.1:0-23354 GCA_040751955.1 Bacteroidota bacterium
TTCATCAACAAGAATAATATCGGCGCGCTCACGAATTCGTTCAATTCTCTTTTGAAGTTTTTCGCGGTGTAAATCGGTGTGGTTAAGAATTTCTATCTGCGCGCCGTACGCTTCATCAATATTATAGCCAAGATACTCGGTCAACCGTTTTTCCCACACGCTTTCGCGTGTTGATTTCGGAACTATTAAGGCGATTCTTTTTCTGTCGTGAAGAAATCGTTCTATCAACATCAAGCCGATGTAGGTTTTCCCGAATCCCACACCGTCGCAGATTAATGCGCCTCCCCACTCTTCGGCAATTTTTAACGCCTGTTTATATCCTGCTTTATTCAAATCATCAAGCAAGGGATAAATTTTTGATTCATTTTCTTCCCACGATGTGGTGGGCATTTCTTTGCCGAGAAAGAATTCATACAGCGCTTTGGCATAGACTTCAAACGGCAGATATTCTTTCAGATGCGGCTCTATAACGTTCAGAATGGTCTCTTTAATTTCTTCACTTTCTTTCCAGCACGTTTCATACCACTCCTGCAATGCTTCTAACTGGTGCTGTTCCGTTGAAACCAAGTTTAATTCAATATTTTTGCACAACCCCGGTTCCGTAAAATTACTTGAACCAACAATACCATAATTGGAAAGGTGCGGTGGCTTCATTTTCATCAGCATCGCTTTGGCATGAAACTTTGCTTTGGTATATACCTTTGCAGTGATAAGACCAGATTGTAATGACTGGCGAATTGCAGAAAGCCCTTTGAGCGAATCATCGTTTTCCTTTTCGCGCTCAATACTTTCATCACTCTGAATTTTTATTGCTTCTTCTAATTCTCTTTTCGTTCGTTTTGTTGTCTCATCCCCCATAACGATTCGGATCTGTTCCAGTGTGTTCCAGAATGAATCTAAAGCAAGCAATGAACCGATTTCAAAATATCCGGTTGCAACATCAAGACTTCTTGCTTCCGGAAGCAATCGCTTTAACGCATGTAAGACTGTATTATCGTTACGGTTATCGAGTATGGTAGGGAGTTTGGTGGACATAGATTCATTTCAAGTATAAAAAATCCGCACAAGATAACTTTCAAAGCCATCCCTGCGGACCTGTCCGCCTCCTTTTGGCGGATTTTCATGGTGTGTAAATGTAATCTTTTTCGATTGGGGTTGCAATAAACAAAAAATCCCGCCACTACGGACGGGATCGAGTTTTTTTATCTCTACTACTCAAATACTCATCTTCTCACATACTCCACTACTTACTTCATCAGCACCATCTTCTTTGTCTCGGCAAATAACCGCTCGCCGTTGGACATGACGGTGATCTTGTAGAAGTACACGCCGCTGGCAACGATATTTCCTGTCTCATCTTTACCGTCCCAATCGATGCTGTACGTGCCGATTGATTGGAATTCGCTCTTCAGCGTCCGGACTTTCTGTCCGAGAATATTGTAGATTGCAACGGAAACATCGCCGCTGTGCCCGAGTGTATATTGAATGAGCGTTGTGGGATTGAACGGGTTCGGATAATTCTGCCGAAGTGCAAAGTGTTGGGGCACAAGAGGAATGCCGCCGGTATTTTCTTTCACAAATGAATTCTTTCCTACAACAAGTCTAAATGCGCGTCGTGACTCGTTTTTTCCCATCGTAAATTCATAGTCGTTCGAAGTAACGACACGTTGTGCAATCTCCGATTGCTTATCGATGATGTACACTTCAAAGTCTGCCGGAAGAGCTCCCAGAGATGCAAGCGACAATTTAACCTTCGATTGTTTCTTTGCCGTCGTCACGTCGAAATCCCAGAATACTCCAGTATCGTCGATGGGACGGATATCAACCGCATAACTTCCGGCATTCTGTTTCCACGCCGTGTTATTGAACCGCACGATCACAAAATCGGTTGGTGTCGCCGGCGGTTCCGAAATATCGTTCCCGTCCAGTTCCCGCTTTGCATTCTTCGCAACTCCTGCAAAATTGATCTCATCGCTCGATCTGCCGGAGTACGCAGCGATCGATACGCGCCATTCATCTTCGCCGAACAACTGCGCTGTCGTCGATTTCGGCAGGGATGCGGATATATCCATCGGGTTGATGTAGATGGTCACGCTGTCGTTCGATAGATTCTTCACGAAGTATCCCGTGAACGGTTCAAGAGCCAGCGACTCGGGTACAAATGTCGATCCGTTGTATGTCCATACGACGGTTTGAACGGAATCTCCCTTGCGCGATTCTTTCCAGCTGACTTTGTACGGAAACGGATTGCCGATCATCGAATATCCCGGACCGATACGAATCGGGAAGAAATCCTGTGCCGCCGTGATTGTTGCATTGCCGAAATTGAGATTGAACTGCCCGCGAGTGATCAGCCAGTACGCTTCGCCGCGGCGGAATGAGTTAAAACCTGCGCTCGGAAATTCTGCGTAGTGACCAACCGCCGGATTATACCTGCCGAATAATCTCCATATCAAGGGATTGACTCCGCCGAGATCCTTCAGCACCGATGCGATGTCTGCATTATTGAGATCGAACGGAATGCTGACCAATTGATACCGTTCGTTCGGCGTAGCGGAAGGCAATTTCACTTCGTAATCTTCCGTCACACTGAAGACATTGAGCGCAAACGCCAGATTGTCCTGCGCGTCGATATTGAGCGATCCTTGCGCCGAGAAACCGTTCAGCCATGTCGTCGCATCGCCAAAGAGAAGCAATTTTCCTTTCCCTATTTCCGAAAGTCCGATCGCTGCTTGCGTTGCGCCGCCGGTAACGGCAGTGGAAGGTGTTGTAAAACGTGCAAACGGAATTCCATTTCCTGTCACAAGCACTGATGACGATCCGAACAGCACGAGTGTATCAATCGAGCGAAGAAACGGATGGGCGGTGTCGGTAAATTGAGAAATAATGGGGAATTGCGGATTCTGAAAATAATTGTTGGTGGAATCAGTTACAAGATTTTTTCCCAATGAAAGCCCTGTTGTCCACACAGTATCTTGTAAAAGTTTATTCAATGCGGAATTGCTTGTTGAATCAACACCTTCGTTTCCCATCATCACAATCAGTCCGCCGTCTGAAACATATTGCCGCAGCGCCGATTTCTCCTGCTGTGAAAAAGTTTTTTGCGGTGCAACGATGAGAACGGCATCAAATCCTGTTGGCACCAGTGTTGTTTCTGCGAATGAGACGGCGAAACCGCTGCTCTTCAATGCAGAGAAGAGCTGCGTCATTCCGTCGAGCGAATCACGCAGCGGTATAGTAGAAATATGTGCGTTATCGACCAGGATTTTTTTCTTAAGTGTCGACTTTGATATCGCCGTTCCTTTTAGCAACACGCCAAGGACAGGCTGCTTCGGATCATTCGTTTGGAACGCAATGCCGCCGATATGCGTACCGATATTCTCGGGAGCGTAGGTGAACGTGAGGACTTTCTCTTCCTGCACATTCAGTGTCACTTGTTGAGTCGTGTTAACGGAAAAATTATTCTCACCCGGCAGTCCCAGCATTCTGTTCAATACAAGCGGTACAACGCCGATATTCTTGATCGTGATCTCTTTCTTCGGAAGAGTGCCAAAGATCGTTGTACCGAAATCGAGTTCGAAGATTGCTGTCTGTAGTTTCGGGAACCCTGTGACCGAAACAATCGCAGTATCAACTGCGGTCAGAGAACCATCGGAGATCGAAACAACAAACGTATCTTTCTTGACCTGCGTCGGCACCCACGACAGATTTCCCTTGGCGGTGATGATGGCTCCGGCAGGAGACTTCGTCAATGCAAACGAGATTGAATCTCCGTCCGGATCACCTCCCTTATATGAAAACGAGAAGAGGCTGTCCGCGTAGATTGTGGTATCGGGAAGCACTGCCGTGAAATTCGGAGGGAGGTTTGTGTTGGTAACTGTGATAAGTGCCGTATCAAGAAGTGCAAATGATTTATCGCTGACACGCACAACGATCTGATACGACCCGGCTTGAGTGAACGACGGCGTCCACGTTAACAATCCTTCGGCAGTGATGGTCATTCCCGGAGGTGGTGTTGATTGAAACGTCCAGACCAGCGTATCGTTATCCGGATCGGATGCTTGATAGTTGAACGTCAGCGTCTGACCTTCGGCAATTGTTGTATTGGGAAGGACGCTCACAAACACCGGCGGCAGATTAGAACTGACAACGGTGATGGAAAGATCAGCCCGTGCAAACATTCCACGTCTGTCATCCGCAACAACGGTAACGGCATGTACTCCTGCCTGGTTCGCTCCGGGCGTCCATGAGAATAGACCGGTTGACGGATTGATGGACATGCCGGGAAGAGAATTCTCGAGGGAATATATCATCGTGTCCTGATCAACATCTGTGGTAACGAATGCAAATTTCAGTTCCTGATCGGTTGAAATCGTAGTATCAGTGAAGAATGATGTAAAAACCGGAGGATGATTATTGAAAACAGCCGACAACAAAAATTGATTGTTCACAGTATTCGCACCATCACTCACCGATACCGTCACGGTAAAACCCATCCCCGATTGCATGAAATTGGGTCGCCATTGTAATAATCCGTTCGCTGTGAACGATGCACCGGGCGGTATTCCAATAATCGACCATTGCAGCGGATCGTTCTCCGGATCTGTCGCGGTAAATTGATGACTAAAAAGATTACCGACACCGACGTCGGTATTAGGTAAAGGATTAACAATCAGCGGAGATTGATTTTTGTTCGTGACCGTGATTGTTGCGCTGTCTTTCACGACGCCGTCAGGGTAAAAATCACCGACATCATAATTGAGTTTGTACGTTCCCGCCTGTGTGAAACTCGGCGTCCACGTGATCAATCCCGTTTTGGGGTTGAACGACATCCCCGGCGGCGCATTGAAGATGCCAAAAATTATCGAATCGCCGTCCGCATCGGTGGCTTGCAGTTGGAATGTAAAGAATTGATTCTCGGCGATCGTCGTGTCTCGCAGTTTATTCGTAAATACCGGCGGCGTATTCGGTTTGGTCAGCACAGAAATTTTGCCAGCTTTTTGTGTTACAATGCGGTACTGAGGACCGGGTTCATTGAAAAACAGTTCGTTCGCCATAAGTATCTGGTTGAATCCAATCGAGAGCGGACTGGTTGCGATAAACCTCAACTTCATCAGCACACCGCTTCCGGACAGCGACGTTGAACCGGAAAATGCGATGCGGACATTTCCGAGCGAATCCCTCCACTCAAGCAGCATCGGAGCGATCATTGTTCCGGTCTGCACGACTTGCTGTAAACGAATCTTTGTCGAATCATAATTGAACTTCATTTGACCGGAAAGTACAGACAAGCCGTTCAGGTCCGATACGGAGACAGGCACATCAATCGTATCGGAGTAAATGAAGCTTGTGTCGGGGAAAGTAATGCGGGCGTCGGCAACATACGTGCTGTCGCTTTTATCGAATCCATTCATATCAATGACAGTGACTTTCAGGAATCCGCTTTTCTTCGTTGTCAAAGTACCGTTCACAGAATCGATGTTTGCAACGGAAGTATCTGAAGCAACGAGCCACTTGTACGGCGCGGTTCCTCCGCTTGCCGTCAATTGAGCAGTCTCATTCCGCATGATGCCGAACGGAAAATTAGGAATTGTTATGACGGGACCGGGAAGGGGAGAGAAAAAGCCATTATCAATTGATGCATTTAAATTTTCATTGAAAAGTACGTTCGAAAGAATGATCGACGCACCGAACGAAGCAAGCCGCGCAACTTTAAATCTCACATAGACGAGCGTGCCGCTTCCGGTCAGCGTATCGGCGCCGGCAAGGGCGACCTGCATGGTGCCGCTTCCGTAATTCACTACGGGCTGCGACCATGGCTGGGTCAATGTCCCTGCGGTAATCACATCGATTGGTTTTAGAATCGCTTGGTTGTAGCTAAGTGAGAATTGCGCAGAAACAATTCCCAGCGATGTTACATCGGAAACCCGGATCGGAAGATCGAACACAAGATTTTGCATGATCGACGTATCGGGCACAGTCACAGTCAAACTTCGCAGTGAAGGTGGATGGATAGGCAGCACAGCCGATTGGTCGGTTAATCCTAGAGCGTCGGTAACGCTTACTGTTGTTTGTCCGACATTTTTCCCGATCAGCATTCCCAGTGAATCGATACTGGCAACACTTGTATCTGAAACCATCCACGTTATAGGCAGAGTGACATCTCCTGTCACCGAAAATATGAGCGTATCACCCACGACTCTGTCTTGCGGCGGATTTTTCGGATTGATGAAAATATCCATGGGACGCAAAGAACCGGGATCTACAACGACTATAGGATCCCACGACTGTCCCTCATTCAACAAATTATTGATCAGTGTGAAAGTTTTTGTACCGGAGGCATTCGCTTTGAATTGCACAAGCAGGTAGAAGAGAACACCGTTTCCCGTGATCGGCTGCGTATGAGCGAAGACGATTTTATTATTGACGCTGTTGTAATAGACACTCGAAACACCCGACAGAATCGTGCCGATCGTATCAATACTTACAACGTCAACAACAACCGGCGTATTTTGCTGGATCGTAAATTCACCTGAATAAATGGAATCAAGCGTCGTGAGCGAGTCGAGTGAGTAAACGGGATAGGCGTACGTTACTCCTCTCTTTCCGAATGCATCGGGAAGGGAAAGGTGCAGCGTATCGATCTGCGCAGACGCCGTACTGCAGAGAATAGTCAGCACGCCTGCAGACCAAAACAGGTTTCGGCGTTTAAACACGAAAGCGACGTATGTTGAAATTTTTTTATTCACACTCAGCTTTCGCGCCTGTTATTTTACGAAGAGCATTTTTTTCGTCGAGATAAATTTTTGATTCGACGATGAGACCGCTTCAATCCTGTAAATATAGACACCGCTCGCCAGAGAGCGTCCGTTGTCATCCGTGCCGTTCCATTGCAACATATAATAGCCGGGTGTCTGTACATCATTCACGAGCGTGCGTACTTTTTGGCCGAGCATGTTATAGATATTGATCATAACTCTGCTCTCCGACGGCATTTGATACCGGATTGTGGTTGTCGGGTTGAACGGATTGGGATAGTTCTGATCTAAGCCGAACGTTACAGGAATATCGGCGACATCTTTTACATTTAAAATGATGCTTCCGACATCCGATGTCACATCCTGCTCGTTGAGAATAAATTTGTTGACCGTGAACAGAATCGTTTCCTTTGCACGTGCAGGATCGAGCAGTGTAAATGTGAATCGTGCAATATCTCCGGGATTATTCAGAGGATACAATCCGGCAAGCGCTACGTTTGCTTTTCCCTTCGGGAAATGATGCGCAATGGACATGCTGTCAGACGCTTCGCCACGCTTCATAGCAACAGCCTGAACGAGCGATGTATCAAATCCGAGACTGAACAGCACCCCGTACACATTCACCGGTTTGTTCAAATGAACAATCAGGTCGAACTGATTCGGCGTTTGTGATTTTGCGATTGTGAACGAGAATGCCGACAACGCATCGGCTACCAGCGATTGCTTGCCGAGACCGGGGAAGCCCGAGATCAATCCGACCACGTACCGTAAAATGTATGACGCGTCGAGAGCGCTGATCGTCGTATCTCCGCTGACATTGGCGGCAATTTGCTGTACGGCATTTAAAGAATCGGCACCGACGATATGCCTGAGAACCAATGATCCGTCAAATGCGGTAATGAGTCCGTTGCCGCTCACATCACCCGGTAGAATACCCGAACGGGAAAAGAAGAACGGGCGATAATCGACTTCGCCGCTCCCGGAAATATAAATCCTGTTCCCTGTGCCGGTCGGATTCTGGTCGCTTCCCTGATTGACGAACGGACCAAGATTGCTCCCCCAGTAATTGCTGTCTGCATCCGTAGTGGCGCCGGTTGATGCTGAATACAAGCCGTAGGTGTTATTCAAATAAATATTATTTTGACTCACCGATGGAAGCGAAGGACCGCTGACATACATCCCGCTTTCGTTATGATGTATTTCGCTGCCGACGATCCGCGAGGAAGAATTGTTGAACTGAATTCCCCAATACTTCGCATACGACACAAAACTGGATTCGATCGCGGCAGTCGTCTGTTCAAAATCGAGTGATCCGGCATTGAACTGGTCCCCGTACCGCACGATGGTATGTTTGAAATAGGAAGCATTGGTAGATGCACCCGAAAGTTGGATCCTGTTCCAATCACCGGGGACTGGAAGGGTGAGGGAGGTATCTTGGTTTGTATCGCCGCCGTACGTATCATCTTTCCACGATGTAAAGACAATCTTGTTGTTCGTTGTCCCTTCGGATAACAACGTACCGTTCACCTGGATATATCCGCTTCCGTATTCTTTTGGAAACTTAATGATACTTCCGGGGGCAATCCGGAGCGTCGTACCGGATGAAATATTGAGGTCGCCGCGCACAGCAATAACTTTTGAATAGTTCGGCGGCAGGGACAAACCTAATTCTCCGAAGACATTCTCTTGTGTCAACATGATATCATTATAGGTATTCCCCGTGATGATGTTGTTCTGATAGACATTGCCAATGGATGTACCTGTGCCGTCAAGCGACAATTGTCCCGTAACACCGATGGGATATCGATTGCCTGTAATAGAGTCATCAACGATGTATGCGCGTGATGAAAAAATACCGGCGAGTCCGTTGTTCTGTACTTTGTTTCCTGCAATCATCAGTAACGTATCGATGGCATCGTTTCTCGCAATAATGTACAATCCATGATCGCCGTTGTTGTTTATTGTATTATTCAAGACAGAAAGAGCCACGGAATTATTTTCCACATAGACCCCGGTGTATGTGTTGTTTGAAACAGTGCAGTTTGACATGACCGAAAGTTTCGCCGGACTCTGTACCCACACCCCGTAGTTTTTGTTTCCGGATATCGTAGAATTGAGCAGAGTGACATTATTGGCGGCATTCGTTGTGGCACGAATTCCTGTTGCATTGCAACTATCGACTGTTGTGCTGTCGATGATTGCCGCAGTATTATAGATATATATTCCCGCCGAAGATGATCGTCTCACGAGATTGTTCGAAAAAATCAATCCGCCGAGATTCGATTCAAAATATACGGTTTGCTGCCCGTCCCGTCCGCCGTATTTAAATTGACAATGCCGGACGACCGATGCACCGCTTCCGTTTCGGAATGCGATGTAATTCCAATCTCCCGGTGCTGCAGAAATAGAATCGGTCAATGCGGTGGTTTTTCCGCCCGCAGAACTGTCTCGCCACGAGGTGAAAATGATCGGATTCGCCTGAGTGCCGTTCGCAATCAACGTCCCGTATACATTGAACTGCTGCCAATTGCTTGCAGGAATCTGTTGGAACTTCACGATGACACCCGGTTCAATGACCAGGGTTGTTCCTGAGGCGACTTCAAAATCATAAATAGCGACATATGTTTTTGATGTCATTGCTAAAGGAAACGTTGCTTTTAATGTGTCTGAAATATCGGCATCCCAAATTGCGATCGCGTTGTTGTACATATTATCGGTAATGATATTCCCGTCAACACCGCTCGGGTCTGTATAAATATTTCCTGTCCGTCTCCACACGGCAAGTGGGTATCGGTTTCGCTGTATCGTATTATCTATAAATGTAGCGCGACTGCTGAGAATACCTTCGCCCGGATGATCGGTGATCGTGTTGCCGACAAACCGCAGATTCCCAGCAAGAATAGGAGGACTATTCGTATAAATCCCTCCGGATGTATTGTTGTTAATGGTGTTTCCCTGATAAACCTGATCGATCGTGCCATTGGATGTACCGATGCCCCAGCCATTGTTCCTCCGGATGAAACAATTCGAGACTTCGCGGAAAGCGGAATTGTCGATCGCTTGCATCCCGGTATTATTGTTGTCCTGAATGTAACTGTTCCGAATCGTCACATCCGACGGTCTGTTTCCGACAACATATATTCCGTGACTGGCGTTGCTGTCAACCGTTACATTGTCAAAAGTCACCTGGCAATTGCTGATATAAATTCCTACGGAGCTTGATTTGCGGAAAATGGTATTCGTGATCGGGTTGGCAAGAACAACATCGTTGCTCATATATAAATTGCCGACACCATCCTGTCCGCCATACTTAAAAATGCAGTTGTCTATGATGCTTGCGTTTGTTGAACTGGTGTAAAGCCGCACATACCGCCAGTCGTTAGGGGCAGGTGCAGAATTATCGCTGAGTAGATTTGTTTTACCGCCGTACGAAGCATCCCGGTACGATGTAAACACAATAGGATTCGCAGGTGTGCCGTCGGCAATCAGCGTACCATCGACCCGGAAGTACATCGTCGGATTCATTTTAATGATCACGCCCGGCTGAATAACCAACGTCGTACCGTTATCCACGACAACTGATGAAGTGATATCGATCAGAACGTACGTCTTTGAAGTTATTCCTGCTGGAAAGTTTGTACTGAGCGTATCACGCAGACTTTCCTGGATACGGTTTGCACGAAGGCCCAATGCATTGTTATAGAGATTACTATCGATGGTATTTCCGCTGTATGTACTGTTGACTCTTCCGATCAGCGAAATGGGGTAGCTGTTACCTTTAATAAGATTGTTTGTAATGGATGCCCTCGATGTTATGATCCCTTCCGCACCATGATTGAGGATGATATTGCTGTCAATTGTGACAACATCGTTCACGTTAAAGCACCACAACCCGTACCCGCCGCCGTTTCCTTCAATGCGATTATAGGCAATCGTTTGCGGACCTGTGCCGTACCATAGATACAATCCGCCGGATGTATTAAACGAAATAGTTGAGCTGTCAATCAAAACAAGTGTCGCACTCGAGGTTCCTCCATCGGCAACAATGCCGTACGTGTTGCCGGTTATTTTTGATTTTCGAACAGTGAAACGGGAATTACCAGTAGCGTAGATTCCGTACGATCCGTTACTTACGACGGTTGCATCGTAAACATTAGGGTTTGAGTTTGATACATTTAATCCATATGAACTGTTTGAGCCAAACGTTGAGCCGGAAATTTGTACGTTGGCTCCGCTCACGAGAAACATTCCATAGTTGGAACTTTGGGTGCTATAGATATTGCTGACAGTCGGCGTTGCACCATCAATACGAACATTGCCGTTGCCTGTCGATCCGCCCCACTTGAATACACAATTATTCAGGACGCTGGTGCTGTTTTGATTGTAGTACAGCCACACCATGTCCCAATTTCCTCTGGCTGCAATCGTTGCAGTACTGTCTCCATTCGTGTCACCACCATATGAGTCATCACGTTCCGAAGTAAAGATGATCAAACTGTCCGGCGTACCGCTTGCATCAATGGAACCGTTAACCGTCAAACGTGCATTGAGAGCAAGTTTTACAATAACACCGGGCTTAATGGTAAGTCTAAAACCGGTATTTACGGTGATATCATTCTTGATCCAAAAGATGCCGCTGGACCATGTAGAATCTTTTGAAATATTTCCGGTTACTGCTATATACGGAAGTGCTTGCGCAAGAATTGTCCACGGTTGAAAATCAACTCTGTTGCTGACATTGTCACCTAATCCGGTAGGATTGCTGCTTGCGTTAAACGGACCCGTATCGCTTCCCCAATAATTTCGCCGCGCCAGAACTGTTGTGGTCGTACTCGTATTGAGAAATCCCCACGTAATATTATTGACGATAGTATCCTGGGAAATAGTCGGCTGCGTTGCACCGACACCGGTAAATTGAATGCCGATATTATTGTAACGGATATAATTCTTTGTGATCGATGGTGCGGCACTGTTGCTGATAAAAATTCCCGTTCCATTTGAATCGATTTTTGAATTTGTAATCGTGGTCGTCGCATTGACACCGATGAGTACGCCGCCATCGGTATTGTTGTAGATCGTACATGAATCAACGACAAAGTTTAGCGAGAGATCGGCAAAAATACCATACCCGCTGTTTTGTCGAATGATAGTATTAGATATCCGGGGCGATGATGATCGAGGATTGATACCGTGATTGGAACTCCATTGAATCACTGAATAGGCAATATTGATATTGGGTGCACCTGTTTTATAAAAAATGTTAGCGGCATTTGGTCCCCCTCCGCCGTATTCCACGACATTTTTCTTAAACACCGAATTGACATCCGCAGAGTTTTGAAACTCTATTCCATTCCAATCGCCGGGAGCAGGAATTGCTTGATTTGAAGTGAATGTCACGCTGTCTGCGATGATTGTTCCGGCAACAATAAGTCCCGTACCGGAATTGAATTTTGCCACAACACCCGGTTCGATAATGAGCGTATCGCCGCTGTTCACCGTATATGTTACAGCAATTATTCTGGGATTTGTACCCGTATCCCATACTGTTGTTCCCGCGAAGACTGAAACAACAGTACAGATGTTTATGAGTGCTCCAAAGCGTAGCAATCGACTCATATCGTTGATCCTTTCAAACATTCACGTAATCTGAAAACGGAAGGGAAAAGCACATTCATGACGCACCAAAGTAATGGAATGAAAGTAATGATACTGTTAGTGTTATCACACAGTGTGACCTGTGTAACGTCATAGAAACCGAGATTCTTTTTTAACACCGGAGGGTAATCTGACCTAAAACTGGCGATTTTCAATGAATAAAGCAATTCACGAATATTATTTTTTTGTTGTCATGAGAGTGCTATGTCAAATGAAATCTAAAAAGTTCTGTATGAAGGAGTGATCACGATAAGAAAATCAAAAAATGACAAACTTCAAAGAAATCTTTTCTGCATCTGTTGTTCCGTGAGTTCGGCAAGTGCTTTGAGTTCTTTGAACATCTCCTGCAGACCGTAAGTATCCCCTTGTTTTGCTGCTTCTTCAATTCTTTTTACAAACGCATGTACCTGTCTTACTCCCATATTCCCGGAACTTCCTTTTAAGCGATGTGCCGATTCCTGAACGATGCGCATGTTGTTTGCCTGCAACGCTTCGGCAATTTCACTCACCGCCTTCCTCGCATCTTCGATGTATGCAAGCACCAACTCACGCACCAATTCATCTCCGCCAAGATTACGGATTTCATCTACCCGTGCAAAATCGAAAATGTCTTCACTTGTCGTATCTTGCATTGTACGATCGGGCTGATCCTGGACTGAAATTGCCGAGCACCATTTTTCCACCATTGCCTGAAGTTCGCTTTGCTTTATCGGTTTTGAGAGGTAATCATCCATCCCTGCGGCGATGCATCGCTCTCTGTCTCCCTGCAGTGCATTGGCAGTCATTGCGATAATAACGGTGTGATGATTATCCTTTTCATGTTCCCGAATTTTTTTGGTTGCTTCAAAACCGTCCATTTCAGGCATTTGTACATCCATGAATATCACATCGTAGTGATGATCGCCGGCCGCTTTTACTGCTTGCAATCCGTTCGAAACTATTGTAACAACCACTCCCAATTTCTCCAGCATTTTCACTGCGACCTTTTGGTTCACGACATTGTCTTCAGCAAGCAGTACATGTAATTCACGGCGCGGTTCTATTGTCGGGGTGGAAACTTGTATGTGCTCTACTTTCTGCTCGCTTGTTCGGAACATTGCCACAATTGCATTGTACAGATCCGATTTCCGTACCGGCTTGAGAAGGAAATAATCGACCGAAGCACGATCAAGATCGGTGGAGGGTACTTTCATCGACGAAATCATTATCAAACGGAGCGGTTGAGACGCAGGATTTTTTTTGATTTCCTTCGCAAGTTCAAGTCCGTTCATCCCCGGCATCTGCATATCGAGAATCACAAGGTTGAACGGTGTCATTTCCTTCTCAGCCATGCGAACTTTCTCAAGAGCAGCGCTGCCTGAATCGCTTTCTTCCGAAACGATCCCCCACGAAGCAAGGCGATGTTTGATGGCAAGGCGGTTTGTGGCATTGTCATCGACAATTAAAACATGGAGCATTGCAAGGTTTTCAATTGTTTCAACGGATTCTTCGGAATGTACTTGTTTGTCAAACGGAAGAAGGAACCAGAACGTACTCCCTTTCCCTAGTTCGCTTTCTAATCCGATACTTCCTCCCATCATTTCTACCAGCTGTTTCGATATCGTGAGCCCGAGTCCGGTACCGCCGTACTTGCGCGTTGTCGAGCCGTCTGCCTGTGTGAACGGTTGAAAAAGTTTTTGCTGCGCTTCCGGTGACAGCCCGATGCCCGTGTCGGTAACGCTGAATTTGATCGTTGTTCTTGTTGGAGTATCTTTTTCGAGTTGGATGCGGACAAGCACTTCGCCATGCTCGGTGAATTTGATCGCGTTCCCGACCAGATTTGTGAGGATCTGTCTGAGCCTTGTGGGATCGCCGCGGAGCAATGCCGGCACATCGTTGTAGATATGATCGATCAACTCGATCTTTTTTTCGTTCGCTTTGTGAACAAGCAGCGCCAACGTTTCTTCCACCACCTGCTCAAGATCGAAGTTTGTCGTTTCAATCGAAAGTTTTCCCGCTTCAATCTTTGAAAAATCAAGGATGTCGTTGATGATCGTTAACAATGCTTCTCCGGACCGGTGAATCATTTCTGCATACTCTTTTTGATCGGGGGATAAATTGGTTTCCAGCAATAACTCGGTGATACCGATGACTCCATTCATTGGCGTGCGGATCTCATGGCTCATGTTCGCCACGAATTCGGATTTCAGTTTCGACGCCTGCAGCGCAGCTTCACGCGCTTCGATCAATTCGCGCGATTGTTCGACAAGCGTTCGCGCCTGTTCTTCCGCCTTCTGTTTTGCTTTGTACAGGTCTTCGGCATACTGCGCCAATTCTTCCTGTGCACGACGTACTTGCGTCACATCATGGTATTGCCAGAGGTGACCTTTGTATTCCCCCTCCACGAAGATGGGAATGTAGTCCCGTTCCAAAATCTTTCCATCCGACATGCGCAACTCTTCACGGACGACGATACGTTTCTCCTTAAGAATTTCATTCGCTCGCCAATCAAACTGATCCGGGTTCGCAAAGGTTTTCTTTATCTCGTCGTGTAAAAGTTCGGAGTCGGACATCAGCAGTTCCGATACGTGCAGTTTTACTCCAAAGATAGAGCGTAACCTGTCATTCACGATTGCGATTTTTCCCTCTTCATTCACTACAAGAATCCCCGATTGCAGGTTCTGAATCAGTGCGGACAGGCGTGAGGTTGTTTCGCGCAGTATGTTCTCCGCTTTAACCCTCTCCGTAAGATCACGGAGCGAGCCTTCCATTCCGATTATTTTTTCGTGTTCATCGTACACGAGCCTTGCATTGACCGACGTCGGAAGCACACTGCCATCTTTTAACTTCAGCAGCACCTGCATGTCAATCACCTCGCCCCGCTCCATGAGTATCCGCATCAATGTTTTTCGATCACCGGGATTTGCATACAGATTTCCGACGGGAACTCCGATCAATTCTTCACGGGTGAATTTTGAGTAACGATAGACAGAAGGGCTGATATCCAGTATCCTTCCCCGCGAATCGGTTTGATAATATACATCCTGAACATTTTCAAATATCTTGCGGTACTTCTCTTCACTCATCTGAAGTTCTTCCTGCACCTGAACCAGTGTTGTGATATCACTGTTTACACCGACAAGACCGACAATGGTTCCGGATGGATCGCGCAAGGGAATCTTTCTGATCAAAATAGACCGCGTAATTTTTCCTGTTTGAGGATCGTGTATTGTTACTTTTTCGCCGAGAATCGGTTTCCCCGACCTCAGCACTTCCTGCTCTTCCGCGAATTGCACTTTTGCCACATCAGGCGACAGAAGATCCAGATCGGTCTTGCCGATCAATTCTTCCGCCGTTCTAATCCCGATGTTCTCCAACGCTTTGGCACAGGCTGAATTGGCAAGAAGGAACCTGCCGCGCACATCCTTGACGTACACTTCATCGGGGATCGATTCGATGATGGCGCGCATAAGATTACGCTCCCTGTGGAGGTTCAACTCTGCAAGTTTTGCTTCTGTGATATCCTGCGATACACCGATATAGCCAATGTGCTCTCCCTGTTCATCGGTGATAATTGCTGTGGTGAGCGCAACGGGAAACTCGGTACCATCCTTTTTTTTGTTGATTAGTTCTCCACGCCATCCGCCCGACAGCGTGCTTTGAAAAATCGTTCTGCCAATCTCGGGCGGGTTATTTGAGGAACGGACAATATCGATCGTCTTTCCGATGAGTTCATCTTTTGAAGCAAAACCGTACGTTCGTACGAACGCATCGTTGACATACAGGATGCGTTCATGCAAATCGGTGATGTTGATACAATCATTGGTGCTCTGCAGCGCCGATGCAAGGTGTCTCATTTCACGTTCACGACGCTTGCGTTCGGAAATATCACGATAAATGCCGAACACACCGATCTCTTCTCCGTTCATCAGTATCGGGGCGCTTAAAATGGAAACATCAACGAGCGTCCCATCCTTTTTCCGGCGCTGGGTCTCAAAACTGATTGTCTTTCCCGATTTTACTTTCTCCGTCAGAGTGTGCACTTCATTTTCAAATCCTTCTCTGCCGATCGTTTCGGCGATCGTCTTCCCTATAATTTCGTCCGGTGTGTATTCAAAGATGCGGGTAAACTCTTTATTAATGCGGAGGACTTCCTTCTTTTTATCAATGACCGTAATTGCCTCGGGGGAATTTTCAATCAACCCTTCAAGGTATGATTTCTGAAGTTCAAGCTGATGAGTTGTCTGTTGAATGAGGGTAAGATCATGAAAAACGCTGAGAATAAACTGGTCACCAATACCGTTGTCAAGAATCGCCGTAGTGACCTCCAGAAAGAGCTCTCTTCCATTATGCAAATGCAGAGAGCGCTGATATTTCTTTTCGAGGGATTTCTTATGGAATCTTTTCTTGTATTGTTCGAGTGATGTCTGTACATCGTAGGTAGCATGATACACGACCGTGAATGGTTTTCCGACCAAATCCTGTTCAGCCATCTCAACAAGCGCCGAGTACGCTGCATTGACCGCCACAATTGTTCCTTCTCCGTCGGTCAGTCTCATCCCGTCTCCGGAATATTTCCACGCTGCGCCTAACTCCGGAAGTGTAGGGGCAGATTCCTTTTTATTTTTTATTTGAGATGTCATACCTCAGAACAATAACAGACTGATGATCGTTATGATCAACGATGCATTGTCTTTAAATAGACGAATCTGAACATTTAATTGTGCTTGCTAATTACTTCGTAGTATCGCCGGATAAGCTCAATGTACTCTTTTGAATATCCAGATTCCATTGCCCGCTGTAGGTCACGCTGTAATTGGGAGTTTTGTCCTTCAGAGAGTTGGAGAGGGGTTTGCCGTGTCGGAGTGACGCCGGCGGTGGCAGTGCGGCGCTGTTCATAATCGCGTTCTCTCATGGAACGTTGCGCCTGCAGCAAGCGGGAAAGAATCCGTTCCTGCTGCTGGAGTGTGGTCGGATCGACGTTTTGTTGCTCTAATTGTTCAACAACTTCTTTCATTTCGCTGGCAATCTTGTTCAGATCCCCCATGATTCTGTTCCTTTCAGGACTTCCCTGCGCCTCACGCTGCAGCTGTTCCATTGATTTGCGCACTGCTTCCTGCTGTTGAGCGAGGCGGCCGATCTCTTGAAGTTGCTGCTGTGACAATCCCTGCTGTTGACCGAGTTGCTGTGTCTGCATATTAATGTTCTGTTGCTGCATCGCCATGTTGCGGAGTTGCTGCAGTAACGAACCGCCTCCCTGCCCCCCCTGCTGCTGCATCGATTGCATGGCACCCTGTACGAGCGTCGCCATTTTATTCAACGACGCCATCGCTTCACCTTGCATGGAACTGGTCATCTGCCCGTTCCGCTGTTCAATGGCATTCATCGATTGCTGCATTTGCCCCATCGCTTTGCCGATCTGCTTTCCCATTTCCGGAGTAACGACAAACGATTTCTGCGCGAGTTCTGCAAGAGCATTCGCAACATTGGAAAGATCTCCCTGCAGACTTTGTTGTTTTTGAGCAATGTCGCGGAATTGCTGTGAGTTCGGATCGAGATTTCGCGATTGATTTTTGAGCTGCTCCTGCTGCTGGGAAATGTTCAACAGGTCCTGCATTGATTTGCGCAGATTCTCCATCGTTTCACGCATCTGATTGTTCAGCAACTGTTCCTGCAGTTCAGAGATCTGTTCGGACAGTTCCTGCATTCCGCTTGACGCCTGCTGCTGTGATGTCATCGCTTGTTCTGTTTGAAGTGATCGGAGATTTTGCGCACTCTGTTTCATCGCCTCTTTCATCTGCTTACTCTCGGCAGCGCGCTGCGCTTCATCCATTTTATCCAGCGGCATCTCCTTTGGAAATTCCTCCATTTTTTCACGCGCTTCATTCAGCGATTTTTGTATCTGTTCCAGTTGCCGGTTCACTTCCTCCTGACGTTTGGCGAGTTCGTGAGCTTTTTCGCTGTCATTATCTTTCAGCTGCTCAGTCTCTTTTTCAATCGCCTCCTGCTCCTTTTTCATCTCCTGTGCGCGCTTCACTGCCTCATCCACTTTTTGTTCAACTTGAATGCGTTTCAACAGGCTAAGCGTCCGTTCGATGCTCTTCCGGAATTGTTCCTCCGAAAATTGTGCTTGTTGCATTGCTTCACGCATTTGTTCCGGCGTCACGTTCTGCATCGCCTGCTGCATGCGCTGCATCGCTTGCAGAAATTCGGGTGAATTCAATTCCTGCATCATCTTTTGGAGTTCAAGGTATTTTTCCAACGTTTCCTGCGACATGGCATTGTTGCGTTGCAGATTTTCCATCATCTCTTCGGTTTGCTTCCGCACATTATCCACTTTATTCTGGATCTCCTGATATTTCTTCGCAAGTTCTTCAGCCTTCTTCTCTTTCTGCCAATCCATGTTCTGATTTCGCTTCATATCGTCTGACAATTCCTCTACTTCCTTTTTGAGCTCTTCGGCATTCTTCAGCGCAGTTTCCATTGTCTTTAAAGCATCGTCGTGGTTTTTGTCGGCATCGGCAAAGACTTCTTCCAGCGACGGAAGGCGAATCAGGAACGTTTGGCTTCGCCCGGATTTCGGTCCGTTGATATTGTCGTTATCGAGTACCTCTACAAAGTATTCCACCACATCTTCGGGGACGAGGCCAAGCAATGCAATATCCCATTCGTAACTCAGGATATCGTTGATAACGTTCACGGAATCGAACGGAAGAATGACTGCAAACGCCTCTTCGATTTGTGCGAATCGGGATTGTACCAGCCGGAATGCCAATTGAAATTGATTCACGCCGAAATCATCCGTTACTTTGAATTCCATCGGAAGGATCATACCCTGTGTTACATCGACATTTTTTCCCGGAACCAAAATTTCCACTGTCGGATGGGCGTCGGGGAGAATATCGATCTTGTATTCAATGCCGGACGATGCGCTGATCCCTTTTGTATCTTCAAGTTCGATGTAGTACGATGATGGATGGAGGGCTGTGTACGATGCATTGTAGTAGTTCCCTCTGTTCTTAAACTGAATATCGGATCCATCTTTGAAGACAACAAACCCCCGGCTGATTTCTTTGTTCGCCGTAATATGCCAGATAATTTTTGATCCCGCGAGCACCATCACATCGCCGATATTCTCGTCGAGCGTTTGCGATGGAAGTTTTGAGTACGCCGGCGGAATGATCGTGATCGACAGCGAGCGGACAAATGGGCGATCCGTTACGGTGATGCCGTATCGGCCGCTGTTAATATCCTCTGCTGTGAATTCATAGTGGAGAGAATTCTTCACAGAAGGGAATACGTACGAAAATGAACCGGATGAATCAGGTTTCAGAACGATCCGCTGATCAACAGCAATTCCCTCTTCGGCAAATGCAAGGGTCAATTCCTTCGGCATCGGTTCGATACTGTTTTGAATAATCCGCGCTTTTACAGGAACCGATTCGCCTTTGATGATATCGATATTCCCCGGCTCAACAACAATTGTGAATGGTGCAAACGCATAATATGCCTTATCGTAATTCCACAAACGCTCCGCCGATTCGGCAAACGGGCTGCCTGAAATTACCGTTGCAATACCGATCACCGCCGTTATCGCACCTATTGTCCGCAATCCGGTCTTAACCGCAGAAAATGAAATTGCCCCGCCGAAATTCAAATGAGCGGTTGTCCTTTGAAAATGTTCCAGCGACACTTCGATCAATTCGGGTGATGATGACATATCCCCGCTTTGGATCATATCGGCAAGATCGAGCGCGTTCTCCAACCGGTCTCCAACCTTATCGAATTTAGCACCGATGATCCGCGCGATCTCTTCATCGGAATGCTTGGGGAGGAGTCCCAGAAATCTCAGCAACGGCTTACCGACTATGACAATAACAATCACCGCCGACACGATCCAATAAGAATAGAAAATAAATGTGCGGGTACTGGTTCCGAATTCGGCGAGAGATTCCAGCAGTATAAACACACCGCCGATGAGAACGATCAAAGAATATGCAGTAATGGATTTCTGCAGCAATTCCTGCTTGTACAGTCTCCGCCGTGTCTCGTTGATGCGAGCGTTGATCTGATCGATGATATATCGTGAATCTGTTGTCATGCTGTCATTGTGTCAATGCCCATACCAAAATATTTGTTCCGAATCGCAAAGCCTCTTCACGTTTCGGCTGTGGTGTATTATGCACTTCCGGATCGACCCAGCCGTCACTCGGATTTGATTCGTATGTATAATAGACAACGAGCCTTCCCTTGTGAAAAATTCCGAACCCCTGCGGTGCTTTGTTGTCATGCTCATGTGTTTTTGGTACACCGTTGGGAAACGGAAACAGGCAGGAATAAATACCGTGCGAGTACGGAAGTTCCGTCAGGTCGTATTCCGGAAATATTTTTTTGATTTCGCGGCGAAATGATTTGTCGAGACCGTAATCGTCATCCACGTACAAGAATCCGCCGTTCTCCAGATAAAGACGAAGGCGGCGTACTTCATATTCCGAAAGCGATATATTCCCATGCCCCGTCATGAATATAAAGGGATACGAGAAGAAATTGTCATTAGAAATTTCTACAAATTCGTATTTGGGGTCGGCATCAATACCGGCGTATTGTTTGGCAAATTTGAGCAAATTGACTTCAGCAGAAGGGTCGTTGTACCAATCTCCGCCGCCGGAGTACTTCAACCGTGCAATGCGGAATTGAGAGTCAATGCGCTTCACTTGAGCCATGATTTCGCTGATTGCACAGATAGTAACACAAAAGATGAGAAAAAAAATATGTCGTCGTTGTCCGTGGCGCATGATTGTACTAAAGATAGAAAAATAGGTGGGGAAAGACAACGCCAGAAGGATGATTGTAAAATAAAAAGCCCAGGTATGAGCACCTGGACTTGGTAAACTATTCGATTGTAGGGATATACTTACTTGAGCAATAACATCTTTCTTGTTTCAATGAAACGATTACGGGGATTATCCGTTGCGATTGCTTCAATGCGGTAGAAGTAAACGCCTGATGGATGATTTGCGGCATTCCATTGCACTTCGTAGTAGCCAGCTTCTTTTTGCTCATTTACAAGAGTTGCTACAACCTGACCAAGCGTGTTGAAGATTTGCAGCTTTACCCCACTGCGTTGAGGAACGCCAAACCGTAATGCTGTTTGGGGGTTGAAGGGGTTGGGGTAGTTTTGGAAAATTGCAAAATTTGACGGAAGTATCACTTCACTACTAACAAGTGTAGATTTATCAGCCTTCCCATCCAATACTATGTACCTAACTTCACTAAGTTCGTGTTGATAGATTGCCAGAGAATCTTTGAATGTGCCTATAGAATCAGGTCGGAATTCAATTTCTACAAAAATAGTATCACTTTTTCTGAGAACTAACGGCAATTGTATTTCTTTTAGAGCAAAGTACTTTGAATTTACAATCACCGAATCAAGCTTTAAACTATTAACCGAGATGTTGGTTATCGCTAACGTTTTCTTCATCGCTTTGTTATTATCAAGCAATCCAAATTCAAGTCTATTTGCTGAAGATATAAGAAATGGAGCAGGAGACGTTCCTTTAAGTGATATCCAACCATTTCCTCCATCAGATTCAATTAACAAAGAGTCGTTAAACACTCCAAAGGTATCTGGTTTAAAAAAGATCCATATGTTTGATGTAGAAAATCCTTCGGTGACAAAAGGAATTTCTTTGTTTGAAGTAAAAGTCGGATTAGAGAACTTCATTCCGGTAACCGTAAGATCATTTGGCGAAGGATAATTAAACACCTTCACTTCACGACGAGAGGAGTCGGTGATGGCAATAGTATCAAAAGTGACCGATGTTATTGGAAGATTGAGATTGGGAGGGCTGGAAGCACCAAAAAATCTAATTTTGCTATGAGGAAAGACAGAATTATTTTCAATGATGAGTGTATCTTCAAACTTACCAAATGTTTCAGGTTTGAATGTTACTGATATCCATGATGTGTCAGCTGGCTGTATGATGAAAGGTGTAGGTTTGCTATTAATATGAAACACTTCTCCTTTATTTGTAAGGTTAGTTACATTGATTTCAAAAAGGCCAGCATTCCATAATCCTATAACTTGCTGTGATGAATCTTGTACCCGGACCTGCCAAAAATCTAAATTTCCGCTATTAGGAATTGGAGTGATTGCTAATAGCTTTGAAGTACAGTCAAGGCATACGCTAACTTCATTGCTGTAGTCGCTTTCGTTCCCAACTTTATCAACGGCTGTAACACGGAAAAAATACTGAACTCCTTTTGTCAATGTTGGATAATTTTTCGAAGTGTCAAGTATATCACCAATTGTCGAATCAACTTTTACTAAAGCGAATGTACTATCACGACGATAGACGCGGTATCGAAGCAAATCTAGTTCTTTATTTTTTCGCCACTTTAACGTAACAACACCACTGCTTGAGATGCTCTGCTCAAGATTCTGGGGAGAGGCGGGGGGAATCTTATCGTATTTCGCAAGCACTTCGTCTAATGACCGTTGCCAAACACCATCACCATCCGTACCAACAAATAGAATAGAACCCAACCATTTATTTGACAACTGTGAAAGGGCTAGAATTCGTCTATTGGAAAGTTGATCAGTTATTTCAAGCCATTGCCTCCCTCCCTCCGGCAGTAGGAAGATTCCATTTGCAGTTCCAGCAAACACATTGCCTTCACTTGCGACAATTCCGAAAACAACTGCTTTAGGCAAACCTTCACTGATATCATTCCATGTGACCCCATTATCTTGAGTCCTAAAAACCCTGCCACCGATACCCCCTAGAGGTTAGGTGACAAATAAAAAAGAAGTACGCCAAACCGTAATTAGTTATGTAAATTTGTTCTTTGACATTATAGTATTTCTGACGATCGTACAGCATAAATACAAGGATCATTTAATGCCAAGTAAGCAAACGCTGCTTCAGCGTCAATTGATACACGATCTGTATTTTAAAAAAA
>JBFMFY010000052.1:0-21749 GCA_040751955.1 Bacteroidota bacterium
ACAAATATATAGCTCGCCTCTTTTTTTAAAGATTGTATAATTTCCCGATACATACCGGAATCATCTACGCTGAATGGTAGCGAACAATCAATCACAAAAAGTACAATATCGGCTCTCTGCAGGTTCTGAATGGAGCGACGAATTCCTTCTTTTTCTAATTTGTCGTTTGAATCTCTTATGCCTGCAGTATCGATAAAAACGAATTCGACTCCACCAAGATTTATGCTCTCTTCAATAACATCTCTTGTGGTCCCTGGAATTTCACTGACTATGGCACGGTCCTCTTCAAGAAGGATATTCAATAAACTTGACTTCCCGGCATTTGGCTTCCCGACTAACGCAACTTTCACTCCTTCCCTTACCAACTTTCCTTGAGAAAAACTGTCTATCATTGATTGGATTTTGTGTTGAATGTCATTTATTCTTTTTATTGACTCATCCTTTTGTGTTAGTTCAATTCCCTCTTGAGAAAAGTCCAGTTCGAGCTCAAGCAAAGAACAGAGATCTATCAGTTCCGTTCGAAGGTTGTGAATATATCCCGAAAGTTTTCCACTCAGCTGTTCGAGAGATGCATGGTGTGACTTTTCCGTTTTGGAATGAATAATATCAGAAACTGCTTCTGCCTGGGAAAGATCCAATTTTCCGTTAAGGAATGCGCGCAATGTAAATTCACCCGGACGTGCAGGTACTGCTCCTTCTGCATACAAAAGCTCTAATATCTTTTGAGAGACATAGTAACCGCCATGTGCGCTGATTTCTACAGTGTCTTCACCTGTAAAAGAATGTGGGCCATGAAAGACCGTTGTCAGAACAGTATCGATCTCAGACCGTGTTTTGTTGTTTACAATTTTTCCAAAATGCACGGTATGAGATTGTGCTTTGGTTAGGTTTACACTTCCGTTGAAAATAGAATTAACAATTTCGATAGAGTTGTCACCACTAACACGTATAACGGATATACCGCCAATCCCGATTGGTGTCGCCAAAGCTGCGATAGTTTCTTTAGTGTCGTACATTGTGCATGTGCAAAAAATTTTTTGTAAGGTACAAAAAAATTACTTGACTTCAGTACGGAAAATCTTATCTTATTTATGTGTAACTAAGTTGCACTCTTCACATAACACTCAAAAGAATGTCCGCGAACAAACAACATACAAGAAACAACACGAAGCGTTCATATGTTCGTGTGCTTCCTGTACCTGTTACTCTCCTTCCGCTTGGCGGCATTATTATTCTTTTGGGAATTACTTTTGCTATTCTACGGCTACTTATTATTAGCTAAGAATACGCAGAGGTTACTCCCAAAATAAAACACTTCACATAGAACCACCACACGAAACACGTGAGAATGTAAAATCAGGACGTAACCTCTGAAGAACGAGGCTGTGTATCTTATTTTATTATTTTTCAGGTGTTTTATGACTCAACATGCTTCTCCCCAACGATTAATGACCGGTGCTGAAATTTTCGTTCGCTCTTTGATCGAAGAAAAAGTCGAAGTCGTTTTCGGATATCCAGGAGGTGCTGTCATAGGAATTTATGACGCACTGCACGATATCTCGGACATCAAACATATCCTCACCAGACACGAACAAGGGGCTGTTCACGCGGCAGAAGGATACGCAAAAGCGAGTGGTCGCCCCGGTGTTGCACTTGTTACCTCCGGTCCCGGTGCAACAAATACTGTCACAGGCATTGCCGACGCGTATATGGATTCCATTCCAATCATAGTTTTCACCGGACAGGTTGCGCTGAAGTTAATCGGTAACGATGCATTTCAGGAAGCGGATATTGTCGGAATAACGCGCCCTATCACCAAACACAATTACCTTGTCCGCGATGTAAATGAACTTGCGGCTACTATCAAAGAAGCATTTTACGTTGCAACCACAGGTAAACCCGGTCCGGTTCTTGTTGACCTTCCGAAAGATATCATGGCATCGAAAACCTATTTCTCGTACCCGAAGTCGGTAAAGATGCGTTCGTACCAGCCGCACTATGAAGGTCATCAAAAGCAATTGAGTAAAGCAGTTGATCTTATTGCAAAATCAAAACGACCTGTACTGTACGTCGGTGGAGGAACGATCCTTTCGAATGCCTCGGATGAATTGAAAAAATTTGCACATAAAACTGGAATTCCTGTGACGACAACTCTGCACGGACTCGGCGCATTTCCGGAATCGGACGAATTATCATTAGGAATGCTGGGAATGCATGGGACGTGGTATTCAAATACAGCGGTTCACTACAGTGACTTATTAATCGCAGTTGGTGCACGATTTGATGACCGTGTGACCGGAAAAACAGATGCTTTTGCTCCTGAAGCAAAAAAGATTCATATCGATGTCGATCCTTCCAATATCAGTAAAAACGTGAAAGTCGATGTTCCTATCGTCGGCGACGTGAAAAAAGTATTGCAGCAACTTTTGCCGTCTGTATCCGCTCTTGATACAAAAGACTGGTTACAAACGATTAAGACCTGGAAAGAGGAGCATCCTTTACGATACAAAAATGGTAAATACATCCGCATGCAGTATGTCATTCAACGAATTTCAGAATTGACAAAGGGAAATGCGGTAATGATCAGCGATGTCGGACAGCATCAAATGTGGATGGCGCAGTTCTTCAAATACATTCATCCGAGAACGCACCTGACATCCGGCGGACTTGGAACAATGGGATTTTCATTACCTGCAGCAATGGGTGCAGCGTTCGCCCGTAAAGATCTTCCCATTGTTTCGATCAGCGGTGATGGCGGAATTCAGATGAATATTCAGGAACTCGCAACAATTCGTGAGAATAATGTTCCGGTAAAAATCATCATCCTCAACAACGGATATCTCGGCATGGTGCGGCAATGGCAAGAATTATTCTGGAGGAAAAGATATTCCCACGTTGAGATGTTTGGTCCCGATTATGTGAAAGTAGCAGAAGCGTACGGCATTCCCGCGTTCAGAGCTACATTGACGGATGAGGTAGAAGATGTCGTTCAGAAACTTTTCTCAACCGATGGTCCTGTGCTGGCAGAATTTAAAGTGGTGAAAGAAGACAATGTGTATCCGATGATTCCTGCGGGGCAGACGTACAACGAATTGATGGATGTGCCAGACAACGGTCAATCTTCCATTGAAGATGAACAAGAAACAGATTTTGAATTAGTGACGACTTCAAAAGGATAATATGGGAAATGCAGCAGAACAATTACAGGAACAACAAGCACACAAACACACGATCTCGGTACTGCTGGAGAATAAATTCGGCGCATTGAATCGTGTTGCAGGGATGTTTTCAGCAAAAGGATACAATCTCGAATCGATCACCGTTGGACCGACGGAGGATGAGAGTGTATCGAGGATGACTATCGTAACGCGCGGCGACGATGCTATCATAGAGCAGATTATCAAGCAACTGAACAAGTTGATCGACACTTTAAAAGTCATCGACCTCACGTACGACAGCTTCATGGAACGTGAGCTTGCTCTGATCAAAATCGGTACGAATTCCGAAAATCGCTCGGAGATTATGCAGATCGTAGAAATTTTTCAGGCGAAGATCATCGATATCAGCCACAAAACTGTTACAGTAGAGGCAACGGGGAGCGGACAAAAAGTGGATGCGATTATCAAAATGCTGAAACCGTTCCACATTAAAGAACTCGCGCGCACCGGACGCGTTGCGCTGAAACGAGAATTTGTAGGAGACGTTTAAATGGACGACAATATCCGGCAACAATTTCCTTTGTACGATCCGAGATTTGAACATGATGCGTGCGGCATGGGATTCATCGCAAACATCGAAGGTATCAAGAGCAATCGTGTGCTGAAACTCGCCATCAAAGGTGTATGCAATGTTACGCACCGCGGTGCTGTCGATGCCGACGAACAAACAGGGGATGGAGCGGGAATTTTAACGCAGATTCCGCACGCTCTGTTCAAAAAAGAGGTATCAGGATTGGCGTCGATGATCTCTTCCGATGACGAATTGGGAGTCGGAGTTTTTTTTCTGCCGCGTGAAGTCAATGCACTTGTAAAATGCAAAACTCTTGTTGAAACTATTCTGCGAAAACGTAATCTCCATTTATTGACATGGAGAACCGTACCAACCGATTCATACTTCCTTGGAGATAAAGCAGCAGCAACGCAGCCCGCAATTTATCATCTGCTGGTCGGTAAGCCTGATGCTGTTCCGGCGGGTGAGTATGAGCGCGTTCTTTATATTGCACGAAAAGAGATTGAACGTGAAGCGCTCAAAGAAAATCTTTCACTCTACATTGCATCTTTTTCATCGCAAACAATCATCTACAAAGGATTGGTAACGCCGGCAGTACTCGAAAAATTTTATATCGATCTGCAGCATTCCGATTATGAAACAGCAATTGCTGTGTTTCACCAGCGCTTCAGCACCAACACGTTTCCGAAGTGGGAATTGGCGCACCCGTTCAGGATGCTGGCGCATAATGGCGAGATCAACACGATTCAGGGAAACCGTAATTGGACGAAAGCGCGCGAGGCGGAATTGACTTCAGAAATCTGGGGAAGCGACGTCGATCTCGTCAAACCGATCATTCGTGATGGCGGCAGCGATTCTGCAAATCTTGACAATGCATTGGAAGTATTGACGATGTCGGGGAGAAATATCCTCCATTCAATGCTGATGCTTGTGCCCGAGGCATGGTCGTCATCGTACCGCGTAGAGCCATTCGTGCGCGGATTCTTTGAATACCATGAATGTTTCAGCGAACCGTGGGATGGTCCTGCTGCACTTGTTTTTACAGACGGAAAAATTGTCGCCGCGTCTCTGGATAGAAACGGATTGCGTCCGGCACGATACAAAGTAACAGATGACGGATTCGTCATTCTCTCGTCCGAAGTCGGTGCTGTAGAAGTTGACGATGTAAAGGTAGTCCGTAAAGGAAAACTCGGTCCCGGACAGATGATTGCTGTTGATACTGAAAAGAAAATTCTCTTGCGCGATTACGAAATCAAAAAGAATCTCTCGTTGCAGAAACCGTACACCGAATGGGTGAAAGAAAATTTGTACAGATTGAACGAACACATCTCAAATCCTGAAAAATCGAACCCGATGTACGACACCGAGCGATTGCTTCGCCTTCAATTGTGCAATGGCTACAGCGCAGAGGAATTGCAGTTGATTTTCACACCGATGATCGAAGAAGCAAAAGAACCTGTCGGCTCGATGGGGGATGATGCGTCGATTGCCGTGCTGTCGCGTCAGCCGAAGTTGCTTCCATCATATTTCCGGCAGCAATTCGCACAGGTTACGAATCCTCCGATCGATCCGATCCGCGAGAAATCGGTGATGTCGCTGACAGGAAAACTCGGACACCGCCGTAATTGGTTCGGCGAAACGCCGGAACATGCAAAACTCGTACAGATCAACTCGCCGTTCCTGTTCGATAACGAACTGGAAGCGCTGAGAACAATTGACGATGAGAAATTTAAATCAACAACTCTTTCCGTTGTCTTTCCGGTTGAAAAAGGAACCGCCGGTGCCGAAGAACGATTGAATAGGATTTGTGTCGAGGCGGAACGTGCAGCGGATGAAGGAAAGTTTCTTGTCATACTCTCCGACAAAGAGACCGACGACAAGCACGCTCCGCTGCCGATGCTTCTTGCCGTGGGTGCAGTCCACAACCATTTGATCAGAACGAAAAAGCGACTGAAGTTAAGTGTTGTAACCGAAACTGCTGAAGCACGCGAACTTCATCACTTCGCAACGCTCATCGGTTACGGCGTTAATGCGATCAATCCGTACCTCGCGCTGCAAACCATCCGCAAGATGGTTGAATCGAAGGGTGAGAGTGAAGAGGCGGTCGAAGCGGCATTCAAAAATTTCAAGACAGCAATCGAAGCGGGAATTCTTAAAACGATGGCGAAGATGGGAATTGCTCTCGCCGGAAGTTATCGCGGCGCGCAGATCTTTGAAGCGTTGGGATTGAACAAAGAAGTTGTCGATAAATATTTTTCCGGTACGCCGTCCCGCATTGGTGGCATTGGTTTGAAAGAAATCATCGAAGAGGCATTCGAGCGTCATCGTACCGCATTTGCAGTTGAAAATAAAGTATTGCCGGATAAAGGCGATTATAAATTTAAGAAGAACGGCGAAACGCACGCATGGTCTCCCGATTCGCTCCGCGCCATGCAGCAATTTAGAAAGAATGCGACGAAAGAAAATTACGGTCATCTTGCAAAAGCATTAAACGAACACGATCCGGTAACGCTGAAAGATCTGATGCAGTTCAAGTCCAACCGCAATCCGATTCCATTGGAAGAGGTCGAACCGGCGGAAGAAATTATGAAGCGTTTCACGACTGCGGCAATGTCCCTCGGTGCATTGTCGCCTGAGACGCATGAAACGATCGCAATTGCAATGAACCGCATTGGTGGAAAAAGCAACAGCGGTGAAGGAGGAGAAGATCCGGTTCGCTTCAAAATTCGACCGAACGGTGATTCGGCGAATAGTGCAATTAAGCAGGTGGCATCGGCACGATTTGGTGTGACGGCGGAATATCTTGCCAGCGCAAAAGAACTTGAGATCAAAATGGCTCAAGGGGCAAAACCGGGAGAAGGGGGACAACTTCCCGCGCATAAAGTATCACCGTTAATCGCTCGATTGCGCAAGTCGATGCCCGGTATTCAGTTAATTTCGCCGCCACCGCATCACGATATTTATTCTATTGAAGATCTTGCACAGTTAATTTACGATTTGAAGCAAGCGAATCCCCGCGCAAAGATTTGTGTAAAACTTGTCAGCGAAGCAGGTGTCGGAACAATTGCAGCGGGTGTTGCTAAAGCAGGCGCAGACGTAATTCTGATTTCAGGTCACGAGGGAGGAACAGGCGCGTCGCCGTGGAGTTCTATTAAAAGTGCAGGAAGTTGCTGGGAACTCGGCGTTGCTGAAGCGCAGCAAGTGCTCACACTGAACGGATTGCGAAACCGTATCACGCTCCGTACGGATGGCGGATTCAAGACCGGACGCGATATTTTGATCGGCGCAATGCTTGGTGCTGAAGAATTTAATTTCGGAACGGCGGCATTGATCGCTATCGGCTGCAAATATGTCCGCCAGTGCCATTTAAATACGTGCCCCGTCGGTATTGCAACGCAGGATGAAATACTTCGGAAAAAATTCGAAGGAAATCCCGATCAACTTGTGGCGTACTTGCGCGCCGTTGCAGAAGATGTGCGTGAACAACTTGCAGCACTCGGTTATTCATCGCTCACCGAAATTATCGGTCAGACAAATTTACTGGAACAAAGAGAAATTCCGAATCATCAGAAAGCAAATACCGTTGATCTATCGGCGATCATCTCTCCGCCTGATACTCGTAACGAACAGCAGCGGAGAATTTTTCAACGGAGTGAACGCACGGCAAAACCGCTGGATGACGTTATCTTAATTGACGTGAAAGATGCAATCCGTGAGAAAACCCCGATTAAGAAATCCTATACAATCAGGAATACCAACCGCTCCGTCGGTACAAAATTATCGGGACAGATTGCGTATCAGTACGGCGATGCAGGGTTGCCGGAAGGAACGATCGATCTCACATTCAAAGGGAGTGCAGGACAAAGTTTCGGCGCGTTTCTGGTGAACGGTGTCCGGCTGACGTTGATCGGCGAATCGAATGATTATGTCGGCAAAGGTATGGGGGGCGGCGAGATTATCATTACTTCTGCAGTGAAGAAAGAAAACGCAGCGCAAAATGTGATCGTCGGGAATACGGTGATGTACGGCGCTACAGGGGGAAAAGCGTTCATCAATGGACGTGCCGGCGAACGGTTCTGCGTGCGCAACAGCGGCGCTCTTGCGGTGGTTGAAGGAGTCGGCGATCACGGATGCGAGTATATGACGAACGGTACGGTGGTTATTCTCGGCACCGTCGGGAAAAATTTCGGCGCGGGAATGACCGGCGGCGTGGCGTTTGTGTTCGATGCGGACGGAAATTTCAAAGAGCGCGTCAATAAGCAATTGGTCACTTTGCATCGTTTGCGTGATGACGATGAGGAGAAATTTTTGCAGTCGCTCATCTACCAGCATCTCGAATTGACCGACAGTGCTCGCGCGAATGAACTGCTGAAGGGATGGAAAGATCATCGGTTCAATTTCTGGAAAGTGATCCCGACGGCGATGCTGCAGAAGAAAAAAGAGACGAATGATGCGCTTGATGTTGCAAAAGAGGAAGATACTGAAAACGAAGTCAAACATTAACGGTCCCATGTTCGGCAAGGCACAATGATGAAATATTTTTTCGTATTGATGTGTGTTGTTGTTCAATGTGGTATTTCACAAATGACGAAGAAGCCGGCGGAAAGCAGTATCGTCGTTCAGATTAATGGAATAAAAGTGCAGAGAGGGCAGGTGTTGTTGAGTTTATTCAATGCGGAAGAGGGATTTCCAACGCATCCGGAAAAGGCGTTCCGTTGGGGACGGGCAAAGGTAACCTCATCATCTATTATCATCAGTTTCAACGGATTGCCGCCCGGAAAATATGCGATTGCAGCCGTGCACGATGAAAATTCAAACGAAGTGATGGACAGGAACTGGTTTGGTTTTCCCGATGAACCGTACGGCGTCTCCAATAATGTAACTGGCACATTCAGTCCACCGACATTTGATGAAGCAAAGTTCACTGTCTCCGAAAAGAAGGACACGATAAAAATTGAAATGAAACCATAACAAGTGATGACGCAGAATATTCGTTGATAATTTTGATACTAGTCTGGTAAAAAACCTGTAGCGTCAGCGCAATCATAAGACAAATAATTAATCAGGAGAAATAAAATTTATGGCAACAATAGATTTCGGCGGCACAGTTGAAGAGGTCGTTACACGTGAAGAATATCCATTATCGAAAGCAAAAGAATTTTTGAAGAATGAAGTTGTCACCATTCTCGGTTACGGTCCGCAAGGATACGGACAGTCGTTGAACATGCGCGATAACGGTATCAACGTAATCGTCGGTCAACGCAAGGGAGGCAAAGGATGGAATGATGCTGTCCGTGACGGCTGGGTGGAAGGGAAGAATCTTTTCTCGAATATTGAGGAGGCGATCCAAAAAGGTACCATCATACAATATCTGCTTTCCGATTCCGGACAGAAGCAGCAATGGGACGTTGTAAAAAAGAATTTAAAAAAAGGGCAGGCACTTTATTTCTCACATGGATTCTCTATTGTTTTCAAAGATCAAACCGGCGTTGTTCCTCCGGCAGATGTCGATGTTGTTCTCGTTGCACCGAAAGGAAGCGGACGGACTGTCCGTTCAAATTATCTGGAAGGAAGCGGCATCAACGCGAGTTTTGCGGTGTTTCAAGACGCAACGGGAAAAGCACGCGAGCGCGCCATTGCATGCGGCATTGCCATCGGATCCGGATATCTCTTTCCCACAACATTTGAAAAAGAAGTACTCAGCGATCTCACCGGTGAACGGGGCGTACTGATGGGAGCGATTGCCGGATTGATGAAAGCGCAATACGATGTGCTTCGCGCAATGGGTCATTCGCCGAGTGAAGCGTTCAACGAAACAGTTGAAGAAGCAACGCAAAGTTTATATCCGCTCGTCGGAAAGCACGGAATGGATTGGATGTTTGGAGCATGTTCGGTCACGGCACAGCGTGGAGCTCTCGATTGGGCAAAAAAATTCGAAGCGGCAAACAAACCGCTGTTTGAATTGCTTTATCGCGACGTTCAATACGGAGTCGAAACAAAACGTGTGCTCGATTCGACAAGTTCATCGGATTACCGCGACAAGTTGCAGAAAGAGTTGGATGAGTGGAAAAATTCCGAGATGTGGAAAGCGGGTGCAGCAGTGAGAAGTTTGCGACCGGAGAATTGGAAAAAATAATTATAGGAATGGATGAACATCCGTTCCTAATGCGCGGATTATCATCCGCGCCTACAAAAGAATATGAAAAAAATATTCACATACGACACCACGCTTCGCGACGGCACGCAGGGAGAAGAAGTCTCCTTTTCCGCCGAAGACAAAGTGAAGATCGCCAAGCGTCTCGATGCTTTCGGCATTGATTACATCGAAGGGGGATGGCCTGGTTCCAATCCGAAGGATATGGAGTTCTTCGAGCGAATTCGTTCCGTGAAATTAAATCATGCGAAGATTGCCGCGTTCGGCAGCACCCGCCGAGCAAAAAATAAAGTGGAAGACGATGCAAACATTAAAGCATTGCTTGATGCGCAGACTCCCGTCGTAACAATCTTCGGCAAGACGTGGCTGCTGCATGTAAAAGAAGCGTTGCAAATTACCGAACAGGAAAATCTTGAACTCATTTCCGATTCGATCGCGTATCTGAAGAAGAACGGGAAAGAAGTAGTGTACGATGCCGAACATTTTTTCGACGGAATTAAAACGGATAAAGCATACGCAATCAAAACGCTGCAGGCAGCGCAGCAAGCGGGCGCAGATGTCATTGTACTATGCGATACGAATGGCGGAACAATGCCGTGGGAAGTTGTCGAATTCGTCGATGAGGTGAAGAAGCAAATCAAAGTTCAAATAGGAATTCACACACATAATGACTGCGACCTTGGTGTTTCCAATACGCTTGCAGCGGTGCAGCATGGCGCCGTGCACGTGCAGGGAACAATCAACGGTTACGGCGAACGGTGCGGCAACGCGAACCTCTGCTCCATCATTCCCAATCTTCAACTGAAAATGGGATTTGATGTTGTTGGGAACGAAATAAAAAAACTGACCGAACTTTCCCGATACGTCAGTGAACTGGCAAACTTAAAGCACAGAAAGAATCTTGCGTACGTCGGCGAAAGTGCATTTGCTCATAAGGGAGGAGTGCATGTGAGTGCGGTGATGAAAACACCGAAGACATACGAACATATCGAGCCTGAAACGGTCGGCAACACGCGCCGCGTCTTGGTCTCGGACCTTTCCGGAAAAAGCAATGTGCTGTATAAAGCAGAAGAACTCGGATTAAAAATCGACGACAAATCTTCTGCTGCCCAGAAAGTTGTTGATGAGATTAAAGAAATGGAGAACTACGGCTATTATTTTGAAGATGCAGAAGGTTCGTTTGAGCTGCTGGTGAAGAAACATACGGGTGAGATCAAAAAATTATTTGAACTCGAACGCTTCAAGATCAGCATCCATAAAGATTCTGACGAAAAGGAAGCCCGCAGCGAAGCGTTGATCAAAGTGCGTGTCGGCGATGAAACGGAGATCACCGCTGCCGAAGGAAACGGTCCTGTGAATGCGATGGACAAAGCGTTGCGCAAGGCGCTCGAACGATTCTATCCGCAATTGAAAGATATTCAGTTGACAGACTACAAAGTACGCGTGCTCGACTCGCAAAATGCGACCGCAGCAAAGGTCCGCGTGCTGATCGAGACGAAGAACGGCGCATCGTCATGGAATACGGTCGGCGTTTCATCCGATGTTGTTGACGCAAGCTGGAAAGCGCTTGTGGACAGCATCACCTATCATTTGTTGAAAGTAAAATAATTGTTTCCAGTCATCCGATGAGTGTATCTATTTCATTAACCAATATCTGTATTGTAATCTAAGCCTAAAAAGTGACTCATCGGATGACTTTATTTGAGAAAGAAATATGATCATTGTATTAAAACCCGGAACAAAAAAAGAAGAATACGATCACGTCATCGACCGTGTGAAGGAATACGGTTTCAAACCGCATCCGATCGTCGGTGAAGAACGGACGGTGATTGCGTGCGTTGGAGATGAGCGGGACAAGACGCAGCTACATCAACTTGAATCACTTGATTATGTGGAAAGCGTCATGCCGATTCTCAAGCCGTTCAAACTGGCGAGCAAAGAGACGAAACCGCGCAGTGTTGTAAAAGTCGGAAATATCGAAATAGGAAATTCCAAGTTCGTTGTTATGGCGGGACCCTGTTCCGTCGAAACAAAAGAGCAGATTCTTTTGAGCGCGGAACAGGTAAAAAAAGCGGGCGCTCACATTCTTCGCGGCGGCGCATTCAAGCCAAGAACATCCCCGTACTCGTTTCAGGGTCTGGAAGAAGAAGGATTAAAGTACATGGCGGAAGCGCGGGAGAAAACCGGATTGCCATTTGTGACCGAAGTGATCCAGCCCGGCGATGTTTCGTTGATCGAAAAATATGCCGACATGTTCCAAATCGGCGCGCGCAATATGCAAAATTTTGCTCTGCTGAAAGAAGTCGGCCGAGCAAAGAAACCCGTTTTATTGAAACGCGGCATGTCCAGCACGTACAAGGAACTGTTGATGTCCGCGGAATACATCATGTCGCAGGGAAATTACAACGTCGTCTTGTGCGAGCGGGGCATCCGCACGTTTGAAGATTACACGCGCAATACATTCGATCTGACCGCTGTGCCCGCGTTAAAAGAGTTGTCGCATCTTCCTGTTATCGTCGATCCGAGTCACGGCACTGGTGTCCGCAGTTTGATTCCTCCGATGGCGAAAGCGGCGATTCCTGTCGGTGCGGATGGACTGATCATCGAAGTTCATCCGAATCCCGAGAAAGCATTTTCCGACGGCGCACAATCGCTAACACCGGATCAATTCAATTCATTGATGAATGATCTAAAACGGTATGCGCCGTTGGAGAAGAGGCATTTGTAATGACTGTAGTCATGCTGAGCGCAGCGAAGCATCCAGTTTTCTGGATTCTTCGTCCTGCTTCGCGGGACTCAGAATGACGCAGTAAAATTTTTGAGAAAAGAATATGAGTGACAGAATTTACATCTTCGACACGACACTGCGCGACGGCGAACAATCGCCCGGCTGCAGCATGAATTTCACAGAAAAGATCCGCATGGCACGTCAATTGGAGCGTCTTCAGGTCGATGTGATTGAAGCGGGCTTTCCGATTGCGAGCGAAGGTGATTTCGAATCGGTGAAGGAAATCGCAAAACAAATTCGCACCGTTACAATTGCAGGATTGAGTCGTGCAAATAAAGGTGATATCGATCGTGCGTGGGAAGCGTTAAAACATGCCGCAAAACCGCGCATTCATACATTTATCGCGACGTCGGACATTCATTTGAAATACAAATTGAAGAAATCGCGTGAAGAAGTTCTTGATGCGGCGGTGAAAGCGGTTCGTCTCGCAAAATCGTATTGCGACGATGTGGAATTTTCATGTGAAGATGCTTCCCGTAGCGATATCGATTATCTCTGCCAGATTGTGGAGGCGGTCATCGCTGAAGGCGCAACGGTTGTCAATATTCCCGACACGGTCGGGTATGCTATCCCGGACGATTACGGAAAGATCATGCGGACGCTCGTTGAACGTGTGCCGAACATTGACAAAGTGATTTTGAGTGCACACTGCCACAACGATCTTGGAATGGCTGTTGCAAATTCTCTCGCGGCGGTAATGAACGGCGCTCGGCAAATCGAATGTACCGTAAACGGTATCGGGGAACGTGCCGGCAATGCATCACTGGAAGAAATTGCGATGGCTATTCGCACACGATCCGAAGCGTTGAATGTTCACACCAACATCAACACGGAAGAAATTTACAAATCTAGTAAATTGCTCGTTTCACTGACGGGAATGCACATACAGCGCAACAAAGCAATCGTCGGCGACAATGCATTCGCGCATGAAGCCGGAATTCATCAGGACGGCATGTTAAAAAATTCTATCACGTACGAGATCATGACACCTCAGAGTGTCGGCATTAAGCACAGCACGCTTGTGCTCGGAAAACATTCTGGCAGGCATGCCTTGAAGCAGCGCTACGCAGAACTCGGATACAATTTATCCAATGAAGAATTGGAGCGTGCATATTCCGTTTTCACGAAAGTTGCTGACGAGAAGAAGCAGATATTCGATGACGATCTTGTCGCAATTCTTCAGGATGAACTTTCAAATCTTGAAGAGACATACAAACTCGAAACATTCCAAGTAACAAGCGGATTGAATCTCGTTCCGACGGCGACTGTCGGTCTGAAAAAAGGAAATGAATTCTATCAAGATTCCGCAACCGGCGATGGTCCCGTGGATGCCGCATACCGTGCAATTGAACGCATCACCGGCATCGGCGTTGAGTTGCTTGATTACTCGATCAAGTCCGTTGCATGGGGACGGGATGCAATCGGCGAAGTGTTCGTGAAGATTGCGATTGACGGCTATGTCTTCAACGGTCGTTCTGCAAGCACGGATGTGATCACCGGAAGCGTGAAAGCGTACTTGAATGCGATCAATCATGCAGTGAGCGCCCGGTTCAGGAAAGAGCGTGATTCCTCTGTACGGCAGGAAGCGCAAGCGGTGTAAAACAATAATAATTGTAGGGACGTGTGAAAACACGTTCCTAAGGCACAGATTTTCATCCGTGCCTACATTTTATTCATTTATCAGAGGTAGATTTTTTTTATGGGAATGACAATGACGGAAAAAATTCTTGCCAAACATTCAGGCAAGAAAGAGGTAAAGCCCGGAGACAACGTGTGGATCGATGTCGATGTACTGATGACGCATGATGTGTGCGGTCCGGGAACATTCGGTATCTTCAAACGTGAATTCGGCAACGATGCAAAAGTGTGGGATAAGGAAAAACTTGTCGTTATTCCCGACCACTATATTTTTACAAAAGATATTCATGCGAACCGCAACATCCAGATCCTGCGCGACTTTGCCAAGGAGCAGGATCTTCCGTACTACTACGATGTCGGCACCGATCGTTACAAAGGGGTCTGCCACGTTGCGATGCCGGAAGAAGGATTCACTCGTCCCGGCGAGGTGTTATTTGGAACAGATTCTCACACATGCACTGCGGGCGCATTCGGTGAATTTGCAACCGGTATCGGCAATACAGATGCGGCATTCGTTCTCGGTACCGGAAAATTGTGGGTGAAAGTACCCGAGACGATGAAATTTGTTTTTGAAGGTGAGATGCCGAAATATCTGATGGCGAAAGATTTGATTCTTGCGGTGATTGGAAAGATCGGGGTTGATGGCGCAACATACCGCGCAATGGATTTCGGCGGTTCGACTGTCGATGCAATGACGATGGAAGACCGCATGACGCTCTGCAACATGGTGATTGAAGCTGGGGGAAAGAACGGCGTCTGCGCTCCCGATAAAACGACGTTTGAGTATGTTCGCGCCCGTACGAACAAACAATTTGAATCTTTTTACAATGACGGTGACGCGAAATATCATTCTGTCCATCATTTTAATGTCGAGGAAATCGAACCGACGATTGCAAAACCGCATTCGCCCGATAACAAAGCAGTCGTGAGTGAAGTTGCAGGGACAAAACTCGATCGTGCATATATCGGCAGCTGCACCGGCGGAAAAATCTCGGACTTCATTGCTGCTGCAGAAATCATGTACGGCGAAAAAGTGAAGATCGATACCTACATTGTCCCTGCAACAACCGATGTTGCAAAGCAGATCAAATCGATCAGGGTGAAAGATAAAACAGTCATGCAGATCTTTGAAGAAGCCGGATGCCGTATCGGCGATTCGTCCTGCGCGGCATGTTTGGGAGGTCCTTCGGATACATTCGGACGGTTGAATGGCATCGAGGTCTGTATTTCATCGACGAACAGGAATTTTCCGGGGCGTATGGGATCGAAAAAGTCCCAAGTCTATCTTGCATCGCCGTACACCGTTGCGGCATCGGCTGTGAAAGGTGTCATTACGAATCCGAGGGAGTTTTTCAATTAATCGATAGAGATTTTCCAAATCTTGGAGATTTGGAAAATCCAATGACTCTGTTGTTCCAGTTCAGAAAGAATTTTTCGAAAATATTTCTATGACATCACCGACGACAACAAAATAACACCATCCGATTTCATCAGAGACCTCCGATACTGGTGAAACGTGTTGGAGGTTTTTTTATGTTTGCTCTCGCGATGTTTAATCTCTAAATTTTTCAGAGGATAGCATGAAATCAATCATTCAAGGCAAAGCATTCGTTCTCGGCAACGACATCGATACCGACCAGATCATTCCGGCTGCACATCTCGTGTACAAACTGGATGATCTCGACGAGAAGAAAAATTATGGACGCTACGCTTTCTCCGGCGTACCGATTGAACAATCGGGGCTGCCGCAAGGTAATATTCCTTTCATAAAAGATGGAAATTGGCAGAGCGACTACACAATTGTCATTGCCGGAAAGAATTTCGGCTGCGGTTCATCCCGCGAACATGCGCCGTTCGCACTGCAAGTTGCCGGAATTGAAGCGGTTGTTGCTGAAAGTTACGCACGCATTTTCTACCGCAATGCCATAGACGGTGCATTTGTTGCTCCGTTTGAAACGCCACAGCATCTCGTGAAAGAAATCCGGACAGGAGATGAGTTGGAACTGGATACCACGGCGGGAGTTTTAAAGAACGTTACGCAGAAGAAAGAGTACAAACTTAATTCACTCGGCGATGTAGAACACATTCTTCGCGGCGGCGGTATATTTGAATATGCACGTAGATCGGGAATGTTGTCAAAGGGTTGATGCTCATACAAAGACGCAAAGGTTGAATCTATTTGTTTTTGTCGCTTTGTGTGAAAAATTTATTGGACTGGGAAAATTATGCTGAATAAAACAATCGCCATCATCGGCGCCGGCAATATGGGTACATCGCTCATCCGAGGAATATTGAATGCCCAATTGACCGGTGCAAAGAAAATCTACGCCAGCGGCACGAGAATGGAAAAGTTGGAGAAATTAAAAACCGAGTTTGGTGTACATATTACAACGAACAATAAGGATGCTGCGAAGCGTGCCGACATCGTTATTCTCTGCGTGAAAGCGGCGGTCATTCGCAAAGTGCTGGAAGAGATGCACGAAGTATTGCACAAAGATCAATTCATCATTTCCATTGCTGCCGGCGTAACGACAGAATCGATGGAGAAGATCGTTGGGAAGAATATTCCCATTGTGCGGAGTATGCCGAATATTGCTTCGACCGTCGGACTCGGTTCAACGGCGATTTCGTTCGGCAAATATGTACATGAAAAACAGCATGATATTGCAATCAAGATATTCGAGGCGGTTGGCGATGTTGTGGTTGTTGCAGAGCAGCATCTCGACGCAGTGACCGGACTGAGCGGCAGCGGTCCTGCTTATATTTACATGGTGATCGAAGCGCTGATTGACGGCGGCGTGAAAATGGGATTGCCGCGCGATATTTCAACCAAACTTGCAATTCAAACCGTACTCGGTTCTGCAAAATTGGTGAAGGAATCGAATGTTCACCCTGCAATTTTGCGTGACCAAGTAACAACGCCCGGCGGCACAACAATCAACGCCATTCACGAACTCGAATCGCACGGCTTGCGTTCAATGCTGATTGACGCGGTTGCAACAGCAACGATACGTTCGAGAGAGTTGTCGGAACTTATCAATAAATAACGACCACAGATTATTAATGAAAAAAATAATTACAGTCATCCCCGGCGACGGCATCGGACAGGAAGTAGTCGCCGGTGCGCTTCAAGTTCTTGAAGTCATTGCAAAGAAATTCAGTCACACATTCAAGTATAAGAATGCTCTCGCCGGCGGTGCCGCGTTAGATGCAACAGGAATTCCGCTCCCCGATGAGACATTAAAAATGTGCAAGGAAAGCGACGCCGTCCTTCTTGGCGCAGTCGGCGGACCGAAATGGGATTCCAATCCGCAGCATCTGAAACCGGAACGAGCGCTGCTTGGATTGCGCAAAGAACTGGGGTTGTACGCCAATATCCGTCCTGCAAAAATTTACTCCGCACTTGTTGACGCATCCTCATTGAAAAAAGAGATTGTCAACGGAGTGGATATCATCGTTGTACGCGAATTGACGGGCGGATTGTATTTCGGCAAACCGAGCGGATTTGAAAAACGGAACGGCGAAGAGGTCGGATTCAATACGATGATCTATTCTGAATCTGAAGTGCGGCGGATCGCCGAATCTGCATTTGAGATAGCACGAAAGAGAAAAAAGAAATTATGTTCGGTGGATAAAGCGAACATCCTTGAAACATCGCAACTATGGCGAAAAGTTGTTATTGATGTCGCCAAGAATTATCCCGACATCGAACTTTCCCACATGTACGTCGATAATTGCTCCATGCAATTGATCCGCAATCCGAAACAGTTCGATGTGATCGTCACAGAAAATATGTTCGGCGACATTCTCAGTGACGAAGCAGCGATGCTTACCGGTTCAATTGGAATGCTTGCGTCTGCTTCACTCGGCGGCAATGTTGCAATGTACGAGCCGGTCCACGGCAGCGCACCTGATATTGCTGGACAGAACAAAGCGAATCCGATTGCAACGATCGCTTCTGTTGCAATGATGTTGAAATATTCATTCAATTTAAGTGCTGAATCTGATGCTATCGAGAATGCAATTGAGAAAGTGCTGAGCAAAGGATTCCGTACTGGAGATATTTATACTGAAGGGACGACGTTGTTGGGGACGAAGGAAATGGCTCAAAAAATAGTAGAATACATTTAACTTAACAGTAAGTGTCATTGCAAGGAGCGAAGCGACGAAGCAATCTCCCAACTAATTCAAAGATTGCTTCGCTCGTTAAAAAAACACTCGCTCGCAATGACGGTAGAAAATATTATGCTAACAATGAAATTCGGCGGAACGTCGGTCGGCGACGTTCCAAGATTGCAAGAAGTTGTTTCTATTGTAAAACAATTTTTAAATGAGCAGCCCGTTGTCGTTGCTTCGGCAATGAGCGGCGTGACCAACACACTTTTGGAAACGGCGCGCAAAGCGGTTGAACGCAAAACGGGGGAAGTGCACAACGCTGTCAACACGCTGCGTGATAAACACATCCACATCGCCCATGAATTGGTGAAGGATAACAAGCGGCGCGCGGCTCTCATTAAGGAGCAACAGGCATCCATTGATGAACTCTCGCAGTTATACTACGGCATCGGACTGCTGAAAGAACTTTCTCCCCGCTCGCTTGATGCGATTGCATCATTCGGTGAAATTCTTTCGTGCAGACAGATCGCTGCGATACTTGATGAGAATGGGATTAAAACAAAATTCATTGATGCCCGCACAATCATTCGAACAGACAATAATTTCGGAGAGGCGGCGGTCGATTTTGCATACTCGAACAAATCGATCAACAGCGAGGTCGTTCCTCTGGTCAAAGAAAATGTCGTTCCCGTCGTGACCGGATTCATCGCTTCCACAGAAGACGGTATTACGACAACCATCGGACGGAGCGGTTCCGATTATACCGGCTCTATTGTTGGTGCAGCGGTGAACAGTAAAGAAATCTGGATCTGGACCGATGTTGACGGAGTGATGACCGCAGATCCCCGTGTGGTGAAATCTGCCCGCGTGCTGTCTGAAATCTCGTATCGCGAAGCAGCGGAGATGAGTTACTTCGGCGCGAAAGTGATCCATCCGAAGACGATGGTTCCGGCTATCGAAAAGAAAATTCCCATTCGCATCAAGAACACGTTCAACCCGACACATCCCGGTACATTGATATCCGCGTCGGCAACAACGAACGGGCACTCTGCAAAGACCGTCACATCAATTGACGGTCTCGCCATCATTGCGATCGAAGGGAGCGGCATGATTGGTGTGCCCGGTGTATCGGCGCGGATCTTTTCCTCTCTCGCCCGAGCACAAGTAAACGTGATGATGATCTCGCAGGCATCATCCGAGCACAATGTCTGCTTCATCGTACCAAGAAAAGACAGCAAAACGGGAGTGAAAGTACTGCGGGAAGAATTCAGCATTGATATTGCGAAGAAAATTATTGATGATGTATCGGTCAAGGAGCCGGTCTCCATCATTGCTGTCGTCGGCGAGGGAATGATCGGTACGAAAGGAATCGCCGGAAAGACATTCGATGCCGTTGCCAAAGCGGACGTGAACATTATTGCCATCGCGCAGGGATCATCCGAATTGAATATTTCATTTGTTGTCAATCAGGCAGACGCCAAAAAAGCGGTGCAGTCAGTTCACGACGCGTTTTATCAATGAACACCCTTCGACGCGCTCGTCCGTACGATGGACTCGCTTACTCAGGGTGAACAAATCTTGTATGGGTAAAAAAGAAAATACATATCAAAGCATCAGTTGCTCGTATTACGATCAATTAGAAGCGTACGCTACGCAACGGACACGCTGCTCGATCGTACACAAAATGGATGGCAATGAGCAAATCATCGACGGCTTTATTGCAGATCTATTTGCAAAAGATGGTGCAGAATATTTAAAACTCGACAACGGAACGGTCATCCGTCTTGATCACATCGTTTCCGTCAATGGAATTGCATTGAACTATGCATGCTGAACCAATTTCAATTCTTAAAAGTATCACCACAGGAAAAGAGTATCCGCTTGACGACGTACGTTTTACCTCGGACAACGGCGAGTTGCTCGACGTGATCCACGATTTCGATAGGATTAAGAAACAACACAAAATTTCAAAAGAATATTTTTTTAAGAAGCGTGCCCTCATCTACGACCAGCCGAGCGGGGGCGTATGGCATTTCAAGGAACTTGTATTGCCTGAAATCCATGACGATCACATTGTCTCGAAACAGGAAGGGAACACACGTCTCTATCGCAGCAAAAAAATCTCATCGTGGATTGGGTTGAAGCAGGATAAGTTCTTTCTGAAGCATGAGGGAGAAAATCCGACCGGCTCATTCAAAGACCGCGGCATGACCGTTGCCATTACGATGGCGAAGCTGTTGAGGCAGAAAGCGGTTACGTGTGCATCGACGGGAAACACATCGGCATCGCTTGCCGCGTATGCGTCGGAAGCAGAATTGACCGGATTGGTCCTCATTCCAAAAGGGAATGTCGCAGCCGGAAAAATTTCGCAGGCGCTCGCCTACGGAACAAAGACCCTCGTCGTGAACGGCGACTTTGACGATTGCATGCGGTTGATCCGTGAAGCGCAGGAAAAACTCTCTGCGTACCCGCTCAACTCCATCAATCCGTTCCGTCTTGAAGGACAAAAGACGATCATCTGGGAAACGTTACTGCAGTTGAATTGGAATGTTCCCGACTGGTTTGTTTTTCCGGGAGGAAATCTCGGTAACACGAGCGCATTTGGCAAGGCATTGTTTGAAGCGTATGAACTCGGATTGATTGACCGGATGCCGAGATTTGCAGTGATTCAAGCAGAAGGTGCAAGCCCGTTCTATAAAGCATTCAAGAATAATTTTGCGGGATTGAAAGCAGAAAAAGCAGAGACCATTGCAACTGCCATCAAGATCGGCGATCCGGTGAATTATACCAAAGCTGTACGGGCGTTGAAATGGACAAACGGCATCGTCGAATCGGTGACCGACGAAGAAATTCTCGAAGCAAAAGCGCATGTCGATGCGGCAGGGATCGGTGCAGAACCGGCATCGTGCGCAACAGTTGCGGGAATTAAGAAACTGATTGGTTCCGGCGAGATCAAATCGAAAGAAACCGTCGTCGGAATTTTGACAGGAAACATTCTCAAGGATCCGCAGGTGATTGTTGATTATCATTTTAATCGAAAGACGGCGCTTGCCAATCCGCCGAGCGATATCAATCCAAACATTGATGAACTAAAACGATTTTTGTAGTTGAGCCGGTGAGCAGATGAGTAGTTGAGATTTTCTAAACATATTCTTAATTACTCGCGTTCTCAACTACTCAATGATTTAGTGACTTCTGAAATATTCATTTCCCTTTGTCATTTCGAGCGAAGCGAGAAATCTGATTGGGGATTTTGAAAGAATTTCTCAGATTCCTCGTCGCTGCGCTCCTCGGAATGACAATGATATGGCATTTTTCAGATGT
>JBFMFY010000053.1:0-20722 GCA_040751955.1 Bacteroidota bacterium
AGGAAGTGGTTATATCGCAGATACTTTTGCCCTGGATATAACACTGAGCAGACTAACATTCAAACAGGAATTTGCTAATATCTTGGGTGTTGATTATTCTATCACAACGTTAAGTTCCTCTGTCATCATCTATTTTTAGCATCAGTTAAAATGTTTTCTCTTGACAATAGGCTAAACCCCTTATATATTTGCAAAGTCTTCTTTTATTGGTTTCACAGCTAACAAAATCTATTCACAATTGCAGGAGATATGGTCATGAAAAAAATATTCTCTGTCCTCGTTGTTGTTTTGATGGTTGTGGGGGTTGTTTCTGCGCAAGATATGCCTGCCGGTAACAAAGCTGGAGCAAAATCAATGAATTTTACATTTCTCGGACTCGGAACCTTTGGCTTGACAGGAACCGGACCTGCTGGTGGAATTGGTGCATCATACTTTCTATCATCCGATGCAGCCGTACGTGTCGGTTTACAAGTTGCAATGAATAGTGCAACAATCCCATTTAATCCACCTCCGGCAACACCAACGCAAACCGGATCGGACGGAGACTTTTCAGAATTTTCACTTGGTATTGCTGCAGATTATTTGATGTATATGGATGCAGGTCGCGTAAAACCTTATATGGGAGCAGGTGTTGGTATTTCAATGGCGTCCAATAGTGGTAAAGCAGCCGTTGCTTCGGGTGGAACAGCCGGTGAAATAACAAATGGATTGTCAGCTGATTATGCAGGATTTGGTGCCACGCCGTCCAATACCCCTGGTTTGACATTTGGTCTTGCAGGTATTGTTGGAGCGGAATATTACCTCTACAACGAAATCAGTGTTTCTGCTGAGTACCAATTGAACCTATTCTCGATGAGTTCAATCTCTGATACAGAAATGAAAGCCGGTGCAACAACCACAACCAGAAAAAATGGAAGTTCTTCAAGCATTCTTGGTTTTGGTGCAGCAGGTGCAACGGTTCACATTTATTTCTAATTTTGTAAGTTAGTCTTCACGACGGCGCAGTTGTGTTACCCGCAATGCGCCGTCGGTTGTATCGTCTCGTAAATTCCTCCCCAACAACTATATCTCTTAAGTCAATTGGTTTTGATGTAGCATTCTCGTTCCACTATCATAATTCACTATTCATTTTAACCTATTTATTCACATTGGGAGGAATCTCTATGAAAAAACTTTTTTTGGTTCTCACATTTTGTATGATGTGCAACGTTCTCTTTGCACAAACGGTCCTCATCAACAAAGGAGATCAATACGCGGGAGCGAAACTTGCTCTTGGCTCAATCGGCGGTGCATCGGTGGGCTTTATTGGAAGCTATGAAATGGGTCTTCAGGAAAATATCGGCGTAGGCGGATCCATCGCGTATTCCGGTTATTCAGAATCCATTGGAGTAGGAGAGTGGAGCTATTCAAATATTTTAATCATGGCTACCGGAACATATCATGCTGACTTGTTGAAGGTTGAAAAACTGGATACCTGGTGTGCATTAAATATCGGTTACAATGTTGCGTCCGCTTCTTGGAAATGGACCAACAATCCATTTAATCTTCCCGACCCGACCGTTTCAGTCGGCGGCTTTGTTGTAGGTTTATCGGCAAATGCGCGGTACATGCTCTCCGAACAATGGTACGCAACGGCAGGTGTTGGATTCGGACTCGGAGTTCTCAACATCGGTATCGATTACAAACTTTAATTCTGCAGTTTCCCGCTTAAAAAGGAGAGAAAGGCTTTTCTCTCCTTTTTTATTTTTGTATCTTCTTGTAGTATGAAAGTTCAAACAGATTTTTTAGTTATCGGCAGCGGAATTGCGGGATTATCATACGCATTAAAGGTTGCTGAATTTGGTACTGTGGCAATCGTTACAAAAAAGGAGACTGCCGAATCCAACACGAACTATGCGCAGGGAGGTATTGCAGCGGTCATCGGCGGAAACGACAAGTTCGAGTTCCACATTGAAGATACAATGAAAGCGGGCGGTTATCTCTGCCATCGTGATGTTGTGGAGATGGTGGTGAAAGAAGGTCCGGAACGAATACAGGAACTGATCAATATCGGAGTTCAGTTCACACAAAGCGGCAAGGGACTCGATCTTGGCAGAGAAGGAGGGCATTCTCATCACCGAATTGTCCACGCTGCAGATCTCACCGGAAAAGAAATCGAGCGGGCACTGCTTGACAAAATTGCGTCACACAAGAATATCTCCATCTACGAAAATCATATCTCCATTGATCTCATCACGGAACACCACCTGATCGGGAGTGAAAAAAAATCTCACGATTCAATTCACTGCTGGGGTGCGTATGTTCTTGATATTCAAGCAAACAGAGTAAAAACATTTTTGGCATCTACAACAATGCTGGCAACAGGCGGTGCAGGGCATGTTTATCTTCATACCACGAACCCTCTCATCGCAACGGGTGATGGTGTTGCAATGGCGTACAGAGCCGGTGCTAAAATCGCCAATATGGAATTTATACAATTCCATCCCACAACATTATACGACTCAGGATCTCCCTCGTTTTTGATTTCCGAAGCTGTACGTGGTTTTGGAGCAATCCTTCGAAACAGCAGAGGGGAACAGTTTATGAAAAAATATGATGAGAGGGGTGACCTGGCTCCGCGCGATGTTGTGGCTCGTTCCATCGATAACGAACTAAAACGAAGCGGCGATGAATGCGTGTACTTAGATATGTCTCATCTTGATCCTGCAAAAACGAAGGAACATTTCCCAAACATCTACGAACGCTGTTTAAAGCATGGAATTGATATCACCAAAGATCGAATACCGGTTGTGCCAGGCGCTCATTATTCGTGCGGCGGTGTGGTAACTGATGCTACCGGCAGAACTACTATTTCCGGTTTATATGCTGTGGGTGAAGTGGCAATGACAGGTCTTCACGGAGCAAACAGGCTCGCCAGCAATTCTTTGCTTGAAGCAGTTGTCTATTCACATAAGGCTGCTACTGCTGTGAAACAAAAAACTGGCAACGGTGTACCGTCCAATATTCCCGATTGGGACGAAAGCGGTACGATGAACAGTGAAGAGTGGGTGCTGGTTTCTCATAACAGAAAAGAGATACAACAATTGATGTGGGATTATGTAGGTATCGTTCGCTCCAATCACAGGTTGCTCCGTGCGCAGCGGCGAATTCAGTTGATTCAGGATGAAGTACGGGACTTTTACCGGCGGACAAAAGTAAGTGAAGAATTGATTGAACTGCGCAATCTTGCATTGGTTGCCGATCTCATTATCCGTTCTGCTCTGGAACGAAAAGAGAGCAGAGGATTACATTTTACAACAGATTATCCAAAAACGGATGATACAAATTGGTTAAAGGATACAGTTATAAACCGATGAAACAGAAGAAAAAAAAATATTCTGTGATAGATAAACCGCGTACTGCCTGCGGCATTTTCGGCGTGTTTGATAATCCATCTGCATCGGTGTTGACGTACTACGGCTTGCATTCTCTGCAGCATCGGGGGCAAGAGGCTGCGGGGATCGTTTCGTGTGAGTACAAAGAAGAAAAAAAGCGTTATCATTTCAATGCCGTCAAAGGTATGGGGCTTGTTACCGACGTGTTCCGCGACTATTCAATCCTCAAGGAACAGTTAAAAGGAAATTCCGCAATTGGACACACCCGGTATTCAACCACAGGATCGGCTAACAACGAAAAGAATATTCAACCGTTGATCGTGAATTACCGTAACGGCAATCTCGCAGTAGCACACAACGGAAATCTGACGAACTTTCGGACAATCCGCAAAGAACTGCAGGATGAAGGGACGATCTTTCAAACGACATCCGATACAGAATTGCTTCTCCACCTGATTGCCCGGAGCAGACAGCAAAAGCAGATTGATCAGGTCAAGGAGGCAATTGACAGGCTCGAAGGTGCATTCTCTTTTCTGATTTTAACAGATACAATGATGATTGCGGCAAGAGATGTGCACGGTTTCAGACCTCTGGTGCTCGGTAAAAAAGATGATTCGTACGTCGTTGCTTCTGAGACATGCGCTTTCGATATCATCGACGCTGCCTACGTCCGCGATATTGAACCGGGTGAAATTTTGGTCATTGAAAAATCAGAATCCGGTACGCAGCATTTAACATCGCATCGTATCAACAAAAAATTGGATAAATCTCATCATTGCATTTTTGAATACATATATTTTTCACGTCCCGACAGTTTTATCTTCGGTGAAAGTGTCGATAAGGTCAGGCGTAAATTAGGAAAATCTCTTGCGCAGGAATCTCCTGTTATTCCCGATAAAGACGAGAAAACCATCGTCATCAGTGTGCCGGACTCAAGCAACACTGCCGCACTCGGCTATGTGACAGAATCTATTAAGCAGGGGATCAAAACAAAGCTGGAATTAGGCTTGATACGGAACCATTACGTCGGTAGAACTTTCATCCAACCCGAACAAGGGCAGCGGGAGATGAAAGTAAAAACCAAATTCAATACGGTAAAAGGAGTATTGAAAGGAAAAAAATTGGTTGTTGTGGATGATTCCATTGTCCGGGGAACGACCTCAAAGATGCTGGTAAAATTATTAAAAGAAGCTGAACCTAAAGAGATTCATTTGCGTATTTCCTCGCCTCCTATAGTTAACTCCTGCTATTATGGAATGGACTTTCCCAATCGGGAAGAACTAATAGCCGTCAAGTGCGATGAGGATATTGAAAAGATCAGGCAGTACCTTGGCGTTGACAGTGTTCACTATCTGTCGCCGAAAAAATTGCTTGCCTCAGTTCCCAATGGAGATAAAAAAGGATACTGCACGGCGTGTTTCGGCGGTAAATATCCTGCACCCATTGAAAACGTTACAGATAAAAATGACCTTGAAACCTGATGTGGCAAATCGCAGTCAAGACACTTTTGTATCTTGTAATTGGAATTCAATTCTGTTTTCCCCAAACGTACGTCGTCAAATTCAAATTTGAAGCTGAAGATTCAACTGAAATCTATTCGCGATTAACTTCTTCGCTCCCCAAAGGGAAACTTTCATCTGCGTTGTCATCCGCTGTTTCAATTCGTACGCTGCCCGGAAACCCTAAGACGAAATTTCCATGGTCCCGGTATGCACTCATTCGTTTTTCAAACTCTGCTGACCGGCAATTGATACAATCCATCTCGGCAAATCCCGCAGTTGAATACATCCAACCAAGTTCTAATTATAAAGTATATTCCACACCGAATGACTCTGCGTATTCCTCGCAATGGAATCTTCGACGTATCGGAATAGCAAATCTTTACGAGACCGGCTTCATCAATGCTTCTCTTCCCTCCGTCAAAGTCGGTGTGATTGACACCGGCATTGATACCGACCATCCTGATTTAATGAATATTATCGCGAACAATGCGGGTGAAATGGGGAATGATTCGTTCGGAAATGACAAACGAATCAACGGAAAAGATGACGACGGAAATGGATTTATCGACGACTGGCGTGGATTTGATTTTGTCGATCTTTCCTCTGAAGATATCGGTGACTGGAATGAACGCGACAATGATCCAACCGACGAACATGGGCATGGGACCGGTGTTAGTGGAATCATTGCATCAGAAACAAACAATGGCATCGGTTTAGCCGGAGTTGTACCGTGTACGATCTTTCCCGTGCGTGCATTTGGCAAAAGCGGTAATGGCAGTGATATTGATATTGCCTCTGCGATCGTGTATGCTGCGGATAACGGAGCTGAAGTAATTAACATGAGTTTTGGAGATGTCATCCGCTCTCCGCTCTTGCACGATGCTATTCGATATGCATTCGATAAGAATATTGTTCTTGTTGCCTCAAGCGGAAATGACGGAAGCGGCAATCCGCATTATCCTTCAGATTTCAGTGAGGTGATTTCGGTAGGATCTGTCAATCGCTTTGATTCCCGATCATTTTTTTCATCGCACAGTCCTGCGCTTGATCTTATGGCTCCGGGTGAGGAGATCGTCACCACTGCATTCAACGGCGGCTATACGAACAACTTTTCCGGAACGTCTGCTGCTGCACCACATGTGACTGGAATTTCAGCATTAATGAAAAGTATCGAACAGAAAAAGAGGAATGAAAATCCGACCTATATCCCTCTTTCAAATGAAGAAATACGAGGTCTCCTGCTTAACTCGGCAGACGATGCCGGTTCTGCTGGCTGGGATGAATTTTACGCAGCTGGAATTGTCAACGCATCAAAGGCTGTGCAGGCTGTCGCAGGTTCCTCTGTCGTGATTCATTCTCCGGAACAGGACGAGGTTCTCTCTGACAATTTCATGAATATTGTTGTCACTGCGGCTACTCCGTATCTGATGTCTGCATCATTACAGTACGGGAGAGGGGAGAATCCTGTCCAATGGAATTTGATTTCGTCCATCGAGAATAAGATTCTTCTCAAAGACACGATTCAATTTCTTGATAAGATAGTATTGCCGGATGATGTTTATATAGTGCGATTGCTCGTACGGAACAGCAAAGGAAACGACACAGAATACCGACAACGAGTGATCATCCAGCGACAGGCGCCAAAAATTCTGGCGCTTCGGTTTCGTGATTCTGTGATCATCGGTAACCAATATGGTGCATTGGTAGAAGTGCGCATGGACAGGGATTCTCGAGGGAATCTGTATTTCCGGAGGAGCGGCGAAGTCACATACAATCGTCTTCAATCGAGCGGTCTGCAGAAGAATCATTCGTTTATCCTTACGAGAAACGATTTTCAACCGGGTGTGCCGTATGATATCTATTGCGAGTTTATTGAAAACTCCTCACTACAACGCTCAACAAAATTTTATTTGACTGATTCAATAGGATCATCAATGGTTATTTCTCCGCAAACCATCCCGACCACCGGATTTGAGAAGAAATCGTTTTCTCTTCCGGATGGCTTTCTCCTGAATGCAGTCCAAACAATTGACGGAAAACCGACCATAATCATGAACCAATACGACAACAATGGGGAATTTGGTCTTCTGAAGGTATTTGAATTTGCAAATAGTATTTTTACTCAAAGAGATTCATCGGCACGCATTTGGATTCCGAGAACATTTACGAAAAATTCGATACTTGTTCAGGATAGAGGTGTCTCACAATTGTTAAAAGTAGATACTTTGACCGGCAGATATTTTTCGCAAGCGTTGTGGGGAGATTCTTCGGACGTGTGGGGAAGTCAATTGATCGATCTTAATGGAGACACGCTACTGGAAATAATTGCGCGCAGCAGCAGTCAATTCCTGATTTATAAAAATCTTGGGAATAATAATTTTTCACTTACGTCAACACTTCAAAATCCATCATCCCCATTACCCGGCGAAACAAGAAACCAATTTGGTCCGCCGCGGTCGCTTGTCGGGGATTTTACAAACTCAGGACACAGGGAGATACTTTTTGCCGATTATGACGGAGACTTGATCATGTACCGCCAGAACGATCCCGCATCATTAAATTTTGTGTTGGCAGGAATAGATTCGACCAATCTGTTTGAAATGAGTGATTTTATCACCTCAGGCGATTTTAACGGTGATGGAATACAAGATGTTGCGGTTGCCGGGCATAGCAATCTTGATTTGAATAATGATCGGGAATATGATCTGCCCGTTTGGACTGTTCGGGTTTTTTCTCACAGGAACTCCGACCCCTCAGGAGTGCTGACCAAAATTTGGGAACAGCATTTTGTGGGAGTGAAAGCAGGAACTTCGTATGACAATGGCATCACGAGTGGAAAATTGAAAATGAATGATGCCGCCGACGCTCTGATCCTTTCGCTCAATCCGTATATTTACATTTTTCAATGGAATCAAGTCCGTCAAACGTTTGAATCAAAATGGATTCATTCTTCGCAAAGTAACAGTGCAATCATTTTTGATTTTGACAGCGACGAAATCAATGAGATCGGGTTCCACACAAACGGGAAAACAGAATTTTGGTCGCTGGAAAATGCTGCAACTGTCGTACAATCGCCGTGGGGACTTACTGCCAAATCGTTATCGAACACAAAAGTAAAACTGCAATGGAATTCTGCATATACAAATCATAAGGTGTATCGTGGAACTTCAGCGGATTCACTATTTTTTATCTCGCCGGTTGTTGGTACGGAGTGGACGGACACTACTGTTGTTCAGAATGTACAATACTTTTATAGTGCAGCAGTGTTTGCCACAACTGAAAGTCAACAATCGAACAGAGTCCAGATTGTACCCCATTCAGCACCAATCATTACCGGAATTGTACCGATATCTTGTTTTCAATTGGGTGCCGAATTCTCGTTTGTTATCTCGTCTGAAAATATATTCAATGCGGAATTTGTCCTTGATGATACGATTACATCATCGTCTGCAGTATGGAAATCACCGCGGACACTGCTTCTCACGTTTCCTCATGCCATACAAAATGGAAACAGATCGCTGCAAATCAAAAAATTAGTTGATGCCTCCGGGATGGAAGCAGATACCTCCAAAAAATTTACTTTTAATGTCCAAATCCCGGAAACAAAGAATTTTTTCGTACGCTCTGTATCGCTCTCATCAAAAAACACAATCCTTGTTGAATTTAACGATCAACCCAATTTTGTACAGGCGTTATCTCCCCCGAACTATACGATCAAAAATAGTGTGAAGGAATATTCTGTTTCTCGCATTGATTCTTTATCTCCTACTTCTGTTGGTTTGATTTTTCCCGCAGGAGTCAATCTTTCTGACATCGCTCTCCGTCTCGAAGTAAAAGTGAGTGAGAAGATTAGTTCGAGCTCCGGTATTGCACTGATGGAAGGGAAGGGTCAAATACTTTCAATAGCACAGGAAACTGAAAGCATCGGGAATATTGTTGTGTACCCGAATCCGGTAAAGAGCAATAGGCAGATATCGTTTGTCAATATTCCTTCAAATTGCCGCATCACAGTTTTCTCAACGAACGGTGAAAAAATAAAAATATTTGATGATGTGACGACATCTGAAGGAATATCATGGGATCTGCGCGATGATCGAGGCACTCAATTGTCATCCGGGATTTATCTCTACCGCGTGGAAAAAATCGATCCATCAGGCGGTGTGACGAATACCATTCTCGGTAAATTTGCGGTTGTGAGATGATACAGGGCAAACTCTGGACCATATCGAATATTTTGTCGCTCAGCAGGATTGTGTTGATGATCCCTGCAGGATATTTTCTTGCTACTGCCGGTCACTTCAATCGCGAAATAGCTGTCCTAATTATCCTCGTCGCTGTATCCACTGATGCATTGGATGGATATTTTGCTCGAAAGTTCAACGAAATTTCCGAATTCGGTAAGGTCATTGATCCTCTTGCCGATAAAATCGGTGTAGGTATCGTGGTTGTAATGCTGGTCATTTTTGGCGATATTCCATTGTGGTTTGCTGTTGTAGTGCTCATGCGCGACCTAATTATCTTTCTGGCTGGTCTGTATATAAAAGCAAAAACCGGAATTATTCTACCTTCGATGATGTCGGGAAAAGTTGCAGTTTCGTTCCTCGCAATGTACTTAGTCTTCTCGATATTGAGGTATGAAAGCATATCAGTTTTTACAGCTCTTCTGATGTGGTTTTGTGTTGCACTACTGGGATATTCTCTCTCTGTCTATGCAAAGAGATTTTTTCAAACATTACAAGAACATAAAGTAAAGGAAACGTAACACGTTGGGATTTTTTGATTCATTTAAACTTTCGCGCCTGAAAGAAGGGTTGACAAAAACTCGTGAAACGCTTGTAGCAAAAGTCAATCGACTGATCTTTGCAAAAGGGAAGATCGACGAAGAGTTTCTTGAACAGCTCGAAGAGATACTGATCTCCGGCGATGTGGGTGTTGAAACATCGCATCTGATCATTGAGAGCATCAAAAAGCGAACAAAAGAACACAAGTATGAAACACAGGAAGAACTTGATTCTCTCGTTCACAGTGAGATTGCAAATTCGATTCTGAGAAACAATACAGATGGAGAAGACCCATTTGTTCTCCCGCCCCATACAAAACCGTACGTGATAATGATCGTCGGTGTGAATGGTGTGGGAAAGACCACAACCATTGGTAAACTGGCATATAATTTCAAATCCGCAGGAAAAAAAGTACTGATCGGCGCGGCGGATACCTTCCGTGCCGCCGCGAATGAACAATTGGAGGTTTGGGCACAACGAGCGGATGTTGAGATCATTCAGCAATTGCACGGTTCCGATCCGGCAGCAGTTGCCTTTGATACAGTAAAGGCGGCACAATCACGCGGCGCCGACATTGTTATTGTTGACACCGCCGGACGACTGCACACGAAAACGAATTTGATGGAGGAGTTAAAGAAAATCAAACGTGTGATTACGAAATGCAGCACCGAGGCACCGCATGAAGTTCTTCTGGTTCTCGACGCAACAACAGGACAAAATGCAATACAACAGGCAAAACAATTCAACGAAGCGGTCGGATTGACCGGGCTCGTAATTACAAAACTTGATGGAACAGCGAAAGGGGGCGTTGTCTTTGCCGTCAGCAATGCATTACAAATACCCGTCCGGTTTATCGGCGTTGGAGAAAAGATCGATGACTTACAGCCGTTCAACGCTGAGAGATTTGTCGAGGCATTATTTGAAAAGGAAATACAATGAAACTGACCTGGAAACAATACGACTTGCATCTCAAACATACTTTTAGAATCTCCCGGAGTGCCAGCGATATTGCACAAGTAATCATCGTACAATTTGAACACGATGGAATTGTCGGATACGGAGAAGCATCGCCGACCAAACGATATGGAGAAAGTGTTGAAACAATACGGCAGTTCCTTCAAACGATAGATTTTTCGCGATTCGATTCTCCGTTTCAATTGGAAGATATCCTTTGGTATGTCGATTCGCTTCAGGTGGGAAACACTTCCGCAAAGTGTGCCGTTGATCTTGCTCTGCATGATTGGATTGGAAAAAAATTGAACGTACCTCTTTACCAATTATGGGGGTTGAATCCGTCGAAAACCGTTAAATCATCCTTCACCATTGCGATTGATTCAAAAGAAGTTGTTGAACAAAAAGTGCGCGAAGCCGAAGAGTTCCCTATTCTCAAAGTAAAGGTCGGTGCAGATAACGATGAAGAAATGATCACGACAATCAGAAAGGTTACCGATAAGGTCCTCTATGTCGATGCAAACGAAGGGTGGAAGGATAAACACCTTGCCCTTGAGCGAATAAAATGGCTGAAAGATCAGAATGTAGAATTTGTCGAGCAGCCGATGCCATCTTCGCAATTGGAGGATATCAAGTGGTTGCGTGACAAATCCGATCTGCCGCTGATCGCTGATGAGAGTGTATTACGATTGCAGGAAATTCCGAAATTAGCGGAGGCATTCGATGGCATAAATATTAAGTTAATGAAATGCACCGGCTTACGCGAAGCAATGCGTATGATCAATACTGCCCGTGCATTGAATATGAAAGTTATGATGGGGTGTATGATTGAAACTGCAGTCGGCATATCCGCCGGCGCACATCTTGGACCGTTGCTCGATTATGCAGACCTCGACGGTAACGTTCTCATTTCTGATGATCCGTTTAACGGTGTGCGGAATATTAAAGGTGAATTGAAACTGACTTCGAAACCGGGCATTGGTGTAAGTTTAAGAGACTAGATTTTCCAAATCTTGCAGATTTGGAAAATCTTAGCGCGTGTATGTCATCAATAATAAACATATTGCCAGAAAATCTTGCGAACAAGATCGCTGCCGGCGAAGTCGTGCAACGACCGGAATCCGTTGTAAAAGAACTACTGGAAAATTCAATCGATGCAGGAGCTACCTCTGTTTCTGTGACGATAAAAACTGCCGGAAAGACCTTCATTCAAATTACCGATAATGGAAAAGGAATGAGCGAAGAGGATGCCGTGAAAGCATTCTATCGACACGCAACGAGCAAGATTAATACATACGAAGATCTGGAAAACATACGGACACTCGGATTCCGCGGTGAAGCGCTCGCCTCAATTGCTGCTGTTGCACATGTTGAGTTAAAGACGAGGAGAGAAGAGGATAGTGCAGGGACTCTCATTCGCATTGATGGGGGAGATCTCAAAGAACAGTCTAAAACCGCACACCAGCACGGTACATCCATTACAGTCAAAAATTTATTTTACAATACGCCGGCGCGGCGTAATTTCTTAAAATCGAATAACACCGAATTCAAGCATATATACGATACCGTTCAGCGTCTTGCGCTTTCAAAACCTGAGATTGCACTTGAATTCACCAGTGATGAGGACACAATACTTGCACTTCCGGCTCAAAAACTTGAAGAGAGATTGAAAAGTCTCTTTGGCGACCGTCAGTTTGCCACGTTAATTCCGGTGAGAGAGGAGACGGAGTTTCTTACGGTTCATGGATACATCGGTAAACCGGACTTTGCTCGCAAATCAAAAGTTGATCAATTTATTTTTTTAAATGGCAGATTTATTATCAGCCGATCGATAAACCATGCTGTCTTTTCCGGTTACGAACACCTTGTTGAGAAAGGGAACTTCCCGTTCTTTCTGCTGTACATTGAACTTGATCCTCATAAAGTGGATGTGAATGTCCACCCCTCCAAAATGGAAGTAAAGTTTGCAGACGAGCAAAGTGCTTATCGTGTCGTTTCCGCCGTCGTCCGGAAAGCATTGGGAGGAAGTGATCTTGTTCCAACAGTTGAATTTCAACAACCGACAAGCGACTTTTCATCATTGCGTCATACAGCAATTCCAAGATTTTATCCCGATGCTTTTCCGGCATCGGTATCAAGGTCCGAAGCAGCAGTACCGATTGAGGATTTGCCATTCGATTTGTCATTGAAGCTCGATCAGATTTTTTCACAGCCGCAATCACCTGCTGCTGTACGCCTCCCGCAGGAACAACAATTCCAGCATGTACCGCGGGACGAAGAAGGGAAGGAAAGTAAAGCGATATGGCAGCTGCACAACAAATACATACTTACACAGATTCGCAGTGGGTTAATGATTATCGACCAGCATGTGGCGCACGAACGGATTCTGTACGAAAAAGCACTCGAACGAATGAATAACGCTGTTCCATCGTCGCAGCAGCTCCTGTTCCCGCAGACAATCCAGTTGGCTTCCGGCGATTTTACTCTGGTGAAAGATCTTCTGCCATTCCTGCAAACGATTGGATTTGAAACAAAGGTTTTCGGGAAAAATACTATCGTTCTCGAAGGAGTCCCGCCGGAAGTGAAAGCAGGAACAGAGACGTCCATTCTTCAAGATATTCTTGACGAGTTCAAAAATAACCAGTTGCGAGTTAAACTTGATGCACGGGACAATGTTGCAAAATCATTTTCATGCAAAGCAGCAATTAAAGCAGGAGAAAAATTAACAGAGGTCGAGATGCGTTCACTCATCGATCAATTATTCGCGACGTCGATGCCGTATGTCTGTCCGCACGGCAGACCGGTGCTGATAAAACTCTCATTGCAAGAGTTGGACAGAAGATTTTTCAGGACATGATTATACGTACGATTCGGTCAAACATATCGGATCGCAGTCATCAACGATATACAATATCGGAGGAAATACATGCCAACATTCAATGATCCGCAAGCGATCAAAGAACAATTAGAACGGTACAAAACCAAAGCGTCGGCATCAAAGGTACGGAACGCGAAATTCACATCTGTCAGCGGTGAACCTGTGGAGATGTTGTACACGCCGGAAGAAGTAAAAGAGATCAACTATCTTGCCGATATCGGATTCCCCGGTGAATTTCCGTACACGCGAGGCATTCATCATACCGGTTATCGCGGTAAAATGTGGACGATGAGACAGTTTGCCGGTTTTGGAACACCTGAGGATACCAATCAGCGGTTTAAATACCTTTTAGAACACGGACAGACCGGTCTCTCAACCGCTTTTGATCTCCCGACTCTAATGGGAAGAGATGCCGATGATCCGTTGAGTGAGGGAGAGGTTGGCATTTGCGGTGTGGCTGTAAGTTCCCTAGCTGATATGGAAATTTTGTTCAAAGGAATTCCTCTCGATCAAGTAACAACTTCAATGACAATCAATGCTCCTGCGGCAATGATTTTGGCATTTTACATAGCTGTTGCTGAAAAGCAGGGGGTAGCTTCAAACAAACTTCGTGGGACAATCCAGAACGATATTCTAAAAGAATACATCGCACAGAAGGAGTGGATCTATCCGCCAACGCCATCCATGCGGATCATTACTGATATGTTCAATTATTGTTCGAAAGAACTTCCCCAATTCAATCCTATCTCTGTGTCTGGTTATCACATACGAGAAGCTGGTTCAACCGCAGTGCAGGAGTTAGCATTCACACTTGCAGACGGATTTGCCTACATTGAAGCAGGAATTGCATCGGGAATGGATGTTGACGACTTTGCCCCGCGAATATCGTACTTCTTTAATTCACACCTGGACTTTTTTGAGGAGATTGCAAAATACCGTGCTGCCCGAAGAATTTATGCGAAAAGAATGCGCTATAAGTACGGAGCAAAGAATCCAAAGTCGTGGACACTTCGCTTTCACACGCAGACTGCAGGCTGTACATTGACTGCTCAGCAACCTGAAAATAACATCGTTAGGACTGCAATCCAAGCACTTGCGGGTGTATTAGGTGGGACACAGTCGCTGCATACCAATTCAATGGATGAAACACTTGCTCTTCCTTCGGACAAAGCTGTGAAGATTGCTTTGCGAACGCAGCAAATTATTGCAGATGAAACCGGTGTCGCGAATGTGATCGATCCGCTTGGAGGAAGCTACTACGTAGAGGCATTGACGACAAAAATGGAAACAGAAGCGGAAAAGTATTTTGAGAAGATTGAACTCCTCGGCGGCGTTATTCCGGCGATTGAGCAGGGATTCTTCCAGAGAGAAATAGCGGAAGCGGCATATCGCTATCAAAACGAATTGGATAAAAAAGAAAAAATCATCGTTGGCGTAAATCAATATGTGGAGGAGGAAGAAAAAATAGAAATACCGATTCTTTCCATCTCTCCAGACGTTGAACGACTACAACGGCAACGGCTTTCAGAATTGCGCCAAAGCCGTAACCAAGCAGCGTGCGATGAAGCAGTATCCGGGTTGCAACGTGCTGCAGCAGATGGTTCCAACCTGATGCCGCATTTGCTCAATGCAACCCGCGCATACGTTACTCTGGGAGAGATGTGTAATGCGCTTGTGGATCATTTTGGAATTTATGAAGAACCTGCCGTCTTTTAACTACATAAGGAGAAGACAATGAATCCCGAATCACGAATTAAACTCATTCAATCATTGGGGGAGGTAAGGTATTTCCATAATATCAATTTTGAATCACGCTACTGGAAAATTTCAGCATGGGGTGGAATATTATTTTATCTTGTTCTTACGCTGGGTTATTTCATTTCACATACTGATAACAAATTCATTTCCCTTTTATTTTTGCTCCTTCCAATTCCGGTTTCATCCATGTGGCTGTTGCTTCGTTATCAGTTAGATGAGAAATATAAATTATTAGCCAATGCCATTTTGGAGATTGGAAATGTCTCCGAAAACTACCTTTCTCAAACTCAAATCCAATCTTCAGCGATTGCACCTGCTGCAACGCGAAGGATAAAAAAGACTAAACAAGTAAGGAAAAGAGTCAAGTAAATGCTCCCATTCATCCGTCTTTTACGTCCCTTGCAATGGCTGAAGAACGGTTTTGTCTTTACGCCGCTCATCTTTTCAAAGCATCTGTTTGAGAAAGAGTACAACAACAAAGCGGCAATTGCGTTTATCGCTTTTTGTCTCATCTCTAGCACTGTTTACATCATCAACGATATTGTTGACAAAGATGCTGATAAGATTCATCCAGTAAAGAAGAAACGGCCGATAGCTTCGGGTGATCTCTCGGTCTCTGTGGGGGTGGGTATTTGTATTGTTTTGCTGTCGCTATCCCTAATAATTTCTCAGCAGCTTCCGTTATTGTTTACAGGAACGATAGTGACATACTTTGTTTTGCAATTATTGTATTCCTTTAGGCTTAAGCATGTTGTAATACTCGATGTTTTTATTATTGCGCTCGGATTTATGCTCCGGATTGTATCCGGCGCTGTTGCCATTGATGTTGTCATTTCAAACTGGATTATTATTACGACATTGTTCCTGTCGTTGTTCCTTGCAGTATCAAAACGACGGAGCGAGTTGGGAATGATCCAGCAAGCAAATATTGAGACCAAAAGAAAAGTGCTGGAGAGTTATTCGATTCAATACCTGGATTATGCGTTGGTTATTACGGCAACAGGCATGGCAATTTCCTATTCATTGTACACAATGGCAGAGCGTACGATCAATGTCTTTGGCTCGGAACATTTGATCTTCACCACAGTATTTGTGCTGTTTGGCATCTTTCGTTACCTGTATCTTGCAATCAATAAGGGAGAGGGGGAAAACCCCACGGCAATCCTTGTCAAAGATGCTCCGATGGGAATCAATTTAATTTTATGGTTTGTTACCGTCGTTTTTATCATCTACTACTCACGATAATATCTTCGAATGAAAAACCGGATTGCTAAAAAATGGTTGACTCATTTTGAGCAGTCCGGATTTCTGTCCTCTCCTCGATACGCGGAATCAATACAATATTTTAGGCAATTTGCCGCGAGAACTCCGAATGCAAAAATGTTTTCAATCGGAATCTCTCCCAAAAACCGTTCAATTGAATGCCTTGTAGTATCTAAAAACAAAGAATTTACCAGCGCGCGAGCAAAGAAAAGTCGAAAGGCAATTGTACTGATTCAGAACGGAATTCACGCCGGCGAAATCGAAGGGAAAGATGCCTGCATGTTGTTGTTGCGAGACATACTCGTGACGAGAGAGAAGTTTTACCTGCTCGATCATTTGATACTTCTTATTATTCCCATTTTGAATGTTGACGGGCATGAACAGATTAGTCCTTTTAATCGCCCTAATCAAAACGGTCCGGAGAAGATGGGATGGAGGACGAACAGTTGGAATCTAAATCTCAATCGTGACTACTTGAAAGCAGATACTCCGGAAATACGTGCATTCTTAAAATTGTATGACGACTGGCAGCCGGATTTTTTCATCGACAATCACACGACCGACGGAGCAGATTACCAATATCATGTGACGTACGCTTTAGAAAAGTGGGGAAATATTGACAAAGGGCTGGGTGCTTGGGGTGCAAAACAATTCTTGCCTTACGTAGTAAACCAAACTGAACAGCAGGGATTTCTTACCGCACCGTATATTATCTTAAAGGATGAGAGTATTGAGAGTGGAATCGTCGATGAACCCGCCCTCCCTCGATTTTCGACCGGTTATGCTGCTGCTCAAAATCGTTTGGGACTTCTCGTTGAAACCCATTCATTAAAACCGTATGAAAACAGGGTCCGTTCAACTTATGCAATCAATGAAGCTGCTCTGGGATTCATCAACAAACATTGGTCTGGACTTAAAGATCTTAATGCAAAAGCGGATGCGGCATCGGCAACATTAAAATCACTCCCTATAAATTTCGAATTAACAGAAGATTCTCAATCATTTAAGTTCAAAGGATTTAAGTCTAAGTATTACTATTCGATTATAACAGGGAACGATGTCGTGCAGTTTTCCAAGCAACCGGTTGAATTTGAAGTTCCTTACTACAACAAGGTCCGGAATGCTCAATCAGTTCAAGTTCCGAAAGGCTATTTGATACCAAGGGAATATTTTCAGTTGATGGAAATCCTGACTCTTCATGGCGTAAAGTTTTCTACGGTGAAACGTGCATTGACTCTTACGGTTCAAGAGTTAACTTTTGATGAATATACTCATGCTCCCAAACCGTACGAGGGACGACAATGTGTGAAAGTTAAGTGCAAATCGAATCAATTTAAGTTTCGCGCGGAAGAGGGAACGTATTATGTTCCGACAAAACAACGTACGCTGAGAGTAATTGTCAATCTGCTTGAACCTGAAGCGCCCGATTCATTTGTTAGTTGGGGATTCTTTAATGCATGGTTTGAGAGAAAAGAATACGCAGAGCCATATATTATGGAACCGTACGCACAACAGATGTTAGAAAATGATGAAATGTTGAGGAAAGAATTTCTAAAACGGCTTGATGCTGACGAAACATTTCAAAGCGATCCGAAAGCACGGTTAGATTTTTTTTATGAAAGGTCCCCGTTCTTCGATCAAAAAGAAAAAAAATATCCTATACTGCGTGTGGTGTAACCAAATTCAGAGGTAACAATGCCGAAAACAATTTTGTGCATTGCCAGTTATGAAAAAGGGCAGGCGTTTCTGCGTCAGGCTAAGGAGGAAGGGTGGCGTGTCTTGTTGCTCACTTCAAAGAGCCTCGAAAATGCTGATTGGCCTAAAGGGTCGATTGACAATATATATTTCATTCCCGATGTCAACAAAGAGTGGAAGATGGATGATGTCATTCATGGCGTCAGTTACCTTGCTCGGTCGGTGAACATTGACCGCATTGTTGCACTGGATGATTTTGATGTTGAGAAGGCTGCAGCTTTGCGCGAGCATCTTCGCGTTCCGGGAATGGGCGATACTACAGCCCGGTATTTCCGTGACAAACTTGCCATGAGGATGAAAGCACGCGAATCCGGGATCAACGTACCGGATTTTATTGGCATCATCAATCATGATAAAATCAGGGAGTTTCTTGCCAAGGTAAATCCGCCGTACGTTCTGAAACCGCGACTCCAGGCAGGTGCGACCGGAATTCGAAAGATTCTTTCGCCGGATGATCTCTGGAAAAATCTTGATGAGTTGGGAGATAGACAATCATTCTACTTGTTGGAGAAGTTTGTTCCCGGCGAAATATTCCATGTTGACAGCATTCTCGTCAACAAACAAGTATTGTTTTCAATCGTCAGCAAGTACGGTTTACCGCCGATGGAAGTGGCTCACGAGGGGCGTGTTTTTACTACTCGGACAATTTCCCTCGGAAGTGAAGATGAGGTTTCTTTGCAGCAATTAAATAAATCCGTCCTGCCGTCGCTCGGACTTTTGCACGGCGTTTCTCACACTGAATACATTAAAGGACGGGATGATGGTAGGTTCTATTTTCTTGAAACGTCAGCTCGAGTCGGCGGTGCGCACATTGCCGATTTGATTGAAGCAGCCACCGGGCTCAATTTATGGGCGGAGTGGGCAAAACTTGAAACATCAGAAGACTACTCACGCTATTCACCGAAACCGCTGCGTCAAGTGTACGCAGGGTTACTTGTTTCTTTGGCAAAGCAGGAATACCCCGACATGGAGGCGTATAATGATCCGGAAGTATTTCTAAAAATTAAAAAATTGCATCATGCCGGTCTTGTTCTCCGATCTGAAAAGTTTGAACGGGTTGAAGAACTTTTAAAGAATTATACGGAGCGATTCTATAACGATTTCTTTACTTCTGCACCGCCAAAAGAGAAACCGAATTTTTAAATCTCATTTGACTTTCCAAATCTTCCGTTAACGGCGGGCAAGTTTTAATTTGGAAAATCTTTGTCCTGCACTTCATTAACTCCCTTTCTTTTCGTATTTTTCCATCATGAAGGTCACGAATTGGGGAAACTATCCCATTATTGAAGCAACTGTGCATTCACCATCAACTGTTGATGAGGCGAAAGCCATTGTTGCCGATTCTCACGAAATCATACCGCGCGGGCTCGGACGTTGTTACGGTGATTCATCGCTGAACCATACAATTCTTTCAACACTGCGTCTCAATCATATTCTTGCATTTGATGAAGAGACGGGAAGAATTGTATGCGAAGCGGGTGTGACACTTGCTGAAATTTTGGATGCATTTGTTCCACGGGGATGGTTTCTTCCTGTGACACCCGGAACAAAATTTGTCACTGTCGGAGGGGCAGTCGCTTCCGATGTTCATGGAAAAAATCATCACGTGGCAGGTTCGTTTTCTCGACACATTCAGTCATTAAAAATTTTACTGAGTGATGGCACAATCGTCTCATGCTCGCGTGAAGAACGATCGGACCTTTTTTGGGCAACGTCCGGCGGGATGGGATTGACAGGAGTAATTCTCGAAGTAACATTCAGATTACTAAGAATTGAAACCGCATATATTCGCCAGAGAATAATTAAAGCAAGAAATGTGGAAGAAGCGATAGAATTATTCGAGGAAAATATTCACTGGACCTATTCAATGGCATGGATTGACTGCCTTGCAAAAGGTGAACATCTTGGCAGATCTGCGGTCATACTTGGTGAGCATGCTGCAAAGGATGAGATTGGATATCGTTTTGGCAATCCGTTACAGCCCAAAAAGCACATGACAGCAAAGGTACCGGTGTATTTTCCGGATTTTACGTTGAATACATTTTCCGTAATGTTGTTTAATCTTGCCCGTTATGCAACATATAGTTCCGGTGATTCCATAGTGGACTATGAACCTTTTTTTTATCCACTTGATACAATTTTGGAGTGGAATAAAATTTACGGGAAACGCGGCTTTACTCAATACCAATTTGTTATGCCTAAAAATAATTCAGCAGCAGGGTTAAGAATAATTTTGCAGCGTATTTCGGAAAGCGGTGAGGGATCTTTTCTTGCCGTGTTGAAATTATTCGGAAAACAAGAAGGGATGCTGTCGTTCCCGCAGGAAGGTTATACTCTGGCGCTCGATTTTCCATTGACGCCGAAAGCATTTGCGCTCTTCGGTGAACTCGATGAGATAGTGACTCAGTACGGCGGTAGGTTGTATTTAACGAAGGATGTTCGAATGAAAAAAGAGGTCTT
>JBFMFY010000054.1:0-20098 GCA_040751955.1 Bacteroidota bacterium
TCTGGAGATTTATGGAGTATTTCAAACTCTTCCGTGGCATCCGGCTTCTGTGTTGTGCGGATCAGATTCCTTGCAATATAGACGCGGCAGATTTCACTGGTAACGCCGTTGTACGGATTAAATTCTCCTGCAAAAATCAGATTTGAAGTCCGGAATCCTGTCTCTTCTTCCAACTCGATATGCGCCATCTCTTCATACGTCTTCCCCTCTTTCACTCCGCCGCAGGGAAATTCAATGCTCTCGCGGTCACACAAGTATCGATATTGCTTCACCAGAATAATCTTCTCATCGTCGGTCACCGGTACTATTAGGCTCGATCCGTGAGTGAAGACATAGTTGTATTCTCCCTTGATTCCGCCGGGAATTTCAAACTCATCAAGTTTGTACGTCCACCACGGATTCTTAAAAAGAATTTTTGAAGAGAGTGTTTTCCAGTGTTTAAGCATATTCAACTCAGTCATAAACAAAAACGGTCGGATGTGCGCCGACCGTTTCTTATTTGCTATGTACCACCCATTGCTATCAGACAAGTTCGTTTTCTGCAAAGAAGAATGCCACTTCTGTCTTGCCGTTCTCGACTGAATCGGAACCATGCACGATGTTCTCTCCTTTGCTGTCTGCATATAATTTCCTGATCGTCCCTTCCGCCGCATCTTTCGGATCGGTTGCACCGATAAGTGTTCTGTAATCTGCAACGGCATTTGCTTTCTCAAGAGCGACCGGCACAACCGGTCCCGATGTCATAAATTCGACAAGCGACGGATAAAACAGCCGCTCTTTATGAACTGCGTAAAATGCTCCTGCTTGCTCTTTGGTCAAACGGATCTGTTTCATTCCCAAGACTTTGAATCCTGCTTTTTGAATGCGTGCCAATACCTCTCCCTGCAATCCTTTGCGGACACAGTCGGGTTTCATGATACATAATGTACGTTCTACAGCCACTTCATAACTCCTTATTTTTATTTTGGTGAATGACAAGTGACCGTCACCTCAAAGGTGACAATCACTATGAAGATTATCGTTTCTTTTTGGTTGTTGATTTTCTCTTTTTGTCGGACTTCTTCGATGTTGATTTTTTCTTTGAGACGGATTTCTTTTTCGTTTTGATCGTATATGTTGCTTTGTATTTTCTCGCAAGAGCCTGTTTCATAGTCTCTCCCATGAGTGCAGGAGATTCGACGACGCGGATGCCGGCGGCACGCATTGCATCCATCTTTTCTTTTGCGGTTCCTTTGCCACCGGAAATGATCGCTCCGGCATGTCCCATTCTGCGTCCCGGAGGCGCAGTTCTTCCTGCAATAAATCCGACAACGGGTTTGGAGACATTCTTCTTGATGTACTCAGCCGCTTCTTCTTCCGCACTGCCGCCGATCTCACCGATCATGATGACGCCGTCGGTTTTATCATCTTCGTTAAACAATTTTATTGCGTCGATGAACCGTGTGCCGATGATCGGGTCGCCGCCGATGCCGATGCAGGTCGATTGTCCGATACCCCGCTCCGTTAACTGCCAGACAGATTCGTATGTTAATGTGCCGCTGCGCGAAATGACGCCGATGCGTCCCGGTTTGTGGATGAATGCCGGCATGATGCCGACCTTTGCTTCTCCCGGCGTGATGATGCCGGGACAATTCGGACCGATGAGACGAACACCTTTCTTGGAAATGTATTCGTACACATTCACCATATCTTTGACGGGAATACCTTCCGTGATGCAAACGACCAATTTTATTCCAGCATCAGCCGCTTCCATAATTGCATCACCGGCAAATCCTGCCGGAACGTAAATAATCGAGGTATCCGCACCTTGGTTCTTCACAGCATCGGCAACTGTATCGTACACAGGAACGGCACGATTGAATTGATCCTTTTCATTTCCTTTGTATTTCATTCCGCCTTTGCCCGGTGTAACACCGGCAACGACGTTTGTTCCATATGCAAGCATCTGTGACGTGTGAAATGTGCCTTCACCACCGGTAATGCCTTGTACAACGAGACGGGTTTTTTTATTGACGAGAATTGACATAAGTGATTTGTTTTAAGTTGAAGTAATGTTTTTAATTCGCACTTTCTAAATAATCCCCCACCCTCATGATCATCCCTTCATCAAATTGTTTTCCTAGTAGTTGCACGCCGATCGGCAATCCATTCTTATCATAACCAGCGTTCACACTTAATCCGGGTATTCCGGCGAGGTTTGCAGACACCGTGTAGATATCGCTCAGATACATCTGCAACGGATCATTCATCTTCTCACCCAACTTAAATGCAGTCGTGGGAGAGATCGGGGTCAAGAGACAATCAACCTTCTTGAATGCTTCAAAAAAATCATTTTGGATCAATCGCCGCACTTGCTGTGCTTTGCGGTAATATGCATCGTAATAACCGGACGACAGAACATACGTCCCCAGCATAATCCTCCGCTTTACTTCAGCGCCGAATCCTTCGCTGCGCGATTTCACATACATGCTTGATAGATCGGTCGTCTTTTCAGAGCGATATCCATATCTCGCGCCGTCATATCGTGCAAGGTTGGATGACGCTTCCGCCGTGGCAAGAATATAGTACGTCGAAATCGTATATTCAGAATGCGGAAGCGACACTTCAACAATTTCAGCACCGCCGGATCTCAATTGAAAAATCTTTTTCTCGATGACAGATCGAATTTCTTTATCAAGAGCATCAGAGAAGTATTCTTTCGGTAATCCAATCTTCAATCCTTTAACATTGCGATTCAATAGTGAAAGATAATCTGGCACGGGAATGTTTGCCGATGTTGAATCATTCTCATCATGCCCGGCAATCACTTGCAGCACACGCGCGACATCACGCACTGAATTTCCAAACGCCCCAATTTGGTCAAACGAAGATGCAAAAGCAACAAGACCATAACGTGAAACTCTTCCGTAGGTAGGTTTTAACCCGACAATACCGCATAATCCAGCCGGCTGCCGAACGGAACCTCCGGTATCCGATCCCAACGCGGTGGTTGCCATTCCTGCAGCCACAGCGACGCCAGAACCGCCGCTGGAACCGCCCGGAACCCTTGTTTCATCCTGCGGATGACGCACGGGACCGAATGCCGAATTTTCATTCGATGATCCCATGGCAAATTCATCCATGTTTGTTTTGCCAATGAAAATTGCATCCGCATCACGCAGTTTTTTTATCACTGTCGCGTCGTAGATCGCTTCATAGTTCTCTAAAATTTTTGAACCGCAGGTTGTCTTCTTCCCTTTCATACACAACACATCCTTCACCGCTATGACCATACCGGCAAGTGATCCTGCAACTCCTGCTTTTAATTTCGCATCGATATTCTCGGCTGAACGGAGAGATTCCTCCTCAAACACATCGAGAAATGCATTGAGATTACTCCGTTGTTTAATAACATCGAGGTATGATTGTGTACGCTGTTCGCACGATTCTTCACCATGGAACAGCCGTGGATGGTAAGAATCGTATGGCTCTCTGGTATTCACTGCTTGTTGTTGAGGGTGTGCCAATGACGTTTTCTGCCGGTGAGTCAAAAAAAAGTCGTCTGACTCATATCAGAGACGATGAAGTATAACGACATCTGATCGGTTACTTTTTTTCTTCAGATTTTGTATCCGTCACATCTTTATTGAGTTCGTTCTGGACATCGTTCATCCCTTTTTTGAACTCGCTGACACCCTTGCCGATACCGCGCGCAAGTTCAGGGATTTTCTTTGCGCCGAAGAATATCAAGACAACCAGAAGAATGAGGATGATCTCTTGTGTTCCGAGTCCCATCACGGTGAACCTCCCTTTCTAAATTATTCATGACAAACAGGAATATCAGTCCTGCTATGCTGTTTGTAAAACGAAACTGTTGATTAACGATTCAAAAATTTTTCTGCCGTCCGACGAGCCAAGTTGCGCTTCGCACGCGCGCTCCGGATGCGGCATCATACCCATCACATTCCCGTTCTTATTCACAATCCCGGCAATATTATTGGTTGAACCGTTTGGATTTGATTCCGGTGTGATCTTTCCTTGTTCATCACAGTACCGGAAGATGACTTGCCCGTTATCTTCCAGCGATTTGATCACATCCGGTTCTGCAAAATAATTTCCTTCGCCGTGTGCAATCGGGATCCGAAGAATATCTCCGACACTGCTCTCGTTTGTGAAGCGCGAGGTATTCTGTTCAACACGGAGATTGACATGCTTGCATGAAAAGAGGAGCGATTGATTCCGCAGCAGTACGCCGGGAAGCAATCCCGATTCGCAAAGAATTTGAAATCCATTGCAAATACCGATGACAACTCCACCCGATTGTGCAAACTTCATGACTTCGTTCATGATCGGCGAAAATCTGGCAATCGCACCGGTACGTAAGTAATCACCATAGGAAAATCCTCCCGGCAGGATGATGACATCGGAATTCTGCAGATCGGTCTCTTTATGCCACAAAAATTGAGCATCATGATGAAAGAGATGCTTTACGGCATGGTACGCATCGTGATCGCAGTTCGAGCCCGGGAAAACCACAACACCAAATTTTATCGTTGCGCTCATACTTTCTTCACTGTGAAAGTGTAATCTTCCATCACCGGATTGGCAAGTAATCGGCGGCATGCTTCTTCCGTAATGCGCTTCGCTTCTTCCTCAGACTTGGCATCGACTGTCATATGAATAGATTTACCGATGCGTACGTTGCTTACTTCACTCATGCCGAGTGTATGAATGCTATGCTCCACCGCTTTCCCCTGCACATCTAGAATTGAGGGACGCAGTGTAATGGTGATAGTCGATTGGTACATACGTTAAAAAATTAAATGTCGTAACTCGGGACTTCTTCAATTTCTTCTTCTTCCGTTTTTGGATGATGCATGAACAGTTGGACGGTATGGCGTCCGATGCCGTAAAGAACAAATGCAGCGATCAGATAGAAGATCGCCCCCCCTTTGGTAAAGAGGATCAAAAGAGCCGAAAAGAAAAATGATATTGTCCGTATCGGATGTTTTTTTATTTCTTTCCGTGAAAATTTCGGCAGTGTATCATATTTGATCGTGCTGACCATGATCAAAGAAACAACGGCAACGAGAAAAGGAAAGAATGACATCGCCATACCCTCCAACCGGCTTCCATCCACCATGAATGTCAATACGTACGACACGACCGCGATGGCGGCAGCCGGTATCGGCAGTCCGGAGAAATATTCCTTATCAAACCCCACCAACTGGACGTTGAAACGAGCGAGTCTGATGGCGCCAAGAATTACCAGCAATGAACTGATGATGATTCCCCACACATCCATTTGGTACAACGACAACCTATACGACAAAAAAGCGGGTGCAGCACCGAACGAAACAACATCCGACAACGAATCTATCTCAACGCCAAATGCACTGCTGGATTTTGTGAGTCTCGCCATCACCCCGTCGAGCGAATCGAAAATTCCTGCAAGGATAATAAGATACGCTGCCTCGACAAACTTTCCGTCACTTGAGTGAACGATGGAAAGAAAACCGCAAAACATATTCAGAACCGTGAAGAGTGTCGGAACTACTGCACGGGTAATCATCATCTCATCACCGCCACTATTGTTTCGCCAGCTACCGTCTTTTGGTTCTGCGTCACTTTTATTTCAGCGCTTTTAGGAACAAAGATGTCCACACGGGAACCGAATTTAATCATGCCGAATCTTTTCCCGATCTCAGTGCTGTCTCCAACCTTCAAATCGGCAACAATACGCCGGGCGATAAATCCGGCGATCTGTTTGAAGAATACTTTCCCTTTTCCGTTCTCAACACCAATATGAGTTTGCTCGTTTTTCAACGATGCCTTCTCCTCAAATGCGGCAAAAAATTCCCCCGGAACGTGCTCAAAGTATCCGATCGTACCTGTGATCGGAAAGCGATTGACATGCACATCTACGGGCGACATGAAAATGCTGATCATGGTCGCATCAGTTTTTAAGTATCTCTCTTCAACAACATCCTCGATCTTTATCACTGTGCCATCCGCAGGAGAAAGGATCAATCCATCACCGGCCGGAACGGCGCGTTCTGGGTCTCTGAAAAAATTCAGTGTGAAAACGAAAACGAGGATTACAAATGCAACAAGGAGAGTCTTCACCACTGCGTGATCGATGAGAAAGTACGAACCAAGACCAACAAGAAGACATACTGCCGTGATTGAAAAGAAAACATCGTAGCCGTACTCTGTGATCAACGAAAAAACTCCAGTAGTTCAAGAATTAGATGAAACGAACATCAAAACATATACAATTCTGCATTAACTTACCGAAAAAATGAAGGAAAGTCAATCTTGCATTTTTTGGACATTTTTACTACCTTGATTCAGAAATGATTGAGAGTGCCTTACATCCAAAGTTTATAACGCGTAAGAAAAAAGATCGCATTATATTTTTTCAATGATGAAAAATGTCCCGTCCAACCAACGGGACTTTTTTTTGAATCAACCTGTGACTGTTAAAGAATTTCAGAAAGAGTTTGAGAACATAACGCCTCCCGCAATCGCCTGGAAGGGAGATAACGTAGGACTACAAGTTGGGAGAGGGAGCGATACAATCACAAACATTCTCGTGAGCCTCGATGCCACAATGGATGTTGCGGTCGAAGCAAAGAAAAAAAAAGCAAACCTGATCGTCACACACCATCCTCTCCTTTTCCATCCGATTAAAAACGTAACATCGCAGTCCCGGGCAGGCGCATTGGTTTTATATCTCGCAGAGCATAACATCAATCTGTACGCCGCTCATACAAATCTCGACAGCGTGCGCTGGGGTGTGAATTTCGTTCTTGCTCAGACGCTTGGATTGAAAAATATTTCGATCCTTTCTCCCCTTCATGAGAGCCTGACAAAGATCGCGGTGTTCGTTCCACAGAAATATGTGGAACAAGTTGCCGCAGCTATGCACGATGCTGGGGCGGGAACATTTACGAAATATGACACATGCAGCTTCCGCACGGAAGGAACCGGAACATTCCGCGGAATGAACAATGCAAAACCGTTCCTGGGTCAGGTAGGAAAAGTAGAACGAGCCGAAGAAACACGACTCGAAATGCTCTGCGAAACATGGAAAATCAACAGCGTGATAGCAGCAATGACGAAGGCTCACCCGTACGAAGAAGTGGCGTATGATGTCTATCCCCTAATGAATAATAACACAGAATACGGGCTGGGAGCAATCGGCAATTTTGATACGCCGATGGGTTCAAATAGTTTTTTAAAATTGATAAAGACCACATTACAAACCGGTTCACTCAGGTTTTCAAAAGGTCCTGCTTCAATTCAACGTGTTGCAGTTTGCGGCGGTTCGGGAAGCGAATTGATCAACGAAGCGGCAAGCCTTGGAGCAGATGCAATGATCACCGCAGATGTGAAATATCATACGTTCCAGGAATTTGAAGGGAAAATCTTGCTGGTCGATGCAGGTCACTATGAAACCGAGCGCCATGTGCTGCCGGTTGTCGGAAATAAAATCAGGGAGATTGTCAGAAAGAGGAAATCTTCTACAAAAGTTTTCATTACAGAACATACAACGAATCCAATTCATTACATATAAAAAGAGAATTACATTGATGAAGGAGCCGCCATTGGAAGAAACACTTCGCTTATTATACCAGCTGCAACGTGTCGATAGCAATCTCGACGAGGTCGAAGAAATGAAGGGAGACCTTCCGGAGACAGTACGTACACTGGAGGGATTGATTGCAGAGCTCACTGCAAAAGTGAACGAAAAACAATCATACATCAATACATCTGTTGAGGCACGAAACAAAGCGGATAACGATATCAAGGACTTTGAAGAAAAATTAAAAAAGTATAAAGCGCAGCAGTACCAGGTGCGCAACAACAAAGAGTACGACGCCATCACGAAAGAGATCGAGTTTGCCGAAGAATCCATAAAGACATTAACAAAGCAGTTCGAAGATTTTGAGAATCAGATGAGCGTCGCAAAGGCAGAACTCACCGAACTGCAGAATAAGTTGACAGAACAGCAGATGTTCCTGAATGAACGAAAATCCGAGTTGGCAGAGGTATCGAAAGAAACGGAAGACGAAGAGAATAAATACACGCACGAACGCGAAAAAATTCTTGTAAGGATCAGTAAAGATCATCTCTCAAAGTATGAAATGATACGTTCGGCACGTGGTAAGGCTGTCGTTACAGTCCGGAAAAATTCCTGCGGTGGGTGCGGCAACAGGATTCCTCCGCAGCACATCATTGAGATCCGGCGCAACGATAAAATGTATGTGTGCCAGCATTGCGGAAGGATCGTCATCTCAGACGACCTCGCGAGGACCATCGCGAATCAATGAAAATAACGGCGTTTACCGACGGCGCTGCAAGAGGAAATCCGGGAGAAGCCGGAATAGGCATTGTGCTCAAAGATGAACATGATGCAACGATCCACACCATTAAAAGGTACATTGGGAAAACCACTAATAATGTTGCCGAATATACCGCACTGGTAACGTTATTGGAATTTATCAAAAAGAGCGAAACTTTACGGTGCACTGAACTTGTTGTTCATACCGACAGCGAGTTGATGGCTCGACAGATCAAGGGAGAGTACAAAGTAAAGGATCCGGGGTTGAAATTGTTGTACCAAAAGGTCAAATTACAGTTGCACGATGCGCCGTTTACATTTTCGATCCACCATATTCCCCGCTCACGCAATGAACAGGCGGATGCATTGGCGAACGAAGCGATCGATTCAAAAGCACTATGATTGAAATTCTCTACATCATCACGATGTATATCACCCTTCGCTTGTTCGAACGGGTGAAACAAGTTTTTAATTCATCATCTATTCATTCTCATGCGAAGCACTCTTCGCATCAGCGGGCAGTACACCACAGCCTTTCGAGGATTTCTTCGAACAAGTGTTGGGGCATGCCAGGCAATCGCTGTAATTCATTCACGAATTATGGAGGAAAGTCCGAACTCTATCCTGTGTCGATCTATCGGCTCGGGATGGGCGCAGTGCCGGATAACATCCGGGGCGAGTAATCGTACGGAAAGTGTCACAGAAAATATACCGTCCTGATGTTGTGCATCGGGATAAGGGTGAAAAGGTGCGGGAAGAGATCAATCTTCCTTAATGTAAGAGCGCACCGCGTCGTTAGTAATAACGGCGGCAAGACAAACCCCACTGAGAGCAAGACCGCGTAGGTTTCGTTCTCCGTTCTTACGGAGAGAGAGATGCCCGCTCAATTCCTTCGGGAGACGAAACGGGTAGGTCGCACGAGCGGTGCAGTAATGCATCGCCCAGATAAATGATTGCTGCTCCGCCTTTCAGCGGATGACAGAATTCGGCTTATCGGCAAGCCCCTGCTTGTGGCGAAGATTTTTTAAGGAATAACGCCGCTTCAATGAGAGTGAAAGATGCATTTTCTCACAAGGTGATGGACCTTCAATCCACCACCGCATCGGAGAAGTGCATTGACGACAAAAAAAGAATACCGATGGACGATTGCTCCTCCACCTCCTGAAGAGCTCGTCAAGAAATTATCCGACGAGTTAACTCTCTCACCGTCCCTCACTTCCGTGTTGATCAACCGCGGCATCGATTCGTTTGACAAGGCAAAAACATATTTTCGACCGTCGATTGAACATCTTCATGATCCATTTCTTATGGATGGAATGTATCTCGCCGTCGATCGATTGCTGCGCGCACGCGATAAAAAAGAAAAAATTCTTGTTTATGGTGATTATGATGTTGACGGAACGAACGGCGCCAGCATGTTGTATCTCTACTTCAAAGAGATCGGCTGCGATGCTTCCTATTATATTCCTGATCGTCTCACCGAAGGATACGGCATTTCACAGCCCGGTGTTGAGTACGCAAAGAAAGAGGGATACACATTACTCGTCGCTATCGATTGCGGTATCACAGCGCTCGCACAAGTAGAGTACGCACGGCAACTCGGAGTAGAAGTTATCATTTGCGATCATCACGAACCGGCAGAAGAACTTCCAAATGCCGTCGCCATTCTCGATCCGTTAAAACCAAATTGCCGTTACCCGTTCAAGAGTCTCTGCGGAACGGGAGTGGGATATAAATTCATTCAGGCAATTGCCCGTACGTTGAACCATGAGAACCTTGTGGAAAAATATGTTGACTTTGTCTCACTCGCTACAACAGCCGACATTGTGCCGCTCGTGGACGAGAATAGAGTTTTCGTTCGGCTCGGACTGGAGAGGATCAACTCCTCTCCCCGCCCCGGGATACGCGCATTACTTGAAGGCGCCGGACTCAAAATCGGACATATGACAACAGGACAAGTTGTCTTTGCAATGGCGCCGCGCATCAACGCCGTTGGCAGATTGGGGGATGCAAAGCGTGCTGTTGAATTGCTTATCAGTGACGATTACGAAAGTTCGGTACAATTTGCCCGGGTGCTGGAACAAGAGAATTACAATCGAAGAAAAATTGACGAAGGGGTGTTCGAGGAAGCGCAAAATCTTGTCGAAGAATATTTTAAGAAGTACGGCGATGGCGCAATCGTTATGCATCAGGAACAATGGCATCCCGGCGTTGTCGGTATCGTCGCTTCGCGCATGGTGGAAAAATATTATCGCCCCGCCATCATGCTCACAACTGTTGAAGGAGTCGCCAAAGGTTCCGCACGGAGTATTTCCGGCGTCAATATCCATCAAGCATTGAAGAGTGTTGAGGACAAACTTCTCCAGTTCGGCGGGCATAAATATGCGGCAGGAGTCAGCGTCGATCTCGACCGCATCGACGAATTCAGAGATGCGTTCAATGCTGCGATACGGGAAGTGTTGACGGAAGACCTATTGACTCCTGAAATCTTTATCGATACTGAGATCGATCTTGCAGAACTGACGCCAAAATATCTCCGGGTGTTGAAACAATTCGCACCGTTCGGTCCACAGAATATGCGCCCAACATTTCTTGCGAAAGAAGTACAGGTGATCGGACTTCCGAGGATCGTCGGTAAAGATCATCTCCGATTTAAAGTGAAAAAGAACGGCGTAACATTCGACTGCATCGGATTCGGATTGGGTAATCTGCTGGAAAAGGTAAAAGAAAAATTGAACAGTTTGGATATTGTTTTTTCGATTGATGAGAGCGATTTTACGGGCGTTGCGTTGACCCAATTGAAAATAAAAGATCTGAAATGATCATCCTCGGCATTGATCCCGGCACATTGATTGCCGGCTACGGCGTCATACAACGGAATGGAAATACCATTTCATTGCTGGATATCGGTGTTATCAAGAACAATTCCACCGTATCAATGCCGCTCCGTCTCAAAAAAATCTACGAGGTCATCACATCAGTCATTGAACGGTTTCATCCCGACGAATTTGCGATCGAGACCGCATTCTACTCCAAGAATGCGCAATCGGCGTTGAAGATCGGGCAGGCGCGAGGTGTATCGATCCTCGCGGGGGTCAATTATGAAATTCCTGTCACCGAATATTCACCCCGCGAAATCAAAAAAGCAGTCACGGGAAAAGGGGCGGCATCAAAGGAGCAGGTGCAGTTCATGATGATGTCGCTGTTGAAACTGAAGACAAAACCGAAGCATTTCGATTCAACCGACGCACTTGCCGTGGCTGTCTGTCACGCATTCAAAATTTCCACACCCCGTTCGTCATTTAAAAATTGGAAATCGTATATTGAAGCAAATCCAAGTAAGGTAGTCCAGTTCACAAAAAAATGACATGTACCATTTTTTTTCAAAATACTTGATACTGACTGCTGGCACCTGATTACTTTTTTATGATCACCTATCTTCACGGCACACTGGCTAAAAAATCTCCGACAGAAATCGTCGTTGACGTGAACGGCGTCGGGTATGCCGTACATGTTTCTCTTTCTACATTCGAGCAATTACCGGAAGCAGGAAGCAATCTCCACATCCTCATCTACCATCATGTCCGTGAAGATGCGCAATTGCTGTACGGATTCGCAGGCGAAAGCGAACGAGAGATGTTCAAAATGCTGATTGGTGTTTCGGGAATAGGTCCGAAGATGGCGCAAACGATACTGTCAGGGATTCGTCCGGGGGAATTGATCCGCACGATCTCGCACGGCGCTCTTTCCGCATTGACGGCGATTCCGGGAATCGGCAAGAAGACTGCAGAACGATTGCTGGTCGAATTGAGGGATAAAGTAAGCAAGATTGAAGGAACGGAAAAGATTATCGATCTTCCAACCTCTGCTGCATCAGTTCGCAATGAAGCCTTGACCGCTCTCGTTTCTCTCGGTTTCAGCAGGGAAAAAGCGGAACAGTCACTGCGGAATGTACTAAATGAAATGAACGGGAAAACAATTTCTGTGGAAGAGTTGATTAAGAGGGCGCTGCAAAATGGATAAAGAAAGATTTTTCAAATCTTTAAGATTTGGAAAATCTTTATCTCATATCGACGCTTTCCTCAATCTCAACGAATTCGTCACGACACTCACCGAACTGAACGCCATTGCACCTGCGGCAACTGCAGGACTCAAAAGACCGAATGCAGCGAGCGGAATACCGATAACGTTATAGATAAAAGCCCAGAAAAGATTTTGTTTGATCGTCCGAATTGTCCGGCGCGATAATTCGATTGCACGTACCACGGCGTTCAGATCGTGACGCATGAGCGCCACATCGGCTGTCTCCATTGCAACATCGGTTCCCGACGCCATTGCAAGACTGACATTTGCCTGAGCAAGTGCGGGGGCGTCGTTGATCCCGTCACCCACCATTGCAACAATCTCTCCTTTTGCCTGAAGCTGTTTGATGAATTCGGCTTTTTCTTTCGGCAGCACGTTTGCAACAACTGTATCGATTCCGACCTCACGGGCAATGGCTTCCGCGGTCGTTTTATTATCGCCGGTCAACAAAGCGACCTTGATATTCAGTGAGTGCAATTTCTGAATCGCATCCTTCGATGTTGAGCGCACAGTATCGGCAATTGCAAGTACCCCAGCAAGTTTACGCTGAATTCCCACGTACACAACCGTCTTTCCTTCTCTTTGAAATTGTGCAACGGTCTCTTCCGCAGAAGATATATTAATCAGTGATTCACGCATGAATGCTTCTTTACCGATCACGACATTCTTTCCGTTCACACTACCTGTAATTCCAAATCCGGGATTGGCGAGGAACGATGACACCGGCAGCAGTCCGACTTTCTTTTTCTCTGCAAGATCAACGATTGCTTTCGAAAGAGGATGCTCTGATGTATGTTCAACTGATGCAGAAAGTTGAAGCAATTCTTCTTCCGTGAAATCGTTAAATGCCACAACATTCGTTACAGACGGCTTCCCTTCCGTTATCGTTCCGGTCTTGTCGAACACGACAGTGGTTACGGAACCCGCTCTTTCAAGGCTTTCTGCATTCTTGATAAGAACACCGAGCGTTGCACCGCGTCCTGTTCCCACCATGATCGCCGTCGGAGTTGCAAGCCCAAGTGCACACGGACATGCGATAATGAGTACTGCAATTGCGTGGATCATAGATTGAGTAAATTCCAGATTCCAAATAACAATTCCCAAAATAAAAGTAAGAAGAGAAATTCCGATTACGATTGGAACGAATACGGATGCTATCTTGTCCGCCAGAGACTGGATTGGCGCTTTTGAACCTTGTGCTTCTTCAACGAGTCGCACAACTTGTGCCAGCATCGTATCTCGCCCGACTGCCGTTGCACGGAATTCAATGCTTCCCGTCGTATTGATTGTTCCACCGATCACTTTTTCTCCTGTATTTTTCTGCACGGGTATGCTTTCCCCGGTCATCATTGATTCATCGATTGATGTTTCACCTTTGATAATGACTCCGTCCACGGGGATTTTCTCTCCGGGTCTCACCACTATCGTGTCCCCAACCACCACCTCATCGATCTTGATATCGACATATTCATTACTACGATTTACACGTGCCGTTTTTGGCTGGATGGACATCAGCTTCTTCATCGCATCTGATGCGCGCTGCTTTGCCCTTGATTCCAGAACTTTCCCGAGCAGAATAAGTGTGACAATCGAAGCAGCGGTATCAAAATATACATCCATTGTATTAACCGACTGCGGCAGCCAGTCGGGAAAAAGAACAACAACCGAACTGTACAGATACGCAACACCTGTCCCGACAGCAACAAGCGTGTTCATATCGGCTTCAAATCGTTTTGCAAGTCTCCATGCAATGGTAAAAAATCGTTTTCCCGAAACAGTCATGATAATCGTGGTACCGAGGAAGAGGATCTTATTCAGATCGTCCATGCTGAGAGGGGATATTGCCATGAACCAGTCGGTCATTGAGATCATACTGAGAATGACCACCGGTACAGCAAAAATCAAACTGAGAGTGAATTCTTTTTTGAGTTTTCTATATCCATCCGATTGTTCCAAACCGTCGGACGGCTTGATCGTTTCGGGAAGTACCAGTTTGTAGCCGGATTCACCAACTGCTTTTGCCATTACATCTGCCGACACTTTGGACGGATCGAATTTTACCGTTGCTTTTTCCGTTGCGAGATTGACCGCCGCCGTTTCAACACCGGGAATATGCAAAAGAGTCTTCTCAACTCTCGCCACGCAACTTGCGCAGGTCATTCCTTCAACGGGAAGTGTTAATGTTTGAATTTTAGTTTCCATACTTTTTCCTTTAAGTACCGTCACCTTAAAGGTGACGGTCACTTATCCTTATTGAATTGATGTTACTATATATCCCGCCTCTTCCACTGCACGTGAGAGTTTCTCTTCTACGGCTGCCGATTCTTCGGTCTCAATAACTGCTGAGCCGATCTTCACCTCTTTAATATTCAGAGCAGGTATTTTTGATAATTCTTTTTTTATGGACATTACACAATGTCCGCATGTCATGCCATCAATACGCACTGATATGTTTTCATTACTATCTCCATATGTAAGATTAAAAGCAATCCGATATACTACTTCGGAACTGTTGTAATGATACGGAGAGAATGCCTGTGCGGCGTTATAGTTTACGGAATTATTTGTGCAGAATCTTACCGCACACGATCAATAGAACGTCTCTTTTCCTGCTTGATCTCTTTGAAATGGCTGGGAGTAAATCCGGTAAACTGTTTGAATTGATTGGAGAGATGTTGAACGCTACTGTATCCGAGTTTATACGAAATCTCGCTTAACGTCAGTTCGCCATAGACGAGCAGCTCTTTTACCCGTTCGATCTTCTGAGCGATGAGATATTTTTCAATCGTTGTATTTTCAACTGAAGAGAAGAGTTTACTGAGTGAGTGGTACTCCTGCTTCAACTGTTTTGCGATATAGTCCGAGATGTTCTCTTTGAGATCTTCAAGTTTATCCGAGTGATGCACCAAATCGATAATCTCTTTTTTGATCTGCTCCACAATTTTCCCTTTTTTATCTTCAATCAACTCAAATCCGTTATCAGCGAGAATAATTTTAATTTTTGCAATATCTGGCTTCGGCTGTTCATAGATTGCCGCCTCGCCGAGTTTTACATGGCAGATATCATACCCTAATTTTGTCAACTCTTCCCGAACAACTTTTATGCACCGGTCGCATACCATATTTTTGATATGCAGAGTGACTTTTTTTGTATCGTGCTTTGTATTCTTCATTAAGGCTCATGGTATGCAATTGTGGAACCGACCCATGTTTTATTTTTATTGAAATCGACCCCCATCATTCTTCCTTTGCTGAGTCGGACTAAATTCTTTACCAGTATCGGTTTCTCGTGCCAGATGGACATCATTCTTACTTCTGCCTTTGAGTATCCATCGGGAGTTTCTATAAGATCGGCGTACTCTACTTTGCGTTGGAGCAGATATTGCGACTTGTCCTTCAGCGAATCCAGTTTCTCCTTTGTCACATCGATATCTACTCCGAGTCCTGCAAATGAATACAACGGTTTTAAGACATAATTGTGCAATTCGGTCGGATACTCTTTCAGGTCGCTCACAAAATGACATGCCGGAACGTATTTGCTTTTCAAAAACGGCAGCGTGTGCTTGCTGATCCGGAAATACCAATTGGGATGTCCGACCCAATGCACATCAACCTCGTCAGTGAATGTAAACTCGGATTGAACACCTTTTCGTTCCAACTCATCAAAAATTACACGATTGTAAATTCTCTCAATCTGAATCTCTTTGCCATCTTCGACATACAATAATTTCTTCCCTCGCTTTTTTATCTTCGTCAAACAAACAGTAGTGATACCGAGCATTTTTTCCATGATGGCAAAATCGATCCGTGTTTTTTGTTTCTCAGGTTCAATCTCTAAGAGCACGACATTCTTAGGATCGGAATTCCCAACAATCACTTCTCGCAGCAGTTGTTCGTACGTCTCGCGGACATATCCGTTGAATGATGCGCCGTAATTCTCCGGAATCGAAAAGTGCTTCCGTATCGTGTCGTTGAGAAATGCCTGATACCCGTACAGCGAGGGAAAACCTTGCAGTTCGATCAATTGAGGAATGAGATTTCCATGTAGATCCTTGCAAATTCCAAAATCAATTTGCAAAAATACCGGGTTCGCTGTTTCGTGCGGGACTAATAATCCATGAGGAATAGAATTTTCTGCGTGTTTCCGAAATTCAACGGTTTGGAGTTGGGCAACGATCTCATTACATGCTTCAACCAATTGCCTGGTAATATCTTTTGTAAGAAAGATCGGTGTTTCGGCAGAACGGAAATCAGTCGGATACTTGAACGTTGAGTTAAGTTCGTGAACGAATGCCTGATACTTCGCTTCAGTAAATGATGCATTGATCTGTTTGCGGATTTCGGGGATCATGTACCAGTACAATCCTCCAAGTCATCAGGACTTCGGGGATCCAAGGTGTATTCAAAAGTTCTCAAAGATGAATTTCCCCTTCTCCATTACCTGCACATCATCCATCCAGATGTCGAAATTGCGTCCAACACAGTCGATGTGCGTTGTGGAAACCCAGTTCTGTCCGGTGTGATCGGCGTAGGGATGTCCAAATGCAATGTGGATGCCGGGAAATTTCTCGTCTTGCAGAATGTGTCCGATGATATGTTTCAAAGCTATATTTGTTCCAATAGCGAACTCGCCGACGCGGTTGCTGTTCTCATCGGTGTGCGTATAGTCGAGAAATTCTTTCAACAATTCCTTATTTGAACACTCAACAGACTTGATCCGATTGTCAACCACGTCAATAACAAGCGGATGTTTTTGAATGTCGCCCCATTTCTGGCAGAGATAGTCGCCAACGACGCCGTCAACAACAAATCTTCCGTTTGAATTGAATGGCGATGTAAATATTTCTCCTCCGGGAAGATTTCCCCACTTCTCCGGAGAAATGATGCCGGAGGTTTTCAGCCATTTTAGATCCGGTGAAAACTCTGCAACAAAATCGGTTCCCGCCGAAGTTTTAGCTTTTATTTTCTTCGTTGCGCGCGCCTTTGTAACAAGCCGTTCACTGATACGGTCCACTTCCAGAAAATCGGCGCGCATTCCTTCCATCATGATCTGTTTGTTGATGTTGACCATGTGTCCGTGACGGATTTTGTGTTTGTTCACAACGCTCGTCATCTGAATGCGCGAACCGAGTTCGCCAGTTTGTGTTATTGCGGAAAAGATACTCACCTGAGATTTTGCAAGGTCATCAAGGATGATCTGCGGCATATCCTTAAGCGGACGTTCGGCATAATCCTCCATCACAAAGACGTGATATTCCGAACCGACCTTTTCTATTTCATGGACAAGCGACGCAGCGATCTCGGCGCATTCTTTATCGGTAATGATGGTAATCCGTTCGCTCGGTAGTAGCCGAAGGCAATGATTGACAGCATTTCTGGCACCCGGGGTCAATGCTTCGTCAAAAGCAATTGAAGTTATTATTGTATGCAAATGTGAATCCTTATAGTATTACAAAATCGTCATGTTGACGAATGTCAGCATCTATTAATTACCGGGTTCCGGCTTTCGCCGGAATGACATTCACAATTAGTCCAATCCCAGCGCAGTTTCTTCAATAATGAGGTCAACAACTTTGTGGAGATCGTTTGTTTTTTCCCAAACAGCCAACTGACGGTCTGCACCTGTCCCCATCTTCATAATTTCTTTCACGAAATCGACTTCTTTGCGGCTGCCGAGTTCATCAACCACATCATCCACAAACTCGAGCAGTTCTGTGATGAGCGATTTCATTTCTACTTCTTTTTCTTTTCCGAAGTCGATCAGTTTGCCGTGGATGCCGTACCGTGCCGCGCGCCATCTGTTCTCATTCAACAAACGAGTACGGTACATGCGGAATCCAAGATTCTGTTTGAACAATTTGTATAACTTCACGGTAACTGCCTGCATTAAGGCGGCAAGTGAAATTGTTTCATCAACACGCATCGGAATGTCGCACACTCTCCACTCGAGCGTGTGAAAATGGGGATGCAGCCGGATATCCCACCATATTCGTTTCGGATTGTCAATGCAGTTTGTTTTGACAAGCAATTTTACATAATCCTCAAAGTCCGAAAGACTTTCAAACGTATCGGGAATTCCTGTACGCGGGAAGCGTTCAAAGATCTTAATGCGATACGATTTGAATCCGGTGTTTTTTCCCATCCAAAACGGAGAATTGGTAGAGAGTGCAAAGATATGGGGGATAAAATATCTCGCCGTGTTCATTACTTGGATCGCTGTCTCACGGTCAGGCATGCCGATGTGCACATGCAGACCAAAGATCAGATTCGCCCGCGCTACCTGCTGCATATCTTCAACAATCATTTTGTAGCGCTCATGCTCAGTGATCTTTTGAGCATCCCAGTGTGCAAAAGGATGTGTTCCAGCGGCAGCAATGCGCAATCCTTTCTTTCGAGACAATTCATCAAGAGTCGCGCGCAGTTTAATCACTTCCCGCCGTGCATCCTGTATCGTGGCACAAATATCGGTCCCCACTTCAACCACAGATTGGTGCATCTCCGGTTTGATATTCTCTCGCAGCACCATCTTACCGTCCTCAAGAATCTCTTCAATATGGGATTTCAAATCGCGCGTGACTGGATCGACGATTTGAAATTCTTCTTCTATCCCTAATGTGAACAATTTCTTGTCCATTAGATCCCTTTGCCTGCGGCAAATGATGTTATGAATGTTCCCCAGCGAAGATTATTTTTACCATCCTGATGCGCTTTTGCTTTTCGGATTGCCATTGCAGACACCACTTCAACAATCCATTCAAAGTTCTCTGTTCCAACCGAATGCACATCGGCATCCGGGGCGGGATTGCAAAAGTCGATCGCATACGGAACACCTTTCCTGATTGCAAATTCTACCGTATTGAAATCGTATCCGAGTGCTTCATTCAGTTTCAAAACTCCTTCTCGCACTTTGTCCAGGATTTTCTGTGCAACCGGCGGACCATTTTTGACATATCGCAGATGATGAGGATTTCGCGGTTCATACTGCATGATGTGAACATCTTTACAATCAATAGAGTAGCACCGAAAGTACTCGTCGAACACGATCTCTTCCTGCAGCATCATCACTAATTGTCCCGTCTCACTGTATGCTTTAAAAAATTCATCTGCGTTGTTCACTTTGTACACATTCTTCCACCCGCCGCCGGCAAACGGCTTGAAATACGCTGGGAATCCGATGTAATCGAAAATTGCTTTCCATGCAAGCGGGTACGCCAGATTACGCATCGACCGCTCATTCGTATCCGGCGGATGCTGGTTTGACGGAAGGATCACAGTCTTTGGAACGGCGACATCCAGCTTTGTTGCGAGACAATTGTTGAAGAACTTTTCGTCTGCACTCCACCAAAACGGATTGTTCACAACGGCAGTGCCATTGAGTGCGGCATTTTTTAAATACGCTCTGTAAAAAGGAATATCCTGAGAAATACGGTCTATGATCACGGCATAATCGGAAGCCTCTCCCTGAATAACCTTTTCGATCATTACCGATTCGGCAACAATTCCATTCTCTTTTTTTGCATTAACCCGTTCGATGAACGCTGGCGGGAACGTGTTCTCTTGTCCGTACAGAATTCCAATTTTTTTCATGTCTCCCCTCGCCTTAAAAAATTGATCTGTTCACAGAGGAATATAATAATTAATTTTCCATCGTCAAATGTGAGGAATTCAGCTGCATTTGCTTGAAACTGC
>JBFMFY010000055.1:0-19760 GCA_040751955.1 Bacteroidota bacterium
ATTCCCTGTTCCACATCCAATCTTGGTCCCGGATTTGATACGCTCGGTCTGGCGTTGAATCGTTATCTCTTTCTTGATGTCACTCTGAGCGAAGCGAAGAGTCCAGCAAAGATTACTGTTGAAGGTAATGGCAAAGAACACATCGCTGACGACGAATCCAATCTCGTCATCTGTGCAATGAAAGCAGCGGCAAAGCTGCTCAAGAAAGAACTTCCTCCATTCCATCTTCAGATGAAGAATGAAATCCCTGCGTACGGCGGACTTGGGGGCAGCGGCGCGGCAATTGCCGGGGGAATTTTTCTTGCAAATGAATTATTGAAAGGAAATCTTTCACGCGAAGAGATGCTCAACATTGCGGTCGAAATTGAAGGACATCCCGACAATGTTTCCGCCGCACTCTTCGGCGGATTGACGATTAACTGTTACAACGGCAACGGCAAAGTACATTGTCGCAGCGTGAAGATTGTCAAGCCGCTCTCAGTAGTAACCTGCTCGCCGCACTTCCAGGTACAAACCAAACAGGCTCGAAAAATTTTACCGCAGCAAATTCCGCTGAAAGATGCAGTCACCAATATCGAAAATGCTGCATCGCTCGTTGCAGCATTGATGAGCGGAGATTTCGATACTCTTCGGTACGTCACCGCTGACCGGCTGCACGAACAATACCGCGCACCGCTGATTCCGGGATATGATGAGGTGAAGAAAGCAGTGCTGGAAGCCGGAGCGTTGTCATTCAATATCAGCGGTGCAGGACCGACCGTCTTTGCATTTGCAGTAAAGAATGAAAAGGAAATTGCTGACTCAATGGTAAAGGCATTTGAAAAGAATAACCAGAAAGCGACGGCAGAAGTGATGAGTGTAGAAAACGACGGAATCGAGAAAATCTAACAGCCTTCTCGTAACCTCTCTTCTTCTTTGTAATAGTTTTGCAGTTGCTGCTGCGGCAGTACTTTCTTCAACTGATTCTTCTTTGGCAGAGTTTTTAAAATGATTTCCGGCGTTCCTCCGAAGTAAATACTTAATTCCCTCTTCTGCTCAAATAGTTTCTTCTCTTTGTCGTCGGCATCAGGCTGTAAAACCGGAAAGAGAATTTCCCGTTCCCACACGTTCAATCCGCCCAGTAATGTAAAGACAGAATCGAAACGCTTTGTCTTCAACAACACCCACGCCTGCGATGCGTGTGTTCCGCCATGTGAATACAAAATAATATATTCGTTCCGCTTCACTCCGCCGTTCAGCAATTCATCAAGAGATATTCGTTGCGCACCGGGAATGTGATATGAATAAAACGAAACAGAATCACGGAGATCGATGATTCGGATTTTCTTTTTTCCCTCTTTCAATATCAACGCAAGTTCATGCGGCGTGATGTGATCCTGTTCGGACTCGATCATCTTTGCAATTTGGGAGAGATCTTCGTTATTCGGAAGCGGTGAGTCGATGATCGCCGCGCCGATGCCGAGTATGAGTGCGATGGAAACGAGAATTTTATTGAGGTGCATGCACGTCAGGGTCACCCTTCGACGCGTCCCGACAGAAATCGCCGGGACTTGCTCTCTACGAGCCGTAGGCAGGGTGACTCGATTATTTTGAGAAATTCTGTTCAAGTTTTTCGGCACCATAAAACCCGAGCAACGCAACGGCAACGATCATGAAGACCATTGTTCCGTAGGGAAGGTTGAACAGCGAAACGAGTGTTGTCTCTCCCATCGGTGTTGAATTGTACCATCCTTCAATGAAAGGATAGATTTCGCCGAAAAAGAAAATTCCCGCGAACATTCCGAGCAAATGGATCCACCCGTCCATTCTTCCTGTTACAACCGCAACGCAGCAAGTGCCGGGACAATATCCACCCATCACGAAACCGACACCGAAGATCAATCCGCCGATCAGTTGAGGAACAAAATATGTCGGCAGAACTTTGACTAGCGAGAGATCAAGAAATCCAAGCCATGAAAGCCAGAAGAGTCCGAGCATTGCAGTAATGATCGCCGTAAACATTACTTTGAAGACTGTGAGGTCGCGGAAATAGAATTGTCCCGCCAGTTTCATCCCGCTGCCGAAACCTGCCTGCTCCAGAAAAAATCCGAACCCGATACCGATGAAGAATGCGATGATCAGCGCACTTTCGAGATCGAACATGCCGAATTGGAAGAACGGTGCATTCATTGCCACTGCCTCCTGAAGAAATATGCGAATGCATACGCACTAGCGAAAACAGCAACCATAAAGACCCAGCTGCCGACGCTCATCAATGCACCGCCGGTCAATGCCTGACCGCTGGTGCAGCCGCGCGCAAGTTTGGAACCGAAACCGAGCAGGATGCCGCCGAAGAATGCGAAGAACATACGGGACGCAACGGTATATGACGGACTTTTCTCAACGGACCGTTTTATCCTGCGCGAGATCAGTCCTGATAAAAATCCTCCGATAAGGACTCCCGCAATTTCGTACACGAGCCATTCTTTCAACGGATTTCCAGAAGGAGTGTTCAAATATTCTTTGTAATGTTCATTTGATTGTGCATGTGCCGGTGCAACCGTATTCACTCCCGCGGCAACAACTGATGTGAACGCGCCGGATGCGCCGAGTCCGCGGCCCATGATGACGAACGCGGAAAGCAAGACAAGTCCGAGTCCGATGCCGGCGAGATAAGGGTTGAGATATGGTTTGGGATTTTTCATTGCATCATCGTCATACTTCGACGCGGTGCCGACACATTGGTCATCCTGAGTAAGTCCCGATTGTTTTTCAATGGGGACGCATCGAAGGATGGCTTTTTATTATGTCGGCACCTTGCTCAGTATGGCTATTATTTTTTTGTTGCTTCAGGTTTTTCTACGGGATAACTGTCATCCCGCACATTCCAATCTTCAAAACAGCCGTCGTACACTTTTGCTTCATAGCCAAGATACTTTGCCGCATAGTACACGAGCGTTGCCTGCTGCCCGACATGGCAATAGGTAACGACGGTCGTTCCTTTTGTAACGCCCGCGCTGTCGAACAGATGCTGCAGCTCATTTTTGGATTTTATCTTTCCGGTCGTATCGAGCATGGAACTGTACACAAGATGCTTCGCCCCTTTGATATGTCCCTGCCGTGCAACGCCGCCGCCGTTCCCGTCGTAAAAAGTTTTCGTGCGCGCATCGACGATCGTCACTTTTGGGTTCGAAAGATTCTGCTTTACCCAGTCGGCGTCGGTGACGACATCGGGAACCACATTCAATGTCAGAGAAGTTCGTTTCACTTCAGAGATTCCTTTAACAATATCGCGTCCTTCCGATTTCCATGCCTCCAATCCGCCATCCAGCAGTCCGATCTGATTGCCGAACCCGAAATATGTAAGTGCAAGCAGCATGCGCGTTGTCGTGGTGACGTTCTGTCCTGCAAAGACAAGGATGATTTTTGAGTCGTGCGTGATGCCGAGTTGCTCGAGGACATTCGCTGCCTCTTGCACCGAGGGCATTTCCGTATTGAGATCGGGATTGGAAGGAGCAAGAGCATTGAACCATAAGAACCGGGCATTGGGAACGTGACCGTATTTGTATTCATTCCTGCTGAAACCGACCTGCAGCACGACCACATCTTTGTCGGTGAGATGATCGGCGAGCCATTGTGTTGAGACGAAATAGGGAACAGTCCGCGCCTTGATGCCGAATGATAATAGGAGTTGTGTGCACAGTGCTAACAAAACGAATATTCTCATACCTTCTCCGGATAGTTGAGCAGAATGTATGACGAACCTACACAATTAACAAGAGCAGTTCAACGTGGTTGGGATGAAATAATCGAATTGAGGGGTGAAATGTAGAAGTGGAAAGGGCAAAGTTTGAAAGAAAGAAAATTCCATTTGTGGCGCGATTTAGCATTGTCAGTCAGGATAAAATTCCTTTACCCTCTTTTCTTCGTTTGCCGCTTCCTCCAACCGTCCCATTTTTTTCAGCAAGATTGCTCTGTACCGATGGCATTTGCCGGCTAGATATGAGTCCGGAAAAAATCGTGCCGACTGCGTGAACAGGTCGTACGCTTTTTGTATCGTTGCAGTGTCGTTTGCGTCCATCAGCGTTTCTCCTTCCTCAAGATTCTGTTTCCAACGCAGTGCAATCGGATTCATCCTCTCAGATTCCTGCGCTGTCTGAAACTTTGGCGGAAAATTCAGTGTGTCTTTTGGAAGTATCGCAGGAATCGGTTGACGGAAAAAAAACTCGATCGCTTCCGCGTAAGCCGCAGCTTCGTTCGCATTATGTTCCCGCTCTTTCAGTCTCTGTTCTTCGGCAGGATTGGTGAAGAACGACGCTTCGGCGATAACACCGGGAATACCGTATGACCGCCGCAGCACACCGGCTCCTGCTTCCGGAAAAATTGCATAGTCGGAAACAATACTCACCGGCGTTCCGGGTTGAAACAAACGCTCTACAAATTTTTTTGCCAGATGTTTTGCGAACCTTACGCCGGCTTGATTTTCCGACGCAGTGCCATGAAAATAAATGATCGGGAAATTTACCGATGAATCTGCAGTAGCGTTGTGGTGGATGGAAACGAAGAGGTCTGCCTTGTTTTCAACTGCTAGTTTGGCACGATCCGCAAGCGAAACGGCAACATCTGTCGTCCGTGTCATCAGCACCGTCGCTCCTTGTGTTTCGAGTTGATCTTTAAGAATAAACCCAACGCGCAGATTAATCCATTCTTCACGCTCACCAGATGGTCCCTGACGATAACTGTCGGTTGCGGCGGTGCCTCCGTGTCCCGGATCGAGCACAATTATTTTATTTGCAAGAATGGAGGGTGGATTGTTATTCTGCGCTTGTGAGATCGTAAAAACTGCAATGGATACAATGACGGTAAGGATGTGATGACGAGAATGTAAAAACATTGCAGCACCCTGAAGGAGTGGGACACCTTTCTTTGCTTAGAATCCATCTCAAAAATAAGAAGTCATTGCGAGGGAGCGAAGCGACCGAAGCAATCTTCCAATATTTGGACGAAAACAAGATTGCTTCACCAAAAAACGGTTCGTAATGACATTGATTTGGGATTTTTGAGATGGCTTCTAGATATTCAACAACTTCTCCACCACATTCAACGGTGTAATTCCATCCGCTTCCGCATTGAAGTTGGTGATGATGCGGTGGCGAAGGACAGAAACAGCCACGGCGCGTACATCTTGAATATCGGGAGTATATTTGCCGTTCAGTATTGCGCGTGTCTTTGCGCCGAGGATAAGATACTGCGATGCGCGCGGACCGGCTCCCCATGTTAACCAATCTTTGATGAACTGCGGCGCCAGCGGATCTTTGGGACGAGTTTTTGCGACAAGTTGCACTGCATATTCCACGACAGAATCGGCAGCGGGTACTCTTCTCACAAGATCCTGATACTCAATGATGTCATCGGCATCCAAAACGTGCTTTACTTTCGGCGAATACAATCCTGTGGTCGATTTGACGATCTGAAGTTCTTCCTGAAATGACGGATAGTCAAGCCACAGGTTGAACATGAAGCGGTCGAGCTGCGCTTCGGGAAGGGGATATGTCCCTTCCTGCTCGATCGGATTCTGCGTTGCGAGAACGAAGAACGGTTCGTCGAGCGTGTAGGTCTTTCCCGCCGCCGTCACTTTGTGTTCCTGCATTGCTTCAAGTAATGCGGCTTGTGTTTTCGGCGGGGTGCGGTTGATCTCGTCGGCTAGAACGATGTTGGCAAAGACGGGACCTTGTACGAATTTGAATGTCTTTCCTCCGCTCCGTTTATCATCTTCGATGATCTCTGTTCCGGTAATGTCACTCGGCATCAGGTCGGGGGTGAATTGAATGCGGTTGAAATCAAGGTCGAGCACATCGGCGAGTGTTTTGATGAGTAGTGTTTTCGCCAATCCCGGCACACCGACGAGCAGACAATGTCCGCGGGAGAGGAGTGAGATGAAGAGTTGTTCGATGACGGCATCCTGCCCGACGATCACTTTCCCGATTTCATCTTTTAATTCCTGATACGATTCATTCAGCGAGCGGACTGCTTCGACATCGGAGCGTTTCGGTTTTAAGTTTTCAGGCGTTGATTGAGAATCAGATTTGCGTTTTGCCACAGAATATTCCTTTGTTAAAAATGCAGGCACGGATGAAAATCCGTGCCTAAGGAACGGTTTGTCAACCGTTCCTACGATTTGAATTAGCAGAAACTTGTTTGAAAATGCAACAGACAATCATCTCCGCGCCAGCCACAACCGTGGGTCTTGTTTTTCCTTTTCATCCCACACTTCAAAGTGCACCATATCGCCGGAGACCGATCCGCCGCTTCGCGCAATAATGGATCCCTCTTTCACTTTTTGTCCCTGGATGACAAGGATATCTTCGAGATGCGCATAAACCGTGCGGTATCCGTGTCCGTGGTTTACGATGATAAGGTTTCCGTACGACGGCAGCCAATGGATCAACGCTACTTCACCGTCGGCGATGGTGCGGATGGGGGAGTTATCTTTCGTCGAGATGTCGATGCCGGTATTCGTCGTAACCGTTTTCATGATCGGGTGGACGTGGTTGCCGAATTCCGCCACTACTTTTCCACCGGAGACGGGCCAAATCAGTTTTCCCTTCCGTTCATTCAACGGACGAAGGACGATCTCCACTTTCGCATCTTCGATTGCGTATTCTTTCTCGCGCTCTTCTTCCCGAATACGCGCAAGTTCTATCTCCCGCTCCTTTGCTCTCGCTTTTTCCAGGTCGTTCTTTTTCTTCAGTTCTGCCAGGTCTCGTTCACGTTGCAGTTGTGCTTGCCGTTCACGTTCTCGTTTCTCCGCCCGCTCTCGCGCGATCCGTTCTTTTCGTTCGCGCTCTTCTCTTTCCGCCTTCTCTTTCCGGATCCGTTCCTGCTCAATCAACGTGGCAATGAGATTTTCCAATTGCTTTGCGGCGGCGACCTTTCTATTCAATTCTTGTTTGATCTGCGTTTTGTCTTTGCGGATCGCGGTCAACACGCGTTTTCTCTGGGCTTTCGTCTTGTTGAGTGAATTCTCCTCCTTCAATTTTTCGGAGATCAACTGCTGTTCCGTGGAGAGTTTCTCCTGCAGTGTGCTGTGTTCAAATTCGATCTGATCTTTCTTCGTAAGAATCTTTGCAAGGTCTTTCTTCCGCTGGTCTGAAAAACGTTTCAAGTACTCGATGCGGATGTACAGCTGATTGATCGAATTCGCCGAGAGTATCGTTTCCAGATCGTACACCTTGCCGTATTTGTACACCGATGCAACGTACTGTGCATAGTGTGAGCGGAGAAAATTGAGCTGCTTTTCCAGCGTCGTGATCTTAATAAGAGACGAATCGATGGAGTACCGGATGGTTTTTTCTTCGCGGCGGAGCTCAGCAAGCAGTTCACGTACGAGATTCGCTTTCTTTTCGATCTTGTCCAAACGGTCGATCGTAACTTTTTCCTTCTTGTCGGTCTGTTGCAGCTGTTCTTCGTATTTTTGAATCTCTGCGCGGAGCCGTTTCAATTGCTGATCGCGGCGTTTAATATCGGATTGGGCGCTCACAGCGAAGGAACACAACAGGAAAACAAGAGATATGACGCGAACGAAAGCCATCAGTTGATCAGGATTTGTTCGGCATCATCGGGATATGAGATGGAGAGTGAGGATAGCACGGGATTGAACGTGACTTCGTCGAACATGAATTCAATACTTGTCATCCGTTCGGGGACGACGATCTTCGATGTTGCCGGCTGCCACAATCCGTCGTTTCCCTGAACATATGTGTATAACTCTTCCCACATCAGCGAAGCATCACGTGTATATGTTTGCACACGGACAATGCGCATGGAGCGCGGATCGACGAATATATGTGTGACGTACATTCCGTTGGCGAATCGAAACCGGTACGTTTCATCTGTTATTGAAAAACTATCCGGAGTTGTAAATGCATCGTTGAATCTTCGTACGCCGCTGATGGCATCAATAAGCACGCCGGATTCAACTCCCGAAAAGAAGGGGAACGATTTCATTCCTTTGGCAGGGTCGCCGGTGTATAAAGTATTATTCAGCGCGTTGTAGGCGACAAAGTGGTGATTGGTAAAGAGTGCGCTGCCGACTGTAATTCCAAACGGACCCTCCACAATAATACGAATACTGTCCGGCTTTTTTACGGCAAGAACGAAGCCGGCACTTTGCGACATTTGCGGTGTCTCAACATTCAATGAACCAACCGCGGTGAACGTTTGGATGGATGCAGGGAGCGAATTGACCATCATCATGATCTCAGAGGAGGAAAATGATCTGTCTGCAGTGATGATTTCTTTTTTTGCAGAACATCCGTACAGCAGCGCTGCGATGACGGCAAATAATATTTTGTTGCCTGATCTCACAGCGCGCCGCGTTCAATTTTTTGACGGAGCGACGTGTTCTTCTGATCCTTATCCAGCGCTTTGGTCCAATACTTTTTTGCATCATCAATCCTATTCAACTTCGCATACACGTCGCCGAGATGCTCCAATACGACAGCGCTCGGATCGCCGAGTTCGACAGATCGTTTGATGTATACAAGCGCCTCTTCATATTTTCCCATCTGATACAGGATCCATCCGTACGTGTCAAGGTACGATGTATTCACGGAATCCTTTTCCAGCGACCGCTTCGACATTTTCATCGCACGATCAAGCTGGATATTCCGCTCCGAAAGACTGTAGGCGTAATTGTTCAGCACCAGTGCGTAATCCGGGTCGATGCGGAGTGCTTTTTCATACGTTGAATCGGATTCGGTGTGCATCTTCAATGCATCGTAGGTCAAACCGAGCGACGAGAGGACGTTGATGTCGGCGGGGTTCAATTCATGTGCCCGTTCGAGTGCCACGCGGGAATCTTCATTCATTCCTGCCCGGTTGTACGCGATGCCGAGCAGCATGTGAATGCGGTAATCATCCGGCACGTACATCTTTGCTTTGTCCATAATCCGCACGGTTTCCATGAAGTCCTGCTTGTCAAAGTACAACCAGCCCAACTGCCACCATGCATCGCCATTCCAGTTTGCCGAGGTGGTCGCTTTATTCAAATAATTTTCTGCGACGGAATCCTGTTTTAACTGGCGGTACAACACGCCGAGGTACAGGTACGGACGCCAATCGGTCGGATATTCTTTTTCAAATTTTTTGAAGACGGAGATCGCATCATTGTAAAGAGAAGAATCTTTCAGTGTCTGTGAGTAAAAAGCAATGCCGATGCGGAAATGGAGATCGGGATCAAGCGAATCGGAAGCAAGGATCGTCTCCATCTCTTTGCGTGCCGATCCCCACTCGTTCTGCTGCAAATAGATATCCACGAGCGTGGCGCGCAGAAAGAGATTTTTCGGATTTTTTTCGAGCACGTCGTTCACCGTAGAGATTGCCTTGTCATATTGCTTCTGCCGCAGGTACATATCGGCAAGATTCTGTTTTACGGCGATGTTGCTCGGGTCGAGTTTCAGCATTTGCTCGTACGCTTCGGTCGCCTGCGGATACCGTTGCAAGACAGTGTTCAATTGCGCCACTTGCAGCAATATTTCCCACGACGGTCCCTGATACTGCAGGATGCGCTCGTACATCTGGAGCGATTCCAGAGGTCTGCTCCGTTCTAAAATTTGTGCGAGTGCAAAAAGGGAATTGATATGGCGAGGATCAATCGCCAGAATGGAGCGATATGTCTGCGCTGCCTTGTCGAGTTGACCGGAATGGATATAGATTTGCCCGAGGAGTTCGCGGTAATCGACCTTTGACGAATCGAGTTTGACTGCTTCCAGCGCGTTTTCGATTGCGGCAGCGTACCGTTTTAATCCCGCATAATTCTTGGCGAGCGCATAGTAAATGGCGGGATCTTTGTCATACCGCAGCGCATCCTGATAATCGAGGATCGCTTCTGCAAACTGCCCTTTGCTTTCTTTCAACGACCCGTCGATGAATAACTGCATTGCCGCAGCACGGTCATTTTTTTGCTGTTCGGCAATGGTTTCTTTTTGTAATTGTTCTGTTGAGGTTTTGCTTGAAGACGAGCAACCGCCGATGAAGATGACTATCCACACCGCAATCACCGCTGCACGTATTGTGTTCATTGTATTTGCGACTCCTTTGCTCAAATATATCAAAACTGTGCTGGACATACAATTAGACAAAAAACAAAGGCGGCATGTTCCCGCCGCCTTGATAAACATTTATGCCGAAAAATCTGAAGTCTTTAAGACTTTGGAATTTTAATCGTCATTTTCTGCTGTTCAGTTTGGACAACAATCGTAAAATTTCGATGTAAAGCCAGATCAACGTCACCAGCAAGCCGAATGCTGCGTACCACTCCATAAATTTCGGTGCGCCATGTTCGGCACCTTTTTCGATAAAATCAAAATCGAGAACAAGATTGAGCGCGGCGATCACGACAACAACGAGACTGAATCCGATGCCGATCAATCCATTCTCATGGATGTAGGGAATTCCCGATCCGAAGAAACTCATGATCCAGCCGACCAGATAGATCAGTGCGATTCCGCCGGTTGCGGCGAAGACCCCTAGTTTGAAATTTTCTGTTGCTTTGATCGTTCCTGATTTGTACGCAATCAGCAGACATCCTGCTGTGCCGAAAGTCAGCGCGACCGCTTGAATGACGATGCCCGGATACGATGCTTCGAGGATTGCGGAGATTCCGCCGAGCGCGAATCCTTCGAACACGGCATAAAGAGGAGCGGTGACAGGCGCCCATGTTTTCTTGAAGACCGTCACGAATGCAACGATCAGTCCGCCGATGATGCCGATGATCATCCACATCGACAATGAATCGAAATTGCCTTCTATGAATTGGCTCCACGTGTATGCCGCGCTCGCGATCAGCAACAGCAGCATGATTCCCGTTTTGTTCACAGTGCCGTTGATCGTCATTGCATCGGCTGCGGCAACGGTGCCGATGTTCTGGAAAGTTTTGTCGTTTAATGCGGGATTTGCGGTTCTCATCATAGTATTGTTCCTCCAAGATAGTTTATCGTACCAATATCATTTTTTTTGTTTCGTCAAAATCATTCGTCTGCAGCCGATACATGTACACTCCGGAAGCGACATCTTCATCCGCTTCATTGCGGCCATCCCATGAGAGGGAATATGAACCCGCTTTCAATTCCGAATGCAGCAGTGTCCGGATCAGCGAACCCTTGCTGTCGTAGATATGGATGGTCGTCAATCCATCCGCAGCAAGTTTAAATCGGATTGTTGTATTCGGATTGAACGGGTTTGGAAAGTTTGGGCTCAATTCAAATCCGTCAGGTTGTTGAACGGACCGCTCTGCAAATCCCGTCGAGGAAACCGAGTACTTATAGACCGAATCACCCACCGCATAGGCAAGCGTCGGCGAAAGGAATCTGAATCGATTTACTCTCCGTCCGATGCCGAGAGGACTCCATGACTCACCGCCGTTCGTCGTTTGGTACATCAAGATGGAACTATACCCGCCGATCCATCCCAGCGTATCGTTGATGAACCCCATTCCCTGTACAAAATAGTAACTGTTTGAGAATAATTTTTCCGTCCACGTATTCCCTCCGTCGGTCGTTTTTAAAAAATAAATCGGCGAAAGAGAATTTCGCTGCAGCGATGCATAACCGATGTTGCGTGAGGGGAATTGTATCTTCCAACACCATTCCCCTTTTCGCGATGTTGTAATTTTTTTTGTCCATGTATTTCCTCCGTCGGTTGTCATTAACACGACGCCGCTGGAGCTGTCGTGTGTTGCATGTGTCAACCCAACGCAGAATCCTGTATCCTTCGTGAAGAAATAAACGTCGATCAATCCGGCAGCATATTGATTCATATCTTTCGCGATCCATGTTGTTCCGCGGTCGGTCGTGCGGTAAAACCATGCCGGACCGCGCACACGTCCGACAGCGTTAATGATGGAATCGCTGAAGATCTGCATTCCGCAAAATCCCCGCTTGATCGTTCCGCTGGAAAGTTGGTGTTCCGGAAACCAGTTTGTTCCGCCATTCGTGCTCTTATATAAAATAACAGTATCTGTTGCACTCATGTTATTCGGGTCTCCCCAACCCAACGCACCGGCATACCCTGTGGATGAATCGAAGAACCCTATCGAACGCCAATGTGTTTTGCTTGTTTTATCGATCACCTTCACCCATGTTTGACCGCCTGTTGTGGTCCTGTGGATTTGTCCTACACCGTTTGCAATCCATCCCACATGCTCGTTCAGGAAAAAACCGTCGTTATTACGAGAGGACGGAGAGGGGACAAAATTTGTTTTTTTCCACGTTCCCTGTGGCTGGGCTAAAAGAAACGATGAAATAAAAAGAGGAACAAAGAATTTATTCATACTGTATTTGAAAGGTGAACAGAACCGTTCGGTTTGACTGATGTAGAGTACGAAAAATTAAAATCTTCTCCAACTGCTTGCGTTGGATAGGAAAAAGAATTATACTCGCAACAGTGCCTTCACAATCCACGTTTCATTTTCACTCACTATTTTGAGGAGTCTCCCCATGAAAAACCTGTTCAAACAGATCGTTGTCGTACTTCTTGTCGCTTCGATGGCGGTCATGTCCGTCGGATGCTATGGCTCATTCAGCCTGACGAAGAAAGTGTACAATTGGAATGGATCGATGGAAGGGAAGTGGGTTCAGGAACTTGTATTCCTCGTCCTGAACATCGTTCCGGTGTACGGCGTTGCAGCATGGATCGATGTCGTAATCCTGAACAGCATCGAATTCTGGACAGGTAACAAACCAATGGCTACCAGCATGACATCCGATGACGGAACAACCGTGGTATTCAACACAGAAAACAAAACAATGACGATCAGCTATGCAGGGAAATCGTTCACTGTGGCAAAAGAGAACGGAACGGCTGTGGTAAAGGATGCCGAAGGAAATATTCTCGCAACGATGGTATCGGATGCGAACGGCGGCATGGTGATGAAAGATGCGAGCGGAAAAGTGCTCAGCACATTTTCACAGAGCGACGTCAGCGCTATGCTTGCAAGCAAGTAAAGACGAAGAGAGATTTTTCAAATCTCCGAGATTCAGAAATTCTTCATTTTGAAAGGAGAACTGAATTCAGTTCTCCTTTTTTATTTTCAGCGCAGAAAAGAACAGGCAAGTCCATCCGAAAAGAAATGCAAGTCCGCCGAACGGGGTTATCATTCCGAATATCTTTATTCCTGTAAACGTCATTGCGTACAAACTTCCTGAAAAAAGAACAATGCCAGCCGTGAAACTCCACCCTGCAAATGAGAGGAGCCGATGATCGCTGAATCGAACCATCAATCCAACAGCAATCAAACCGAATGCATGGTACATCTGGTAACGGACACCCGTCTCAAAGACGGCGAGCATGTCCGGTGCAACAGCAGATTTCAACGCATGTGCGCCGAACGCTCCGAGCACAACGCCCGTAAAACCAAGTGCGGCTCCAATCGTAAAAAATATTTTTTGCATGTTCATAATCAAAAAACTTAGAAGACATCCTGAAAATGATCTTCAACGCATATTGTGCATGTCATGGTCATGCTGAGCGCAGCGAAGCATCCAGATTTCTGGATTCTTCATCCCTCCGGGACTCAGAATGACGGGGGAAGGTATTTTTGAGATAGGTTCTAATAATCTAACCATTGAAAAATCAAATAATCTGCGCATCACAACATTCCCCATCTCTTCCGCAGAAACCACTCCGACGCAAAAAGCACAATAATGATCGAGAGATACAGAGGGAGATTCCACAACTCAAACTCGCTGGTATGAATCTTTTCCAGCGGCTTCATATCGGGACGGGAGAGAATTTTTTGCACGAGCGAATCGAACCGGGAAGCATCGGCGTAGCTTCCGCCGGACTTCGATGCGATTTGCTGCAAGAGCGGCTTGTTCAGTTTTGTCTCGGCAAATTCTATCGACTGTTCACCGACGGAAAATCTCCCCGATGTCGTTGCAAGAGTGTCGCCGTTGATCAACGACGCAGCACGGTAGATGTATTCACCTTCGTTCATCCCTGCCGTATTTCCTTCGTACCGTCCCGATCCGATTGATCGGAGAGACGTTGCCGCCACCTGCTCACCTTCAACGGTTCGTATTACTACTTGAAGATCGACATTCTCTATTGGCTGAAAATTTTCGTTGTACACTTCGCCGGTAAACTCAACAGGCTCTCCCTGCGAATACAATTCTTTCGACGGCTGAACTTTCAGCCGTGAATCCTGATCGCGCATTGCAAGCCATCGTACCAGTGCCGGGAACCAGTCGTCGAACACACCCCGTGTTTCATCCCCCGCTCCTGCCAATAATTTCCAGCGATAGATGCCGTACCCGAGCAGCGCCAGCGATTTTGCGTTTGCCGCGCTGCGTATCACCAGGAGCGGATTCTGCAGAGCGACTCCCTGTATCTTGATGCCGAGCAGTGTCTGCGATTCCGGTTTTGCCGCGAATGATTGGAACGATGCGTAAATCGGCGGAAGTTTGTCCCACGCAAACGACGGGAACCGTACCGCATCCACTTGCACCAGCGCATGGTATTTGTGCTGCGGCATGAGATACGCAAGAACGTTCTGTTCATCGACACGGTTGTTTGCAATCGTGAAGGGAAGAAGAGGTACCCACTCTTGAAGTTTCTTCAGATCAACCACTCTGCCGGAAATAAAAAGGATCGGTAATTGATGCGAGCGGACTGCCGATGCGACCGACTGCATCACCTGCGATGTGCTTTGCGCTGTCGGAAATCCGATTATCACTGCGCAGTCTGCCGTTGAGAGCGACTGGTTCAGAGAGAGCGCTGCTGAGACGGTTTTCAATTCTCCGTTGGGAAGCTGGGTGAAGAGCACCGATGAAATATTTTTATCGCTGCTGAGCGACTGCATCACGGCGGAAACATCCGGACCCGGAGATCCAGCAATGACGACAACATTCATTTTGCTCTTCAATATTTTTACAAGAGCGGAATGGCTGTTGTTCTTTTCCGTGCTTTCGTTTTCAAGCAACGGCACCCGGACAGTCAGTTTTTTAGTCCCCTCGCTCGCCGGCGTGTACGAAAATTGCACCGGTGTTTCCGAAATGCCCGATTCGGATGAAAAGAGAGTGACATTTTTTTCTTCGATCTTTTTTCCCTCTTCCCATAACAAGACAGCGGCTGTCATTGCCGGAAGTCCGGACGATTTGATCACGGCATCGACTGGGATTGATACGTCGACATAACCGATGGAGTTGACAATAAGTTTTGAGACGGAGAGATCGTTCTGCTCCGTTGTGTCTCCGACGCCGACGGTAAAGATCGGGATGCGTGAACGCTCGGCGTCGTACAACGGGTTTGTTCCCGCATTGTAATTGCCGTCTGTGATGAGGACGATCGAGCGGAGCGCCGCCGGTGCCTCTTTGACTGCTGATTGAAGCGCGGAAGAGATGTTCGTCGAACCGCCGTCCATCCGTAATGAATCACGCGACAGAGGAGATGCGGTGTACGAAAACTTCAACAGTTGCAGCGATGAATTCGATTCGAGCGATGCAAACGAACCGCTTGCAAGGAGCGACTGCACGACAGAGTCTCTTCTTCCCGTCTTATCCGTGTGCGACATGCTCAACGAATTATCGACCAGCACTGCAACAACAGGACGCTCCTCCGTTGACGACGTGAGTGTGAGAAGCGGCTCGAACAGCGCAATAAGCGTTAATGTGAATGCAAGCGAACGGAGAACGATCAGTACGCTTCGCTGCGTGCGGGAGACGACGGGGACAGTAAGCCGGTAGATATAGACCGACAGTGCGATCGCTGCAGCAGCGAAGAGCAGAACGAGAACGAGCGATGCTTGAAACGACAGACTCATACAGAAATGTACAATAAAAATCCCCAAGACCAATGGATTGGGGATGGTAAAATGAAATTCTGGTTCTGTTTACTTCTGCAACACCATCTTCTTTGTTTGAGTAAATGATGTTGTCTGCAGCCGATAGAAGTACACTCCGCTTGCAAGATGCGAACCGTTGAACGGGATAAAGTGAGTTCTGCGCTGCTGAAATCCGTTGACGAGCGTGGCGACTTCTTTCCCGAGCACGTCGTACACTTTTAAGGTTACATAGTCGTTCAGGGGAAGATCGTACACGATTGTGGTAAAAGGATTAAACGGATTAGGGTAATTTTGTTTCAGCGCAAACGTCGTCGGGAGCGGAGGAATGATTCCCACACTTGTTGTCGATTGCTTTGTACTGAACAGATTCACCGGCGCATTATACGGGCTTGTCCGTGTTGTAGTATTGTCTATTGCTCGCGCGTAAAATTTCACCTCAGTATTTGAAGTGATTCCCGGAATTACAGCAGAATATTTTCCGGAGTTCGTCGCTGAATCTACAATCTCACCGAGTGTCATCGGAATTGAATTGAACGACGCGCCGTTATTCGTCGAGTAGTATAACGTTACCGAATCTTGGTACACAAGATTTGGTGAAACGATAAATGCACCTATAGAATAATTGCTGTCAATTGTAAGTGATATCTCCGGATCGGTCGAGATGATCATGCCGTTGTACAGTACCGCTTTGTAGGCGTTGATGATCCCCCATCCAATGGTGTTATTCGGCGACGCTTCGTTGCTTGCGGTGTTGCGAAGTGCATCGCGCACTTGCACAGGTGTCAATTCCGGTCTGGCGGAAAGCACTTGCGCAGCAACACCGGCAACAAGGGGTGTTGCAAGCGATGTTCCCTGCAAAGAGCCGTAGGCTATTTTATTCGGTACGGCACAATAGGTACCCACACCATGAGCAACGACATCTGGTTTTGTTCTTCCGTCGCTGGTGGGACCGACGGAACTGAACGCGGCATAGTTTCCCGCACCGTTCACAGCGCCGACAGAAATAATACTGTCCGCATCAGCCGGAGAGGTAAGAAAATGCCACGCCGCCGCTGCTTCGTTACCCATTGCACTGACGACAACAACTCCTTTCCGTGCGGCGATGACTGCCGCTTTTGTCGTCGTCGCTGTTTGACCATTCATATCGGCATAGACGTAACTTTTTTGTCCCGTATCGAACTCGCTGTAACCGAGAGAGCTGCTCACCACATCCACGCCGTTCATTTCCATCCATTCGATTGCAGCAACCCAGTTGTCCTCTTCCACATTCGTTTCGGTCGGAACGTATTCCGTTTTGCCGAGAATGAAGAACGCATTGAATGCAGGGCTTACCAGTTGTCCTTCTTTGTATCCGCCGACAAGAGACATTGTCGAAGTACCGTGAGAATCCTGATTGCTCGCGTCGTTCGCATCGTTTGCCGTGCTGCTGTCTTTCTGGATAAAATCATATTCGCCGATCACCTTCATGTTTTGCATCGCTTCATGTTCTCTCCATCGAAACCCTGTATCGATCATACCGACAAGCACACCTCTGCCGGAAATGCCGATGTTGTGCACATCCACCGCTTTGATCATATCCATCTGTGCGAACGAGGGACCGTACGAATATTTCTGTCCGAGTTGCGGCTCCGTGATTTTGAAGAGGGGCAATTCTGTATTCGGCAGTTCATTTCGCTTGAATATCCGTACCGCTTCGATTCGCTTTATGAAAGGAAAAGTTGAAAGTAATTGCACCTGATTGTCAGTAAGATATGCGGTTGCCGCATTGAACCACCGTGAAGTGTTCTCAATCGCAATTCCCGTTCTCTTCAATTGATCAATGTAGGATTGAGAAATTGGGAGATCTTCTTCAATGAGCGTTTCCTGATGTACTTTTGCCCGTCGCCAGAGTGCCCGGTCCGTTATGCCGATCGATTGTGCTGTTGCATCAGATGATTTTGAAAGTGCGGATATATCTTTCTTCGCAAAAAAGATCCAGTATTTCTGAGCGTTCTGTTGCGAAAAGAGAACGGTTGCGAAAAGAAAAGAGAGAAGACAAAATTGTTTCATAGTACCTTCAATATACAATTGAACAGATTTGAATTCAATCCGTAGCCGATGCGATAAATGTTCATTTACAATCAGCAACAATAATCGTATAATTTCAATGGTAAGCAGCATAATCACTAAACAAGAGAATCGGTTTTTCAGGAAACGATAACATACTCATCATAATAACACGCGTAGGTATTTGTATGAGGAGTAAACTTCTCCCCCTGCTTCTTCTTGTATTCCTTTTTCTCGGCGTCGATTGCAAAGACGAGCCGCCGGTAAAACCGCCCGTGGTTCCTCCTCCAACGGTAGAACTCGCCGTAGCCGACACGGGAGTAACCGAGATGTGGCTGACATTAAAGTTTACCGATGCAAACGCTCCGCGCGGATTTGCTGTACTACGCAACAATGTGCAAGTACTCTCTGGTTTATTGGCAGGTAGCGATACGCTCTTGATTGACACGACAGCGCAACCCAAACAAACATACACCTACAAAGCATTTCGGTTGGATGGAGCAATACGTAAAGACTCCAGCACAGCAATACAGGCAACTACACTCGACACCACCAGCCATAACTTTACATTTGAGATTGACACGCTCGGAGACGGCGCCAGCAGTATTTTATATGACGTGGCGATAATTAACGACACGCTTGTGTATGCCGTGGGGGAGATTTACCTGAAGGATTCGACAGGGCAGATTGATCCGATACTCTACAACATGGTAAAGTGGAATGGGAAAAAATGGAGTATTGAACGTGTTAAAGTAAACTTTCGCAACAATCTCATTACGCCGGCAATAGAAGGTATTTTTGCCTTTTCGCCGACAGATATTTGGTTGATAGGAAGTTTACCCATACACGGAGACGGGAAAAATTGGGAGATGTTTGATTTGCGTTCTATGGCGGGGTTAGAAAACATATCGCTCTCAAAAGCATGGGGAGTAAATTCTTCTTCAATGTATTTTGTTGGCAGAGGCGGAAGTATCGTGCGCCACACCACTGACACTTGGCAGAAAGTAGAGAGCGGGACGAGTTTACCGATCAATGACATTTGGGGGAGTTACAACAAGCAGACCGGAGCGTATGAGGTGTTGTGTGTAGCATCGAATCAGGCAAACAATGGAGGGAAGAAACTGCTGCGGATTGAAGGAACGAACGTAACAGTTTTACCCGACAGCGGGCTTTCATGGGCGTTGAGCACAATGTGGTTTGCTCCAAATAAAATACATATCGTCGCAGGGGACGGTATTTATATTTCGAAAAATCTTCCTGTACTCTGGCAACGTAACATTTCCTTCCCGCCGTATTATAAAACATCGGTTCGTGGTAATGACGTCAACGACATTGTCGTTGTTGGAGTCAACGGGCTGTTCTCGCATTTCAACGGAATTACTTGGCAACATCAGTTTGTACTGCCAAACGGTGGATTGGGAAGGTGTGCAATACGTGGCAATATGATCTCTGCAGTGGGAGAAACAAACAACCGCACGATTATTTTGCTCGGGAAGCGATAATTAATTAATCTATAAGGAGGTTACCAATGAAGCACGCGTTAACAATATTACGGATAGTAGCGATTTTGTTATTCTCAGCACACTATGCATTTTCTGCCGATCCGGAAACCATTTGCGACGGTGTGGATAATCGCATAAAACCAAATCCTAATCATCCAGCCATTGGCAGAATCTATCCCAGCGGCGGTACTGCATGGATTGCTCCTAACGGGTTAATGGTTAGGTGACAAATAAAAAAGAAGTACGCCAAACCGTAATTAGTTAAGTAAATTTGTTCTTTGACATTATAGTATTTCTGACGATCGTACAGCATAAATACAAGGATCATTTAATGCCAAGTAAGCAAACGCTGCTTCAGCGTCAATTGATACACGATCTGTATTTTAAAAAAA
>JBFMFY010000056.1:0-19390 GCA_040751955.1 Bacteroidota bacterium
TTTTATTTTCTGACATAAATAGTTACACTTTTTACGATCATTACAAATCTTCCATTGATTCACTGGGTCGTCATCACAGTGACGATTATTCCAAGACTCGATATGGTCAGTTTTCTCTGGGTGTGGGCATAGGTATAGGGAAAATGAGGGAAGCAAGTCCGGTATTTTTTGTCATTCGAATAATCGAACGTCTTAAAGATCTGCAGGTCTTTCAACGCGACCTTACGAAGGAAGAAATCCTTGATATAGTAGAGATTTTTGCGCGAAAGATGGAATACTCAGTAAATTATGAGCGCTTTGGCAAATATTTTTTTGGCGAATTGTTGGAGATGCTGGTAAGCAAAGGTGTTTTGAAAAATACAGCACTCACACCTTACCAAACGTTGTATATTTTTGAAGTCCAACAAGAACAAGTGCATTTACGCTTGTTTGGTTGGAGCGTACAGGTTGGAGGGTATATAACAAGAAATCAAAGAGAAGAGTTGTCTTCCGATACAAGTAATCCGAAAAGGTTCTTAAAACAGGATGTCAACAGTTTGCAGCTGAAGGCACAGTTTGGTTATCCTTTTTCAAACAACACACACTTTTTTTCAAGCCTTATCTTCGACATTCCAGTTTCATCTAAACAGAAAAGGGTTGATGTCAATGCAACCGTACAACTATCTTATGAACTTTCAGAAAGAATAAGCACAGATCTGAGAATGTCTTATATTCGGGACAACAGTTTTTCATACTATACTCCGTCAACATACCCTGAATGGTTTAATTATCGCACAATCACATTAGCGTCTTGGAATTTCAATTTTTATATTGAAAATAATATGTCCTTTTACACGAGATTTCAGTATAGCGACAGCAGGAATGAGCAGGAAATTAATGCCTCGACCACAATGTCACAATGGCTTACACCGCAAATTTCCTTTGGCTTGAATTATCGATTCTTTTGAAAGGAACCATGAAACCCTGGCGCCTCCAAAAACTGACACAAAAATCGATCCGCGAACAGCAATTCCAACTGGCTATTCTCCCGATCGGCTCCACCGAAGCGCACGGCATGCATGTGCCGTACGGATCGGATGCATTTCACAGCATGATGATCGCGGACAGGATCTGCGAACGTGCGTGGGAGAAAAATGCACGGCCGATCCTTTTACCGACATTGCCGTATGGAGTGCAGGGAAATACGATGGGATTTCCTCTCACCATTGGCGTGCGCCAATCGACACTCGATACGATGGTGAAAGAGATCATCGACTCACTCGAATTTCACGGCATCAAAAAACTGGTCATCATTAACGGGCACGGCGGGAACGACTTCAAGCCGCTGCTGCGCGACATCTATCCGAAAACTTCCGTCTTTGTTTCGCTCGTCGATTGGTGGAAAGTTGGTGCAGATAAAGCGAAAGAGATATTCGAAAAAAGCGGCGAACACGCGGATGAAATGGAAACGAGTGTCGATATGGCTCTCTTCGGCGATCTTGTCCATCTTGAAAACGCAAATGACGGCAGTACGCATCCGTCACGATTCGAAGCAATCAATCGCGGATGGGTATCCATCGCGCGCCCGTGGCATCTTGTGACAAAGGATTCGACGCACGGTGATCCGCGAAAATCGACGAAAGAAAAAGGAGATAAGTACGTCATCCTCGTTGTTGAACGGCTTACGTCGTTTGTCGTCGAATTGGCGAATGCCAAGATGGATGAGAGGTTTCCGTACTAGTGCTTGCTATTCTATTTTTCGGTTACTACATTGGTACTGAATAATCATGAACAATTACGAAAAATATATTTCAATCAATCCTGAAATCCGTTTTGGCAAACCGACAATTTCCGGTACACGAATAACGGTCGGTGACATCCTTCAATGGTTGGCTTCAGGAATGACGTATGAAGAAATTCTTGCCGATTATCCTGAATTGACTCAAGAGCATCTTCGTGCAGCGTTGGCATTTGCAGCACATCGAGAACAACTCTCCAAAATTGTTGCCGCTTAAATGAAGTTATTGCTTGATGCAAATCTATCCTGGCGATTAATCAATTACCTCGAAAGCTATTTTCCCGAATCACAACACGTACGGGATATTTCCCTACAGTATCCTGCGAGCGATGTTGCAATCTGGGCTTTCGCTCGAGAGAATAATTTTGTCATTGTTACCAATGATGAAGATTTTCTTCATCTCCTTCTTCAAAAAGGTTTCCCGCCCAAAGTTGTATTGTTAAAGACCGGAAATCAAAGCAGCAAGTTTATTCAGGAAACGCTGATGAGACGCAAACCTGATATCGAATCGCTTGTTGCATCGACTGAATACGGTTTGCTGGAAATTTACGGCTAACCTGCTGTGAAAAACACATTACAATTCGATGCTGATGTTGTTAGTATAAACGTGAAAAAAAGTTTACAATCCTCAACCGTTACGATTTTCTTCCTCGACTCTTATTTATTCATTCGTTATTTTCATACCCACAATATATCCTTTGCGTCCCGACGCCTCCGCCAAAAAGAAGGCGGATAAATTCGCCGTTAAACTTCTTGGAGTCACAATGAAAAAACTAATTTTTTTTTCTCTCTTCCTTCTTTCAATTTCTTTTGCTCAAAAATCCGACACGCTTAAGTCTTCCACGTTCGGCGGGTTGAAATTCCGCTCCATTGGTCCCGCAGTTGTCGGAGGCAGGATTATCGACTTTGCGGTTCATCCGGAAAACCGCGGCACCTATTACGTTGGGGTCGCTTCTGGCGGTGTCGCAAAAACGACCAACGGTGGTACAACGTGGGAGTATGTGTTTGAAAGTGAAGGCTCATACTCCATCGGTACCGTGGTGTTGAATCCTTCAAACCCACACGAAGTGTGGGTGGGAACAGGTGAACTGAACAGCCAACGGAGTGTCGGCTACGGCGATGGATTGTACAAATCGGAGGACGGCGGAAAGTCGTGGAAGAAAATGGGATTGGAAAAATCGGAACACATTTCGGCAATCGTATTCGATCCGCGGAACACGAAAACAATGTACGTTGCCGCGCAAGGTCCATTATGGAAAGAAGGAGGAGATCGCGGATTGTTTAAATCAACCGACGGTGGCACAACCTGGAAAAATATTTTAAAGCCAAGTGAACACACAGGAGTTTCCGATATCGTTCTTGATCCGCGGAATCCCGATGTCGTCTATGCTTCAACCTATCAACGCCGCAGGCATTTCTGGTCGATGATCGACGGCGGTCCTGAAGGTGCGATCCAAAAATCGACCGACGGCGGTGCAACATGGAAAAAATTATCGGACGGAATTCCCGGCGGCGATCTCGGCAGGATCGGCCTTGCAATCTCTCCGGTAAATCCTGATGTTCTCTTCGCGTACATCGAAGCGCAAAATGATGGCTCCGGTATTTATCGTTCATCCGACCGCGGCGCAACATGGGAGAAAAAGAATTCGTACATCGACGTGCCGATGTATTATGGGAAAATTTATTGCGATCCGGTCGATGTTGATCGCATCTATGCGACAGGAACATATATGTACTATTCCGATGATGCGGGGAAAACATTGACGCGCATCGGCGCAAAGAGTGTGCATGTTGATTATCATGCGATCTGGATCGATCCGAAAGATCCCAATTACATGCTGCTCGGCACCGACGGCGGATTATATGAATCACTGGACAGAAATAAGACATGGCGATTCATTAATAACATGTCGACGATACAGTTCTACCGCGTTACTGTTGACAACGCAGAGCCGTTCTACAATGTCTATGGAGGAACGCAGGACAACGCGACCGTCGGCGGACCTTCACGCACGACGAGCAAGTACGGAATCGTGAACAGCGACTGGTTCGTCACGATCGGCGGTGACGGATTTAAATCTCAAGTCGATCCGAATGATCCCAATATCGTGTACTCGCAATATCAATACGGGGGTATTGCACGATTTGACAGGAAGACCGGAGAAGTATTGTGGATACCCGCCATCGAAGAAAAAGGTGAACCGGCGTTGCGATGGAATTGGGATGCACCCTTGCTGCTTTCTCCCCATTCTGCAACACGATTATATTTTGGTGCAAATAAATTGTTCCGCAGCGACGACCGCGGCGGTTCATGGAAAGCGGTGAGCAGCGATCTGACACGCCAAATGGACAGGAACAAGATTCCGATGATGGGAAAATTGTGGAGCATCGATGCAATCAACCGACACGGCAACACTGCTGCATGGGGAAATCTCTCACAGATCTCCGAATCGCCGAAAAAAGAAAATCTCATCTACGTTGGTACCGATGACGGACTGATTCAAGTAACTGAAGACGGCGGTACGAACTGGAGAAAGATAGACAAGATATCGGGTATTCCTGAGTTGGCGTATGTATCGGTTGTCTCAGCATCGCAGCATGACGAGAACATCGTTTATGCTGCGTTCGATAATCATCAGCAGGGAGACTTCAAACCGTATATCTTGAAAAGTGAAGATAAAGGAAAGAAATGGAAGTTGATTTCGAACAATCTTCCCGCAAACGGGTCGGTGAAATCATTCGCAGAAGACCATGTCGATCCGAATCTTATTTTTGTCGGGACCGAATTTGGGTTCTTCTTTTCCAACAACGGCGGAAAGATATGGACGCAGTTGAATGCCGGATTACCGACGATTGCCGTCAAAGACATCGCAATTCAAAAACGGGAACATGATATTGTCCTTGCAACATTTGGCAGGGGATTTTACGTGCTCGATGATTACTCGCCGCTCCGCATGGCGAAGCCGGAGATGCTGGAGAAGGAATCCGGGATCTTTCCAGTTAAAGACGGACTGATGTATATCGAACGCGATCCGTTGACGGGGGACGATCAGGGATGGCAGGGAGATAATTTCTTCCTCGCAAAGAATCCGCCGTTCGGCGCGACATTTACATATTATTTGAAGGAAGCGTACAAAACGAAAAAGCAATTACGAAAAGAAGCAGAGAAAGAGGCAGAGAAAAAGAAATCGGAAATTAAGATTCCATCGATCGAAGAATCGCGCGCCGAGACGGATGAAGATGCACCGGCAATTTACTTCACCATTAAAGACGAATCGGAAACTGTTGTCCGAAAACTTAAAGGAGATAATGCCGCGGGCATCAACCGCATCACGTGGGATTTAAAATACTCATCGCTCGATCCCGTCTCGTCGTCATCGGCTGCAGATGGAAAGAATTCACAGTGGTTTGTTATGCCGGGAACATATTCCGTTACGATGTCCAAACGGATCGACGGAATTGATTCGGTCATCGCCGGTCCTGTAGAATTTGTTTGCAAACCGCTTGGTGTGCCGTCCATTCCGACACACGACAGAAGTGCGCTTGTTGCATTCCAGCAAAAGGCAGCACGGTTGCAGCGTGTTGTTTCTGCTTGTAACGGTCTGGTGAACGATCTGAAATCGAAAGTCGGTGCGGTCAAGGCATCCATGATGCAGGCTCAAAGTGTCACGAGTTCCATGTATCAAAAAGTACGCGATCTTGAAATACGGCTCACAGCGATGAGAAGGAAATTCAACGGCGACGAGATCGTTTCCCGAAGGAACGATGCTGCGCCGCCTTCCATTTCGACACGGATGAATTCATTAACTGAAAGTTTCTTCTCATCCACCGCGGATGTAACCGAAACACAAAAGAAAGCATACCAGATCGCCGTTGATGAGTTTGAAGGTCAATATGCAGAACTGAAAAAGATTGTTCAGGATGAAGTTCCGACTCTCTATAGAGAACTCGACAGTACCGGCGCGCCGCCAGTACCGGGTCAATTTCCGGAGTGGAAGAGAGAGTAACAAGTGCTTTACAATCCAGCAGGCAACAACTGCGGGGTGTCTTAATATACTTCATCGTGTGAACCAATATCGAGAAGCAGGATTTCGCGTTCCTTCGTCTTATTATTTACGACAAATTGAAAGACAATTCTCATATCGTACTCTACGTAGCATGCCCAGCAGTTTCTCAACTCTCCTTTAAGTTTATGTGTTCGCAAATGCAGTGAATGGGGATCGGATTGAAGCGATTGTAACACAGTGTGTAATTTTTCTTTCGCTTCCGGGGAATCAGAAAGTAATTTCTTGAGTGCTCTTTTGAATCCGGATGACCAGTGCAGGATCACGGGATGTTTTCTATTTCATTGAAAAGATCGTCAACGGTTCCTTTACCGCTTTTGCCGCTCTTATATTCTTCCTGTCCCTCTTGCACGGTTTGGACAAGTCTTCTGCGCTTTTCCTCAATCAAACGCTTACGAAGAATTTCAGTCAGCAACACTTGATCGGAGAAGGATAGTTTTTCCGCTTGGTCTAATACCGAATCTATCGTCAAGTTCTGCATACGTCTCTTCCTTTTTGTGATAATTTGGCTTCTTCTGTTTAAAAAAGCAAATGTGCCTTCATGCAGCACCCAGTACATCAATAGTATTCAGCAAAAATTCCATTTTTTTCCCCGCCGAAAAAATCTTATCTTTACTCATAAAAAATAGAATTGGAGATGTTCCAGATTTTTTAATCTGGAAAATCTGAACTAAGTACTGGAGTGTGTATGCCCACCAAATTTAAGAACGAACCGTTCACCGATTTCTCTAAACCTTCGAACAAAAAAGCGATGCAGAAAGCGCTCGCAAACGTCCGCAAAGAACTCGGCAAGGATCATCCGCTCGTTATCGGCGGCGAGGAGATCATGACATCGGATAAGTTATATTCGTACAATCCTGCAAAGCCGAGCGAAGTAGTCGGTGTATTTTCAAAAGCAAACCAGGAACTCGCGAACAAGGCTGTTGAAACAGCGGCAAAAACATTTGAGACATGGAAGAATGTCCCTGCGAAGAAGCGCGCTGAATATCTTTTCAAAGCGGCTGCGTTGATGCGGAAGCGGAAATTTGAATTTAACGCGATGCTGACGTACGAAGTGGGGAAGACATGGCCCGAAGCGGATGCCGACACCGCGGAAGCGATCGACTTTCTGGAATTTTACGGACGCGAGATGCTTCGGTACGCAGCACCGCAGCCGGTAACGAAAATAAAAGGAGAGAAGAATGAATTGCGGTACATCCCGCTTGGTGTAGGCGTTGTCGTTCCACCGTGGAATTTTGCTCTCGCCATCCTCGTCGGCATGACATCGGCGGCGATTGTTACAGGCAACACCGTTGTGCTGAAACCTTCGAGCGATTCTCCAACGATTGGATGGAAATTTTTCGAATTGATGCGTGAGGTCGGTTTGCCTGCAGGCGTGTTCAATTTCGTTACAGGATCAGGCGCTTCGGTCGGCGATCTGATGGTTGCGCATCCGAAGACTCGTTTCATTTCGTTCACGGGCTCAAAAGAAGTAGGCATTCACATTAACGAACTTGCAGCAAAAGTGCAGCCGGGACAAATTTGGCTGAAACGCGTTGTTGCAGAGATGGGGGGTAAAGATGCCATTGTGATTGATAATGAAACCGATCTTGATGCTGCAGCTCAGGCAACGGTGGTATCGGCGTTCGGTTTCCAAGGACAGAAATGTTCTGCCGCGTCGCGCGCGATTGTTGTTGAATCGATCTACGACAAATTTGTTGAGAAATTGGCTGAGAAGACAAAAGCATTGAAGGTCGGTGTACCGGAAGATCAAAGTAACTACATGGGTCCGGTCATAAACAAAGGTTCGATGGAAAAAATTCTCTCGTACATTGAAACCGGTGTAAAAGAAGGTGGGCGTATTGTTGCCGGCGGCAAACGTGTCGGAAGCGACGGATACTTTGTCGAACCGACTGTCATCGCCGATGTCGATCCGAAAGCGACGATCGCGCAGGAAGAAATTTTCGGACCTGTTCTCGCCGTTATCAAGGCAAGAAATTTCGATCACGCACTGGAGATTGCGAACAATACTGAGTTCGGACTGACCGGCGGCGTCTGGACGAAGAACAAAAAGAAACAGGAACGCGCAAAGAATGAATTCCATGTCGGGAATTTCTATATTAACCGGAAGATCACCGGCGCGCTCGTTGGCGTGCATCCGTTCGGCGGTTTCAACATGAGCGGCACCGATTCGAAAGCAGGAGGACGCGATTACCTTCTGCTCTTTATGCAGGCAAAATCGATTTCGCAGAAAGTTAAATAATCATAGAACGTTGTCACTCCGAACGCCGCCACGAAGGGGCAAGTGAGGAATCTGAGTACGCTTAGATTCCTCGTCATAAAAAGCATGACTCGGAATGACATCCAACAGATATTACAATTACTGTAAGGAGTCTCAATGAAAATTCACGAATACCAAGGGAAAGATATTCTCCGGAAATATGGCGTTGCAGTCCCACGCGGCGAAGTAGCATTCACTGTGGATCAAGCTGTTGACGGCGCAAAGAAACTTGGCGGCTCCGTCTGGGTTGTGAAAGCGCAAATCCATGCCGGCGGACGAGGCAAGGGGGGCGGAGTGAAAGTTGCAAAGAGCATCGATGAGGTGAAAATGTACGCAAAACAAATTCTTGGCATGACGCTTATTACACATCAGACCGGTCCCGAAGGGAAAGTAGTAAAGCGCTTGCTGATTGAAGAGGGAGCGAACATCGACAAAGAAATGTACGTCGGCATCACACTCGACCGCGTGAAATCCAGAAATGTCGTCATGGTATCTACCGAAGGTGGAATGGAGATTGAAAAGGTCGCCGAAGAGCATCCCGAAAAGATCGTGAAGGAACATGTCGATCCGGCAGTCGGTTTCCAGCAATTTCAGGCGCGCAAACTTGCATTCGCTCTCGGACTGAGCACCGGAGATGCGCATAAGAATGCGGTAAAATTTTTAATGGCGCTCTACCGCGCATACGAAGCAACCGACGCATCGCTCTTCGAGATCAATCCGCTGGTCATTACGAAAGAAGGAAATGTTATTGCGCTCGATGCCAAAGTAAATTTTGACGACAATGCATTGTATCGTCATCCCGAATTTGCAGAGCTGCGCGACCTTGATGAAGAAGAACCGCTTGAGATTGAAGCATCGAATTCGAATCTCAATTACATTAAACTGGACGGCAATGTCGGTTGCATGGTGAACGGTGCAGGACTTGCAATGGCAACTATGGATATCATCAAACTTGCCGGCGGCGAACCGGCAAACTTCCTCGATGTTGGCGGTGGTGCGAATGCACAGACGGTGGAGAATGGGTTCAAGATCATCCTCGCCGACCACCATGTGAAAGCAATCCTCATCAACATCTTCGGCGGCATTGTCCGGTGCGACCGCGTCGCTAACGGTGTGGTGGAGGCAGCGAAGAAAGTGCATGTCAACGTGCCGATTGTGATCCGCCTTGCCGGAACGAATGCCGACATCGCTGCGGAGATACTTAAAAATTCGGGATTGAGTTTTCTCGTTGCGGAGAATTTGAAAGATGCCGCCGAAAAAGTGACGAAAGCGCTGGCTGCGTAAAAAAGGAGAAAGCCGCATGAAAGGAATTGAATATGTGGTCGATGAAAAGGGAAAGAAGAAAGCTGTTGTCGTCGATCTGAAAGTTCATGGTGACGCGTGGGAGGATTTCTATGACAATCTTGTCGCTGATATGCGCGTAAACGAACCGCGGGAATCATTCGCTTCTGTAAAGTCCAAATTGAAAAAGAAGAGAAAGATCCGTGGCTCGGTTTAAGATTATCATTGCGCGTTCTGCAAGCAAGGAGTTGGAAGCATTACCGCGTTCTGTAATCGAAAAAATTGTCGTTGAGATTGAAAACCTTGCCGACCATCCCTTCCCCAAAGGCAGTAAGAAACTCAAAGGTGAAAAGAATCGCTGGAGAATCAGAGTCGGTGATTACAGGATCATCTATTCGATTCTCGTTAAAGAATTGATCATCGATATCATCCGTATCAGACGTAGAAAAGAAGCATACAATTGACACCGTACGACAAATACGAAGCCGTCATCGGCCTTGAAGTCCACGCGCAACTCTCCACCAAATCCAAGATCTTCTGCGGATGCTCGACGGAGTTCGGCAACGCGCCGAATTCGAATGTTTGCCCGATCTGTCTTGGAATGCCCGGCGTTCTTCCCGTCTTAAATAAACAAGTGGTTGACTTTGCAATTCGCATGGGACTCGCGACGAACTGTTCCATCGCTCCCCGCTCGATCTTCGCACGCAAGAATTATTTCTATCCCGATCTTCCAAAAGGATACCAGATCTCTCAATACGAAGAACCAATATGCCAAAAGGGATATCTCGATATCGAACTGGAAGACGGTTCTTTAAAACGGATCGGGATTACACGCATTCACATGGAAGAAGACGCCGGAAAATCGATCCATGATGAAGGAAGCGGGACGCTCGTCGATGTGAACCGGTGCGGCACGCCGCTGCTTGAGATCGTGAGCGAACCGGATATCCGCTCTGCACGCGAAGCATATCTCTATCTCTATAAAATCTGGCAGACTGTAAAGTATCTCGGCATCTGCGACGGCAATATGGAAGAAGGGAGCCTCCGCTGCGACGCGAACGTCTCCGTGCGGTTAAAGGGTGAAACGAAGTTCGGCACGAAAGCGGAAGTGAAGAACATGAATTCGTTCAGCAATGTCGAGCGGGCGATTGAGTACGAGATCAAACGTCAGATCGATTTGATCGAAGAAGGAGGAAATGTCGTTCAACAAACATTGCTGTGGGATGCCGAGAAAAATGTGATCGTCCCGATGCGGAGCAAAGAAGAAGCGCATGACTACAGATATTTTCCCGATCCCGATCTTGTTCCCGTTGTTGTTCATAAAGAATGGATCAACAACATTCAGCAATCGCTTCCGGAACTACCTGATGCGAAGCGGAAGCGTTTCGTAGAATCGTTCGGATTGCCGAAGTACGATGCTGAAGTTCTTTCTCAGGAACGCGACCTTGCAGAATATTATGAAGGTGCAGTGAACGGTCTATCCAAAAAGAATCCCGAGCACTGCAAATCCGTCAGCAACTGGGTGATGACCGATGTGCTGCGGGTAATGAATGAAGCGAAGATCGCTATCACTGATTTTCCCGTCTCGCCCGCACATCTTGCCTCCATGGTCAATCTGATCATCGATGGTACGATCAGCGGTAAGATCGCCAAGGAAGTGTTCGACGAGATGCTGAAAACAAAAGAGCATCCGAAAGCGATTGTTGAACGGAAAGGATTGACTCAAATCTCGGATACCGGTGCGATTGAAAAAGAGATCGATGCTATTCTCGCCAAACTCCCAAATGAGATCACCCGCTTCCGTTCCGGTGAAACGAAACTGATGGGCTTCTTCGTCGGCGAGACGATGAAAGTGATGAAGGGAAAAGCGAATCCCAAAGTGGTGAATGAAATTTTGAAGAAGAAGTTGGAAGGGTGATAAGTGATGAAATTATGCTTCGATGCGTGCCCCTGTACGATGGTCATCCTTCGTACGCGCTCGTCAACAGCACTCGCTTGCTCAGGATGACAAATCTCTTTTATTTATGATGGTGCTACATTCATGAATTCTTCCGTCGATATTCCAAAACTCCTCTCCGGCGACCGCCGCACCATTGCACGCGCCATTTCGTTTGTGGAAAATGAAAATGCCGGCGCAGAACAATTCCTTTCCGATATTTTCAAACACACCGGAAAAGCGTACCGCATAGGTATTACAGGTCCTCCCGGCGCAGGCAAAAGCACACTCACGAACAAACTTGCAAAATATTACCGCTCACAAAATTTGAAAGTCGGTATCATTGCTGTCGATCCGACGAGTCCGTTCACCGGCGGCGCGCTGCTCGGTGACCGTGTGCGAATGAGTGATGTTGAGACGGATAACGGCGTCTTCATCCGCTCGATGGCATCGCGCGGTTCGCTTGGCGGATTGAGCAAGAAGACCCGTGAAGCAGCTGACGTACTTGATGCTGCAGGATTTGATATCCTTCTTTTTGAAACAGTCGGCGTCGGTCAATCGGAATTGGACATCGCCGGCGCCGCTGATACGACCGTGGTCGTTCTCGTTCCTGAATCAGGTGACGGTATTCAAGCGATGAAAGCGGGATTGATGGAGATCGCCGATTTCTTCGTCCTCAACAAAGCGGATCGTCCCGGCGCAGAGCAGGCAGTGATGTCGATAAAAATGATTTTAGGATTCCGCCCGCATGATGAACATTCGTGGCTTGCCGATGTGGTGAAGTCCGTTGCCAACGAAGGAAAGGGTATTGAAGAGATCGCAGCGTTGATCGAACGGCACAAAACATATCTTCTCAACGGCGGGCTGGATAAAAAACGGAGTGCACGAGTTGCCGCACATATCGAGGAAATCATTCAAGATAAATTCCGTCTCGACTTCTGGAATGTGGAGAGACGAAAAATGCTCGATGCCCGAATTCCGGATGTGATACTGCGCCGACAAAGTCCCTATCAGGTCGCTGAACAATTGTTAAAATAGACAAATTTGTTCGCTTCCACATTTCTTCCACTTTTGCCACAAAAAATCGCTTCCAATGACAGAAATTGCTTGCGCTTCACTCGCGACTTCGCTATACTCAAAGCCATAATTTTTCCCCGCCTTCTGTGGCAAAAACATATTCCAACAATTTTTTGGAGGATCCCCATATGTTAGTGTTACGCAGGTTGTTTGCAGTTTTCCTTGTCTCGCTGTTATTTCTCTCCGCATCATTCTCACAAAATCCCTGGAACGGCAAAGTCGTACTGCAGGCGTTCTGGTGGGATTACTGGAATAACAATTATCCCAACGGATGGTACAATTATCTTGCCGACCTTGCACCGCGTCTTCGCGATATGGGTATTGACGCAGTCTGGATACCGCCGGGAATAAAGAATGCAGGAACAAATAGCAACGGTTATTCTCCGTTCGATCATTACGATCTTGGAGATAAGTACCAAAAGGGGAATCTGAAAACACGTCTCGGCACAAAGGATGAATATCTTCGCATGGTCGGTGTGATGCATGCAAACGGTATCGATGTCATACAGGATATCGTGCTGAATCACATGGACAACGCCGGCTCTGCAAACGGATCGGGGGGACAAGATCCTGCAGCAGCGAACGGCGATGGAAATTTGTACAAAAATTTCAGATACGTGTCGTATTCAACTCCTGCCAACGATGAAACGGCAACAAATTATCTCGGCCGCTCCGGACGGTGGTCCAAGAATTGGCAGAATGTTCACGCAAATCCCGCGCACAACAGTCTCACCGGCGACTGGTGCGTCAACTGGTTTGGTCCCGATATTTGTTATTACGCAGGAGCGTACGGACAGAGTTCGAATGCGACATACAATCCTGCTCAATACTCGAACTACATGCGGATCAACGCGCGCAACTGGCTCATCTGGCTGAAGAAACAGACCGGGTTTGATGGTGTTCGGCTCGATGCATCGAAACATTTTCCGTGGTGGGCAACCCAGGATTTTCTCTGGAACTTAAAATACAATGCCGGTTGGGCGAACGGCGGAGCGAACATGTTTGCCGTGGGTGAATATATCGGCAGTGCATCCGAAATGGATACGTGGATCAACAACGTGCGGACGAGCAACGGCGGATCGGAAGATCTTGTCGGCACGTTCGATTTCAGCCTGCGGCAGGAGTTGAAAAACATGGTGAGCAGCGGCGGCTCGTACAATATCGGGAATCTTCCCGGCACGCAGCAAGGAAACCGCTATCGCACCGTGCCGTTCGTCAATAACCATGATACATTCCGTCCGATTAAAGATGCCAACGGAAATTATATCGGATGGGACTCGGGCAACGAACTCGGCGGCGGCCATATCGATCCGTTCGACGGACGTCTTTCCGCTGCATATGCCGTTGCATGTGCCGTGGATGGTTCGCCGCAGATTTTCTTCGAAGACCTGTTCAACATCGGCAACACATCGAAACGATACACGCATCTTCCAACCAACACGACCGATCTTCCTGTCCGCGACCCGATCATGAACATCATCTGGTGCCATCAGAAACTGAACTTCAAAGCGGGCGCGTACAAAGTACGCTGGCAGGCAGCCGATCTTCTTATCATCGAACGGAGTACAAAAGCGATCATCGGTGTGAACGACAACTGGACGACGTGGCAGAGTGCAACCGTGCAGACCGATTTCGCTCCCGGCACACAACTGCACGATTACTCCGGTGCAAACTCCGGCGACATCTGGGTGGACGGTACCGGTAAAGCGACGATCTGGGTTCCGCCGTGCGACGGCAGCAATCTTCGGCGTGGATACACGATCTGGGGTCCCGCGGGAATTTCGGGTGGATTCAGTCCGGCAGAAAGGACCACAACGCAGGAATGGGAAATGGCGAATGACCTTGGCGATTCACATGCAAGTTCGCTGCAGCAGGGAGGAGCACTTCCCGCAAGTTCTGCAGCGCTGCGAACCGCAGGAAGGATATTCTCTGAGGCGAATAAAACGATTACCGCATACCTCTACCCGACAAACACGACAAAGAACCTGACGATGAACATCTATAATAACGCCGGTTCGATCGTGAAGACAGTGAGCGGGACGGGGAATCTTACCGCAACATACACCCCGACGGCGAAAGGATTCTATAAGATCAAGGTGAAGAATACGTACACGTCGAATCCTGCACAGAACGTATTTGTGAAAGTGACGTACACCTCGCCGAAAGTCGCCTCCACATCGAGTTATCCGGCGAAGTGGGGAGCAGTTGAAGAAGAGAGCGATGGTACCGCACCGTTGAAATTTGAACTGTCGCAGAACTATCCGAATCCGTTCAATCCGAGCACGACGATCCGCTTTGCTGTTGCAGAGGACGTTCCGGTTTCCATCAAAGTGTACGACGTGATGGGGAAGGAAGTGACAACAGTAACGGAAGGAAACAGAAATGCCGGGGTGTACGAAGTAGAATTTAATGCCGGTTCGCTTGCCAGCGGATTGTATTTCTACACACTCAAAGCGGGAAGTTTCACGGAGACGAAGAAATTGGTATTGATGAAGTAAAAAGTACGGTGACCGTCACCTTGGAGGTGACGGTCACCTTTATTATGAAAACAAGAACCTGCTGATTTTCTCTTTCTGCCGAGGGAGATATTCTTCGACAAATTTCCGATATCCCTCCGCATTCCCTACCTGAGTGACGATTACACGTGTAGAGATTATATTACTCTCACGAACACCGAAATATTCCCCGCAACTGCTGAATTCCCAATCCTGTGGATATAAGACTAGTTTTGCGCGCACAGGATTGAGATGGATGTACCTTGATAAGTGAAGCAGGTACTCATTGCTGTCAATCTGTTTTATTTTGTACTTGCCTTCGAACAGATGTCCGGATCTCGAGCGTTCTTTGTTTATCGCTTTTGCATACCCGTCGCAGACTTCTCTCATAAATTTCGAAATTCGTTCCGGTTCTTTTTGATACAACAACAAATGAAAATGGTTGGGCATAAGGCAGTATGCTACTATTTCTATCTCCGTCAGATTCAGCGAATCAGTCATTCGTCGAACAAAATATTGGTAGTTCCGTTCACTGAAAAAGATTTCTTTTCGTTCGACGCCTCGGTTGTAGACGTGGAAATATTCGTTTGAAGATAGGATATGTTTTGTTTTTACAGACATGTCCGATTCAATTATGTATGCAGGTGACCGTCACCTTTGGCAAACTTTCTTATAGGTGACGGTCACCGTTTTGCCTTCCCCTCCATCTCATACACAATACTTGCTCCGCTCATCAGATCGGAATGCACGAAGTAATTGTTCTTCCACTCTTTTCCGTTGAGCAAAATCTTCCGCACATAGATATTTTTCTCACTTTGATTCTTTGCTTCGATCGATATTGTCTTTCCGTTTTCCAATGTAATTGATGCCGTCTTCACCAGCGGACTGCCGATGGAGTATTCTTCCGATCCCGGCGCGACGGGATAGAATCCCAGCGCGCTGAAGATATACCATGCCGACATCTGTCCGTAGTCGTCGTTGCCACTTAAGCCGTCGGGAGTATTTGAATATTTCAATTTCAGAATCTGCCGCACGCGTTCCTGCGTTTTCCACGGCTGGTCTGTCCAATTGTACAGATAAGGAACATGGTGCGACGGTTCGTTGCCGTGCACGTAATTTCCGATGATCCCTTCCCGCGTTATATCTTCCGTCTCGGCGAAGAACTCGTCGGGGAGATGCATCATAAAGAGCGAGTCGAGGTACGCGGAGAATTTCTTTTTCCCGCCGATAAGTTCGATCAGTTTCGGCACGTCGTGAGGAACATGCAGGGAATAATTCCACGAATTTCCTTCGATGAATCCCTGCCCATGTGTGCTGAGCGTGTTGAATTCGGTACGCCATGTACCATCGCTCAGTTTCGGACGGGTGAAACCGGTCTTCGTGTCGAATACATTGACAAAATTCTGCGAGCGCTTGATGAATTCATTATGGATATTATCGTTGCCGAGTTTCTTCGCCATTTGTGCGATTGCCCAGTCGTCGTACGCGTACTCGAGCGTCTTGGAGACTGACGACGAGTTCTTATCTTCCGGCACGTATCCCATCATCATGTAATATTCCAATCCGTCGTAATATTTCGTCCGTGCCGTCTGCACGCAGGCGTCGAGTGCCTTGGCTGCATCAAACGGCATATTCCCTTTCAGGAACGCATCGGCGATCACCGAAACGCTGTGGTAGCCGATCATGCACCAGTTCTCGTTCGCGTGGTGCGACCAGACCGGCAGCATCTTATGGACGCTCTGCTCATAATGTGCGAGCATCGAGCGGATCATATCCCCGTTCCGCTTGGGCTGGAGAATGTTAAAAAGTGGATGCAGCGCACGGTACGTGTCCCACAATGAGAATGTCGTATAGTTCGTAAACCCGTCGGCGGTGTGTATGTTTTGATCAATACCTTTGTACTGTCCGTCCACATCCATATAGACCGTTGGACCGAGGAACGAATGGTACAGCGAAGTATAGAATGTCTCCATGTCTTTTTGCGACAGCATTGTAACGGAGACTTTGCCGAGTTCGTCATTCCATGCTTTCTGACTTTCCGATTTCACCCGTTCAAAATCCCAATCGGGAATTTCGGCGAGGAGATTCTTCATCGCTCCTTCCGTACTGACAGGAGAGAGTGCGAATTTGATTTTGATTTGTTCATTTTCATTTGTTTTGAAATCGAAGTAAGCACGGATGTTCCGTCCAGCCATCTCGGGAAAATTCTTCCGCTCATCGAACTTCCTCCAGAATCCTCGATAGACCGATGTATCGTATTTCGCATGGCCGTACGATACGAACGGCTTGCTGAACGCCATTGCAAAATAGAGCGTACGTGTGCGCGCCCAGCCGGTTGTTTGGCGGAATCCCGTCACGAGCGTATCGCTCTCCACACGGACGAATGTCCAGACATTCTTTCCTTCATAATTGTAAATGCCGTGCATCAGGTCGAGAATGATGTGTGCCGAATCGGACTTCGGGAATGTGTACTGATGGAATCCGACGCGCGTTGTGGCGGTCAGTTCCGCGAGAATGTTGTGATCGTCTAATTTTACTTTATAGTACGCCGGCTCAGCGGTTTCGTTTGCATGGGAATACGTCGAGAGGTAGCCGTTTTCCGGATTCTGTGCGGTGCCCGGATTCAACTGCAGCGCGCCGGTCGTCGGCATAATGAGGAAATCGCCGAGGTCGGAATGTCCCGTGCCGCTGAAATGCGTGTGCGAGAATCCGACGATCGTTTTGTCTTCGTACTGGTATCCCGCGCAATATTGGTACACTTCCTTCTGGTATTTCCCGTTCTTCTCGTACATCAGCGTGTCGGTATCGGGACTCAACTGCACCATGCCGAACGGCGCAGTTGCGCCTGGATATGTGTGACCCATTCTTTGCGTGCCGGTGAGGGGCTTGACGTAGTGGATATAGTCGGGCTGTGTCATTCCATGAGTTTGAAGAAGGATGAACATGAGAAGTACTTGAAACAGCCGTCTGTTGTCATTCCGAGACCCGATGCAATCTGTCGGGGCGAGGAATCTGAGTATACGATCAGATTTCTCATCCCGCTCGCGCGGGATTCGAAATGACATTGATCGGAAATTGCAGCATGTTGTGTATGCCATGACGGTTCCTAAAAAAAGATAGTCATGCTGAGCGACTGAGTGTTTTCTACGAAGGAGTCGAAGCATGACCCCCTCTGTCCTGGTAAAGCAGGGACATCTCCACCTTTCAGGGGGAGAAAATGTCTGTGTGCCCCTTCGACGCCTGCCGGCAGTGCAGGTGCTCACGAAAATCGTTCGCTTGCTCAGGGTGACTCATTGTGAAACAAAAATGATGATGGAGAAAATAGAGATTAAAACGGAGGAAGGCAAAAATATTCACCGCGAAGAACGCGAAAAAGTCGTTGAGTAATTGAGTTGTTGAGTAGGTGAGAGGAAGAAAGGCAATCTGCGATGAGCGCGAAGAGGTGAAAAGCAGAAGCAACCACAAACTCACAAAGGCACAAAGTGGAAAATGCCAGCCCCCAATCATTCATACACTTTCGACAGGTGTGGTGAAAACAGGAGAACAGCAGGTGACCTTCCCCTTGAAGATGGTGCAATACCAATTCTTTTTTCGCTATATTCTCCCAACGACGGAGGATGCCATGCATATCGCTAAGATGAGTTCACGCGGACGGTTGACGATACCGGTACGGCTGCGCAAGCGGCTCCGGCTGACGCGAGGCACGAAAGTGAGCGTGTTCGAACTAGAGGGGAATATCCATGTGAGGAAGATCGATAAGGATTACGTTTCGCAGTTTGCGGGGATTTTGGGGACGAAAGGGAAGGCGGTGAAGGGGTTGATGAGGGAGAGAAGAAGCGAGCGATCCTTATAATTTTCCAGTTTGTGAAATTGCGGAAGCACTTATTGTAATGTAGGGAAGAATGCTCATAATTTTGTCAGACTTCTCTAAATTATGTTTGGCGCACAATAACCTGACATTTTCAGCTGTAATACTACTTCCCCCTTTTGAATATGGAATATCATGATCATAATGGAGATTCTTCGTTGATCCACATTTAACGCATTTGCCTTTATCTCTTTTCCAAACTTCCACCTTAACATGTGTAGGGATAATTCGAGTTTGTGGTAATTCAATTATTTTCGCCTTTCTTAAAAATTGCTTCTTCACGGGTTGTAAGTAAAATTTGAATACTTTTCTTTTCCCGTCTGATTTTATTTTTGCATCAACCAGATTAAAGAAACCTTTGTAACACCATACGCCATCTCTGATTTTTTCGTACACCTTGACCAATTCAGGGTCTTTTCTCAGTCCGCTTTTGTAATCTGTTGCAGCTCTATAGAATTTCCCATTCTCCGTCCAAGTTCCATTTGGTGTTGTAAGAGGCTGATCCTCTATTTTCGGATTTTTTGAAAATCGTTTTGAGACATCGTGTCCTTCATAAATCAAGTTGCCAGTTTTTCGATCCATTTCATCTGCGTACGGGGCACCTCTTCTTATCGACATCAAAAAGACTGAAT
>JBFMFY010000057.1:0-19300 GCA_040751955.1 Bacteroidota bacterium
GATAATTTTACAGATTCGACAGAATATACTACCGAAGCATTCGTTTATGAAATCAAACCAAGCCGATTTCTTAAGGGTAACTATGATAAATTTCCGATCAGAATTTTGGACCCCTTGTATGGAAAGATTTTAGGCGAGTATCGTTTGAGTGAATCGAAACCTTACTTGTTTTTCTTTAAGGAAGCTCGGATAGATTCATATTTTATTCAAAAATATAATCTCCATGATGTTCAGTTTTTCTTGCCTACACATTATTTCAATTTAAAAAGTGAAGCTGGGCTTGACTATTTAAAACAAACAGAAGAATTTCTCGCTTCGTTGCCACCCATTCCCCCATTTGATACACCAACAGGTATTTTATTGGACAGTTTATTCGTTAAATCAGATTATGCTTTTTATCAAGGCTGGATTGGTGATAAAAGTTTCGTCAACGAATTAAACAACCATCTCGACAATGCCAAGAAGCATTTAACAAAAAGAGATTCCGCCAATTGCAGCAATGAAGTAGAGAAATTTCAGGAGAAAGTAGACAAGGAATATGAAAAGACGATTGAGAATGAGAAGAAGAACAAACCGCGCGATAAACGGTTTGTCACAGTCGAGGGCTGGAAGTTTCTCTATTACAACGCGCAGTATATTTTGGACCGCCTGCCCGCAATAAAGAAAGAAGACGAAGAGGAGGAAGAGTAATGAAAACAATTCTTTTGTTTGTCTGCTGTGTATTTGTTGCACAAAGCCAGAACAAAATTCCCTTTGCCTCACAGAACAACGCCATAGAACTTTCCATTGCCAACGCATCCACAGTTGCCGCCAGCAATGTTGCAGTTGAAGTAAGCAGCGCGCCGCGGTGGTTGCAATTTTCCAATCGCACATCCCACATCGCAACTGTCGAACCAAGCAGTGCGCAAACGGCACGGTTTACATTCTCTGTGGATAAATCTGCTCCTGTCAACAAACCTGTAGAACTATCATTCACGATCTCAAATTCAAACGGCGAGCGTTGGACTAAAACATTATCACTTCAAGTATCTCCTCCGGAGAAGTTTGAGTTGTTCCAAAACTATCCCAATCCATTCAATCCTTCGACAATGATCAGTTATCAATTACCAATGAACAGTTTTGTCACTTTGAAAGTGTACGATGCGATTGGCAGAGAAGTAGCAACGTTGGATGAAGGAGTGAAAGAAGCGGGCTACCACCAGAAAGAATGGAATGCCGCAAATATTTCGAGCGGGTTTTATGTGTATCAACTGTCGTACGAGAATGAAAAGGGGGAACAAAAATTCCAGAGGAAGAAATTGATGGTAATGAAATGATTGTCGTTTGATACTCAATTTGGTTTTAAGTATTATGTCCCATCGTAATGATGGGATTTTTTATTATTGGAGGGGTATATGATCTCAAAAGACTTTCTCGGTAAAATTCCGATCTTCAAATTCCTTCCCGAAGAAGATCACATCTCGCTTGTCAGTCTATGGAAGATGAAAGCGATGAAAGCGGGAGAGGTATTGTTTCGGAAAGGGGAACCCGGCTCCGCGATGTATGTGATCGAAGAAGGGGAAATAGAAATCATTCTGCCGGTCGATCCGCCTGTAAATGAAGTGCAACTGTCTGTATTGAAAGAAGGGGAATTCTTCGGTGAACTGTCCCTCTTTGCTGATACGCCCCGCACAGCAACTGCCCGTGCACTGGCTGATACAAGATTAGTAGAAATGCAGCGGGGGGATTTTATTACGTTCGTCATGGAGCGACCCTCTGTCGGCATTTCCATGTTAAGTGAAATGGCGAAGCGGCTGCAATTGACAAATGAACTTATTTCGTCCCTTGCATCGAAGAATCCGAATGAGGAGATCGAGGAAGATCTCAGTTTCGGCGACCGCGTTGCCGATAAGATTGCAGTATTCGGCGGGAGCTGGCCTTTTATTTTTTCATTCGGCAGTTTTATGTTTATCTGGATTACGCTGAATACTGTTCAAGTAATCTCAAAACCGTTCGACGAGTATCCGTTTATTCTTTTAAATCTTATGCTCTCAACAGTCGCAGCGCTGCAAGCGCCGGTGATCATGATGAGTCAGAACCGGGCGCAAAAGAAAGACCGGTTAAAGGCTGATCTCGATTACCAGGTCAATGTCAAATCCGAATTAATGCTGCAGCAGCTGCACAAAAAAATGGATCGGGTGTTGGATGAAGAGCTGGTAGAAATAAAAAGAAGGGTGGAAAAATTTGACAATGGTAAAGTGTCGTCAAAGCGACGCGCCAAGAAATGATTTTTTCTCCGTTAATCACTCTGCACTGCTGGTTCGTCCCAAATTTCTTCACGATTTCTCTTTGAATGCTTATCTTGTTCGGAATTTTAAGGAGAATCATATGAAGAAATATTTTCTTCTGTTGCTTTATATCTCACTTCTTCAATCCCAGCATTTCACAAAAGTTACCGCGGGTTCCCAAAGTAATGACGGCGGAGATTCGCGCAGTGTTAACTGGATTGACTATGATAACGATGGAGACCTCGATCTGTTTGTAACGAACGGTCCGGCGGCAAAAGCGAATAATTTTCTCTACAAAAATAACGGCGACGGAACATTTACGAAAGTGACCGATGCTTCTCTTGTAAATGATCCGGGGAGTTATGACGGCAGCACATGGGCTGACTATGATAACGATGGTACGCTCGATGTATATTCTGCAACGTGGTACGAACAGAAGAACAGTCTTCATCGTCAGTATAAAGGAACATTCGAAAAGGTAAACCGTGGAGTAATTGCAAACGATCTCACATTTTCCGAAACGGCAAGTTGGGGAGATTACAACAACGATGGGTATGTCGATCTTTATCTCGCAAACAGTTCAGGAAACAAAGCGAATAACTTATACAGGAACAATGGCGATGGTACGTTTTCCAAAATAACAAACGGTCCACATGTCACGGAAGCAAAAACCTCCCGCAGTGTCGATTGGTTCGATTATGACAATGACGGTGATCTTGATATTTTTGTCGCAAATGAAGGAGGTGAAGGCAATTCGTTATACAGGAATATGGGAAATGGTAATTTTATCTCAATTACTTCCGGCTCAATCGTAACGGATGCCGGCGATGCATTCGGCAGCAGTGTTGGAGATATTGATAACGACGGCGACCTTGATGTTTTTGTAGCCAATCATTCCAATCAGAATGATTTTCTCTACAAGAACAACGGCGATGGGACATTCACCAAAGTGAGCGCCGATCCTGTCGTAACCAGCGGCGGATATTCCGTGGGGAGTGCTTTCGGTGATGTTGATAACGATGGTGATCTCGATCTGTTTGTTACGAATGCCTTCAGCGGCAGTGCACAAACAAAAAATTTTCTATTTCTGAACAACGGAAACGGAACATTTGCAAAAGTAGATACGGGAATCATTGTCAACGATCTCGGTTGGTCTTACGGTGTTGCAATGGGAGATTACGACAGGGATGGCGATCTGGATATTTTCACTGCGAATTGTTTCGGTGCGAATCAACATAATTCACTCTATCGAAACGAAGGGAATGCAAACAAGTGGCTGACTGTGAAAGTGAACGGTACAGTTTCAAACAAAAGCGGAATTGGGACCAAGGTTAAGGTTAAAGCAACAATCAACGGAATCCCCGTATGGCAATACCGGCAGGTGGCTGGACAGTCCGGGTACTGCGGACAGAACCTCGAGTCGCATTTCGGATTGGGGAATGCAGCGTCCATTGATTCGCTCGTTGTACTCTTTCCTTCAGGTGAGCAGACAATTCAAACGAATGTTCTTCCCAATCAGGTCATCGCGATCACCGAAAAGATTCCTGCAAGTTATCTTCGCGGCTCTTTCATTGCGGATTCACTGCAGGGGCGAATTCCATTGACGGTCAACTTCTCAAACATATCCGTTGTGGATCCGGCACAACCAATCACTGCTATACAGTGGGATTTTGACGGCGATGGCGTCATAGACGCGACAACAAACACCTCACAATATACATATTCAACGCCCGATACATATTCTGTCCGGCTCATTGTCTCCAATGGACCAACATCCGATACGATGACCGCGAAAGATCTCATCATCGTGCTTCGTCCGAAAACAGCTCCGTCGATACAATCATTCCTTCCCATTGTTCCGGATACCACGATTCCCAAGAACGGAAGAGTAAATTTTAGAGTGTCCGTTATTGATACATCGGATTCACCCGTCACATACACCTGGATGCGCAACAATACCATTCAAGGTTCTCAAACGAATACGTACACATACACATCAAATGCTCTCTTTCCGGCTCCACGGACAGATACGTTTAGAGTGCAGATTGCGAATGACTTTTATTCTGTAACAAAACAATGGCTGGTCAACGTCGCAAATATTATCGCAAGTATCAACAGATATACGGCTTTGCCATCCAATAGACTCGATCAGAATTATCCAAACCCGTTCAATCCGGCGACGACGATTAAATTCGCTCTCGCACAGAGTGGGAAAGTAACGATCAAGATTTTCGATTCCATTGGCAGGGAAGTGCAAACAGTTCTGCAAGGAGAGTACGACATTGGAGAACATAGTATTCAATTAAAAACGGATGCTCTTTCCGGAGGTGTTTATTATTACACCATTGCATCAGGTTCATTCAGGCAAACAAAAAAGATGTTGATTCTCAAATAAATCTGTTGGAAGAAACTTTTTTTTGACCTATTTTCGACGAGTTGTTTTTTTTTGCAACAAGGAGACACCATGACTCGTCGTTTGTTGATTATTATTGCACTAGTTTCAATATCATTTGCTCAAAAATCGGTCAAGAAGCAGATTGAAGCAGGAAATGTTCGTTTCATTACCAAAGAGCAACTCCGCGATTATCTTTCATTCATTGCATCCGATGAACTCGAGGGACGTGACACCCCTTCGAGAGGCCTCAATATAGCTGCACAATTTATCGCCACACACCTTTCGCGATGGGGATATACTCCGGCAGGAGATGAAGGTTCTTTCTTTCAAAAAATTTCTCTCAACCGTTCACGTATTGTCACGGCAAAGACTGGAATAGAGATTGACGGGAAAAAATTTATTTACGGTTTTGATTTCATCTCTACACCTGTACAAACGAAAATAACCGCTCCGCTGGTGTACGTGAAAAATGGTTTCATTCTTCCTGGGAAAAAAATAAATCCGTACGAAGGAATTGATGTGAAGGGGAAGATCATGGTGGTGCTTGGCGGATATCCAAAAGGTGTTATGCTGGCAGACTTTGCAGGTAAAAAAGGGAAGGAGTATGATACGCCGACCAATTACGCAAAAAATAATGGCGCCGTTGGTATATTGTACATTCCATCAATACAGCAACTGTCACAATGGGAAAAAGAAAGAAAGAATTATGTGGAAAAAGGGGATCTTTCGGTAACATATTTTCTAGATAAAGAACCTCACGATGTGGTTGTAATTAGTATGTCACAGCCAATGATCGAAGCGCTCTTTGCCCGCGAAGGCGTCCGGACATCGATGTTGTATAACCGCTCTTCAGCAGATTCGATCGCTCCATTCGAATTTTCCGCGTCAAAAAAAGTGACGTTGAATATTTCCACCGTCATTGATACTCTGTACACCCAGAATGTTGTTGCCATCCTGGAAGGCTCGGACAAACAATTAAAGAATGAATATGTTGCCTTTGGTGCCCATTACGATCATGTGGGAATAGGAACACCGGTGAACGGCGATTCAATCTATAACGGTGCCGATGATGATGGGAGCGGTACTGCCGCACTGCTTGCCTGTGCCGAAACCTTTGCAAAAGGAGATCGTCCCAAACGGTCGTTGCTGTTTGTCTGGCATACGGGGGAGGAGAAAGGGTTGTGGGGATCAAAATATTTCGTTGCGCAGCCGACTGTTCCCCTTTCTTCGATCGTTACGCAACTCAACATGGATATGATCGGCAGGAGCAAACCCGATACTGGAGAAAGTGCTTCGAACGAATATTTTTCATCGAACCATGAGGTCTTTGTTATCGGATCAAACACGATGAGTTCCACATTGGGCTCACTCACGGAAGAAGCAAACGCCACGCTGTTTAGGATGAAGTTGAACTACAAGTTCGACGATCCTGCTGATCCGTTGAAGTTATTTTACAGAAGCGACCATTACAATTATGCAAAGCAAGGAATACCGATCGTCTTTTTCTTTGACGGCATTCACGAGGATTATCATAAAGTGAGTGATGAGATCGAGAAGATCGATTTCGATAAATACCTGAAAGTGACGAAAACTGTGTATGCTCTTGGGTGGAAGTTGGCAAATCTCCCCACACGTCCTGCTGTGGATAAAACATTCCCTAAAGAAACTTTCGAGTGATACTGTTATAGCCGATCCGGCTGCTTTAAGCAATCGGATCGGCTATTTGCCGTTCATCCCTGCCATTCCTCTCTTTATCCCACTCACAACATCCTTGCAGTATTTCTTGTAAAAAATTCTGTACATTGGATCATGAAAGTTAAATATACCTACATTGTAATCGGTTGGATGCTTTTTGCCGTTGTTATCACTCTATTGATGGCGCTCGTCCATCCGCCAAGTAATTCCGGTTTCAATATCGTCTCTGAATTTAAGTGGGAGTTAGCCTTTGCGCTTGTTTGGATCCCCGCGACGCCGTTTGTTTTGGCAATGTCCAGAAGGTTTTCCGTCAGCGGCAGGATGAAGATCCGCAACGGTATCATTCTGTCTGTTGTTGGCATGTCCTTATCGGTCGTGCAATGTTTTGTACATTCATTGATTGTCTTTGGATTGAACGTCGGTACCGGCGAGTATACCGTAGGGGTGATGTTGTATTCATTCTACTATAACATCGACAAGATGATCATCGTCTATTGTGTGTTGGTGGTCTTTCAGCAAGCGCTGACATACTACGAGGAGATGCAGCAAAAAGAAGTAGCAGCGTCTCAATTGCAGGCGCAGCTTTCGGAAGCGCAGATGCAGGCATTAAAGATGCAGCTGCAGCCCCATTTTCTTTTCAACACGCTGAATGCCATTGTCACGCTCATTCACAAAAATCCTGATTTGGCGGAAGAGATGATCGTCCGTTTAAGCAGCTTCCTCCGGTTGACACTGGAAGTTTCCGGCAAGCAGTTCGTTACGTTGAAAGAAGAACTTGATTTTGTTAACGCATATATCGAAATCGAACAGGTACGGTTTGGAGGGAAGCTCGCATACAAACAAACGGCAGCAAGCGAGATATTTGACGCGCGCGTTCCCATGCTGATCCTGCAGCCCTTGGTTGAAAATGCGATCAAGCACGGTATTTCCCGGTATGAAGATGCTCATTGTATCGAGATTGCTGCCGGAGGTGAAAACGGTGTACTGATGATATCGGTAATTGATGACGGCATACCGGCGGGGACAGTGGCAGAATTTTTCGGGAATGGCGGCATCGGGCTGCAGAATACCAGGGCACGGCTCGAAACGACGTACGGAAAAGATGCTGCTATGAAATTATCGGCAAATGTGCCGCGCGGATTGCGGGTTGATCTTACATTGCCGTACCAAGAGGTAATAAGTGAAGATTAACACACTCATTGTTGATGACGAACCGTTAGCTCGGGAACGGATCCGTACGCTCCTGAAAGATGAATCCGATTTCAACATTGACAGTGAAGCGTCAAACGGCAGGGAAGCATTGAAAAGACTTCAAGAAACAAAGATTGACCTTCTTTTTCTCGATATTCAGATGCCGGAACTGGACGGCGTCAGTCTGGCCGAGAAACTTTTGCCTCCGAATATTCCTCTCATCATTTTTACCACAGCGTACGATTCGTTTGCCGTGAAGGCATTCGACCTGAATGCAATGGATTATCTCCTGAAGCCATTTACAAAAAAAAGATTCAAGCAATCGCTGCTGAGGGTGAAGGAGCAATTTTCATCGGACGACAAAGATCTGTATTCATCAACAATGCTTGCTACACTGCAGTCGATTGTGAAGAAAAAGCAATACCCGGAACGGATTGTCGTCAAGAGTGAAGGGAAGATTCAGTTTATTCCTCTTAGAGACATTCTATGGGCTGAAAGCAATGCAAACTACATCAATATCCATACGGTGCGTGAGAAGGTAGTGATGCGTGAAACAATGTCCAATCTTTCGCAAAGGCTCGATCCTTCCGTATTCATCCGGGCACACCGCTCCGTACTGGTGAATGTGGAATTCATCAAAGAGATGAAGCCATGGTTCAATGATGAAATGGTCATTATTCTTACCAACGGTACACAGCTGCCGGTCGGCAGAACGTATAGGAAAAACGTTCTGCAATCTCTGCAATAGTTTCCTCTGCTTATCCCAATAAAGCACCCGTTCATCCCTGCGGTGTAACAAAATGGCAAAGTATTCGGTACGTTTGCATGTCATTTATCTCAAGGAGGAAGTAATGAAACGAATCATACTGATGCTTGCTGCAACTGTTGTTCTGCTCAATGCAAAGATCATTACCGTGCCGGCTGATCATGCCAAGATCCAACTGGCAATTAATGCTGCAGTGCACGGCGATACTGTCGTTGTCTATCCCGGTACGTATTATGAGAATATCAATTTCAAAGGAAAGAATATCGTTGTTACGTCACGCTTCTATGAGAACAACAACACACAATTTATTCTCAGCACAATCATTAACGGCAGCCAGCCGGCTCATCCGGATACGGCAAGCTGCGTGCTCATCGTCTCAGGTGAGACCTCTTCCGCCATCTTGCAAGGTTTCACTCTGACGGGAGGAAAAGGAACTCGGTGGACGGACGAACACGGAGCCGGAATCTATCGCGAAGGGGGCGGAGTGTTGGTGACTCTCTCTTCGCCGGTGATACGATACAACTATATCGTGAACAATGAAATCTTCAACGGCAACAATGTTGCCAGTACAGGAGGGGGTGGAATTAGAATCGGGGATGGAGCCGGTGTTATTGAGAACAATGTCATCACATTAAATAAAGCATTGTACGGTGGCGGTATTGTGCTCAACTATTGCTCCGGCACTATCATAAGAAATAATTTGATCCTCGAGAATTCGGTCAAAAACTACATTGCAAATAAACCAACATACGGCGGGGGTGGCATCTGGACGAATGAGCAAAAGCCCGGTGATTCTTCCCCAAACATTATTGAGAACAATACCATCTACGGGAATTTGGCGCTTGATCTTCTTTCAGGAAGAGGAGGAGGGATCCTCATCACTAACAGATCGAGAGGAATAGTTCGTAATAATATTATTTGGGAGAATCATTCCGCTGCGCCGGTTTCCGGACTTACTATTGACGGTGCAAATTCAATTGCAGAATACAACAACGTGCTCGGAGGTTACCCCGGCAAAGGGAACATAAATGCCGACCCTCAATTTTCCGATTCCAGTTTTATCCTGAAATCAATTTCTCCCTCTGTTGATGCGGGAGATTCCAACGCGCAATTCTACGATCCGCATTTCGGCATTAATCCTGAACTTGCCGTTGCGCCTGCGCAAGGGTCAAAGAGGAATGATATGGGAGCGTACGGCGGTCCGGGAGCTTCTCATTTTGTTTCGTTTGCCCGTCCAAGTCTTTTTATCCCGCTCGAGGTCGTCAATTTCGGGTATCATCTTCCCAAAGATTCTGCCGGAGTGTTCTCATTTTTATACCTTGTCAATTTCGGATCGAAACAAGTTACTATTGATAGCATCGAGTTTGTTTCCGGGAAAGCTTTTTCAATTGATGTTCCCGATGGTGCGGTGATCAAATCTGCTTCCAATCGTATTGCACAACTCACGTGGAAACCGACTCAGCAATTAAAATATTCTGATACCATGTTGGTGTATCATAACTCTACGTACAGCGTAAATCCCTTACGTGTAACGCTTACCGGCAATGCGAGCCCGACGCCGGTCATGACCGTCAATCTGGCGGAACACAATTTCGGAACATTCGATATAAACACGCCTCAGAAAGATACAGTAGTCTATGTTTATAATTTCGGGACAGGAAAAGATTCTATAGCTGTTTCGATCAATGCAACCGGCGTTAATCCGCCGACTGCAGTAACAGCATCACCTGTTCAGTTTACACTTATGCCGGGTGATTCGCAGGGAGTGACATTTACTTTCTATCCCAAGCAGATTGTAAAATCATTCACCGGAATATATTCACCCCGACTTCGTTTTAAGTCATTCTTTGGAGAAGACACTACGACGAAAGAAAAATTTATGCGGTTTAAACTGACTGGAACACTCGGGGTTACACGAGATCCCGGCTTAGCGGAGACGTTTTCGCTTTCCCAAAATTTTCCGAATCCGTTCAATCCGGTGACGACAATCGCGTTTAGTATTCCAGTACAGAGCATGGTGAAACTCAGCGTCTATGATTTGCTGGGACGCGAAATCGGGATACTCGTCAACGAAGAACTGCTGTCCGGAACATATCGCGTTCCCTTCGATGCCTCTCATCTCTCGTCGGGTGTGTACATATACACGCTGCGTGCAGGTGCATTTATCTCTTCAAAAAAATTGACAGTGACGAAATGATGAAGCATCTCATTTTTCTCTTGCTATCAACCTTCTGTGCTTCGCAGATCAACCTTGACGCATCTGCACGGGAAATTGCAGAAAGCGAATTGTCGTTTTCCGGGATGGCAGTGGAGCAAGGGATCAATGCGGCATTCCTTGAATACCTTGCCGACGATTGTGTGATGTTCAACCCGCTTCCGGTGAATGGAAAGAAATTATACCGGAATGTACCTGAAAGAAAAAATATCCTCTCATGGAAGCCGACCCGCGTTGAGATCGCCGCAAGCGGCGACTATGGATTTTCAACCGGACCGTGGGAGATACGCAAAACAAAGAACGATACTGCCGCAGCGTGCGGACATTTCTTTTCGATCTGGAAGAAACAGCGGAAAGGTGACTGGAAAGTCTCTCTCGATCTCGGGATCAGTTATTCCAAAGATAAGATAGAACAGGAAGCACTGCTACTTCGAACTTCCTCATTTAAAAAGAATACAACGAAATCTCAACACAACGCTCCCTTGCTCGTTGCTGAAAAATTTTTTTCTGCAACCGTTGCAGGCACATCGCTTTCCGAAGCGTACGAGAATTATGCTTCCGAACAGATCCGCGTCTATCGGGAGGGACATTTCCCTGCAGAAGGAAAAGCGAAAGGAAAGGAACTCGCTTCAATGGAAGCAAAAAGATATTCTTTCAATCTATTGGCTTCGGATATCGCAACATCCGGCGATCTGGGATATACGTACGGAGTAGCGGTCACGCCGGAAAAAGATTCAAGTCTGTTTGTCCGTGTCTGGCGATTGGAAACGGAGTGGAAGATTGTTGTGGACATTAAGAAACGATTCAACGAGTGAATGTTAACCCTCTATGGCGGTCCTTCATTTCGGTGGATTTCCTCTGCACTTTCGAGAGGTCATATTTTCCCAAGTAATAGAATATTGGTCGAAGGGAACCTGAACAGCAGCAAATTGTGAAAACAGTTTTGCTGTTCCCCTGATTTTAAATGCTTGTGTAGATATTTTCCTGGGGTAACGCATAATAATCTGGAAATCAGATGAATCGGTTGTATAGATAGTGTCTGCGATGCTGCACGTACTATCAGTTTGTGTAGTGAAAATGTCAGGTAGAAAGAAACCGTCGTTATCCTTGAAATCCCATCCGTAAAAAAAAGTAATGACATCTCCCGGATCCATTGTGAGGGTTTTGGTGAATTTGTTATACTTATAGGAGCGTATTTCCACAATATCTCTGTCGTCAAGTGTAATGTCTTTACGATAACCCGTTCGAAGGTTCGTGACAATTTCCAAATCCGCCCGCAATATTGCCCTGTCCTGTAAAGTTTCATCAAATACTCCAAACGGATACTTAATTGTCAGGTAAATGGAGAGCAGGTTTTCGGTTGCGCCGAAACCGGAATCAGGTGCGCCAAAGTAAACCACTTCGATTGTACCCTCAAAAGGTATTATCGGCGGTTCATACGGGGGCAAGTTCTCGTCGCAAGCGAATGCAATAAATGCCGGAATGCAGCAAACAAGCAGCATAACACCGAATGCAATTTTTTTATGGTGATTATTTATTGTGAGCGGCATACATTTTATGTTTCTCGTCTCGAACATAATTATTACAGCCTGGAGCTATACCGTGTTGTAACAATTTGGATCTAATTATTTGCGAAAATGTAGTCTATTATTCTTTGAAGTGCAATCCACTCTTTCTTGCCATCTCTCCGCTTTCTCGTTATCTTGCGTGAGCGAATTATTTTTGTCGCGGAGTCAATGACCATGCGTTGCGTTTGTTAAGTCGTTGAAACGACTATGCATATTGAAGCGTCCTCATCAGCCCACAACTTAAAGTCGTGGGCTGGAAAAATTGAAAACTCGTGTAACAAACCGTATTAACGGTTTCCAAAATGGATCCCAACTCACTCCATAAAAAATATCTTCAGCAGGGATCGGCGGGATTTGCCATTATCCGCAAGTTCCATTCCCGCTACGCCGACCTGCTTGCAAAGAACAACGTCATGAGCATTGATGATGTTCTGCACGAGATATTTTTGTCCCTTTCCAAAACAGATCTAAGCGACGTCCGCAACGTTGAGCATTACATTATGCGCGCTATTAAACTGCAATGCTGGTCGTTGCTGGATAAAGCGATCAGACAAAAAACAGTCGGCGTGGTGCGCGCCGCGGCGATTGATGAGAAAGAAGAACCGATCGAGGAGATCCGGCACGTTGCGCATCAGAACAATCAATTGACCGAACTGGAAGGGATGGACTTGCTGGTGCAGATCAATGTATTTAAGGCGCGGCTAAATCCGCACGAAGTCCGGCTCCTGAATTACCTGATTGACGAGACAGAACGCGCTGACATTGCAAAGTTTATGGAAATGAATTTGAATACGCTCGACACGAATATCCGGCGCCTGCGCATGAAACTTGCGGAATATTTGAAAGATCTCGGGTACGTCCATACCGGAATGGAGAGGTTTGGGTAAATGATAACGTCGAAAAACAGAATTATAGTCATGCTGAGCGAGGCACGACAACTCATTATAGCGTTGCTTGCTCATCCTTCGACTCGCAAAGAACGCTCGCTCAGGATGACTATTGTTGTTGTGCCGAGTCGAAGCATTATTTGAAATTTCACGACAAATTTTAAGAAAGTTTTTTCACGATTCCCCAACTATGTTTACAGTATATCGTTTTATAGAAAGAGAGATTGACAATGGCAGATAACGAAAAGAACCTACTGACCATCTATTCTCAATTTCTCGACGCCTCGGGGGAGCATCTGACATTTGCTGCGCTATCCATGTACCGAAATTCCTCACGCGAGTTGAGTCAAAAAGAGAAAAATTTTTTTAAGAACCATCTCGATTCATGCGCTGCATGTTCTGCACGCCTGCAGGAGATTGCGGAGGTTGAAGGGGAAATAGTTGCAGAGCGAGTGACAAACATTTTCAGCATATCACCGAACTTATTCCGCTATGGCATCGCAGCAATATTGGTGATTGCGGTCGGCATTGCCGTTGTTGTCGTTATGCAGAATACTCAGCAGGAACAGATCACCTTGCAGCAAATTCCCTCCGAACAAAGGATCGCAGAAGCGCCGTCGGATCCGGAACGATTCATTCCCAATCAGATCCTCGAGAATTTCATCGAGAGAACTGTCCGCTCATCGTCCGGCATAATGCTGATTGCGCCCAACATAGGAGATACAATTGTATTTCCTTTTACATTCAAATGGAAAGGGAATAACGCCGGGAAGAACATCGCAGTAACGGTAGTGGACAACAAAAACAGCGAAGTGTGGAAAGAGACCTCTTCTTCATCGGAACTCATCTCAGAAAAGAAATTAGCGCCGGGGCTTTACTACATAAAATTACAATTGGGTGAAAAACTTGTGTATGTCGGCAAGTTTGTGGTGGTGAGATAAAAGAACAGTTGTTCGACAGTTGTACTGTCGAACAACTCTGCTTTGTCATTTCCCCGTCAATACAAACGGGCTCCATTCGACAGGATGCGCGTACTTTCCTTTTTTGATCATCGTCAGTTTTGCATTCCGCAGTGCGGTGGAGTATGACTGTTTGTTGAGGATGTTCCGGTAGAATTCTACCATCAACTCCGCTGTTGATTTATCTGCCACCTGCCAGAGCGAGACAAGGATATTTTTTGCTCCGGCATACAGAAATCCCCGCGTCAATCCCAGCATCCCTTCACCTTTCACGATTGTTCCCAGTCCCGTTTCGCACGCGCTCAGCACAACCAGATCAGCACTGAGTTTGAGATTATACACTTCCCCTGAATACAAGATCCCGTCGTCGTCCGATTCCTTCTCCGGTGCAGCAAAAATAATTCCCGAAAGTTTCGGTTTCGCTTCGTTGATGAGTCCGTGCGTGGCAATGTGGATGAATTTGCTCCGTGCAAAGTCAGCAGATTTTAGATTTGATTCCGTTGCATTATTGTGAAGGAATATCGCTGCACGATTTTTCTTGGCGTTGAAGAGATCGTAAATTCCTTTCACTTCGCTTTCCGATTCCTTCAGTTCGGCAAATTCTTCACCGTCAACAATTCTCGATCTCATCACCCGTTCACTCGAAGCAGGATAGATCGCTTTGGAATGATCAGGGCGGTCCGAAAAGACCGGTGCGAATCCAACGAATTGTGTCGTCACCCCCCGTAATCCTTCCTCAACTGGGAATAGGAAGTTGCGACGATTCTGTTCCACAAGAAATCTTGCAGAGATCTGATAATTGATCTCATACTGTTTGAGAAGAAATGGTGCTGTTGAAAAATTAATATCCGCTCCAATTTTTTTCGTCAATAGTGCTTCGAACGGAAGATAGTTCAAGATACCGTCGGGAACGATGTACAGTTTTTGGATTCCTTTAAGACCGGATTGCACGGGAGCGATTAGTTGCGAATACAATTTGTAAGCGAGCGCTGCATACTTTTCCGGCTCCAAATTACAAATTGACAATCTGAATTCCTTAATCTGGCCTGTGAGCGCAGGGATCGTCTGCGATTTGACGATGCATTGTTCTTTTGTGATCGCGAATATTGTTACCGTACTGTCGCCGACAACGTACTCCAGAAGCGCACTCTTCTTATCCGCCAGACTTTGCTGCACTTCCATCAGCGTTATGAGACTTGGTTGGTGCTTTAATGAGTAAAAATCAGGATAGTTCGTTTCAAAAATCTTTGTCAGATTTTCATAGTTCCTGCGAAGATCGAAGAGGCTATTCTCCCATGAAGTGATCTTCGTGTTGTTTACCTTACCTCTCTTTTCCTTCTCCTTTTGAATTTGCGTCTCGGTGAATGTCATGCCGGTCAGCAACGCAGTTTCCTGTTCCAATAGTGAGTCCGGAATACCTGCGAATTGCTTCGCATCGGATTCGGCTATGGCATCATAGAGAATGCCAGATTTGCTTCGTTCTGAAAATGAAAACGCAATGGAAGTGAACGAACCATTCTTCGTCACGTCGGACAATTTCATAGCGCATTCTATCGCCCGCTCATATACGTCAAATGACATTCTGCTCAAATGCAATTTGGATCCTTCGGACCCGAATCCGCGGCGGATATTCTCAATCAACTGAATTGCTTTTTCGTACGAATCGAGTGACGCGCGGAGAACGGGAACATGTTTGGTCGTCATTCCGGACAGGAACAGTACTTTTGCTTTGCCGGAAAGGGCAGCAAGCAGGTCGAGATCCGAAGAGCTTTTCAATAATTGAGGGTTCGCGGCTGTGGTTGGATCTTCAAATCCTTCAACAAGTGCGATGAGTGCGCGTTGAAAATGATGCAACGCAGAATCAGATCTACCCTGTTCAGAATACATTGCTCCGAGAGCATTGTACGATTGGGCAACCTTGACATTTTTTTCACCGAGCGTTTCGCGGCGGAGCTGCAGTGACTGACCAAGCCACCGTTGTGCTTCATCGAATTGTTTCAAGTAACCGTATGCTTCGCCGATGTTGAAATAACTTTGAAGTACGTTAGGGTGTTTTTCACCAAGCCCTTCCTTCCAGATGGACAATGCGGATTGATAGTACTCAAGAGCTTTGTCATACTGCTTCATATCGGAGTATGTTCTTCCGATGTTGTTGATAACACCTGCAACATTGGCATGCTTCGGTCCCAGTTTTTTGACGAAGATCTCTTTCGATTTTTCTCCGAACTCAACCGCCTTGTCAAATTCTCCCTTGCTGCGATATGCCATTGAAATATTGTTGTAGTTTACACCTATACTTGTGTGTCCGCTCTCGAGTGTTTCGTTCATAATAGCGAGTGCTTTAAGGTAATATTCCAGTGCCCGATCATTGTCTCCCAACCGGAAAAAAACGATTGCGATATTGTTGTGCATTCTTCCCACATCCGGATGATGTTCACCTAAACACCGGCTGTGAATCTCTAGTGAGCGTGAAAAGTACTCGAGTGATTTGCTGTACTCGCCGCGGGTTTCGTGCATGCCTGCGATGGAATTGTATGTACTGCCAATCTTTAACTCCTCTTCCTGATTCGGGTTCGGAAATAACTGCAACGCCCGTTGATAATAAGTAAATGCACTGTCGTGAATTCCGAGATTATAATATGCTCCCGCCAGTAACGTATAGATGTCCCACTCAAGTATCCTATTGGAAAGCGTATGATGTTGAAATAATGTGAGAGCAGAAGTGCTGACTCTAAGAGATGAATCATACTTTGCCTGGAGGCGCAAAAGTGATCCTAATACAACCAATCGCTGAATCGCAATGTGCGGGTCCTCTCTGTTGAGTTGCGCCTCTTCATGTTGTTCGATCAGAATGGTTCCGAGTGCTTTTTCGTAATTATTTTTTGAGCGGAGTACTTCTGCTTTTGCAATCAACGATCGGAATTTATTTCCCAGTTGATTTTGCCGTGAATATATCGTGATGGTACTATCAAGCAATTGCATTGCGCTGTCGTATCGCGTTTGGTTCTGTAGATGCACTGCTTGCTTATAGAGCGAATCCGCAAAAATTGTCTCTTGTGAAGAGCCTATTGCAGTTTGGCTATGTATTTTTTGTGCGAGGCAAAATACGACAACAATGATGCAAATTATTGGATTGGCACAATTGATTTGTAGTGAAGGGCTCATTTCAGAGAGAATAAAGCATTTTTTACTGCTTTTGGCAAGCATTTAAAAAGTAAAAATCCCTTGAAAGTTTTTGCACAGGTCAATGACTATACAAAGAAACAGTCATATAATTCTTACCACAACGAGGAGGGAGATATGCGCCACAAATACACTGCCGTAACGTTCATTGCAATGGTTGTAATGCTTCATCCACAATTATATGCATACGACGGATTTAGTCCAGAATTTTTTTGGAATTATGTGCTTGGTGAAACAATGAGTGAGGTAAGCAGAGGTATCAGCAAGATTGACCCCGGTGTAAAGCATTTTGTATTCACTTCAAAAAAAAGCGTTCGTGTGGAAACGGAGCAGCATTCAAAATTTAAACAAGGTTTTGAAGTACGGGCGCCCCTTGAAACTGCGATTGAATCGGCATATCTCAAATCGGATGATCCCGATATATTGATAGTTCTTTTTTCAAACGGCACCGTTAAAGTGTTCAGTTATCGTTTTAGTCCTTCGGCGGGCGAATATAGGTTTGAACTATCAAGAGAGACAAAAATTAAATCTTCAAGCGATTATCCTTATTTCAAACAGGTAGTTGGCGATGCGTTGTACGTTCTTGAAGGAAACGGTATCATCCATGCCAGTTGGGATACTGCAAAAACATGGTCTGTCGATACGTCCGGCTTACATGGTGTTTATCCAAATGCACTCGCTGTTGATACGAACAGGTACGGATGGGTGGCAACATCAAACGGCGTTTTTTATCAGCATCCTGATTCTAACATCTGGCATAGAAGCGAAACATCTCCTGCATATTGCCTGTCCATTTTTGTTGATAGAAAGAATAGAATATTTGTTTCTTCAGGAGGGAAGGTGTATGTATCAACCAACTCCGGTATGAGTTGGGTTGAAATGTCGGATGGAATTTTTGCCGGGGTTTCATCATTTGGCGACGATGCGTACGGGAATGTGTACGCTGTTACAAATACGGAAGCATTCCGACTCTCTAATTTTACTCTTCCGTGGGAAAAGATTTCGGATTCCATTGCCTCGTTCAGCGCACTTAAAGCAAGCTCAGGACTCGTTAACAGCATTAGCGGCGATTCTGTGCTCTATGCTGCAACAAAATATGGATTGTTCGAAAGTAAGAATGCAGGCAGCTCGTGGAAATATTCTGCACAACAATTCAGTGTGTTTCAATTTTATGGAGTAACACAGGGAGGGAATTATTTTTTTGCTTCAACTAATCTCGGCGTATTTCGCGTAAAAATTGGTGATACGGTTTTTACAAAAGTTCTTCCAGCAACTGGTTATCAGGAAAACATAAGACTGAAATCAGATTCTGCAAAAAATATCTATGCAGTTGCATCGGTACAAGTAAGCGGAGCAGTTACAAAGGTGCTCAATTTCAAATCAACAGATCTCGGAATTACATGGGTTGCTGATACTGCCGGATTGGGAAGCAATCCTTTCCTCAATTATTACGGAGTTGGAATTTTTTATGAAGTTGATGCACAGGGAAATCAATATACGTCTCATCCTGGTGCAGGATTATTTTCAAAATCTCCCGGTGGTATGTGGAAGCTGGATACAAATGGACTGAATCTCGATATGATCGGAAGTATTAATGCCGTATCAAATAATAATAAGAAAGGGGTTGTTTACGCGGTAAAAGACATAGGTTTTTTGGAATTTGCTCTCTATAAAAGAGCATTGAACGGATCAATGTGGGAAAAAGTCGATATAACACCCGTCGGACAGTCAACCGTAAAAATTACCAACGATCAGAACGGCGATATCGTGCTGACGACATTTGAGGGAAAAATTTTCCGCTACAATGGTGCAACGTGGAGTGAAATCCCAAAACCAACAACGATCGGCAGTTTTCCCATTGTGGAACGATTGATAGTGGATCGAAACGGTGTGTTGTGGGGATCGTTTTATGACGGCGGAAGTTATATCTACCGCGGAGTTCACTTTACAACTGATAACGGAACAACGTGGAAATATGTTGGTTTGGATAGTGTCGGTGTTAATTTTTTGGCAACGGCGGGTGATTCGGTATATGCTGTAACATTTATTGATGGAATTTATAAGTTTACTACATCATCCGTCTTACGTGCTGACAATAAACAATCTCATTCATTACCGGCTTCTTTTACATTGTACCAGAATTACCCAAACCCGTTTAATCCAACCACGAATAT
>JBFMFY010000058.1:0-19101 GCA_040751955.1 Bacteroidota bacterium
AAATATTCATTTCCCTTTGTCATTTCGAGCGAAGCGAGAAATCTGGCTGTGGATTTTGAAAGAATTTCTCAGATTCCTCGTCGCTGCGCTCCTCGGAATAACAATGATTTGACATTTTTCAGATGTCTCATATCTTTTTTTTGCGGTACGTTCCTTTCATGAGAGTTGCCTGCTGTTACTGGCAACTCTTTTTTTATTCATCAGGGTTAGCAATTTTATATGCCATCGCCGCCGCCGCTCCGCCGGAAAAACAGGCAGCAATGTAAATCCAGAAATTGCTCCACGAAGCCAGTCCCATGAAAGTAATTCCAGTGGCGACAGCCGGATTGTATGCGCCGCCGGAAATTCCTCCACCTGCAAACGCTCCGACAACAACTGTAAATCCGATTGCTAAACCAAAATAAGAATTGCCCGTCGATTTTTTTGATGTGGCAACATTCAGTACCACATACACCAACGCAAATGTGAAGAGAAATTCATTGAGCAATGCTTTTGTTGCATCGGGAGTTATCGGTGTGAGCGCCGGATTTCCTTTGAAGTACGAAACAGTTATTGCAGCAACAATACCTGCAATGATCTGGACAATCATATACACCGCGGCATCTTTTGCCTCGCACTTCCCGCGCATCCACACGCCGAGCGTTACCGCAGGGTTATAATGTCCGCCTGAAATCGGACCTCCTGCATAAACCATCACCATCAATGAACAGCCGATTGCCAGTGGAGCAAGCATTCCCGCTCCGGGCTCAATAACGGTCAAGCCGACGACAAGCACGAGAAAGAACGTGCCGATGAATTCAACGATGTATTTGTTCATAGCGATTTCCTTACAATTAGTTTGTTGAATATTCCATTCATTGGAAATGCACTACAAACATAAAGATTGACGGAATAGAAATCAATGACGGAATGTTGAAACAAGGGAACTTGAACCTGTGTGACATCGTTTCATACAACAGCGATGAGAACAAAAACACTCAACATCGGAATTGCTGTTGTACTCCTTTCCGCATCGGTATTGCAAGGAATCCAAATGTGCAGCGGAGAGTTCTGTATCGGTTCTCCACCGGATGAACTCGCATTCGAGAATCCATTTTGCGGCACAGAGTGTACGGTGCAGACGGCTCCACTCATTGACTCAATGATTCCGCTCGATAGAACCGCAGCACAAGCATCTTATCATTCATCGTTTATCTCTTCAACATCATTGCGTGCTCCATTATCCCATCAAAACTTCCTGTCGGCTGAAGCGGAAGCCCGGTCAACAGGTCCACCGTTATACATCCTTCATTCGGTCTATAGAATTTAGCATGAAGTGCCTCCCTTGTTTTTCTTTCCGCTGAGGTTGGAGCGGAAATATATCCCGGACGGTTCCGGAACCGTTCTGCCAAGGAAAGGAGGTGAACAGTATGCGAAAAGTATTGATGATCGCCACGGCGGTTGCCGCGCTTGCGTTAACGGGATTTGCGTCGCAATCTACCCCTGCAGCCGATGACTGCTGCGGCGGATGCTGCACGGTGCAGACATGTTGTAAATAACCGTGAGTAAACAGAAACGGACGAGTTGCGCGCTCGTCCGTTCTTATTATGTGTAAGTATCATCAATAAAATTTCTTTCCGGTGTAAACACAACGGTTTATTGTGAATTGTAATAATGCAACAAATCAGTTTCTGTTGTATATTCTTTCTAGACGATAAATTTATCTGTGAAGGGCATTATGAAACAGAAAGCAGCAGTTCTCGCGGTGTGCATTGTCGCACTTCTTGCATTTGGATTTGTGGAATTGGACAATGTGTACTTCAGCATCAATAAGAACATCGACGTCTTCGGTCGTGTGTATAAAGAGATCGTAATAAACTACGTCGATGAGGTCGATCCGGAAAAATTCATGCGCTCCGGCATCGACGGAATGCTCGAAACGCTTGATCCGTACACAGTCTATCTTGGCGGCAAAGACGAAGATGAGATCGATCTTCTCACACACGGGCAGTACGGCGGCATCGGTGTTTCCATCGGTGTGCGAGACGGTGTTGTCACCATCCTTTCGCCGATGGAAGGATATTCCGCGCACAAACAAGGAGTGAAAGCGGGAGACCGCATCATTGAGATCGACGGAACAAAGATCGGCGGAATGAATCCCGACAGCGTCCGCTCGCGCGTCCGCGGAGAACCGGGGACGATCGTAAAAATGAAAGTGGAGCGCGAAGGAGAAAAAAATCCGATCGAGTTCGTACTCGTGCGCGAAGAGATTCAAGTGCACAATGTCGGCTACTCCGGATATATCAACGACGGGATGGGCTACATCAAACTGGAACGCTTCTCGCGTCGCGCCGGCGAGGAAGTACGTCAGGCAATCAAAGAAATGAAAGCAAAAGGGGAATTGAAAGGGATCATTCTCGACCTCCGCGATAATCCGGGCGGATTGCTTGATGCTGCGGTAGAGATTGTCAATAAGTTCGTTCCGCAGGATAATATTATTGTAACGACAAAAGGAAGAAAGGGAGGAGAAGAAAAAGAGTATAGAGCCGAAGAAGAACCTATTGTTCCGGATATACCGCTGGCAGTACTTATCAATAAGAGCAGCGCAAGTGCGAGCGAGATCGTTGCCGGAGCCGTGCAGGACCTTGACCGGGGGATCATCGTCGGTACTCGTTCGTTCGGCAAGGGATTGGTACAGACGGTTGTTCCGTTGACGTACAATTCTTCGATGAAAATCACCACCGCGCGCTATTATACTCCGAGCGGACGCTGCATCCAGGAAATCGATTATCTCCACAAGAATAAAGACGGCGTCTTTTCCATTACACCGGACAGTCTGAAGCGTGAATTCAAGACGAAGAACGGCAGGATCGTTAAAGAACTCGGCGGCATCACTCCCGATACATCGATGGAGAACGGCATACACAGCACATTCTATGCAGAACTGATGCGCAAGGCGATGTTCTTCAAGTTTGCGACGTCGTACGTCACGAAGCATCCTTCGTTCGATGGAGAGTTTGCCGTTAACGACGATCTTCTGAAACAATTCGAAGAGTATGTGCGATCTCAAAAGTTTGAATACACAGAGCCCGCGGAGAAGCAATTGACCGATTTGAAAGAACTCATGACGAAAGAACGGTACAGTTCGATCTCTGTTAACTCCGTAGAAGCATTGCTTACACAGCTGCAAAAAGAAAAAACGAACGCGTTCATCCGGTACAAAGAAGAGATACGGAACGAACTATCCGAAGAGATCAACGGGCGGTACAACGGTGAAAAAGGGAGGACGCGTGCCTCTCTGAATCACGATGCTCAGGTTCAACTCGCGGTATCGCTGCTGACAAACAAGAAAGTGTACGAACAGCTATTGAAACCAAAAAAATAAAAACATCCACATTAAAGCCGAGGATCCATGAAACGATCTTTCCTTCTTCTCGTCCTAATGAGCACGGCACTCTTTGCACAGCAATGGAAGTGGCCCGACAAACCGAAAAACGCAAAAGTGCTTCCAGCGGACATCACTGCAGACCAATTGCACGAGACAATGGATGGGTACAAGGATGCCCTCGGTGTCCGGTGTAATTTCTGCCATGTCGGCGAGGATGGGAAACCGTTCTCGGAATTCGATTTCGTCTCCGATCAGGTCCCGATGAAGAACATCACGAGGGAGATGGTCCGGTTGACGAATTCCATCAACACGACAATCAAAGATGTTTTTAAGGGAGGCACTGAATCTCCGGTTCAAGTAACGTGTGCCACATGCCATCGCGGCGCCCCTGTACCGGAACGGATTGAAGATCTCTTGTGGAAGAAGTATGAATTAAAAGGAATTGCGCAAACTACAATATTGTACCGCGAGATGAGAAAGATCTACTATGGCAGTTTCACGTACGATTTTCGGGAACATGTGCTGCTGGAAGTAGCGCAGAGGTGTGAACGGGAAAAGAAACAGATCGACGACGCGATCATGCTGACAGAGTTGAATGCGGAATTCTTTCCCGATTCGCCGCGAACACTGAATCAGCTTGCCTCACTGTATATCGAAAAGAAGGAACCACAGAAGGCAAAACCGTTAATCGACAAAGTACTGTCGAAAGATCCGAACAACAGATATGCCAAAAGGCTGCAGTTACAGATTGGAAATTGAGATATTGTCTGCTGCCATGCAATACAGAATTTCCAAATCTTGGAGATTTGGAAATTCTTCTCTCATCCATCAACTTTCGAATAACTGCAATTGCGGCAGGGCGTTCTTTACCTCCTTAACGATAAACTCAAAATCATCCACACGGTGCACGAAATCGAGCGGATCGCTTTCAATGATGAGCAGCGGACCGATCGAATATTTGCCGATCCATTCTTCATAATGGCTGTTCAATTGTTCCAGATATTCCCGTGGAATACTCTGCTCAAAATCGCGTCCCCGCTTCTTAATCTGTGCGACCAGTGTATCGACGGATGAACGGAGATAGATGAGCAGGTCGGGCGGTTTCAAGTACTCCATCATCACGTGAAAGAGCGAGACGTAGTTGTCGTAGTCCCGTTTGTCCATTTTGCCGATAAGGTGAAGATTGCGCGCGAAAATTTCGGCATCTTCATAAATCGAACGGTCTTGAATGACTGACATGTTCGATTCGACAATCTGTTTATGACTTTTAAAACGATTGGAGAGGAAATAAATCTGCAGGTGAAACGACCAGCGGTTCATGTCGCCGTAAAAGTCCGCAAGGTAAGGGTTGTCTTCGACCGATTCGTAGTATGGTTTCCAGCTGAACCGCTCGCCGAGCATTCTGGTGAGCGATGATTTGCCCGCACCGATATTGCCGGCAACAGCGATAAATGATTTTGTGTCCGATGGCATCTGTATTGTTCCTCAGAAATTGCAAAAAAGTAGTAAAGTTTTACTACAAAAAGAAACGTATTTCAAGGGAAAGAAAAAAAACAGAAGGAGTGAAGCGCGCTACAATCCGCTCACAGTTCTGCTGAACGGAAGTTACGATGTGCTTCAATTCGGCGGTATGCTGCTTTCTACGCGCACGGGACTGGGGGTGTTCATCAAAGAACCGAAGTTCAACAGATTGACAATGCTGACATTTCTTTTTGTAACCATCGGCGGAATGATACTCGGTCCGCTGGTATTGAACTATGCGTTCAACGAATAGTGAACAGGCTATCCGTTCCGGAACGACGTCACCGGCAACAAGACGCTTGTTTCATTCATCGTATGGCGGACGGCGTTGTTTGCTGTGCGGAAGTCGAAGAATCCAAAACGCCGGATCCTTGCCGCTTCAATCATTACATTTCTTGTCTTTTTGATTCCGCACAGTCTGTGGGGAACGGAATTGGATTACCATACGATGGAAATGAACTGAATCTTGTTCGCGATATGCCGGAGCAAACGAGATCTGTTTAATGCGACGTGAATGCATCGATGATTTTCATAACAGTCAAAGCATTGTCTATGGAGGAGGGATTAGTACCTCTTCCTCGGAAAAATTTCACGACAGATTCGATCATCGGCTGCTGAATATGTTTGGGATGATCGAATGTGCGGTGCTGTTCCAACTTCTCGGTTTTCACAGCCACATCTTTCCCGAACAGAGCAAATGAGATGCTTCCTTTGCTTCCGATGATTGCGCATTCATCCCTTGCTTCTGACTCCACAGCACAAAAATTCCACATTCCATTAAATATAAGATCGTTTTGAAAAATGATCTGTCCGCTCACCATATCGTCGGCGGATGAAGCACGCGACTGGTTGACAGAATACCCTTGATATCGAACCGGATTGCCGAAGTAGTACAGCATCAAATCAAGAAGGTGTGGAGAAAGGTCATGAAACAACCCTCCGCCTGAAATTTTCGGATTGATGCGCCAGTTCTTTTCCGACGATGGCTTCTGCGGCTGCCAGAGATTCATATTCACGAAACGAACATCACCGACTCCGTTTTTATCCAGCATCTCTTTGACAAACCTGAACATCGGCAGCGCTCTGCGGTAATGTGCAACGCTGAGTTTTGCCGGAGAATGGTTCGCCGCTTCAGCGATCTCTTCCGTTTCGCGTGCATTCATTGCAACAGGTTTTTCGACATACACATGCAATCCCTTTGCGAGCGCTTTGATTGCGTACTCTTTATGGGACACCGGGGGAGTTGCGATATAAACGGCGTTTATCTCAGGATCGTTCAACAATTGATCGGCATCGCTGTACCATTTTTGCACATTATGCCTCCTGGCGTAATCCTTTGCTTTCTCCGCATCGCGCCGCATAACAGCAGCGAGTGTGCTTCCTTCAACGAGATTAAATGCGGGACCGCTTTTTATTTCCGTCACATCGCCGCAGCCGATGATGCCCCAGTGTATAATATTATTTTTCACCATAGATAAATTAATGAATAACTCTATAAAATAAAAAAGCCATCCTTGATACAGGATGGCTTTGTAAGAAAGGTGATGTCGGATTTTACGCTGCAACCAATGATACTTCCTGCAGTTGTGCTCTGATCTCTTCCAGTTCACTCAGAATATCTTCTTTCAACATCGCAAGTTTTGCTTCAAAGTCGCTGTAGAGATTCTTGTAATACTCGATTCCTTCATGCAAATTCTTCTCGAACTCGCGGAAATATTTCAACTGCTTTTCGGAGAAAGGGGAGGGGGTTTCTGCGATCTGTGTTTTTAGATAATCGACATAGAGTTTCAATTCTTTCACGAACATATGCGGGCGCGATGCTTCGTTAACGATGTTCGTCCGTCCGTAGATGTGATCGACCATCGTCTTTAACGATACCACTTTGTTGAAGTACGCGATGTTCGGTCCGGGGCAAACGGAGACGCCCGGTCCTTCGATCCGCGTGCTCAGATTGTTGACGATCAGTGCTGCAGTTCCTAACCCGACACAGATGCACGATTTATCAACTATTGCGTCGAATTCTTTTTGACGTTCTTCTTCGCTCAATCCCTTTTCATCCAGCAGATTGATCCGGAGGTTTTGGTACTGACGCGATGCGCGGCAGATTGCCCGTTCGCCAAATTCGGTGTTCAACTGGATATATTTTTTCGGGCAGGAACTTCCGGGGCGTCCTTTTTCGATCAGTTCCTGTTTCTCGATATCCTTTGTGTTTCCGCGCAGGCTATTGAACGGTACGCCGAGCGGAGAGATGTTGCTGAGATAGAGATCTTCTTCCTTTGCTTTACACAACAGTTGCCGCGTGTGGTCATCGACATTCGTCACTTCGGGCACGAGCAGGAACGGCGAGCCCCAGCCGACCGAGTCGAGTCCGTAATGCTCTAATAAAAAGTTATGCTCTTCAGCAGTTCCGACGCCTCCCTGCGCGGTGATCCTGATCGGAAGTTTCGATTGAGGGATGATCCGGTTCTTCGCTTTCAATGCTTCGATGAACAGCGCATGTGTTGTATCAATCAGTTCCTGTCTGTGGATTCTGAATTCTTCCAGGATTGGTCCCATCAAATATCCGTCTGTTGCAAATGCATGTCCGCCGCAGTTCAAGCCGGATTCGATCCGATATTCGGAAACCCACAATCCTTTTTTCGCAAGGAATTTTCCCTGAATGATCGCCGAGCGATAGTCGCTTACTTTCAAAATTATTTTTTTCTTGATGTCGCCCTGTTCATTCGGATAGAAGTCCTCGAACTTTTCTATGTAGCTGTACAGACGGGGATTCATTCCTGCAGAGAAGACGATACAGGAGCGGAGATTACTGTTGGCGTATCCCCGCAGTGCGGCATGCGCGTCGTTGAATTCGTGCGGAAGTTTTTCGTCGTCGCGGTAGTTGTCCTTGTCCAACTTCGTCATGATATTGACATCGATGCTGCCGGGATGCAGATGCGCATCAATCCACTTCATAACATCTTCCTTCACGGTGTTGTTCGCCACAAATTCATGGAATTGCTTCTTGAGTGCGGAGAAATCGGGAAGCATATCAATGTACTTCTGAAGTTCTTCCCCTTTTTCTTCGAATGATCGCTTTAACGCGGCGAATTTATCGTGCACGATCTTGTCGATCAGGTTCAGATATGCCGTAATACGTTCTGCACGGTGGTCGCTGCTCCCTTTTTCCGTGATGGGCGTATACGGAAATCCCATTTTATTGCAATAGAATTCCCTCATTTTTTCAATGAGTATATCATCGACCAGCGACATCACGGACGAGATACCGTAATGGGCTACTTTAATTGGTGTATCAATTGTAAATCCGATTCCCATGACGGGAACGTGGAATGTGTGGTGGTTCTGTGACAATCGCATTAGCTCCCCATAGTTCTATACTATGATATAATATAAGACATTTCGGGCTGGTATGGCGAATTATTTTTAAGGTAACCTTTAATACCGCAATATCCGATTGGAATGAAGATATCGCGTGCGCAGTTCGTACATAAAGTCACAATTGATTGGGTGTCGATTAGAGACAGACCGGCGAAAATCGGTACCACCTGAAGTAGGAGAGTTTACCTAGGTGAAGAAACTAATCCTCCTGCGCTAACGCTTCGGTCAAAGACTCGTAGAGCGGACAAGTGCTGATGAAGTAAAGAATTGAAGATACCTCGTTCGCAACGTCACGTTGGGAACGAGATAAAGATTTAAGCCCTGCCTGCATTTTAAAGTGGTCGAATTCGACCACTTTAAAACCCGAATTATTGATTTGCTCCCACGTGCCCAGAAAAAATCTTACGACTGGGAATAAAAAAGGGAAGGTGAGAGCCTTCCCTTTTTTATTTTAGATTAAGATTTTCCAAATCTTCCGCCAAAGGTGAACAGACTTTGATTTGGAAAATCTACTGCTTCTTCTACTTAAACGTCTCCTTCGAATCGACGATCGTCACCTTCTTCACGTTCAGTTTGTAATTTGAAACGACATCGTCTTCATCCAATACCTCTTTCGGCAAGCCAGCTTTCACTGCGTTGGAGTATGCCATTGGCGACGGCGAATTTTCTTTCAAACTCTTTGAGAGTTCTTCCGCTTCGCTTTTGTCGGTAACGATGGTGACGAACATATTGTTCACGCGCCAGTATTTCTTCACCGCGGCGTTCACATCCTTCACCGTTAGTTTCGCCATCTCTTTATCCACCTCGTTGATGAAATCTTTTCTTCCGTAGAATTTTGAATCTATCAGGTAGCCGAGTTGTTCGTTTGGAGTCTGCACGTACAATTTGATGTAACTCTTCAGGAACGCGCGCGTCGCTTCGAAATCTTCTTTTGAGATTCCATCCTTGATCATCTTGTCGACTTCGCGTATCGCCATACGTAACGCAAAATGCGCGTGGCCGATCTTTATATCCGCCAGTTCCTGATATTGCTGCCTCAGTTGTTTGGCGATCTGTACGGGACGAATCCACAACGCAAAGTAATTCGAATTGCGCGGCACGCCGGAAGGAGGAAGCATGTTGCCGCCGCCGTTGTTGTACCATTCGATGTACGAGTAATCGCCGTAATTCATCGATCGGATCTCGCGGATCTTTTGATACAACTGTCCGTACGATTTGCGGTGTTCGCCCAAGTATGAATTTGCCACCATCAGCGCGGCAAAATCTTTGCTGGAACGGGTGATGGAAAGAGGCGTGCCGGTGAAAATTGCCGAACCGAATGCATTATCTTTTGCCACAATCTCAACTACAACTCCATCGGGCATGTTGGGAACGCCCGGTTTTGGCGGTGTGTATTTTCTATCTGACAGTTTCGTCATGTCTGCTTTCAACTGTGCGAGAAATTCTTTCGAGTATTTTCCCGCAATGCCGATGGTGAGATTGTTTTTGGTGAAGACATTGGCATAATGTTGTTTCACATCATCCAGCGTAATGGATTTTACGCTTTCCGATTTTCCCTGCACCATGTGCTGGTAGTTTGTGCCGCGGAAGAGGAGGTCTTCCAACGCTTTTTTGCTGTACTCTTCATCGGATGATGCGCGGATGACCTGATCAACGTAGTTCTGCTGGTTCTTCATCACACGTTTGAAATCATTTTCGTCGAACGCCGGTGTTAGCATCAATCCTTTGAGAATCGGATAAAACTGATCGAGAAAATCAACATGCACCATAAATGTGAATGTGGTGACCTCTTTATCGACTGATGCGTAGTATCCCGCAGCCCACGGATAGATCTTATCCTGTATCTCGCTGTACGTCATCTCTTTTGTTCCACCCTGAGTAATCAGGTTTGCCACGGCAGTGGTTAACCCTTCTTTTCCTTCCGGATCGGAGATGGAGCCGTTGCGGAATTGCAGTTTGATGATGACCTTGTTGGAGTTCGGCTGTTTCAGTTCGATGACCTGTTGTGCTGTCATAACGGTAGCCAGAATAATAGTGAGAAGTCCGATCATTGTCATTCTGACGCTGAGCGTAGCGAAGCGGAAGAATCTGAAATTAGTCGTTCTCATTATTTCACACCTCCTTGCTCGTCGGCGGAAATTGTTGCGATAGTCAGTCCGGACGGAACAAAATATTTTGCTGTGATTCGTTTTAGGTCGTCGTTCGTCACCTTGTCGTACATTGCATACAAGCGGTTCAGTGATTCCGGATCGCCGGTGAGTGTAATGTATGCGCAGAGTGAATTTGCAATAGTGGAGGGGTTGTCGATCCCCATGGCAAATGAATATTTCAATCGCGATTTTGTTTTCGCCAGTATCGCTTCATCCGCGCCGGTCTGTTTGAATGCTTCGATCGCTTTCACGATCTCGTCTTTCACATACTGCAGGTCTTCCTTTTTCACGAGCGACGCATCGACAGAGATAAGGTATGGATCGCGCGTGTCCGATGCACCGCCGCTGAGTTGACGCACTTTTTGTTCTTGAATCACCAATTTCTTGTACAGATCGGATGTTGGCGAAAAAAGGATCGTTGACATCACATCGAGCGCAGGCATATCAATCTCGGAATCGTTGAACGCCGGTCCTTTGTAATTCAAACTCAATGCCGGAGGAATACTTCCGTCCTTTAAATGCGAATAGCGCGTGGAATCCTGTTTCGGTTCCGCTGGAACGGTGGAAATATATGTTCCCCGTTTCCACATCCCGAAATATTTTTCGGCAAGCGCGTTCACCTGTTCCGGCGTCACATCGCCAACCACAACAATTGTCGTGTACTCTGGACGGTAGTAGCGGTTGAAGAACTCAAGCGAGTATTTATACTGATTCGGCATATCGACGATGTCCTTGAAGAATCCCATCGTGGTATGCTTGTACGTGTGTTTGTCGAATGCGGTGTTCACCAGATTCTCATACGACTGCTGGTACGGGCTGGCGAAATTCTTCGTGTATTCCCCTTTCACCGCTCCCGCTTCGGTCTTGAAGTCGTGTTCGCTGTAATTCAAATTCATAAAGCGGTCGGATTCGAGATCGAACATCGTCTCGAGTTTCGTTGCATCGCCGGTCATGTGGTAGATGGTGCGGTCGAGTGACGTGTTGGCGTTGGCTCCCGCACCAATGGATTTCAGCACTTCGTTGTATTTATCGCGCGGATATTTATCAGTACCGCGGAACATCATGTGTTCAAAGAAGTGCGCAAAGCCGGTCACCCCTTCTTCCACTTCGTTGCGCGAACCGACACGCACGACGATGTAGAATGCCGCAAGTCCGGGACTGTCGAACTGCACCGTGACGACATTCAATCCGTTCGCCAGTTGCTTCTGGTGGATCGGGTAGGGGAGTATCTTATCTCCTGCGGACATCGCAGAAACGCCGATCACCAGGCAGATGACGAGCAAAAGCATGTGCTGTTTCATCGTAAATCTCCTTGGATGATTGTTGACAATTGTTTAGGTGGGTAAACATGTGCATGAAGGTTGCGGAAATTTGCCGCAGATGCAAGGGAAAAAAACTATCGGTTATTTCCCTCTCATGATGAACCACATCGTTCCCGCAATACCGAAAGCGAATGCAGTAAGAAGATTCGTCTCCGGCGATATCTGCCACAGCCACGCACCCAAAAAAGCGGCGACTGCCACAACGCTGTCACGCATCAGATAATAGAAGCCGAACATTCCCGCCTTATTCTCTTCGGGACAGAGATCAAGGATGAGCGCTTTGCGTGTCGGCTCGCCGAACTCTTTCAATCCGCGCAGCACGAAAACGGGGACGAGGATCGCAAACGATTGTGCGTTCATCAGCGCTGGGGGAAAGAGAGTGAAAAAAATAAATGTTGCGGTGACGAACGGTTTCTTCGCAGTTTTGTCGGCAAAGTATGCAACCGGAATGTACATGAGAAGCGCCGTCAGCATTTCAATCGTCGTAAGCACACCGAACTCTACGGGAGAAATTTCCGCGATGCTGATGCACCAGATCACCACAAAGGCGTACGGGATTTGCTCGCAGAAACGGATAAGAATATCGGAGAGAAGAAGATTTTTGAGCGGCGCCGACATTCTTTTCCACAGCACGAATGGATTTGCCCGTGCAATGCGACGGTTCGATTCCGTCGAAGAGATCATCCGCTGCTGCAGCACAAGCGACAGTGCGGCAAGAAGGATCGCGATCATGAATGAATATCGGATTCCGTCCGTTTCTCCAAATCGTTCGATGAGAATTCCCCCTGCCAGCGGTCCGAGGATCATCGGCACACGGCGCGTCAATGAATTGATCGAAACACCCATTGCATGCTTGTTCGGAGGAACGCTTCTCGTCACAAGATCGAGCGTTGCCGGCATCGATATAGCCGACCACGAGAGAAAAAAGAACGAACCAAGAATGACCGCCTGCCAGTATGGGAAGAGAATAACGATGGAATATCCCGCAATTGTCATTCCATTGAAGAGAAGCAGCGCGCGCTTGTGCCCGATTCGGTCGCTGATGTAACCGCCGAAGAACGAGTAGAGCGCATTGACAAAATTATTCAATCCGGAAAAAATGCCGATCGATGCGATGCCGCCGCCGAGCGCAACAAGGTACAAAGGCAGATACCGCTCGGCGATACGCTCTCCAGTGCCGACGAGGATGACCATCAGCAGCAGGGCGACCGTGTGCTTTTGCAGTGCGAGAAACTGTGCTACCGATTTGCTGCTGTTACTCATAGATCTCTTTTCTGTCGGAGGCAGTGATCTGTGCCAGCAATGTGCCGCTGTTTGTATCCATGATTCTCACTGAAGAAGGACGTCCGCGTACTTTGTTGTGAATGCTCATGTGTTGCAGAAAACTCTCCTTAAAAAATTCAGAACGCTCTCTCCACATCGGTCCTGATACAGCGATCAACGTTTCCCATTCCCGTTGTTCAAACGAAAGGATCAATCCCAATTGTCGAAGCGCAGGAAGAGTGGAATCGGAGAATGTATTCGCTGTCTGTATCTCGCGGTCGGAAAAGTACATCGCCGCCGTATCCATCGTGCTGTGGTATCGAGCATCATGTCCTACGATCCTTTCATCCCGCTGCCAGATGACGTAGTACGTAATCCCGACGACGACAACGGCGATAAGGTAGACGATGATATTGAAAAGCGAAGGACGTTTCATACGATAAGATTTTACAAATCCCGAAGATTTGCCTACGGCTCGCAGAAGAAAATCTAGAAGCCATCTCAAAAATCCCAAATCAGTGTTATTGCGAGCCGTTCTTTGGCGAAGCAATCTGTTTTTTTGTGTTAATCTCAGAGATTGCTTCGGTCGCTCCGCTCTCTCGCAATGACAGCCTATTTTTGAGATGGGCTCTATTCATTTGTGAAAGTACTGCACGAGGATTGAAACACTATTTTAACACTTGCGTCACGATCGACCTCGGCGGACTTTTCATCACTACCGATTTATTCTCCATCCATGTATGAAATTCAATCTCCTTCTCAGTTTTGTTCATTACCACGACAGCGATCGATCCATCCTGATTGACGGCGGCGGTTGCAAGCAGGTCGTCGGAATTGGACGAGCAGACGATACGCCGCGCGCCGGGACGGATGAACTTTGCAAAATGTCCGATGTACCACAATGAGTTCATGTACGTCAATTCACCGGTCTTAGTGTTGCCGATGATCGGCGCTGTGCAGAAGTTGCCGACGTGGTTCGGTCCGCCTTGTTCATCCAGCAGCACATTCCATGCAACCCAGCCTGCGGTCCAGTTGTTCAGGTCGATGATGATCGACGTCCCGAACATCTCTCCCCATTGCCACTCTCGCAGACGTGTCGAGTCGAAGAGCGCTTCGGTCCCTTCCGTGAAGAGCAACGCTTTGTCCGGAAATGCATCATGCACCAGCCGCACGTTGTCAAAATGATCGCCGACGTACCAATGAAATCCCGTTCCCCAGACATACTTCGATGCAGCGGGATCGTCGTACACTTCTTTCGCCCGCTGATACATGATGCCGCGATTGTGGTCCCAGATCATCAGTTTTAATTTCGACATGCCGGAACGCCAGAGTGTCGGTCCGAGAAAATTCTTTACGAAGTCCCGTTCTTCCGCCGCGGTGAAGATACACGATTCCCACGTCTGCACTGCCATCGGCTCGTTCTGCACCGTCAATCCCCATATCGGGATGCCGAGTTTCTCGTACTCCTGCACGAACTTCACGAAATAATTCGCCCATGTTTGACGGAACGCAGGGATCAGTTTTCCTCCTTGCAGCATGTTGTTGTTCGTTTTCATCCATGCCGGCGGACTCCACGGCGAGGCGAAGAGAGCAAAATCTTTCCCGACCTTCTGCATCGCCGCTTTGATGAACGGAATCTTGTATTTCAGGTCATGCGCGATCGTGAAATTTTTCAGTGCTGTGTCGTTCGGAACTTCCGCGTACGTATAACTTGCGCTGGAAAAATCACACGAGTGGATGTTGGTGCGGCAGAGTGTGAATCCAGCGCCGTTCTGCACATCGAATAGCGCCGTGAGAATTTCCTGTTGTTGCTTTGCCGGAAGTTTATAGAATGTCTCCGCCGATGCATCGGTCAACGCTCCGCCGATACCGTGAATCGTCTGGAATGTTTTGCTTCTGTCCAGCATGATCGTCGGCGTATGCTCATCCGGCTGCTCCAACGGCGCCGGTGCAAGAGCCGCTCTCTTTGCGATGCGGTCGGCCGTCCCTTTCGCTGTGAGGTACACATCCGCAGTGTTCCATTGCGCGGTCAGGATTGTCGTACAAAACAGGAAGAGAAAAAGGAATTGTCTCATTGTAGTCTCCGTTTAGTATGCGGTTTCTCGATGTTATCATTCCTGTAGGGAAGGAATTCACAATGCGTTAGAGGTTTAATCAACGGATAAAGATGATGAATATTTCTTCAAACGCAAGAGAAAAAAAGCCGGGCGTAAATCGCACTTCATTGTCCTGTTTTATTTTTTTTCATGATCGCTGACGATTGTTTCTCACATCAATTGTCTTTACGTTGAATTACTGTTGTATGGAATCATTGCATCGCACAGAATCATCGACGTATGAAAAATATTCTTCGGTACCTCGTTCCCATTCTCTTGTTCACCTTTCTCCTCAACGCGCAATCAGATCCGGAATCCGACGCTTTGCAGCAAACGGAAATGCGTCGCTACACGAATCTTGCACGCATCTTTGCAAAAACGTCGGTCGCAATCCAACCGATCGATGTCAAATACTATAAACTGAATCTCCGCATTGCGGACCAGAGCGGATTCATCCGCGGCGATGTCACTGCGCTCGTCATCGCCAGCGATTCGATCGCATCGATCTCGTACGATCTTGCCGCAGAATTGACGGTCGATTCTGTCTTCTGTAACGGCATACCCGCGCTCGCGGTACGCTCCGGTGCAACGATCGCCATTCCGCTCCCCAAAAAATATTCGCATGGCGATACGATCACCACACAGATCCTCTATCATGGCTCTCCACCGTACACAGGACTGGGAAGTTACTCGGACGTAATGCGCGGCGACGGGACGCGATGGGTTTATACATTGAGCGAACCGTACGGCGCGCGCGATTGGTGGCCCTGCATCGATCATCCGAACGAGAAAGCAGATTCCGTCGATATCATTATTACATGCAACAACGATCTTGTTGCCGCCAGCAACGGGAGACTAACCGACACACTGACGAACGGCGACGGTACGAAGACATTCACATGGAAACACCGCTATCCCGTCTCCACATATCTCATCGCCGTGACGATCGGGAAATTCACAACCTTCTCCGACTGGTTCAAACATTCCGCGAACGATTCGATGGAGGTGATTAATTTTGTGCTGCCTGATATCGCTTCGACATCACCGTCATATCGCACGAACACTGCGCTGACAGTGACGATGCTGGAGAAGTTCACGCCGCTGTTCGGACCGTATCCGTTCTTAAAAGAAAAATACGGTCATGTGCAGTTCGGATGGGGAGGAGGGATGGAACACCAGACTCTCACATCGCTCGGTTCGAACTCGTTCAGCGAAGCAACGATTGCGCATGAACTTGTCCATCAATGGTTCGGCGACCTGATCACCTGCCGCACATGGAAAGACCTCTGGCTGAACGAAGGATTCGCGCAATACTTTGAATGCGTCTGGCGGGAAAAGCAGTACGGAATGTCAGCATACTGGTCCCGCATTTCATCGCGGCTTTCAAGTGCGAAGAGTGCCGCCGGGACTTTGCATGTGCAGGACACAGCGGATGTGTATAATCTTTTTGCGGGAAGCAGAGTGTACAACAAAGGAGCGTCGGTATTGCATATGCTGCGCCATGTGCTCGGCGATTCTGTTTTCTTCGCGGCGATCAAAGCGTACGCAGACGATCCCGCACTGATGTACGGCACAGCGGCGACGGCGGACTTTCAACAACGGTGCGAGACCGTCTCGGGAAAAGATCTCGATTGGTTTTTCAGCCAGTGGGTCTTCGGGGAAAAATATCCGAAGTACACGTACACGCATTCATCCGCTGCGACCGACAGCGGATTTTTCTCCACCGTCCGCATCACGCAGACCACCGGTACGACCAACCCGAAATATTTTACGATGCCGATCGACCTGAAATTCTCCGCAACGGGCTGGGATACGACGGTCACCGTCTTCAACGATACGCTCGACCAGACATTCGTCATTCCGCTGTCGCACCGTTCAACATCCGTGCAACTCGATCCCGAGCAATGGATCCTGCGCGATGCAGCGTTCAATCCGAACGGTATTGTGCAGCACACTGTGCAGATGCCTGAAGATTTTCTACTAATGCAGAATTATCCGAATCCGTTCAATCCCGCGACGACGATCAGATTCACGATCCCTTTTGTAGGGACACATGAAAATGCGTCCATCGCGGGAACGTCTTTTCAGACGTTCCTACGCGTGTACGACCTGCTCGGCAGGGAGGTTGCGACATTGGTGAACGAACAGAAGCAGCCGGGAACGTACGATGTAAAATTTAACGGCAGCGATCTCCCCAGCGGCGTCTATATCTATCAATTACGTGCTGGAGGAAAAACAGAAACGCGACGGATGGTGTTGATGAAATAAAAAGTATGTGTCATTCTGACCCCGACGTTGTTTGTCGGGAGAAGATTCGTTTTTTGAGATGCCGCTCAATACTTTTCTTAGGCTGTAAATCTGGTCGCACTTTGGGTGATGAGTGGTTGAGGGCTTACCCCGCACTGTATAGCCTATGACTCGTAGATATGGAGGAATTGTGTGGAAGTATTGATTGATGTAACTACAGAAGCGAAACGGAGTTTTTAAAATATGTAATCCTAATCGGGATTGAAAGAATTCATTAAATCTAAATGGTTTAGGGAAATATAATTTTAAACCAATTACTCGAGGCATTTACAAGTGTCGCTAATACAGCACATATTGAAATAATTAATGCATATTTTGCCCGCCTATCAGCCCTCATTGTAATAAGATCTAAACGTGTAGAGTTAATTAACTCAACCAATTGTTTTCTACTAGTAATGATATATTTCCCAGGTTCTATTTCTTTGATAACTTCATTATTTTGTATACACAATGATTTAGATAATTCAATCAAATCAATATCCTTAAGTGTAGAAATTTGTTGTTTTGTTAATTTCAAAAATTTCATTTTTTATTTCCAATCTTTAAATGAATATCCAGATAAGGCTAGTAGTAATTTGCTTGTTGTCTGGTCTGGAGGTTGAAATCCCTCATCAACATGTTCAGGGTTAAATATATTTAAATCCTTAAACGTCTGTCGAGTGGATTCAAGAATATCTTCGGCATGTTTTTTTCTTCCTTCCTCATCTTGAGCAAAATCCACAACATCTTTTTCATCAAATTTATATCTGAGGCCCGTAGGACCAATATCTATTGGAGACTGAAGTGGAAATGCTTGATTAGTAGGATAGCAATAATGACAATATTTAGTTAAATATTGTTCAGCCTCTATAAGAGAATCATGTTTTACAATTTTAGTATTACTCATATTGATGTGGTTGAAAGGCGTGGAAATATATTCTCGTAGTTCTAAATTATTCGAAAGGAGGATTTGAAATTCTCGCATGTAATTTTTTATTGCAAAAATACAACCATTAAAAAACTCAGATGCTTCGGAATAAGTTTTGAATGACCGAAGTGAAATAGAAAGTAATAAACCAGCGATTGAATGTACTGCAGGAGCGATGGAAAATCTGTCCTTCCAAAATCCGTTTTGAGGATGGACACTTAATAGTGGGTACATACCGTGAAGTAAAAAAGAAAATATTGTATCTTTTGAAGCTACTGCATTCTGATAAATTGTATTACAAATATTAGAAATATCGACTGCAACATTAAAATCATCAACACCATAATGTGATAAGTCTTCTGGGCCTTGTTGAGCTATTTTTAATTTGTATTGTTTCCGTTTGCTTTTGATAAAATCAAAAGCTCCTTGTGCGTTGAATTTTGGAGCAACAATTCTCGAAAATTTTTTTGAATCAAAATTAGAATAATCAAACAATTCTGATGCACTAGTGATTTTTTTATTTTTGAAAAGTGCCTTGAGTTTTTTTAATTGAGGAACCTCTTTAGTAATTGGATCCAGTAAATTCTTAGTCAAACTTAGCGCATGGAAATTTTTTTTATATTTTGCCATAAACGACCGCATATCCTTAAAATCGTCTTTAACAATGGTAGGTGCTGAATAAATAATATGCCCTTTCTGTCTAAGAAAATAAAGGAATTCTAAAGCACTGGGTGGCGGAATGGTAATTTTTAGATTATCATTTGCTGATATATTAGAAAGCGTAGTTTCC
>JBFMFY010000059.1:0-18902 GCA_040751955.1 Bacteroidota bacterium
TAGATTTGTTAACGCTATTCGTACCGCAGCGCCTCGATAGGATCCAGATTTGCCGCTTTCCATGCAGGATACACGCCGAACACAATCCCGATGAATGAACAAAAGATGAGTGCGGTAATATTCATTTGCAGCGCGGTAAAATCCATCACCGGTGTCTGAAGAATTGAGACGTCGTTGTTCCACGGAAGGATTGCCGGCGCTTCCATCAGCACCGCAACAATATTACCAAGCATGGAACCTGTAATAATCCCGATGATCCCGCCGATCTGACTGAACACGACAGATTCGGTCAAGAATTGTGAGAGGACATTGGTTTTGGTTGCACCCAGGGCTTTCCTAACACCGATCTCTTTTGTCCGCTCTGTTACCGACACGAGCATGATGTTCATAATACCGACTCCTGCTGCGATAAGTGCTATGCAGGCAATACCAAGCGTACCGATCTTGATCATAAATGTCATGTCGTTGAACGTGGAGATCATCGTTTCGTTGGAGAAGATCTCAAAATCATCCGGCTCACCGGGCGGTACCTGGCGAATGACGCGCATGACACCGCGCGACAGTTCCAACACCTCATTGTACGATTCCTGATCCCGCGCAGTGACCATAATGTTGATTGACCGGTCTCTGCCGTACATATTCATGTGGGTGGTAATGGGAATAACAACAAAGTTTCCTTGGTTCCCACCCATAATGGCGCCGCGCGGTGCAATTGTTCCAATCACTTTGAACTGTTCTCCGTTCACACGAACAAACTCTCCGATCGGATTTCCGGTAGGAAATATCTTTTTAACGACTCCATCTCCTAATACCACCACGTTATCTGCAGATTGTACTTCCTGATTATTGAATGAACGTCCCTGATCGATATTCCAGTTGTTTGTTGCAAGTCCGTCAACCGATTCTCCAGCAACCCCGACGCTCGGATTCGTCTTTAATTTTTTATATTCGATCACGTTGCCGCCGTTCCACGTCTCCAGCCCCACGTACTTCGCCAGCGTCATCCGCTCATAGAAACGTTCCCCCTGTTCGTATGTGATGTCCTTCCTGTTACGGTAGCGGTGCCGATCCCTGTCGTTGAAATTCATCGCCGGAAATTTCTGAATCTGGAATGTATTCGTTCCCAATTCGCTTAGCCCGCTCTCAATCGCATTCTGCAGCACACCCATCGCCGTCATCACGCCAATGATGGAGAAAACTCCGACTCCAATACCGAGCAGTGTCAGTGTTGAACGCAACTTGTTTGAACGAATGGCAAACAACGCCATGTTTATGCTTTCTTGTATTTGCATGTCTGGTTAGTGGTAACTTGTAACTGGTTATTTGTTATTGGTTACTTGCTTTTTGATTGAATTGATAAAGGCGTTTAGTTTCTTTCCTAGCATTTCCATTCTTTTCATTTATTCAAAATAGTTTTCTTCTGGTAGAAGTTTTCTCTTGTATGATCTTCGAAGCCAATTTTTCTCTCTTCGAGAGACCCTTTAGAATAATAACAAAACTGAACATTTTCCTTAAAAGGATATCTTCCAAATCCTTCACTTAAATTTGACGAGACCGAATCAGCTGCTCTTACTATTTGTTTACCGACAGTATCTTTCGGAAATCTATCCCATGCTAAAACTAGATCCCATATATCATCCGCAAGTTTTTCCGCAAGTTGGTATACTTCCAAATCATCTAGTTTTTGAAACATACGGGTTATTAGTTTTCGTGTCGAATCAATCCACTATGAGCAATACCGATTTATACAGCTTAAATTCATTTTACCCCAATAACAAATTACAAATAACCAGTAACTAAAAACTATTCGTATCTCAACGCTTCCACAGGATCCATTTTGGACGCACGGTTTGCTGGTAAGAATCCGGATACAACACCGACAAGCAACGATATGATGATCGCGATAGCAACAACGGATAAAGGCATTGATGTCGGGAGAATCTGGTTGATCAACAGACTGAGTGGATATGAAATAATAATTCCGATCAGACCGCCTATTAACGAAAGAACTGCCGACTCGATCAAGAACTGGAACAGGATCGTTGAACGTTTGGCGCCGATTGCTTTGCGTATTCCGATTTCCTTTGTCCGTTCCGTGACAGAGACGAACATGATATTCATTATTCCGATGGCGCCGACAAAGAGCGACAGCGCTGTAATAAACAACCCAATCCCCGCAACAACGCCGCCGATCGCATTAAAAGTCTGAATGAACATTTCTTGCTGGTTGATCGCAAAATCATCTTCGACACCAGGTTTCACACCGCGAGCTTTGCGCAGTATCCCCCGCAATTCTTCCTTTGTATTTTCCAGATTGTTGATGTCCGATGCTTTCACATTCAGCGATAATCCGCGGCGGTTATTGCTGAACTTTTGCAAGAAATTCGTAATCGGAATGATGACGCGGTTATCAAGGTCCATGCCCAAAAAACTTCCTTGTTTTGCAATAACTCCGACAACGCGAAACGTATGCGAACCGACCTTCACGTACTTTCCCAACGGTGTTTCACTGGGAAATAATTTTTCCGCCACGACATATCCCAATACCACAACCGGACGATCACCGTTCGATTCCGCCTGCGAAAAGAATCTCCCCATCTCCATATTCAGTCCGAACGTGGTGATGTATTGATCGTTCGCCCCGATCGCAAAAATGCCGTCCGATGTGATGCTGCGGTACTTGATCGGGACCATCGCAAACGCCGTCGGAGTGATGGCGTCGGCAAGTGTGATCTGATCGCGCACCATTTTGTACTGACGCAGATCGATATTTTTTCTGTTCCGGTACTTCCACCAGTTGTCGCCGCCATCGAACCACGGGAATTTCTGTACATACAAAACATCGGCGCCAATCTTGGAGACCGTTTCGTTAAACGCGCGGCTCAATCCTTCGATCGCGGTTCCCATCAACGTCACCGATACAATCCCGATCACAATGCCGAGTGTCGTCAGAACGGATCGCATCTTATTTGCGCGGATCGCCTGGAACGACATCATGAGCCCTTCTTTAATTTCATATCCCCAATCGACAAGTCTCATTGTAAGGATTCCTTTTCGTTACGCGTGAAGCACCGGGTGAATTCTATCGGTTACGGGACCGTCATGTTCCACCATGCCGTCGCGGATTCTGATGACGCGATGCGCATGACGTGCGATATCTTCTTCGTGCGTTACCAGAATTATCGTGTTCCCCTGCGCATGTAATTCATTGAACAGCCCCATAATTTCCACACCTGTCTTCGAATCAAGATTCCCGGTCGGTTCGTCCGCAAGGATAATGGATGGCTTCGTTACCAGTGCGCGTGCAATTGCAACGCGCTGCCGCTGACCGCCGGATAGTTCGTTGGGTTTGTGGTGCATACGGTCTTCGAGTTTTACATGACGCAACGCTTCTTCAGCCAATTCATGGCGGACATTTTTCTTCATGCCGGCATAGATCAACGGCAGTTCGACATTGTGAAGAGCGTTGGAGCGGGCAAGCAGATTAAATGTTTGAAACACGAACCCGATCTCTTTATTCCGAATCTTTGCCAGTTCGTTGTCATTCATATCGCTGACATTCACGCCGTTGAATTCATACAATCCGGATGTCGGAGTATCAAGGCAGCCGATAATGTTCATCAACGTGGACTTCCCGGAGCCGGACGGACCCATGATCGCAACGTATTCATTCTTGTTGATCTGCAGCGACACATCCACTAAGGCATTCACTTCAACCGTTCCCATGATGTATGTTTTTTTGATATTCTTGATGTTGATGACTGGGTTCATAAAGATTCCTATAATTCGTTGATTTTCTTTTTTGCCGTTTCAGCGCGTCTTCCGTCCGGTTCGACCGACAAAAACCATTGATATGTTTCTTTTGCTTTCTGATTCATTGATTTCTTTTCATAACAATCCGCAAGTGAAAAAATTGAAGCGGAAAAATTTTTGTCAATCGAAAGTGCAAGCAAATATTTTTCGATCGCTAGATCAAATTTTCCATGGGAGCGAAGAACGTCGGCATAACTATCGTACGCATCGGGATTTTTCGGTTCAAGATCGATGTACTTTTTCATCTGTCCGTATGCCTCTTTGTAGCGCTTCTGGTTCATGTAAAAGTAACCGAGTTGCTTGTATCCACCCCCGCGTTCAGGCGCCGCTTCAATTGCTTTCTTGATCTCCGATTCTGCATTGACAGAATCCTTTTTTCGGGAGAAATAATTCGCATGCAGCAGGTGACCCCGGAACGGATCGAGTTTTGTGACCGCATCCACCTCCGCAAGCGCTTTCTCCTCACTTCCACCCATAATGCCGGGTGCCATGATATAATAATTGAATAATGCAATACGCGCTGCGATATTTGACGGATCCAGTTCCGACGCCCGAAGGAAAGCATTTTTAATTTTCGGGGCAAGAAGAGCCTGCGAGAAGACATTTGCATTCATCGCCTGCTGCCCGAGAATTTCACCGCGAGCATGGTGATACTTTGAGACATTCTCGTTCAGTTCAATCGCTTCGTCGATCTCATCTTCGGCATCATCAAAATTTCCTTGCCGGGATAATGAGACAGCAAGATAGTACCTCGCTTCCGGGTCACGCTTATTTTTTTCTACTGCAGATTCAAAGAACGATTGCGCCTCTTTGTATTTACGCTGTTCTATCAGTTTAATTCCCGTACTATCAATTTGCGAAAGTGCGCAGCACGCCACAACACACGAAAGGATACAAAGTTTGCGAATGATTGTCATTCTTCAATTGTATTATTTATTGCCGCCTTGCGGAGCCATTGCAAACTTCTTTGCCTGGTTTTCAACTTTCACAACAGAACCATCTTCAAGATCGCGGTTAATCGCTTTGTACGACCCGCTGATAACTTCGGCATCCTTTGTAGCACCATCCAATATCTCAACATATCCTTCATCATTGATTCCGCGTTTTACCGGCACCATTTTCGCTTTACCGTTCTCAACAACAAAAATACATTCGATCGGTTTCTCGTTTGTTGCAAATCCGGGACTGCCTTGCTGTCCTTCGCCGCCTTCGGCTGGTTTTTCACCGCCTTTTGGTTTTGGCGCCCGCGTTGTTACGCTCTGAATAGGAACCGACAACACATTCCGCTTTGTCTCGGTTTCAATATCTGCCGTCATCGACATACCGGGACGCAAAGAGACTTCTTTATTCAGTACGCGAATCTTTACCTGAAAATTGGTCACTTCATCCTGTGTTCCAAGTCCCCGCGAGGTAGCAGTATTTGCAATTTCGTACACCACACCGGCAAATTTTTTATCCGGAAAGGCATCAATGGTAATGCGTGCAGTATCACCGATCGAAATCGTAACGATGTCATTCTCGCCGACATCCACACGCGCTTCCATCATACTTAAATCAGCCACTGTCATGATATGCGTTCCCTGCGTAAAGCTGCTTCCGCTTACCCTCTCGCCGAGTTCAGAAAGTAATTGAGATACTGTCCCATTCATTGGAGCGTAGATCGCCGTCTTCGCCAAACTCTCACGTGCATCACGGAGAGACGCCTCCGCCTGCCGAACGCCTGCCTGCGCGGATTCATATTGAGCTTTCGTCGTGTTCAATGCTGTTCTGGCAGCAACAAACTCCTGATCTGAAAGAAGAGACTTCTGATACAATTCTTCTGCCCGCTTAAATTCGGATTCGACCTTTTCCAGATTCGCTTTTTGCAAATTGAGATTCGCCCGCGCGGAAGAGAGCCCCGCTTCAGCGCGATCTACTTGCGCCTGGTACTGATCCGGTTTTATGCGAACAAGCAGATCCCCCCGTTTTACTTTGTCTCCCTCTTTAACAGGAAGTGCCGTGATTTCGCCGCTGACCTCGGCGTTGATCTTCACCATCGTTTCCGGTTGAATTTTACCGGATGCATTGACAACCTGCGTGATTGTCCGTTCGGTTATCTTTTCAGTTTGAACAGTGATGATATTCTCCTTTTTGCTCCCGAGAACGACGACCAGGATCAAGATCACAATCACTGCACCGATGCCGGAAAAGATGAATATCTTCTTTTTGTTCTTTTTGCCGTTTGCCATAATTACTCCGTATGATAAATATATTAATACTTGTCTTTACCGACAGCAATTCTGAATTGCTGTTTTGCATACATATAGTCGTATGATGCACTCACTTTGTTGCTTAACGCTGACGTATAGTTTGCCGTTGCAACGAGCAGATCGAGAAGCGTGTTTGAACCGAGATTGTACCTCTCTTCAGCAATCCGGCGGTCTTCCTCCGCAGAGACGACATTCTTCACAGAAACGTCCATTCTCTTTTTCGCTGTCTGCAGGTTCAACAATGCGGTACGAATTTCTTTCTGCACCTTACGTTTTGATTGTTCGAGATTTTGCTCTGCCAATTCGTAGTTTAACTGACTTGTTTGCACGTTTGAACTTACCTGAAATCCGCTGAAGATAGGAACGTGCAGTGTCAGTGCAACATCCCATCCGGTTGAATTTTTGAAATTCGAAAAGTCGGATCTTCCTGCCAGTGTATATCCATAACCCCCATTTAAAGAAAGCGAGGGCCAGTGTCCCAGTTTAGCAATCGTTAAACTATTAGATGCGGCATCGCGTGAAAGGAGTGATGCTTGATAGTCAGGACGCGATGAAAGTGCCTCGTTCACCAACGCAGCATAGTCGTGCATTTCATTTTGATATGCGCTATCGGATTGTTCAACCTCGGCATTGACCGCAACATCATCAAATTCGTATTCTTTGGTCACATCGAGCGATAATAGATAGAGAAGGTCGTTCTTCGAATTGTCATAGTTGCTCTGTGCATTGATGACGGAAAGCTCGTCGTTCGCTGTCTGCACTTGCTGGCGGTACAAATCTGCTTTTGCTACTGCACCCACTTTATTTGATTCTACAATACGGGAGAGCTGCTGTTGGCTCCTCTTCAAATTATCTTCAGCCACTTTCAACAGCTGTTTGTTGCGAAGGACAGTGAGATACGCTTGATGCACGGCAAGTGCAATTGATTGACGGCTCTGCTGATAATTATATTCTTCAGCTCCGGCAAGATTCTGAGCTCTGTCTATTGAAGAAAGATTGCTGAATCCATTTCCAATTGAAATTCTTGCATCAAGCGATGCAGTTGTTCCCCCACCCGCAGACAATCCGGATGGGATTAAAGGAGTTGCATCAAAAGATGATCCATTTCTCGCCCACGTACCTTCAGCAGAGACATTTGGGAGCAATCTTCCGTATTCGGAGAGAACACCAGAGCGTTGTATCTCCATTGAATTCTTTGCTCCTATCACGGAAATATTTTTTTCGAGTGCGATCTGTATTGCTTGCTGTAAGGAGAGTTTTTCTTGTGCGTGAGAAGTAGAGAGTGTAATTGTTAAAATTAAAGCAATTACGAGGAAATTTTTCATTGAATTCTCCGAAAAATAGACTATAAAACTATGTTTGTTAACGTTCTAAAATGGCAAAAGTTGCAAGAAAAAACTGAGTTTTTCGGTGAGAAATGAGTAAATCTCGGCGAACAGAGTCTTTTGTTACCAACAGAGACACTGCAACAATGGTTCGGGTTTACTTCAGGGATTGAAATACTGCGTTGTGGACGGCAGGTCTCACCCTGAATATTTTCGTGGAGTTCCGTGTCGGATATACACGGTTTGTGAGAAAGATTACGATGATCTTTTTTTCCGGATCGACCACGACCGATGTGCCAGTAAATCCGGTATGAAGAAAAGTTTTCATTGAAGTGTATTTTCCAGAGAATGAACCGTCCGATGATTTAGTATCCCAGCCGATTCCTCGGCTCGATTTTTCGGATTGTCGCGTCGTGAATTGCTTGATTGTTTCTTCTTGAATGTACCGCTTACCGCCGTAGATGCCTCCGTTCAATTCCATTTGCAAGATTTTCACCAGATCGGATGCGGTCGAAAACAACCCCGCATGACCGGATACGCCGCCGAGCGTTGCTGCATTTTCGTCATGCACACGTCCCTTCACAGCGCGGTACGTTTTCTTCCAGGTTGAATCAACTTCTGTGGGCACAACCCTTCCCCACACTGTCTGAGGCGGATTGTACATCGTATTCTTCATCCCAAGCGGCTTGAAGAAAACGGAATCAACGTATGTATCAAGAGTAGCCTTTGTCACCTTCTCAATCACTTTACCCATGGTAATCAATCCGAGATCGGAATATACGGTCGAATCTCCTGTTCTATACACAAGCGGCGCGGCATAAATGGAATCGAGCACACACCTCGGCGAATCGCAGATCTCATAGTATTTCCTCCATGCCTGCAGTCCGCTGTTATGAACCATCAGATTGTACAAAGTGATCTTCTCTTTTCCGTTCTGTCCAAACTCGGGAATATATTTTATGACAGGATCGTTCAACGTAATTCGTTTTTCATCAACAAGGCGCATGACAGCACTGGTTGTTGCGATGACCTTTGTAACTGAAGCAAGATCGAACATTGCATCAGTGGTAACAGGCACTGCAGTCGGATCGTACGTCATCCGTCCGTATGCTTTTTCGTGAACGATATATCCATCTTTGGCAACCAGTAGAACCGCACCGGGGAATGCCGAATCAGAAACTGCTGCAGTAATGATTGTGTCGATTTTTTTTAGCGCGGTGGGATCAAAACCAACGTCCGACGGTTTTGCATAACCGACTACGACCGGTTCGTACCGCACACCGTCGCCGTACAAATATTTTCCCGGTATTGAAATTGGAAGTTTTCCGCGAGCGGGCTGTTCGCCAAAGAGCACTTCTGCACATGCTTCTTCCGATACAGTGCTTGCACCGTACGCGTGTACGAAAGCGGACAACAGCGGAATTTCACCGACGACATAAGGATTTCCCGTCGAGATACCAACGACCGGTTTTTTGAGCGCGGCAATATCATTGACAAGCTGTATCACTTCTTTAGGAAGAAACCCCGACATTGCGCCGGAGCGCATTTGATAATTGAACTGGCAGATGATGAGATCGGAACTTTTTGCTTTCTTCAACGCCGTTTCGTATTCCATGGTGTTGCTGCGCGGATCGATGATGACTGCATCAACACGTGCCCGCTGCCGCACTTCGTTGAGCAATTCTTTGTTCCCTTCCGGATCTTCCGCATCGGCAAGTACAATATAAAGCACCTTCGTGCCGTTCAAGTTTCTGAGTGGAAGAATATTTGATTCATTACCAAGCACAGTAATTGATCTTCGTGCAATCTCTTTTGCCAGTTCTTTGTGCGCCTGAATTCCCACCACTGAACTCAAAGAATCGACCGACACTTTCTTGTTTTGGTGTAATCCCACCCACTGTTTGTACGACAGAATTTTCCGGACGGAGTAATTCAATCGCTCTTCGGAAATTACTCCTCGGCGAACCGTACTGATCAACGAATCTATTGCTTCATCCGTATTGGGAGACATCAACAACATGTCCGACCCTGCATTGAAGGCGCGAACCGCCGCCTCACCTGCGTTGTATAATTTGCTGATCCCCTTCATCGCCAAAGCATCGGTAACAATGAGCCCGTCAAATCTCATCTCCTCTTTCAACAGTTTCGTGGTGATATTGCCTGAAGCTGTTGCGGGAATGGAATCTGAATTGTCAAACGCTGCTGAGTGAATATGTGCTACCATCACGGACATGACGCCGTTTTGTATAGCATCCTTGAACGGATATAATTCCACGCTGTCCATGCGTCCGCGGGAAAGATGGAGGGAAGGGAGTTCGAGATGCGTATCAATATCGGTATCGCCGTGTCCGGGAAAATGTTTGACCGTTGCGATCATGTTTCCATCCTGTTCACCTCGGATAACCGCACGCGCCATATTTGCAACGAGTTTCGGATTTTCACTAAACGAGCGTGTATTGATGACTGGATTTTTCGGATTGTTGTTGACATCAACCACGGGCGAATAATTTTGATGGACACCGAGCGCCCGAGCCTCTTTTGCAATGGTAAGCCCCATTTGATACGCCAGGTTTGTGTCTCTGGTCGCCCCGAGCGCCATTGCACGCGGAAATGTCGTCGCCTGTCCGAGCCGCATACCGGCGCCCCATTCAAAGTCCACTGTTATGAGCAACGGAGTTTTCGCGATTTGTTGTAATTTGTTGATATGGATCGGGAATTCGTAAATACCACCGAGCGAGAAGTAAAACCCACCGACTTTCTTTTCCATCGTGTATCTGACAAGTTCCTGCCAACGTTTTGCATCCTCAGGCATATAGTAGGATGTCGTCCAGACAATGAGCAGCTGTCCAACCTTCTCTTCCAGTGTCATCGATTGGAGAACCGAATCAACCCATGATTGTTTTACATGTCCAACGTCGCTGCTCCGATCATCGGACGATGACATTTGTTCTAACTGCGGGGATGTTGAACAATTGAATGCCAGAAGAGAAATGAGTGCAGCAAAAAGAATTTTGTTCATGCAGGTATCCGGTTGTGCTTTGTTCTCATCCCAATCACCACCGCTCCGTATGCCGGTGAGGTCATTGGTTGGATGATTTCAGCCAAAGGTATTGTTGAAGAAATATAGCGACGCAGCAATTGTGAAAGCAGCGTGTCGTTGGCGATCAATCCGCCGATGAACGCCAATTTTACTTTCGATCGTACCTTTGCTTTCGAAGATGCAAGAATCTTTTTTGCCGCCACCTTTACATGCTCAGCAAGCATCACGGCAGCCTGCTCAACGATCAGCAAACAGACACGATCTTTTTTCGATGCCGCTTCCAACACCAATGGCGCAACTGAAGCGACATCAAATCCATTTTTATAGACCGCGTTGATAATCGCAGTTTGATCGTTCAGCCCAAACTTTTTTGCGATCATTGAAGTCAACTTTGTTTTTTCACCCCGTCCGTCGAGATGATGTGTTACGGCTGTGAGCCCTAATCTGCCGATATAAAATCCGCTCCCTTCATCGCCAAGGATTCTTCCCCATCCGCCAACACGATGAATTTTTCCTTTGGCATCCTTGCCGAATGCAATCGAGCCCGTCCCAGCGATTAAAATAATCCCTTCTTCTCCCTTAAAAGCTCCTTCAAGTGCAATACGGGCATCGCTTTCAATGATGACGTTTTGCAGTTTCGATTTCTTTTTTGCTGCATATTGTTTCAATCCCTTCGCCATCCGTTCCTGATCGCCGGCGCGACCGGCACCGGTAAGCCCGCAGACGACTGCGGCAATTTCTTTTATTGTGCAAGGTACCGATTCACAGCACGATTGAATCAACGAATAGATCGTCTCCGCAGCTTTCTCAACACCGATAATCTGGAAATTTGATGGACCGCCGACATGCTCGGCAAGAATTTTTCCATTACCATCCGCAATGATGGCGTGAGTTTTGGTGCCGCCGCCATCCATTCCAATAAAATATTTTTGCGATTTCATGCTATTCTTTTTTCTTTCCGAATCCTTCTGGTATTTTCACCAATGCGGCAACAAGAAAACCGGGAATAGTTGACGCCATCACCCACAAGAAGAAATTCCCGTACCCGATCTGGTCTTGCAGCCAACCGCTGAACATTCCCGGCAGCATCATTCCCAACGCCATAAATCCTGTGCAGATAGCGTAATGGGCGGTCTTGTGTTCCCCTTCGGAGACCATGATCATGTAGAGCATGTATGCAGTAAATCCGAATCCGTAGCCGAATTGTTCAAGCGCGACAGCGGCATTGATGACAAAAAAGTTCTCCGGCTGAACATGTGAAAGGAATACGAATGCTGCATCAGGTAAATGAATAATAAACACCATCGGCCAGAGCCAGAACTTCAATCCACGTTTTGAAATGACGTACCCTCCAAGCAGTCCGCCGAGCGTTAAGGAAATGACGCCGACCGTTCCGTACACAATTCCGACCTCCTGCGTTGTCAGTCCAAGCCCCCCTTCCGTTCGCGGATCGAGAAGGAAGGGTGTGACAAGTTTTACCAGTTGTGCTTCGGCAAATCGGTACAAAAGCAGGAATGCAAGAATGATAGCGATCTCTTTTCGCTTGAAGAAGGTCGCAAATGTGTTGAAGAATTCTTTCAGGATTTCCTTTGAGGAACTTTGCGCAAGGGTTGCTTTATCTCCCGCGGGATAGGGAAGCATAAAACGGTGGTAGATAAAGAGGGCGATAAACATTCCTGCCAAAACAAAAAATGTGATTGACCATCCGGTTGGAATACTACCTGTGGAATTTTCCAGCCATCCAGCGAGCACAACAAGCAAACCCTGTCCGGTAATCATCGCAACGCGGTAAAATGTACTGCGTACCCCCACAAATGCCGCTTGTTGATGCTGTTCCAGTGCGAGCATGTAGAATCCATCCGCAGCGATATCATGGGTCGCTGAACTGAACGCCATCAGCCAAAAAACAGCGAGCGTGATCTGAAAGAAATTTGAAAGCGGTATCGTGAATGCAACGGCGGCGAGTGATGCACCGATCAACAATTGAAGTGCAACGATCCAGAACCGTTTCGTCCTGAACATATCGACGAAGGGAGACCACAACGGCTTAATCACCCACGGCAGATACAACCAACTTGTGTAGAGAGCAATATCGGTGTTGGAAATGCCCATCTTCTTGTACATGATGACGGAAATGCTCATGACGACCACGTACGGAATTCCCTGACCGAAATAGAGAGAGGGGATCCACCACCACGGGCTTCTTGTTTTTTGTTCTACTGATTCCATAATTTCCTTTGCTAAAAAATAATCGCTGTCATTTCGTGCCATGTTCTCAATGGCGAGAAATCTGGGTGAGCATCAGATTTTTCATCCCGATAAAAAATATCGGGACTCGAAATGACAATACAACGGAATTTTTTAATACAATTTCTTCAACTCTGCGCCGCGGAAATAATGTTTTACGATACTTTCCGCCTTCCATCCTTCCACCGCCATTACTGCGGCGCCGATCTGGCACAAACCAACACCGTGACCCCATCCTGCACCGTGCAAAATAAATGTACCGTTTTCCTTTGTAACAATGAATGCGGAGCTATAAAGATGGCTTTTAGAAAGCCAGCGGCGTATCTCCAATTCCTTACCGACAGTCAATGTTTTTTTCGAACCGACGATCTTCAATTTTGTAATGCGTCCGGATGGTCCGCGATGGAGCGGAATCAATTCCTGCACTTCGCCGAAATCAATTCCGGATCGCTTATGAATCAATTCAGACAGATCATGCTGTGTATATTCCACTTTCCATCGGAAAAAATCGGTCGTCTCCTGATCGAACGACGGAAGAACCTGGCGGAGAATGTTGCCATCAGTTGTGTTGCAAAATGCCTTCGGTGAAGACATAATCCATTCTTTCGCCTCCACTTCGGATGCAATGTGTTGATGATCGGCGGAAGAACATGAAACAGTCCTTAAATAAGCAATAGGTGTGTTCGCCCATGCATTTTCGAACTGTTCGGTCAGACCGCCGCATGCTTTATAGAATCGTGCATCGCAAATTTCGTTTTCGTACACAAGAAAAAGACCACGCGTATCGGCGATTGCATTTTGTACTTCGGGTGAAATGATTTTTGAGACACCCTGGTAGCGCTGGCAATGATCATCCGCGCAGACATCGAAGATGTCGTGATCTTCGCGGTCGTACCACCGTGTGATCTCGTGTTCGGTCTGGAATGAACGCTGAGACGGAACGCCGACGGTGGAGAATCGCTTCTTCATCTCCAGCATAGCAACAAGCCAGCTGCGTGAGGTGATCGCATGTGCTTTCAGGAGTTCCGGCGGAGCTGTTGCGCTCATTTCGGATGAAATGACGGAGGCGAGATACTTTTCAACCGAGATCTGATTGATGGCGGTGATTGTTCCATTGGTGCGGGCAACAAGTCTGAGTGCACCTTCAAATGTCTGGTCCTCTTCCCGTTCCCAATGAAAGTTGATGCCGAAGATGACATCACGCAATGTGAACGTTCCGCCGTTGAGAGGCACAAATACGATCTCATTCGCGCGGATCAATTCAATATCTTTCCCGCCAAGCAGGACAATCTCCGACCCTACGATCTTGGCGACGAATTCTCCCGTTACGATGACATCCGGAGCGATCCTGAATTTTTCCAGAAGCACGCCGCGTACTTCTTGCACATTTTCAATAATACCGACTTTAATTTCTGGTTCTGTAGAGATCATACTATTACAGCAGTGTCAAAATGTTGTGGTGATTTTCAGAACTGACTGAAACTTCCTCAAAAATTTTTGTAACAAGTGCTGCATCAACACTTTTAAAATCTTTTTCGATCGGCGTAATGATAAGCCCGCCGATATCGACAGCAGCAGGACTGATCAAAATTTTTTCCTCTCCATCCTTAAAATAGACATCCGGTCTGTGCTTAGCCCGCGGAAAAACGATGATCCTCCACAATCCATCGCTAAAGGAGCAAATCGCATTCAGCATCGGTTCTTCATCTGTTTTCATCGCTTTGCGCATCGCTCCCGTAAGCCTGAGGAAACCGAATTCAATATCCTGTTTACTGCTGCTTTCCAGTACGATAATAGACCGACCGGTATGAGCTAACTCAAGAATGTCAATTTCACCGATCCTTTTATACAGACGTCTCCGTTCAACGACTGTAACTTCATTCTCTACCGGAATGGTATTCTTCGGGCTTGCCTGAAAATGCATGTGATCAGGAGCCGAAGCGCCGCATTTAGGTCCGTTGTAGAAGACCGAATGTGATGCTGCAAAGTCTTTTGCAAGGTCCAAGAAATCGATGATATGCTCTTCGATGGATTGCGGAATGTGGTCAACATGTGAGATCGTGAAATGTTCCCGGAAGATCGGCATCGGGTTGCACAGTACAATGAATTTCTCACGATACAGGACCCCTTGTTGATCCGGCGGCAAGTTGTCTGTGCACAAGAAGCATTTCCGTTCTTTGATCGATGCGGGATCGACTTTTGCACCGGTGCTGACGATCCGTTTTGGGTTGAACTGAAGACGCACGGCGAATGTACCGCAATTGATGATGCGTGTATGAACACCCTCCAGCGCTTCAACTCCTTCTGCCAGCATTCGCCATTTCATTTTTTGATCGTGATACAATGCCGATGACAGCGACGATAACGATTCAGATTCTTGGCGGGGGTACGACGAAAAGATCTTTTGTTCGAGCATTGATTTACCGAATGACGCGGAATCCGATGAGATGATTCACGGAAGTTTTCCCCATTTGAAACGGCGATTCTTCAACAAACTGAAAGCCGAGTTTTTTATACCACTCCAGCGACGGAATATTCTGCACCATCACCCCCAGCCATATTTCAAAGTACTGTAATTCCTTCGCTTTCAATTCCACCATTTTGAGCAGTTCCGTCCCAATCCCTTGCCCCTGAAATTCCGGCAGTACATAGAGCGATTCAAGGTAGAAGCGATTCTGTTCTTGATTCACCTTCCCTCGCGCATAGCCCACAACGTGGCTTTTCACTTCTGCAACAAAACTCCAAACATTCGGATCGTCGTGCAGCCGGGCAAAGTTGATATCGGAATAATAATTGTTGAAATACCAATGGATGTCTTTCATCGGAATGAAATCTGCGTACGATGCGATCCATGTATTAAGCAGCACCTTCTGCGTGGCAGCGGTATCATCCATGTTCCATTCACGATATACTGTCTGGAGGGACATTTATTTTTTATTCAATTGAATGCGTGCTTGAATCTCAATCGTCCGGATCTTGTCTTTATAATAGTCATTGCGGTTAATCTTGTCAATTGGCAGCGCTGCATCTGTGTTCCCTTCCCATCGCCTGCAATTGTACAGCGATTCGTACACTCTTCCAATCTGATACCAGCGGGAAAGCCGTAACGCAACTGCATAATCTTCTCCGTAGCTCGTGTTAGGTAACAGAATTTCCCTCAGCAATGCAGTATTGAAAGCGCGCGGTGCCCCAAGGCCGTTGATGCGAAGTGCATTGTTCCGTCCGTTCTCGGGTGTCCATTCTTTATGATCGATCAGTCCCGGCGGTATCGGTTCGAGATTCGCATTGACAAGTGTGTACGAACCAATCACCATCGCCACACCTTCCGTGCGAAACACATCGACGATCTTTTGAAGCGTGTCCGGACCTGAATAGAGATCATCAGAATCCAATTGCACGGCGTATTTTCCGCAATGCTCGGAGAGCACAGCTTCATTCCAGCATCCTCCGATGCCAAGATCGTCTCTTTCCGGAATAATGTGCTTTACGCGTTGATCTTGTGCTGCGAGGTTCTTCAAAATACCGGTTGTTCCGTCTGTTGAATGATTATCAACAACAATGACATTAAATGTAAAATCCGGCTTTTGGGAAAGTACGCTCTTCACTGCATCGGCAACGGTCTTTTCTCTGTTTCGCACCGGAATAATGACACTTGCTTCAACAGGAAATGCACTGTCGAACTTTGGCGCTTTGGTAAATTTTGGTTTCAGATAAGCACCGATATTCTTCAGGTGTTTCGTCGCAACCTGTTCAAGTTCAATCTGCACTTTGCGGTTGCGCGGATCGACATAGTCGAACAATTTTTCGCCGCTCTTGCGCGTATCAGATTCTGTTTTTGTGTAGAGATATTCCTGGATGTGGAAAATTTCATAGTCAATCGAGACTTTTAATCGGAGATCATACAATCCAGCACGCTCGACTTTTTCTATTTTTCCGTACCTTTTCAGCGACTTTTTGATTGCCGCTGCGGAAAACATCATCACGGCGCCGAAATCAAAATTGTCGCGGATACTGCCGAGTTGATAATCGTTGGTCGGATGTTCAGATCGCTTTCCTTCCTTCACTTCATAAAAATCAGAATAGAGCATTCCCGCCTTTGTATCATGAGCGATCTGGATAAAGCGTTCGAGCGCCGCTTGATTGAGTGTAATCGATTGCGCTTGATTGATGAAGAAGAGATATTCTGTCGAGAGTTTGTCAAGGATTGTATTCAGTGTTCTGCCCGATGTCAGTACATCCACTTTCAATCCTTTGCACTTTTCATGTTCACCGCGATAGTCGCCATTGTGCACAACGAGAATTTTCTTCACAAGCGGCGAATGGACAAATTGTTGAAGTGTAGATTCGAAGTATGATTCGGAGCTGTACGGAAGTACGACGGTAAGAAAGTTCATGCGTTTAATGCCGGATTGTGGTAAAAAATCTGCTTCTGCAATGTAAAAAGAAGATGGAGTGAAATCAACCATAAATCCTTGACTTTCCATCGGGATTTGTTAGAATATATGTACACACATCCCACTCACAGTGAAGGATCAGAACATGTCTGAAATCGACCTCAAAGATTTCGAAAAAAATATCGTTGTCCGCCAGATAAAAATTGAGGATTACGACAAACTTGTCGAGTTGCAGTTGAAGTGCTTCCCCGGTATGACTCCATGGTCAAAAGACCAGATCGAAAGTCAACTCCAGATTTTTCCCGAAGGACAGATCTGCGTCGAGTATCAGGGAACTATCGTCGCTTCATCCAGCAGTCTCATTCTCGATTTCTCACTCTACTCGGAATGGCACAGCTGGAAAGAGATCGCTGACACCGGGTACATCCGCAATCACAATCCTGCAGGAAATACGTTGTATGGCATCGAAATCATGGTCGATCCGGAATATCGCGGCATGCGGCTTGCCCGGCGGCTGTACGATGCCCGGAAGCAGTTGGCAAAAAAATTTAATCTGATGCGCATCATCCTCGGCGGACGAATTCCCGGTTATGGGCAACACGCAGAGCAGATGAGCGCACGTGAATATGTTGATAAGGTCATCAACAAGATACTCATCGATCCCGTACTCACCACACAACTGGCGAACGGATTTGTCCTGAAGCGATTGATTCCGGATTACATGCTCTCCGATACCGAATCGCGCGGATACGCGACGTTCCTGGAATGGACAAATATCGATTACTCACCAGACACATCCCGAATCTTTATGCCTGTTCAGCCGGCACGTGTGTGCGCAGTGCAGTATCAAATGCGGTTAGTGAAAGATTTTGACGACTTTGCAAAACAGTGCGAATACTTTGTGGATGTCGGCGCAGATTACAGAAGCGACTTCATTGTCTTCCCGGAAATCTTCACGACGCAATTACTGTCGTTCCTCCCGTCCGACCGCCCCAGCACTGCGATGAGAAACCTCTCCGACTTTACTCCCAAGTATCTTGAATTGTTCCATCAGCTGGCGGTGAAGTACGACGTGAATATCATCGGCGGTTCGCACTTCACGGTTGAAGAGGAAAACCTTTATAACATCTCATTTCTGTTCAGGCGGGACGGGACGCTTGGCAAACAGTATAAACTGCACGTCACACCGAACGAGCGCCGTTGGTGGGGAGTGAAGCCCGGAAATTCCCTTGAAGTGTTCGATACGGACAAGGGAAAAATTTCAATACAGATTTGCTATGATATTGAATTCCCGGAGCTGAGCCGGATTGCTGTGGAAAAGGGGGCACAGATGATCTTCGTCCCGTTCTGCACCGATGAACGGAACGCATACCTGCGTGTTCGGTATTGCGCTCAGGCACGATGCATTGAAAATCATATTTACGTCGTCATTGCCGGAGGTGTGGGAAATCTTCCTTCTGTAGAAAATCTTGATGTGCACTATGCGCAGTCTGCGATCTTTACACCGTCGGATATTCCGTTCACGCGCGACGCGATCCAATCCGAAGCGACACCGAATACGGAAATGGTGATTGTTGACGACGTCGATCTTGAATTACTGAAGCGTCACCGTCAGAGCGGGAGTGTGTTGAACTGGCTGGATCGGAGGAAAGACCTGTATGAGATCAAGTACAAAGAAAAAAGCGGAGCGATAATTTTGTAAAGTATTAACGGTTGAGTGACAAATAAAAGGAGACCACCCTTTTAGTGATAAAATTGGTATAATTGTTCATTGACATAATAGCGATTCATAGAAAGCTCACGATAGAACAAAATGGGTGTTGCTATGCGTAAA
>JBFMFY010000006.1:0-92503 GCA_040751955.1 Bacteroidota bacterium
TTTTCTATTACTTATTCGGAAACTAAAAATAACTTAAAAGTTTCTATAACAATTTAAGTGGAGATGTAATGGAGATTCTGACAGAGCAAGAGCCAAAAGAGAGGATCATCAGTCACGCGGAAGAGCGGTTCTTCAAATCCGGTTTCAATAAAGTAACGCTGGACGAACTTTCCAGCGAACTCGGTATCAGCAAGAAGACGATGTACAAATTTTTCCCGAGTAAGGATGAACTGCTAAAAACAATTATCCGGATGCTGCAGCGGCGTGTAGAACGCAACATCATTGCCATCGTTGAATCGAATAAGCCGATTACTCAAAAGTTGGCGGAGTTCATGCTGTTCATCGGAAAAATTGCCGGAAGAATAAGCCGCGCGTTTCAGTTGGATGTGCAGCGGTTTGCACCGGGTGTGTGGAAAGAAATGGATGAGTTTCGGAAAGAAAAAATTACAAAATATTTTGGAGCGATGATTCAGGAAGCAAAAAAAGAAAATCTTTTCCGCAGCGACATCAATGAACAGATCGTCTTCATGATGTTCTTGAATTCCGTACAGTCGATTGTCAATCCTGAGATCCTTTCCCAGCATTCGTTTTCACCGAAAGAGGCGATGTACACGATCTTTCATGTGATCTTTGAAGGTTCGTTAACTGATGAAGCGCGGAAAGAATTCCTCAAATACGAAATATTAATCAATTGAGATGACCAAATGAAAAATTCATGTAAGACAAAATATTTTGTACGGATTGCAATGCTTACAATTGCTCTCACCGGCTGCGGGAACAATCATGACGGTGCCATTGAAGCGAGCGGTACGCTGGAGGCTGTCGAAGTGAATGTCTCGTCAAAAGTTTCAGGGCAATTACTGCATCTGAATGTTGCGGAAGGGACAACGGTGCAGGCAGGTGATACGATTGCCATACTCGATCACGACATGCTTGCGTTACAACTGCAGCAAGCCGAGGCGGGAGTGGATGCCGCAAAAGCGCAGTATGACTTGCTAAAAAACGGAGCACGAGAGGAAGATTTAAAACTGGCGAATGAGGCGGTTGTACAGGCGGAAGCAACATACGCGAGTGCCGAAGCGGACTATAAACGGATCAAAGAACTCTATGCTGAACATTCTGTCTCGCAAAAACAGTACGAAGATGCTGAATCTCGATACACGATTGCCAAAGCCCAACGAAACTCCGCAAAACAAAACTTACAAAAACTCCAGCGCTTTGCGCGCCCGGAGGATTTGAACGCAGCGAAAGCACGCGTTGAACAGGCACGGGCACAAGCAAATATTATACGCAAGCAAATCAGAGACAGTTATATCATCGCACCGGCATCCGGCATTGTAACGCATAAACCTGTGGAGGTGGGCGAACTGGTCAACGCCGGTTCCGTTGTTGTAAAGATCGCTCGTCTTGAGAAGATGGAACTGAGAATATACGTGAGCGAAACTGAACTGGGAAAAGTGAAATTGGGTGGTGATGCCGATGTCGTTATCGACACTTACCCTGAAAAATCGTATCCCGGGAAAATTGTGTATGTCTCGCCAACCGCAGAGTTTACTCCCCGCAATGTGCAAACGAAAGATGAAAGGACCAAACTTGTGTTCGGGATAAAACTTGAAGTGGAAAATGCGAACGGCGAGTTGAAATCCGGCATGCCGGCGGATGCCTATCTGAAGTGAGCCGTCTCATGAATGCACTGGAGGTCGCCAACGTATCAAAAAAATTCGGCGAGGTTGTTGCTGTCGATGCGCTGTCGTTACAGGTACAAAAAGGAGAAATGTTTGCTCTTGTCGGTCCCGACGGCGTTGGCAAGACAACGCTCATCAGAATGTTGTGCGGGATTGTTAAACCGGACGACGGGACATTGTCGGTGATGGGATTTGACGTGCGGAGAGAAATTGATGAAGTAAAGAAACGAATCGGATACCTTTCTCAAAAATTCAGTCTGTACGGCGACCTGACAATCGATGAGAATATTGAATTTTTTGCCGAAATCCACGGTGTGTGGGATTACAAGGCGCGCCGTGAGGAACTACTGGAATTCACCCGTTTGACTCCCTTTCGTTCGCGGTTGGCAGAAAAACTATCGGGCGGAATGAAACAAAAACTTGCGCTCGCATGCACGCTCGTACACACTCCGGAAATAATTTTTCTCGACGAGCCGACAACAGGCGTCGATCCTGTCTCGCGTCGTGATTTCTGGAAAGTATTGTCCAGTCTTTTGAAAACCGGAATTACAATTGTTATGACCACACCGTACCTCGATGAAGCGGAACGCTGTAATCGTGTGGCACTGATGAATGAAGGGAAGTTGATGGTCTTGGGGACCCCCGCAGAAGTGAAAAAAGAGATGAAAGGGGAGATCATAGAATTAGTCTGTTCAGACATTCGAAAATCATTTTCGCTTCTTAAAGAATTTGATCTTGTGAGAGAGGTGCAGGCATTTGGCGACCGTCTGCACGTTGTTGTGGAACGATCTGAGCATGACGTGCAACCGATGCTGGCGATGTTATTGGCGAATTCTATTTCAGTCTCCGACTGGAGAGTGGTGAAACCAACGCTGGAAAATGTCTTCATCTCATTGATGACAGGAAGCAAGTGATGAATACGATTGAAGTCCGCAATCTTACAAAACGGTTCGGCACATTCACGGCGGTCGATCATATCAACTTCGATGTGAAGAAAGGTGAGATCTTCGGCTTTCTCGGCGCAAACGGCGCCGGCAAATCGACAACAATCCGCATGCTCTGTGCACTGTTAACTTCAACGGAAGGGACTGCAATGGTCGGCGGGTACGACATCAATAAAGAACCAAACAGAGTGAAAGAAAGCATCGGGTACATGTCGCAGAAGTTCTCTTTGTACGAAGATCTGACTGTTGAGGAAAATATCGATTTTTTCGGCAGGGTGTACGGTTTATCGAACCACGATCTTGCTCAGCGAAAGAAATGGGTGCTTGATATAGCAAATCTTCAAGGACGCGAGAAGAGCATCACCCGCACATTGAGCGGGGGGTGGAAACAACGTCTTGCGCTCGGCTGTGCGGTGTTGCATAAGCCTCGTATTGTCTTCCTCGATGAGCCGACGAGTGGTGTCGATCCGGTGATGAGAAGAAAATTCTGGGAGATTATCAATGAGATGTCCTCTGAAGGTGTCACGGTATTGGTAACAACACACTTTTTAGAAGAGGCGGAATATTGCAACGATATCATATTGATCAATGCCGGAAAAATTATTGCCAGCGGCAGTCCGAAGGAACTGAAAGAGAACTACATCAAATATCCCATCCTTGAAGTACAATGCTCTAATGTCATTCAGGCAATGGAGGAGATATCGTCGCAGCCGTGGGCTGTGGAGACATCGGTCTTCGGAACATACCTGCACGTCAGCGTGCTGAATCAGGAAGAAGCCAAAGTCAATATCGTATCACTCCTTGGAACGAAAGGTATTGATGTGCACAGTATGGAGCGCATTACACCGTCGCTGGAAGATGTCTTTATTTACCTGCTTGAAGAACAAGCAAAAAAGGCGGCTTGATGATACGCCAATTGGTCCCGATCATTAAAAAAGAGTTTCGACAAATCAAACGTGACAAACGCGTTCTTGGGATTCTGACGCTTGTACCAGCCGTGCTGTTGCTTATTAACGGTTACGCATTGAATTTCGACGTAAAGCATATCAGGATGGCTGTGTACGATGCAGAGAAAACGAAACAGAGCAGAGAGTTTGTCAACAGTTTCATCACCTCCGGATATTTCGACTATGAAATGGTGGTGGAAGATTACAACCGTGCCAAAGAGTTGATCGACGAAGGAATCGTTAAACTCGTGCTTGTCATTCCGCCTGATTTTTCACAAGAGATTACTTCAGGCAGACAGGCGACGATTCAGGTGCTGGTGGATGGTATGGATGCCAATTCGGCAAATACCATTATTGGTTACTCGCAGGCGGTGACGCTTCAATATTCACAGAAAATAATTTTGCAGAATCTTTCGAAGATCGGCAGGAAAAGTTTTATTCCGATCAACTATCAATCCAAAATCTGGTACAATCCGGAATTGAAGAGCGCAAAATTTCTCGTTCCCGGTCTCATTGCATTCATTCTTGCCATCACCGGCGTGATTGCCACATCGCTTTCGATTGTCAAAGAAAAAGAACGGAACACGATCGAACAGATTGATGTATCGCCGATCCGTACACTGTACCTGATTGTAGGCAAGATGGTGCCGTACGCCGTCATCTCTTTGGTGGCTGCGACACTTGTGATCGTTTCAGCGTATTTTCTTTTCGATGTTGAAGTAAAAGGGAGTTTGATTCTGCTCTTTCTTTTTACAGCACTCTTCATTATTGCGGCATTGAGTATCGGATTGTTGGTCTCGACGATTTCTGACAGTCAGCAGGTTGCGTTCCAGATTGCCGCAGTAGTTTCGATGCTGCCGACATTGATCCTATCCGGATTCATGTTTCCGATCAGAAGCATGCCGCTATTCCTGCAGGTGCTGTCGAATGTTACTCCGGCGAAATTTTATCTAGTGATATTGCGGAGTATCGTCCTGAAAGGTGTCGGTATCGAAGCGTTCTGGGAACAGGTGATCTATCTTTGCGTGTACATCACGGTTATTCTTACCATAGCAGTAAAACGATTTAAACACAGATTGGCATAATCATGACTGTTCAACGTATCCAGGCAATGTTGAAAAAAGAATTCGGACAGATCCTGAAAGACAAACGGATGCTGCCGATCATTTTTGTCGCGCCGGTACTGCAGTTGATCTTTCTTGGCTTTGCTGCGTCGCTTGACGTTAAGAATATTTCGTTCGTCTTGTGCGACCTGGATAAGACACAGGAGAGCAGGGCGTTCGTTCAATCATTCACGAATTCCGGATACTTTGAAATGATGTATTCGACGGAAGAGTATGCTTCTGTTGGTGAGTTCCTGGATAAGAATAAAGTCTCGATGGCGCTCATAATTCCGCATCGGTTTGGTGATAAGTTAGTACGGCGTGAGCCCGGAAACGTGCAGATTATCCTTGACGGTAGTGAAGGAAATACTACTGCCATCATTATGAACTATGCCAATCAGATAATCTCGCGCTTTTCAACCGACAGGATGGCAACTGTTGTCGGCGATATTAAACGGCTAGGAGGAGTTTCTCTGGAATCGCGCGCATGGTACAATCCCACGTTGATAAGCAGAAAGTTTATGGTGCCCGGTGTGTTGGTACTCATCCTTTTGCTCACAACAATGAATTTGACGGCGATGGCGATTGTGAAAGAAAAGGAGATCGGAACCCTTGAGCAACTATTGGTAACTCCATTGCGACCTGTGGAAATGATCCTGGGGAAACTGATCCCCTTTATCATCATCGGATACATGAATGTTACGGTAGTGCTGCTGGTGATGAGCTACGGTTTCGATATACCGATACGAGGAAGCGTACCTCTGCTATTTTTGCTGACAGGATTTTTTCTGCTGACGACGCTCGGTCTTGGTTTATTTGTTTCAACAATCTCCAACACGCAGCAGCAGGCGATGATGCTGGGAATGTTCGGCATCATGTCGCCGATGATGTATTTGTCCGGATTTGTCTTCCCGATCGAAAATATGCCCGATGTACTGCAATTTGTTTCGCTTGGGATTCCGATGAGATATTTTCTCGTCATTGTCCGGTCAATCATCTTGAAAGGATCAGGTATGACAGAGTTGTGGTTTGAAGCAGGGATGTTGCTGTGTATGGGTGTAGTGATTCTAGCGGCGAGTGTTTTGAGATTCAGAGAGAAACTGGATTAAAGGATCGGATACCCAAGCGAGAAGTACGCAACCACAGGACCGAGCGTCAGCGGCTGATCCAGCAAATCACGCCTGATGTAAAAACTTCTTCCAAGCGAAAAGTTAATCGGACCGACGGGGGAGTCCAAAGAAAGTCCGAATCCGAGTCCGTGATGAAAATCGCGTATGCGGATATCTTCGCGCTGCGGCCAGATGCTTCCGAAATCGTACCGCACGCGGAAATACGTATCCCAAATCGCTGTGAACGGGAACAGAGTCCTGAATTCAACGCTGATCAAAAAGAGCTGCCTGCCCCGCGAGTCATACTCCCGCAATCCGAAAAATGAATCTTCTCCCCCAAGGGAAAATTGTTTCGATAACGGAAGTGTTTGATCGCCGAATCCGACAACCGTTTTGGGATGGAGCGTGAAACTTTCGTACGAAATGTTTGTACCATATTCAAAATAGATTTTTGAATATCCGACGTCGCCAACAACCCCCTTCAATGTGGATGTTGCAGTCTCCCACGAAAAATTTGTTACCGAGCCTGTGCGGGCAAACGGATATTGATCTCGCGAATCAATAATGGAACTCAGACGGAGAGATTGGAGCGTGAACTGCTCCGGTGCGTACCCGGTACCGGAAATAAATTTAATTTCATCAGATTCAAGTCGATATTCAATATTAAGTGTCCCGAGCCGTTCTACTTGTTGTCCCAACTGCATTGACACACCGTACTGTAGTTGTCTGTATTCTCCCACCCGGGAGCGTACGAATCTCTCGCGTGTTGTTTGTAAACCATCGTCTGCGTATGTATGAATATCTCGAAGATCATAGTATGCATCGAGGTTGAATGTGAAGTAGGTGTTGAAAATCCTGTTTGCCTGGAAATCGACGATGTATTTTCTGTTCCGTAATCCGCCGGAAAAACTGGCGCCGATTTCGGTTGCCGTACCGAGGAGATTTTCATTGCGGAATTCAATCGTAGGCTGCAGGTTTCGTTCATTATCCGCACGGAACCCCAGTCTCGAGACATCGGTCGGTTTTTCTTGCATTTGAATAATGATCGTTGGTCGGTTCTCTTCATAGGCAACATCCATGAGAACCTGTTCGAAAAGGTCGGTGCCGTACAGGTTGATAAGTGCCTGGCGGCCTTTGCTCACGGTAAACACATTTCCGTCCCTGAATCCCAGTTCACGCCACACCACCCAATCTCGTGAAACTTCCTTGCCTCGAAGATAAATCTTGTAGATGATCCCTTCATCGATAGTAAGATCAAGCATGCCCGACTGTGTGTTGAATGACTGATCCTTGATGCGCGCGAGAGAATACTCTTGTTCTCTATACATGGTGAGAATACCGTCGATCGCTTTGGAAAGGAGAGGTTCATTCAACGGTTTGTGAAGGAGGGATGTGAAATGAGCGGCTATTTCCTCATGAGTGAATACAGTATTGCCGCGGATGACAACAGTGTCGAGAATCGGGTTTTGTTTTGTTGCAATAACAACATCAGCCGTCGTATCGTGAAGAACAATCTCGCAAGTAACGTCGCTGTACCAACCTTGAGAATACAATTGTGTTGCGTATTGACGCAACTCATTAACCGATACCGTTGCAGTGTTGGAAAAGATTGAAGTATCCTTCGCCGATGGTGCGATCAACCTTTCGGAATACCGTACGGATTTCACTGCGAACTCAAAGTTGGAAAGGGGGGAGCCATCCTGTAAAATTTGTTCTTCCTTTTTCCGTATCGAGTCTTTTAGTGCATTGACTTTCGATGTTGCAGCGTAAATTCCTTGCTGTATTGCAAACTGAATATTGTCAAAATCCGATGCAGAGTACTTTCCCAAATCGGGAGTGATAACGATTGTTGCGCTGTCCAGCGCCTGTTCATTCGCACTCTGCGCCATGATATTGATGATTTGATCAGCAACTTCCCAAGGATTGTTCAATTGCGTTGCCGTTCGCAATGTGCTGATGGTATTCACAGCGATAATAACATCGGCTCCCAGATCCTTCGCCACTTCCACAGGGATATTTGAAACCAGCCCTCCGTCAATCAGTTCCATGGTATCTTTTTTCAACGGTTGATACATCAGAGGAACCGAAATGCTTGCTCTCAAAGCTTCCGAAAGGTTTCCGGAGCTGAAAATAATTTTTTCACCTGAAATAAGGTCCGTTGCAACGCATCTGAACGGGATTTTCAGATCGTCAAAACTTTTAACGGGATGATACAAAGCCTGCAGCGTCAATTGATTAATAAAGTTATTCAACCGCTGTCCTGTGGAGACTGCGGATGGGATAATCGGCGTCAGTCCGTCAAAACGAATGGTAAGTTGTTTTTTATCAGCAGTTTGTTTTTGAGATAGGAAGAGATGTTTTCGTTCGGTCTCTTGTCCAAGGGAAAGTATAAAATTCCAGTCGGTTGTATCGACCAATCGGCGTAATTGCTTTGTCGAATATCCCGATGCATACAACCCGCCGATCACGCCGCCGATGCTCGTACCGACAATCAAATCTATCGGAATATTGTTCTTCTCCAGCACTTCCAAAACGCCGAGATGTGCCATTCCCCGGGCGCCCCCTCCGCTTAGTACAAGGGCGACTTTTGGGCGCTTTATTTCTTTATATCCATATAAGGAATTTTCATTACCACTTTTTTCCGAGAAATGCGGGGCAATAACTAATTTTCTCTCGTGCTGCTGTGCAGAGATTGAAGTACAGAATACGCTCAGAATGAGGAAATAATAAGATATATGCACGATTGAACCGTTAAGACTGCCATAAAGATAGAAAATTTCTTGCTGAGAATAAATTTTTCTTTCTGCGTCACCCAACAGATGAAAGGAATATGAATGATGAGTATCACAGTTCTGGCAGGAAATTAAATTAAATTGAATACAAATATTTTAACGGGGGAATTCTCAATGAATGCAAATAATCAATCAAAAGGGAAAATAATAAAAATAATAAGCTATATCCTCTTTGCAGTCTTAACGTTTATAGGTTCTCTGCTCTTTTTACCATTCGAAGTATTTTTACTTTCAACCATTGTTGTACTCATCGCACTTCGTAGTCTGGAAAAGGAACTAGGCAATTTCGATATGCGAAATCTTAAAACATTCGAAGCCCATCCTACTCAAACGAAGAGATGAAAACATAGCCTGCTGTAAGACAACCATTCACCAAAAATGACTTGAAAAATATAACACCTTGCTTTTCAGGTGTTTCCTTCCTACTATTTTTCCGTCAGTTTATTATTGTACGCAGGAATTCTATCGGTATGATATCATTTATTGTCCATGGCGGCGCGTGGGATATTCCCGATGCTATGCTCGAAGATCATCGCAACGGAGTTACAAAAGCGTTAGAGATCGGCTGGGAGATTCTATCTAATGGAGGAAGTGCGGTTGATGCTGTAGAGAAATCGATTCGCTATCTTGAAGATGATCCGACCTTTGATGCAGGGAGGGGATCTTTTGTCAATGCATTGGGTGAAATTGAACTTGATGCGAGCATTATGAATGGAACAACATTCCGCTGCGGTGCCGTCGGGGCGGTGCAAAATATCCGTAATCCGATCTCGCTTGCCCGATTGGTGATGGACAAAAGCGAACACGTTCTTATCACCGGAATTGGTGCAGTACGTTTTGCCCGGGAAAATGGAATTTCGCAGTGTAAAAGCGACGACCTGTTGGTGGGGAGAGAACTGCATCGGTGGAAAGAGTTACAAGGCAAAAAAACCTTTTCAACAAAGGATGCATTTAAAGGCAAACTTCCTTCCGATACAGTCGGTGCTATAGCATTAGACAGCAACGGTGTTATTGCGGCAGGGACATCAACAGGAGGAACGCCCAACAAGTATCCCGGCAGAGTTGGCGATTCACCGTTGATCGGCTGCGGTACGTATGCCGACAGTTCTGTTGGCGCTGTTTCATGCACAGGATGGGGGGAGGCGATCATCAAAGTTGCGCTTGCCAAAACAATTGTTGATCAAATGGAAATCAATGGCGATGATCCCGATAATGCAGCAAACATAGGTATTGAAAAATTAAAGAAGAAAGCAGACGGATTTGGCGGTGTCATCGTTTTGAATAAAAACGGAAAACCTGCCGTTGCATTCAACACGCCTCGCATGGCACGCGCCTATCGGACTTCTAAGATGAACGCAGCCGTTGTTGAGGTATAGGACGGCTCTTGATTTGTGAAACTCTCCTCTCTTATCGGACATGTTGCCGAGTTATACGGCGAAACGCTTTCGTTCAGAAAACCTGCCGATCACCTTATCGATAATTTTTTCCGAAAGCGTAAATATCTCGGCTCCCACGACCGGCGGTTTATTGCGGAGACACTTTACGCATTGCTTCGGCATAGGCGAAAAGTTGAAACGATAGGGGCTGCATTTACGACGGAACGGAAACTAAATCACCTTTACGTGGTTATCGTTCTCTTGCTGGAGAAAAAATATTCTCTGGCGCAATTGGATGCAGAACAGATTCTCCCTTCAGAGATTCTTAACCAACTGGAACAATCGATGGCTGCAGATTCCGGTGCAGGTGATGGTGTTCAACGGCTTGGATTGAAGTATTCATTTCAAGATTGGATGGTGCAGCAATGGGTAAAATCCTTTGGTTCAACCGAAACAGAACAACTGCTCACTATTTTAAACACGCAAGCGCCGATTACGCTTCGTGTCAATCTGCTGAAAACATCTGTTGAAGAGTGTCAAAAGTCGCTGAAAGAAGAGGGGATTGAGAGTGTAAAAACGCAATATTCTCCGTTTGGACTTCACATTCCTAAACGACTTAACGTTTTTCAACTTGAGACGTTTCGCAAGGGGTTCTTTGAAGTACAGGACGAAGGGAGCCAGGTGCTCGCTCTTCTTGTTAATCCAAAGCCGAGGACAATAGTGATTGACGCATGCGCCGGAGGCGGCGGAAAGTCTCTCGCAATGGCAGCGTTGATGAAAAATCGGGGCGAAATTTTTTCGTTAGATATCCACGACTTCCGTCTTGAGGAATTGCGAAAGCGGGTTAAACGGGCTGGCGTGGATACAATTCGTATTAAAACCGTGGGGGATGACAAATCTCCCGTTGAATTGCATAACAGCGCCGACTACGTCCTCGTCGATGCGCCTTGCAGCGGCACAGGGACAATTCGCCGCAACCCCGGAATAAAATGGTCGGTAACACCTGCAATGATCGAAGAACTTCGTTTGAAACAGGAAAAGATACTTGCTAACTATTCAACGTGTGTGAAAATTGGCGGGACGATCGTGTACGCCACCTGTTCATTGATGAAAGAAGAGAATGAGACGGTCGTTGAATCATTTCTAGCATCACATCCTGACTTTGAACTTCTTGATCCGAAAGAAAGAGTATCCCGGTTTCACCTTGAATCTCTTGCCGGTAACAGATATTTTCAACTATTGCCGCATCTGCACGGCACAGATGGTTTTTTTGCAGCAGCGATGAAACGGATTCGTTGATATGATTAAATATACTTTCATCACGGCATGTATGCTTCTGAATTTTTCCTGCGGAAAATTATCGGACGAAGAGCTTTGGCTTAAAGTGGAAGAAGCCAAAGCCGGGAACAATTGGGACTCGACGATGCAGGTGTGCCAGCGAATTCTTGCAGAATATCCTGAAGGAAACTATGCTCCATGGGCAAGATTCGGATTGGCAGAAAGCTACAGGTTCAAGAACCAGCCGCGTGAAGCGCTCGATAATTACAAAGTGTTTTGTGAACAGTATCCGGACAAGCAACCGTCAGCACTTTCACTGTTCCTGATAGGATACATCTACAATAATAATTTGCAGTTACATGACAGCGCAAAAATATTTTATGAATTGTTTTTGCAAAAATACCCTGCTCATGATCTTGCGCCGTCCGTAAAAATTGAACTTGAAACGCTCGGTCTTTCGCCGCAGGAAGTATTGGATGCAAAACAAAATAAGAAACGATCGGTCGCAAAAAAATAATGCAACAGCAACTCAAATACCTTCAGCCGGATGTCGTATCGAAACTTGCGAATATGGAATTACGCGCCCGGCTTGTGGTGGAAGGATTCATTACTGGATTGCACAAAAGTCCGTACCATGGTTTTAGCGTTGAGTTTGCCGAGCATCGCCAATATATGCCAGGTGACGAGATTCGCAGGATCGATTGGCGCGTGTACGGTAAAACCGATCGGTACTATGTAAAACAATTCGAAGAAGAGACCAATCTTAAATCATACATCATCATCGACACGAGTGCTTCGATGAGATTTGCATCGGAGACGGACAAGAAGGGGACGAAAAGGATTTCCAAGATTGAATACGCTTCGTTCATTGCCGCATCGCTTGCGTATTTAATGGTGCAGCAGCGCGATGCGGTAGGGTTGATGCTGTATGATTCAGTCATCCGGGCTACAATTCCTCCGCATGCAACCAAGCAGCACTTGAGAAGAGTACTCATCGAATTGGAAAAAGTGCATCCGTCGCAAACGACCAATTCGGCAATGGCGCTTCATCAACTTGCTGAGCGTATCTCTCGGCGCGGATTGGTGATTGTCTTAAGTGATCTCTTCGACGATCCAGACAAGGTTGTGGCGGCGTTGAAGCATTTTCGCCACAACAATCATGAAGTGCTGGTGATGCATATTCTCGATCCGTTGGAGCGTACATTTGCCTTCGGCTCCGATGCGGTCTTCAAGGATGTTGAAACAGGCGAGATGCTGACGACCCAGCCATACCACATTCAAAAAGCATATCGGGAAGCGATGAATCAATTCATTGAACGCTATAAACGTGAGTGTCGCGAGAACATGATTGATTATGTCCTGCTCGATACATCGACATCGTTTGATGCGGCGCTCTTGAATTATCTCAACAAACGGCAGCGTATCGGATGAACAATACAGGAAAGCATATACTCGACTTTGGCTGCGGCAAGCGAAAGCGCCCCGGTGCGATCGGTATTGATCGCAACCCGCGCTCCGATGCCGATGTGCTTCACGACCTGAATCATTTTCCTTATCCATTCCCCGACAATCATTTTGACGAGATCTATTGTGACAATATTCTCGAACATCTGGATGACGTCATTCAGGTGATGATTGAATTGCATCGTATCACGAAACCGGGCGGCGTAGTCGAAGTCACCGTGCCGTTCTATCCCCACCGCAACGCCAATACCGACCCGACGCACAAGCATTGGTTTGGCGTCCACTCGTTCGATTATTTTGTCAATGGCACGTCGCACGGAGAGTTTCAATATTCTCCCGTGCAGTTCACTTTAGAATCTGTGGTATTCGACAAAGGATTAGAACACAAGCATCTCTTCGACAGAATACTGGTTGCGTTTGCCAACAGAAAGAAAGATCTGTATGAGAACAGGTTTGCCAACATGTTTCCTTTGGCGCAACTCACATTCAGATTGAAAAGTGTAAAGTGATTTTTTCTTTCTCCAACCTTTGCCTCTCCGCGCAAGTTTAACTATCTTACCATTTGAACTTCACTGAAATTCGATTTTAAATCCGACGGTCGCTCTGCCGTTACGCAGTCGTCAATGAAAAAACAAACGTCCACTGTTCCCAAGAAATTTAACTCATCAGAAGGTATTGATCCAGTTCTGCCCTCAGTTGAACAGAACATGCTGATCGTCAAAGGGGCGCGCGAACATAACCTGAAGAACATTGATGTCGAGATTCCGCGAGATAAACTTGTAGTGATCACAGGACTTTCCGGCTCAGGAAAATCTTCTCTTGCATTCGATACGATCTATGCGGAAGGACAGCGGCGATATGTTGAGTCTCTTTCCGCGTATGCACGACAGTTTCTCGGCTTAATGGAACGTCCGGATGTTGACTACATCGAAGGACTCAGCCCTGCAATCTCCATCGAACAAAAGACGGTCAGCACAAATCCTCGTTCAACTGTCGGTACGGTAACGGAAGTGTACGATTTTCTCCGCTTGCTTTTTGCCCGTGTCGGCATTCAGTTCTGTGTCAATTGCGGTACAAAAGTTCAGAAGCAGAGTGTCGATCAGATCATTGACGCTATCATGAAACTGCCGCAAGGAAGCAAAATTCAGATTCTTGCTCCGATTGTAAAAGGAAGGAAAGGCCACTACCGCGAATTGTTCGAGAAAGTGCTGAAAGACGGTTTCCTCCGCGTTCGTGTTGATGGTGAGGTGAAGGAGATTTCGAAAGGAATGAAGGTCGATCGGTACAAAGTTCACGATATCGAGATCGTGATTGATCGTATTCAACTGAAGAAAGATATTCGCTCGCGTGTTGCAGATTCAGTGGAGGTTGCCCTGCAATTCGGCGAAGGAGTATTGATTGTCAACGACGGCAAACAGGATATCCTCTTCAGCAAAGCGTATTCCTGCCCGACATGCGGAAAGAGCTACGAAGAACCTGCGCCAAATTCATTTTCGTTCAACACCACGTACGGCGCCTGCCCCGCATGTGAAGGATTAGGGGAGAAAAAGCAGTTCGACCTTTCGCTGATCATTCCAAACCCCCAGCTCTCCATTCAACAGGAAGGGATAGCACCGCTCGGCAAACCGCGGGCTACGTGGTTCTACAGCCAGGTGAAAGCGGTGCTTAACCGTCACAAGTACGACTTCAATACGCCAATTAAGAGTTTCTCCAAGCAAGCGATGGATGAATTGCTGTATGGTACAAAAGGAGAAAAGATAGAAGTTGACTATACGTACGCAGGTGGACGCACTGCCACCTATAAGCACCGGTATGACGGTATTATGTCGATGCTGCAGGAGTATTACAGCGATACCGCTTCGTTGAAGATACGTGAATGGGTGGAAAGTTTCATGAGTACGAAACTCTGCTCGGAATGCGGCGGAGGGAGATTGAAGAAAGAAAATCTTGCGATACAACTTGTGGAAGAGAAGAGCGGTGAACAATATAAGATTTCCGACGTGGTGAAGAAATCGCTCGTCGAAGCGAAGAGTTTTTTTGAGACGATTACTTTTACCGACCGGCAGATGGAAATCGCCCGTCCGATTTTGAAAGAGATCAACCAGCGGCTCGGTTTTATGGTTGATGTCGGCTTGGGGTATCTCACACTCGACCGTGCTGCCCGTACACTTTCCGGCGGCGAAGCGCAGCGCATCCGCCTTGCCACGCAGATCGGATCGCAGTTGGTTGGTGTGCTGTACATTCTCGACGAACCGAGCATTGGGCTGCATCAGCGTGATAATACGAAATTGATCAACTCGCTGAAAAATCTCCGCGATCTTGGCAATAGTGTGCTTGTGGTAGAACATGATAAAGAAATGATGGAGAGTTCGGATTTCATCGTCGATCTCGGTCCGGGTGCCGGCGAGCATGGGGGAAAACTGATCGCTTCTGGTTCGCCGTCCGATTTCAGGAACGGGCTTTCAAAAACTGCCGGCAGTCTTTCGTCCACGATAGATTATCTGACCGGGAAAAAGAAAATTGAGATTCCTCGCAAACGCCGCGAAGGAAACAATAACAATCTCGTTCTTAAAGGGGCTTCCGGCAACAATCTTAAAAATGTCGATCTAAAAATTCCGCTTGGTACATTTACTTGTGTTACCGGAGTCAGCGGCTCAGGCAAATCAACATTGATCAACGAAACGCTCTATCCAATTCTCTCGCAGCGGTTCTATAAAACAAAAATTCCTGTCTATCCGTACAAAGCAATTGAGGGGATTCAACACATCGACAAAGTGATCGACATTGATCAATCACCGATCGGGCGGACGCCGCGCTCAAATCCGGCGACCTACACAGGTCTCTTCACATTCATCCGTGATCTGTACGCGCAACTACCGGAATCGAAAATACGCGGATACAAGGCGGGACGTTTCAGTTTCAACGTTAAAGGTGGTCGGTGCGAAGCATGTGAAGGAGATGGAGTAAAAAAAATCGAAATGAATTTTCTTCCCGATGTGTATGTTCTCTGTGATGTTTGCCGGGGGAAACGGTACAACCGTGAAACATTGGAGATCCATTACAAAGGGAAGTCAATCTCCGACGTGCTTGAAATGACAGTCGAAGAAGCGCTCGAGTTTTTCAAAGATATGCCGATCATGAACAGGAAGATTCAGACGCTGTTCGATGTCGGATTGGGATACATCCATCTCGGACAGCAGGCAACGACCCTTTCGGGCGGCGAAGCGCAACGGGTGAAACTCTCTACCGAACTCTCTAAAGTGGGTACTGGAAGTACGCTCTATATTCTCGATGAACCGACTACAGGACTTCACTTTGATGACGTAAAAATGCTTCTCGACGTATTAAACAAATTGGTTGATAAAGGGAATACTGTGATCGTGATAGAACATAATCTGGATGTTATCAAAACGGCAGATTGGGTTATCGATTTGGGTCCCGATGGAGGTTATGCCGGCGGAACTATCATAGCGGAAGGAACGCCCGAGCAGATTGCAAAGATTCAGAACTCATACACCGGTCACTACCTGAAACGAGAACTGTTTAATGATTGATTCTATGAGAACTTCTTCCGCGAAAATAATTCAAGCATCACATGCGCATTTTGCCTCGACTCATGAAATAGAAGAGAGCGATCTGTCGGTTGTTCATTTTACAGAAACGCTTGTGTTTGTTGACGGCACGACGACTCCGACATCGCTTCTGACGCAGGTCGGGGTAGAGTGGAATGAACACTCGCTCTTTGTTTTTTTTCGTGGAAGATTCGATACGTTACGGTACGAAACCAAACTCTCAGCAGAGGTGTTGCAAAAAAAGGCGCCGTTCCTATGGGAATCGAGCGACGTGTTTGCAGTGTTTATCGGACCAAAAGCTGCTGAAAGGAATATGTACAAGGAGTTTTATGTTGCCCCAGACGGGCGGTGGTTCGATGCGGATGCGTACAATGCGCTTGGCATTTCGAACCACATGTGGTATTCCGGATTTAAGGCAAAATCATTTGTGGATGAAGAAATGAAGATCTGGTCATCAATCTTCGAACTTCCGTGGAACTGTTTCGGGGCAAGCTACGATACCGAAAGCGAATGGGATGTTAATTTTTATCGCGCATCGGGGAAGATGCACGGCGACGAATTGCTTGCATGGTCGCCGCCGGGAACAGGACAGCGCTGTTTTCATCGCCCCGAACATTTCGGGAAGATCCAATTTATTTTTGATTGAGTATGAAACGATTCATGCTGATACTAGCAATTGCGGCAATCGTGCGCACCAATGCACAGGATACGACTAAGGTTGACACGTTTTCAACATCGCAGAATGTGGCGTTGTACACAATGACCGGCGTGATCGTTCCGCTGGCAATTGCAGGGACGGTGATCAGTTTTCTGCCGCCGAGCGGCGGAGTGATTGTTAAAGACGGAGCGGCGTACGGTTCGTTCAGCATTGAGACCGGATATGGTGACGGTGAAAAGAGAGAGACGGGCGAATTTGCCGATTACCGGGTCACGTTGTCCTATACACATCTCTTCAGTTCAAAAGTGAGGGATCTCTATCGGGCGGAAGTGAAGAAAGATTTTCATTTCTATTTCATCGACCGAAGGAAAATTTTTTTGAAAGGCATTCATCTTAGCGCAGGGATCTTGAGTGATTTTCCGAATCATGGTTACTCTGTGGGGGGCGGACTCTGGATCAAATCGCCGTGGCTGCCGTTCTTTGGACTGTTCCCTTCACACACGTACGGCGTAACGTATCGCTACAATAAATATTTTTCGGGAAAAGATTTTCACGAGATCTCGCTCGGCATGACCTCCACGCTAACGTTTTGAGACCCACGGATTTTCTTTGATATAGAAACGCCATTTCTTTTCCTGTGCTGCCGAAATTCCAATCCTTGTCGTTGCAATTATTCTGGATGACGACACCTTTTCTCCTTCTGCAATAAAAATCTCGTCGTCGAGCAGCGATATTCCATTCTGCTTTTTTGTCAATCCGAATGCCTGTGCAAACTTTGCCGGTCCGTTTGTGAGATTTCTCAAGTGACCGTCTCCTTGGATGTGACGGTCACTTTTGCCGAATCTGTTCTTCATCATTACATCAATTCCACCAATCGGCTCAACCGCACGTATCAACACCGCCTCGCCAATCCCTTTTTTGTTAGTAACGACATTCGCGCAGTAGTGAATTCCGTATGTGAAGTAAACGTACAAATATCCACCTTCATTGAACATCACTTTGTTTCGTTCTGTCATTCCGCGATATGCGTGACACGCCGGATCGTTGTGGAGATATGCTTCTACTTCGACGATTTTGCCGGAGAGAATTTTCCTGCCGATTTTTCGAACGAAGATTTTACCAAGGAGAGATTTTGCAATGCTAAGAGTGCGTCGTGTGTAGAAAGAAGGGGGGAATTTGTGCATCGAACCATCATTTATGAAAACTTCTTCATCAATTCATCCACTTTCTCTTTTGAAATCCCTTCGCCAAGTTTATCTAAATTTTGTTTTTGTTCAGCCACTTTTGGTTTTTCAATTTTCTTTTCAGCAGGTGCATTTCCCGCTTTCAATCGGATCCGTTCTTCGATCTCGTCGATCCAACTCGTTTGAGGTTTGGGATTTGGGGTTTGAGTTTTGGGACTTGGAGTGGTGACCGCTTTCGCCGGTTCACTTGAAACCTGAAACCTGAAACCGGATTCATTTTTTACAGGGTTAATCGGTCTCGTCTCAAACGCCAATCGCTTGATATTAATGAGATGCTTTGCCGAGACATTATCCGAAATGATCGATCGCCCGAATGTTCCGGGACCTAATGTCATCGAAGGGAGTAGTTCATTTGTGAATCCGACAGCTCCGAGTGCGGACTGCGTATTAACGAGAATTCTACATGCCGGTTTTTCCAGCCCGAATTGCAAAATAATTCCCTCATCGGTCGAGTGGATAACCATCGTATGTCCCAGTCCGCCGAACTCAAGCATCTCCCAGCAGAGATGGCATCCTTCGCGCCATCCATCAGCAACAAAGAAGGAAAGTACCGGGGAAAGTTTTTCGCGGGAAAGTGGATACTCCCTTCCGATAGCGGGAAGTTCGGCGATCAATACGCTGGTATCGGGCGGAACAGTGAATCCGGATTTCTGTGCGATGAATGCAGGTGACTTTCCGACGATGTCGGGATTGATTGCACCTTTCGGATCGAACATCGTTCGTGAAAGTTTTTCCTTCTCTTCCGTGTTGACGAAGTATCCCTTCAATTTTTTGAATTCAGCAATTGCTTTCTCTTTGATCGGAAGATCGACGATTACTCCTGATTCGGTTGAACAGAGAACACCGTAGTCAAATTGTTTTCCGGAGACAATGTCGGCAACTGCTTTTTCAATATTTGCCGTTCGTTCGATGAAGGCGGGAACATTTCCGGAACCGACTCCATATGCCGGTTTCCCTGAACTGTAGGCGGAACGAACCATCGGATTGCTCCCCGTTGCGAGAATGATCGCTGTGTGTTTGTGCTTCATCAATTCATTTGTTCCTTCAATTGAAGGAACAGTCATGCATGCGATTAATCCCTGAGGTGCACCTGCTTTCACTGCTGCGTCGTTCACAACACGCAGCGCTTCCAGCGTGGATTTTGCAGCGCGCGGATGAGGGCTTGCCACAAATCCGTTGCGTCCTTTTACAGAAATGATTGCTTTGAACATTACAGTGGAAGTTGGGTTTGTGGAAGGAATCAATGCGGCAACTACACCCATTGGCTCGCCGATTTCGATAATTCTTTTTTCTTTGTCTTCGCGGATAACACCGACGGTGCGGAGGTCTTTGATAGATTCCCACACACGCAGCGTACCAAACTCATTTTTCTTTTTCTTGTCTTCCGGTTTGCCGAATCCGGTCTCTTCGTGTGCCATTCTGCCGAGCCGTTCTGCATCCGCAAACCCGGCATCAACCATCGCCTTTACAATTGCATCCACCTGTTCCTGCGAATAAGCGCGGAAGGCGAGTTGCGCTTCTTTTGCCTTGTTGACAAGGTCTCTGACTTCTTGAATCGATTGTATGTCTTTATCCATACGTTATTAGGACAAATTATATATTCAACTCTGCAAGAAGGTGGGAAATTTCTATGAAAATTTCCACACTTAAAATTCCAGCAGCAAAATCAAAATAGTTTTTCTTGTCCCGATTGGCTTTTCTTCATTCCGAAATGTTCATACGCCAATTTCGTCGCCTCGCGTCCCCGCGGTGTGCGTTGGATGAATCCTTCCTGAATCAAATACGGTTCGTACACTTCTTCGATTGTTCCCGCTTCTTCACCAACAGCCACTGCGAGTGTGCTCACCCCGACCGGTCCGCCGTCATACTTCTCCAGAATAACGCGCAAGATGCGTTTATCCATTTCATCTAAACCGTGTTCGTCAACTTCTAGTGCTTTCAATGAGTGGTGAGCAACCTCTTTAGTTATGATTCCCTTATGGCGGGAAAGGGAAGCATCCGCTTCGGCAAAATCGCGGCAGCGTTTCAATAAACGATTTGCGATCCGAGGAGTGCCGCGGGAGCGTTTAGCAATTTCAAGTGCCCCTTCTTTGTCTATTTCGATTTGCAAAATATGAGCGGAGCGGATAATGATCTCAAATAAAACTTCGGAATTGTAATAGTCCAGCCGATTGTTGATGCCGAATCGTGCACGAAGGGGAGCGGTGAGTAATCCGGCACGTGTTGTGGCACCGACGAGCGTAAATTTTGGAAGAGCGAGTTGAATCGAGCGTGCACTTGGTCCGCTGTCGATCATGATATCAAGACGGAAATCTTCCATTGCGGAATAAAGATATTCTTCCACTACGGCATTCACGCGGTGGATTTCGTCAATAAAAAGAACATCGCCTTCTTTTAAGTTTGTAAGAATACCGGCGAGATCTGCCGGCTTGTCAAGTACAGGACCGGAAGTGACTTTGACATCCGAACCCATTTCATGCGCGATGATAAACGAGAGAGTTGTCTTTCCCAATCCGGGTGGACCGGTCAGCAACACATGATCGAGAGATTCACCTCGTTTTTTAGCCGCAGTGATAAAGATCTTCAGATTATCGACGATCTTTTTCTGTCCGTAGAATTCCTCGAATCCGCTCGGACGAAGAGTTTGTTCGAATTCTTTTTCGGCGACCGAGAGGGTGGGAGAAGTATTTTCTGTCCGTTTCTTCATTTATGCCTTCACCATCTTCCACATTGCTTCCACCAATTCAGCAGTTCCTTCATTTGTTGCCGCTGAAATTTTATAGACAGGATACTTTTTGGGAAACGATAACTTCTTGAGTGATTTTTTTACTTCATCAGTTGCGATGTCGAGTTTTGTTATTACGATAAGGCTTTTTTTCTTCGGAAGATCGGGATTGAACTCTTTCAATTCTTTTTGCAGGACCTTGAAATCATTCTTGATATCCGTACTCGTACAATCGATTAAATAGGCAAGAGCCTTCGTCCGTTCGATATGTTTTAAGAATTGGATCCCGAGTCCTTTTCCCTCATGTGCTCCTTCGATAAGTCCGGGAATGTCGGCGACGACAAAACTTTTTTCTTCCTGATAATAGACCATTCCTAAATTCGGCGTGAGAGTTGTAAACGGGTAGTCGGCAATTTTCGGTTTCGCCGCAGAGATGGTTGAAATAAGGGTCGATTTTCCTGCGTTCGGAAATCCGACAAGACCGATATCCGCGAGAAGTTTTAGTTCCAATTCAAGCCACAACTCTTCTCCCGGTTCTCCCGGAGTGCATACACGCGGCGCCTGGTTTGTAGGCGAGCGAAACACCCAATTCCCTTTGCCTCCACGACCTCCTTTTGCAACCAGATATTCCTGTCCGTGTTCGGTCATGTCTGCAATAACATGTCCAGTTTCGGCATTTCGAATTAACGTTCCTGCGGGGACTTTGATAACGATATGATCAGCAGAGCGTCCTTCTTTGTTCGAGCCTTCGCCGGGATTTCCGTCCTTGGCGATGAATTTTTTTTTATATCGAAAATCGAGCAGCGTATTCAATTGCTTATCGGCACGCAAGATGATATCGCCTCCGCGCCCGCCATTTCCTCCGTCCGGTCCGCCTTTGGGAATGAATTTTTCCCTGCGCCAATGAATGATGCCATTGCCACCTTTACCTGATCTCACAAAAATTTTAGCCGAGTCGATGAACATACCGTCGTTGTGTTATGAGTGCATCTTGTTTGAAAAATACGATTGAAGTGCGTTCGTAAAAATTATCGCCTCGCGCGAGTACGGTTCGATATCGTTCATTGTAAAAAAATGATCAAGCGTCAGCGCAGCTTCATCCCATGATGGCTGCAATAGAATCTGTTGCACGGTCTCTTGAAATCGCAACTGTTCTTTCTTAAATAGTGCGTCGATAATATTCTGTCTATCACGCTCGGGAATGAGCAGTTCAGATGCGCTGACTGCCGGTTCCGGTCGCGGGATATGCAGAGATTCTCGTTCAACATACGACCCTTTTTTTACGAACGTATTTTTAAGTATCGAAGTCAATTCATTCTGCTGTAAAGTATTCTTTCCCTGTTCGCGCATTGTATGCAAGTGTTCTGAAACGGATTTCAGTCCCTTGTCGTCAAAAAAATATGTCAGTGCCTTCGTCGGTATGCCGGTTTCGATCGGACGGTCGGTATTGTTTTGAATATAGTAAACGAAATTGAAGAACGGTCCGGTCATTCCGGCAAGCTCTTCTGCAGTATTATCCCTGATGATCTCACGATCTATTTTCTGCAGGAGAATGACAGTCTCCTCTTTGGACAATTGCTCCTTCCCACGCTCTATAAGAAACCTTTCAATAATCCGCCAGTAGTACCCATAATCGTAACAGTAACCGAATTTCAATTTCAACTCGCGGGAAGTGATGACACTTTTTTCTTCGAAGAGAAAATTTTCAAGTGTCCAGATCGGACGACAGAGGTAATTGAAGAGGAAGTGCGTGCATCGATCATTAATTTCTTCAAAATCTTTTTGACCGAAGTTGAAATGATAGATCAAAAGCAGATCGGTCTGTTCTCGAAGCAGTTTCACATCTTCCTGCGAATAATCGAACCTGCTTGAATGCAATTCATCTTTTCTTTCCTGATAGAGCAGCCACTCAACTTCCGCTTTGAAGAAACTTTTGACATTTACTGGTATGTTCGATTCTAGGATTGATTTTAACGGAATAGAATGAGCGTTCCCGATGGTGTTTTCTCGGATGATCCTTTGCAGGGTTTCAGTTTCTAATTCGAACATTTGAATTGGATTATTTTTCCGCTATTTTCAATTAATATACATCTTAAATGATTCAATCTGAAAGGAATTACACAAATGCGTGAGATTTTTTATGTTTTACATATCCTTGGAATGATGATTATTATTGCATGTTCTGCTCTCCTCTTGGTTAAGAAGGATAATGCCGATGAACAAAAGAAAAAATTTTCGTTGTATTTAATGTCCGCTGCTCACACTCAATTATTAACAGGACTCATTTTATTTTTCCTCATGCTTTCAGAAGTGAATCACGTGAAAATTGGAATTAAGATTCTGTTTGCAATTGAAATCGCTGTACTCGCCACCGTTCTAAAAAAGAAAATTCATTCAAATTTATTTCCCGCTAAAATTCTCATTACAAGTATCTTATTGTCATCAATAGCAACGACACTAATCGCATTTTTGCTGTAGCAGAAATAAACGAAAAATTGTGATTTTTTTTTCTACCCCGATTTCATCGGGGTTTTTTGTTCGATACCGTAAAAAATCGTGAAAAACTTGCTGTTTCAGTTAATTTTGCTAAGTACAAAAATCCCAATAAAGATTGGCGTATTTTTTGCTGATTCAATAAATATCTGATTTTATTGACTTTTTTTAATTTTTCGTTTGACATGATATTGAAAATACATATATTTACACAGGTTGTTTTAGAGATTTACTATAATTAACTATCCAATCACCATTATGTAAGGAGTTTGCTATGGGGAAAACGATGACAAAATCCCAAATAGCTGCCCATTTTGCAGATAAATTTGGGTTGAAAAAGAAAGTCGTTGTCCAGTTTTTTGAAGAACTGGCAAATTTGTCATACAAAGAAGCACCGAATCAATTTACATTCCCCGGCATCGGTAAATTGGTTTTGGTTGATCGCAAAGCAAGAATCGGCAGAAATCCTGCAACAGGAGAAACAATTCAAATTCCTGCGAAGAAAGTTGTGAAATTTAAAGTTGCCAAAGCAGCAAAACAAGAAATCTTAAAAAAATTCTTATAGACAAACATTCACCTAAAACCAGGAGAGTAATATGGGAAAAGCAATGACGAAATCGCAAATTGCAAGTTATTTTGCGAATAAGTTCGGAATGAAGAAGAAAGCGGTGACGGAGATATTTGCAGAACTTGCAGCATTAGCGTACAAAGAAGCGCCGAATCAATTCATTATTCCGGGCGTTGGCAAATTGGTACTCGTGCAACGGAAAGCACGTCAAGGTCGCAATCCGGCAACTGGTGAAATTATACAGATTCCCGCGAAGAAAGTTGTGAAGTTTAAGGTTGCCAAAGCTGCAAAAGACGCGATTCTCGGTAAGAAATAAATTCCACTGGCAGTTTGTTCAAAAAAGTCCATTTGTTTTATGCAAATGGGCTTTTTTTGTTTTAGTTGATTACGTTTCGGTATAATTTTTTGGAAGTGCGCTCCCTTTTCATTATTTTTAAACAGATTAAGTTAATTTTCAGCATGAAAGTTTTTTCAATTCTCGCTATTGCCTTATCCCTTATAGGATGTGAAAGGAATAATTTTGTGACAAAATCCGGAGTGAAAGTAGAAGTTCTTCAAGAAGGGAAAGGGGCATCGCCAAAACAAGGACAAATTGTTACTGTGCACTACACCGGTTGGTTAACCGACAGTACTAAATTCGACAGTTCAAGAGATCGCGGGCAACCATTCTCATATCAATTTGGTGTGGGGCAGGTTATACAAGGTTGGGATGACGGTGTAGCCACGTTGAAGGTCGGAGGAAAAAGTCGGTTCACAATTCCACCTGAATTAGGATATGGGCGACAGGGTGCCGGTGGAATCATTCCGCCAAATGCAACATTGATCTTCGAAGTAGAATTACTGGGAATCCAATAATGCCTCAACCTCATTTAATGATCCACATCATTCCCGGAAAATGCGATTTCTGCGGCTGCTGTGTCGGAGTCTGTCCGGAAGATGCGATCGAACTGCAGGAATCGAAGATCGCCATTATTGAAGAGCGATGCACCAATTGCCGCAAATGCGTCTGGGCTTGTCCGTGGGAAGTGATCGAATTCCATAAAGAGGGAGTTCATAATCTACCGGACCAGATTCCGCAATACCTAAATCAGACGGTGGCGTTTTAATATGAAGATTGATTATGACATCATTGTAGTTGGCGCAGGACCTGCAGGGTCAACTGCAGCGCGGTATGCTGCGGCTGGCGGTGCAAAAGTTTTGATGCTTGAAAAAGACCGCGACGTCGGCTATCCTGTCCGGTGCGGTGAAGCGGTAAGTCATGAAGGTGTGATTCAGTTTATTCAACCGGATCCAAAATGGATTGCATCAACGGTCACTAAATTTCGTCTCGTTGCGCCGAATGGAAAAAGTGTTGTTCCAAAACTCGATGGTGCCGGTTATGTTCTTGAGCGTCGGATTTTCGATTATGAAGTGGCAAAACTTGCGGCAAAAGAAGGAGCAGAAATTGTTACCAAAGCGTATGTGTATGATCTGCTTCGTGAAGAGGGGAAGATCGCCGGTGTTCGTGCCCTTATCAAAGATAAGAAAGTAGATATCCGGTCAAAGATCGTGATCGGTGCAGATGGGGTTGAATCCCGCATCGGAAAAATGGCAGGCATCGACACGACATGCCACATCCGCGATATGGAGAGCTGTGCTCAAATGACGCTTTCGGGTGTCGATGTGGAAGATGACGTGCTCGATTTTTATTTTGGCGATAATGTTTCACCGGGGGGGTACCTTTGGGTTTTTCCGAAAGGAAAGGATACCGCCAATGTCGGACTCGGTCTCGCAGTTGAAGAAGCGAAAAAGAAATCCGCAATCAAATATCTGCACGAATTTGTTGAAAAGAAATTTCCGAAAGCGGCAATGTTAACCCACATTGCAGGTGGTGTGCCGTGCGCCAAAACGTGCGATGAGATCGTGAAGGAGAATGTGATTCTTGTCGGAGATGCTGCGCATCAGGTTAATCCTGTGTCAGGGGGCGGAATCATTTCGGGAATGATCGGCGGAATGATCGGCGGGCAGGTTGCCGCAGAAGCAATTCAAAAGGAGAGTATCTCTCACTTAATTGAATATGACAAACGCTGGCACAAACGCCTCGGCTGGCGGCATGATGTTTTTTACAATATTAAGACGGCGATCTCGTACTTCGATGATAAGACGCTGAACAATATCTGCGACAGTGCGTTGCAACTTCCGGAAGAAAAAAGAACACTCGGCGGAATTTTTCGTACCGCTTTATGGAATCAACCTTCAATGCTGATCGATGTTGCGAGGGTTTTCGTATCGTAACAATGAAAAGACTCCGTTCATCTTCCCTCATACTGTTTTTGGTATTTTCCATCGGCTGCTATCAACATTATCAGACTGCGGATCTGCGGAACAGCATTGTTGATGTTCTTTCCGTCGATTCGACGATTGTGCTCGATATTCGATATGCAACAGAAAATAATTTCACCAAAACAAAATTATATCCTGTTGCAAAAGCTAAACTCCGCCGTGAAGCGGCTGAATCGCTTGCTGCAGTGAATCGTGAATTACGATCACTCGGTTTCCGGTTGAAAGTGTATGATGCATACAGGCCGCTGGCGATTCAATGGAAATTGTGGAAAGTTGTCCCGAACGAAGATTATGTTGCCGACCCACGCAAAGGTTCCCGCCACAATCGTGGTGCTGCGGTTGATCTGACAATCATAGATTCACATGGGAATGAGTTAGAAATGCCGACTCCGTACGACGATTTCACGGAAAAAGCGTGGCATTCCTATGAGTTGCTCTCTGAAGCCGCCAAAAAAAACAGAGCATTGCTAAAAGATGTGATGGAGCGGCATGGATTCAATCCGATTAAAAGCGAATGGTGGCACTATGATTTTCGCGGTTGGGAGCAATTCGAAATTTTGGATGAGCCGTTGTGATGAAGAGTTCACCGGCAGAAGTGAGAAATATTCTTCTCATTCGTACGGATCGGATCGGTGATGTAGTGCTGTCACTGCCGATGCTGCCGGTGCTGAAGAAGCATTTTCCCAAAGCGTCCATTACAATGATGGTGCGGAAATATACACGGGAACTTGTTGAGCGCCATTCATGCGTTTCAGATATTGTTCAGTGGGACGATGACGGAGAGCGGACGCTTTCGGAATATGTCAAGATTGTCAAGCAACGGTCATTTGATATCGCAATCGTCCCGTATCCACGGTTTATTTTGGCGTTGATCATCTATCTTGCCGGGATTCCGGTGCGAGTAGGAACGGGCTATCGCTGGTATTCATTTCTGTTCAACCATAAGGTGTATGAACACAGAAAAGATGCCAAGCGTCATGAAGTTGAATATAATCTTAATCTTCTCAAAGCAATTGGGATTGAGAATACCGGCACTGCTGATTTTGAATTGGATATTTCTGCCGATGTCCAGCAAAAGATCGACGAAATGCTCTCTAAAGACAGTATGAATACTTTCGTTGTTCTGCATGTAGGAAGCGGAGGTTCGGCGCGGGACTGGTCATTGCAGAACTTTGCTGCGTTGGGAGATCGAATCCGGAACGATTTGCAGTGCAACGTAATTTTGACGGGCGGCGAAAGTGAAAAGAGTTTAGTGGCGAGTGTCGTTTCAAATATGAAAACATCACCGGTCAATTATACCGGGTTGTTTTCGCTGGTGGAACTTGGCGCGTTGTTTAAGCGGGCATCTGCGTTCGTTTCAAACTCCACCGGTCCGCTTCATATCGCCGCCGCGGTTGGAACACCCGTGATAGGATTCTATCCGCCGATTCTTCAATGCAGTGCAGTGCGGTGGGGACCGTACACAAATAAGAAAAAAGTTTTCACAGCGGATAGTGCACGATGTCCGTTGTGCAAAGGGGGAGCGTGTCAGTCCAATGTATGCATGGATCAGATCACAGTTGACCAGGTGTTTCATGCTGTCCAAGAACACGTCAATGAGCATCGCTAGAAGCATCGTGCTTCTTTTACTTAGCATTTCGCTTTTGCACGGTCAGAAAGCGGAACAGCAGCGTGCATTTACGACGGGTGAAAAATTGCTGTTCGATGTGAATTACGGATTCATCACCGCCGGTTATGCGGAGATGAGTATTCCACAGCTTGATACGGTGCTCGGAACAACCGCATACAAAGTGTCATTTACCGTACGGTCAACCCCGACATTTGATCTCTTCTTTGAAGTTCGCGACCGATACGAGACGTATCTTGATACAACGACGATCGTTCCGTGGAAATTCGAACAGCATATTAAGGAAGGAAAATTCAAAAGGGACTACGTTGCTGTATTCGATCAACGGAACAACAGAGCACGAACAGACAAAGGAGAATTCCAGATTCCGTCAGATGTCCACGATATCATGTCCGCATTCTATTATGCAAGAACGATTGACTATTCAAAGTTCAAGGTTGGTCAACGTATTCATTTGCAGAATTTTTTTAAGGGAAAGACGAATCCGCTCGACGTGAAATATCTCGGCAAGCAAAAAGTGGATGTGGAAGCCGGGACGTTCAACTGTATTATTGTTGAACCGATGGTAAAAGAGGGAGGATTGTTTAAAAGCGAAGGACGGATCCTTATCTGGCTGAGCGACGACGAGAATAAAATTCCGGTGAAGGTGAGTACGAAAGTTGTCATCGGTTCGATAGATGCCGAACTGAAAGAGTACTCCGGCTTGCGGAATGAGTTGAAAGCAAAAATAAAATGAGGGAGGTAGCAACAGCCATAGAATCCAAGTATCCCGAAGGCGTCAAGTATTCTCCCTTGGCGTTTGCCGTTGTATCGCTTGTGGGATTGTTTTTTCTCTATCAATTCGTTGGAGGGGGACTTACACTGCTGCTTATCGGCGGCGATGTTACGAACGACAACGTCATGGTGGCACGCGTTGCTACCATGGTTGCTCAGTTTATTTTCCTGCTTGCGCCTGCGTTGATGCTGGCAAAAATGCAGCATGGTGTTCTGATGAATGCCCTGCGTTGGAGAATTCCTTCTGCTGTTGAAATTATTCTCTCCATCTTGGGAATGGTCGCTCTCCTTAAGACTGCAGAAGGGTATATTTATTTTCAGGAAAAGATTCCGTTGCCCGACGACGTCGTTCCGTTTGTCGAGATGATCAAGAAAATGATCGAGGAAACGTATCGCGTACTTGTTGAAGCACATTCAGTTCCGGAATTGTTGTTTGTCATCGCTGTGGTGTCACTCACGCCCGCCATTTGCGAAGAGATATTCTTCCGGGGATTGGTCCAGAAGAATTTTTCGCTTGGTACAAACGGTGTGCGGGGATTCTTCATCACAGGTATCATATTCGGACTGTATCATTTCAATCCGTTTCATGCCGTTCCGCTTATTGCGCTTGGAATCTATTTTAGTTTTCTTCAATACCGTTCGCAGACATTAATCCTGCCGATGGTTGCTCATTTTGTCAACAATACTTTTTCGGTACTGGCAGCATATATGTACGGTTTTAACGCGTCCGATACACCATCTATTCTTGCCGGCGCGGAGGAATCTGTTTCTACAGCAACGGTAGTGGGAACAACATCGGTTTTCATACTGGTATTCATTGTCATACTCCGTTTGTACATAAAAACGACTGAGCACATCCCTGCGAGATCTGAATGAATAAGAATGGAATCACCGATTTATGCGATAACCATCCTCAGATGGAGGCGATAGCGTTCTGTGAAGTGTGCGGGAAGCCTGTTTGCGGTGATTGTGCTGTTGCAAAACTTGGCGCCTATTTTTGTAATGATGCTTCGCATCAAACGATCTTTGAACGGTACACTACACTGTGCGAATCGCAAAGCATGTTTGAAGCCGAACTGATAGCAAAGAATCTTGAAGCGAACGGTATCTCTGTTCAATGGTTTGAACGAAGCAGGTACAGAAAAGACTTTCTGCCGGCGCTTTATGTTCTCACCGGTTCGGTAGAGAACGCGATGACGATTCTTCAATCACTTGATCTCTTGGATTTCATAATTCCGGAAAATAATGTCAAGAACATTCGTTAATCTTGCACCTCGCGTTGCCGTCGCACTGGTCGGCATTCCGGTCATATTGTTCGTCAGCTACATCGGCACTCTCTTTTTTTTACTCCTTGTGCTGACGATCGGAATTCTCGCATTGCTTGAGTATTTCACTCTGGCAAAAGCGAAAGGCGCCAATCCGCAGACCGGAGTTGCCATTGCGGGACTTTCGGCGATTCACATTTCGTTCTTTCATGAACGGATACAAAATTTTATCCTGCCGTTTTTTATCGACAGCGGTGGAATCTCACTGCTCCAAAAATTACAACTCTTCATCAGTGTGCTCTTTCTCTTCCTCATTGTTGTAATGATAGTAGAATTGTTTCGCAACAAAGGGTCGATCTTTCTCAATGCCGGTGTTACAATTTTTGGAGTACTGTACATCGGCGTTTTTCTTTCTTCACTTGTCGGCATTCGGGAATTGTTCGGTGCGGAATTTCCGTACCACCTTGCCATTCAGTTTTTTCCCTCTTCCACATCTTTTTCAGACGACGCGCTTGCCGCCACGACATACGCATGGGGAGGATGGACTGTCATTGCGATTTTTGCATCGATCTGGATGTGTGATACCGCCGCATATTTTGGCGGACTGTCTATGGGAAGACATAAATTGTTTCCACGCGTGAGTCCCAATAAAAGCTGGGAAGGGGCGGTATGGGGATTCCTGGGGGCGGTTGGAGCGATGATTGTGTTTCAGCAATATCTCCTTCCGTATTTGCAATTACATCAAGCGGTCGTCATGGGTGTAATCGTAGGCGTTTTCGGGCAAATCGGGGACCTAATAGAGTCGTTATTGAAACGAGATGCGAATGTTAAAGATTCTTCAGGGCTCATCCCGGGGCACGGCGGAGTGTTCGATCGCTTCGACAGTTTGATATTCGTTTCGCCGATTTTATATTTGTATATAGACTTTGTGGTGTTGTCATAGTGAAAACCAAAACCGGAAAAATAAATATCATCACGCTCGGCTGTGCGAAAAACACAGTCGATTCAGAAGCGCTCTTTTCGCAATTGCTGACGAATGATTTTGCCCTGACGGAGAAGATCGATAACGCAGATATTGCGATCATCAACACCTGTGGATTTATCGATGCCGCAAAGCGGCAATCGGTGGAGACAATCCTCTCTGCGGTACAAAGAAAGACCGAAGGGAATCTTGAAAAAGTGTTCGTGATGGGCTGCCTTTCCGAACGGTACAGCAAAGATCTTGCAAAAGAAATTCCCGAGGTTGACCGGTTTTTTGGTACGAATCAACTTCCCGATATTCTTGAGGAACTTGGGGGGAAATACAAGTATGAGCTGCTTGGCGAGCGTGCCATATCAACGCCGCATCATTTTGCCTATCTGAAAATATCTGAAGGGTGCGATAATCCCTGTTCATTCTGTGCAATACCGATTATGCGGGGTGGACACAAAACAAAGCCGATCGAGCAAGTGATGGATGAGACGATGAGATTGGTTGAAAAGGGAGTGAGAGAACTGATTGTGATCGGGCAGGACACAACATACTACGGATTGGATCTCTATGGCGAAAGAAAACTTGCATCGCTGTTATCGTCACTTGCATCGATCAAGGAACTTGAATGGATCAGGTTGATGTACGCATACCCGGCAAAATTTCCGCTCGATGTATTACAATCGTTTAGTGACAATCCGAAGATTTGCAGGTATCTTGACATGCCCATTCAACACGCGGCGGACAATGTCTTGAAATCAATGCGCCGCGGCATAACACGACGAACGACCGAAAATCTTATAGCAACAATCAGGCGAACGGTTCCCGACATCGCATTGCGGACGACGCTGATCGTCGGTTATCCCAACGAAACAGAATCCGATTTTGAGGAACTTGTACAGTTCGTCAAAGAGGTAAAGTTTGATCGGCTGGGGGTGTTCACCTATTCGCAGGAAGATCAGACGACGGCATTCGATTTGGGCGATACGATACCGCAGGAAGAAAAAGAACGGCGAAAAGAGTACATTATGGAAGTGCAGCGAGAGGTATCGCTGCAACAAAACGAATCCCGCATCGGAAAGAACACCAGAGCGGTCGTTGAACGCATTGAGGATGGAAACTTTGTCGGGAGAACGGAATGGGATGCACCGGAAATCGACAACGAAGTATTTATCCCGCAAACAGAAGAGACTCGCTTGAAGATTGGCCAATTTGTTGAAGTAACAATTTCGGACGCGACCGAATTTGATCTCTATGCAGAACCAATGACGGTGCCCGCATGAAAATATTTTCGATATTGTTTGCTGCCGCGTTCTCTGTGTTGACGGCACAAGTTGAAACGCGTAAACCACCGTCAGATTTTGACCTTCCGGAATTTTATATCGACGCATTGAGTTTTTCTACGAGTGATTCAACATCCTCGAGGGTCGATCTCTATATTCAAATACCGTACGATGCTCTGCAGTTTGTCAAGAAAGACAATCAGTACGTTGCAAAGTATGAAGTGACGATCAATTTTTTGACGGAAGAGAATGCATCCGTTTCGGAAAAGGTATGGTCCGAAGAGATCAAACTGGCTTCATTCAGTCAAACAGAGTCAAAAGGAGCGTACAGTTTAACACAGCGGTCATTGATGATCCCGCCCGGCATTTACAAGGTGCGCTCGCAGATCCGCGATGATGAATCGAAGAAAGTTTCCACCGTTGTCCGGCGAATGATTGTCGGCAACTATACGATGCGGAATCTTGCTATCAGCGATATTATGATGGTCAGCAGGGTAACGATGGATGGAGATCGAAGGAACATCGTACCGAATGTCACCGGCAACATCGGTGAAAACAACAACGTGTTCTACGTCTTCTTTGAAGTCTATTCGCCGAAACAGACTGATTCGCTTGAGTTGCACTATGTTATTACCGATCACAAAGGGAACCAACTTCTCAATAAGTATCAATACTACCGTGTGCAGAACACGCGATCACAGATTATCACGCGGTTTGACAGTTCACAGTATTCCACAGGTGCCTATTCAATTTCTGTCGAAGCAAAATCACTGCTTGGTGGCGACGAAATTCTGCCGGTGTTGAAACAGCGCACATTTGTTGTTCGGTGGGGGAATATACCTGCCAATGTTGCTGATCTCGATCTGGCAATACGGCAATTGCGGTACATTGCAAAAGAAGAAGAGTATGAAAAGATCGAAGACGCCGGCACGGATGCAGAGAAACGGACATTGTTCGAAGAGTTCTGGAAGAAACGTGATCCGAATCCTGACACGAAACGGAACGAGTTCATGGAAGAATACTACAGCAGGGTTGAATATGCCAATCAGCATTTCTCACACTACATACCCGGCTGGCGCACAGATATGGGAATGGTATTCATTCTCTTCGGCTCTCCCAACAATGTCGAACGCCATCCGTTCGATATAGATTCCAAACCGTACGAGGTCTGGTCATACTACGATTATAATCGGTCCATCGTTTTTGTTGACGAAACCGGATTCGGCGATTATCGATTACTCACCCCTATCTGGGATATGCTGCAGCGCTTGAAACATTATTAATGACCATGGTTCCGTACTGCGGAACAATCAATGAGCAATAGTTTCTTACCATATTTGCAGCCATTCGTTTTGTGCGGATGGCTTTTTTTGTTGTTGTCCGGAACAGTTGCTGCGCAGAATCAACGGAATGTCAAAGCAATTCTGTTTGCGGGTAATGAGCGGTATTCTCACCGTGAATTGATTACAGCAATTGGCTTTGTACCTGACAAGGAGACTCCATCGGATCTCGTGCGGCGGTCAACAAACGAGATTACCGAATTATACAGGAAAAACGGTTTTTACAATTTCCGCTTTGATTCGATTCATGTTGATTACTCTGACGACTCCTTACATGTTCAAATGACATTTTTTCTCCATGAAGGAATTCAATCGCTCATTCATATGATAGAGTTTACCGGCAACCGTTCTGCATCGTCAACGCAATTACTGGCGATAATGGAGACATCGGTTGGAAATCCGTTGGACGAGCAGACGCTCGAATCGGATATTAAGTCAATTTTGAATTTCTATTCCGCCAATGGACGTCCCTTTGTAAAAATTCTGAGCGATAGTATTTCTATAGATCGTACAGATTCTTCCCGCTTGCTTCTTTCATTGGTCATTGTTGAGGGTCCTCGCGTCTTTTTGAATGAAATACAGATCGAAGGAAATACAACGACAAAAACGGATGTTATTGTTCGCGAAGTGCGGATGGAACCGCTCGCTCCATTTCAACAGGAGAGGATTGATAGGGTGAAACGACGGCTAGACCGAATGCAACTGTTTGCTTCAGTTTCACAGCCTCAACTTTATATCGCTACGGCTGCTGCGCCCGATTCTCTCATCGGAGGGCTCTCCATATCGGTACAGGAGGGGAATCCGAACACGTTCGACGGCATTGTGGGATATGTTCCCACGAACACTCCCGGTACTAAAGGATATTTTACCGGCGATGTATTTGTTCTGTTCAGGAATTTGTTCGGTACAGGACGGAAGGCGAATGTCAAATGGAAGAGGGAGAATGAATTGACGCAAGAACTTGAGCTGCAATACCGCGAACCGTGGCTCTTCGGAATTCCGCTGGGAGTGAATGCCGCGTTCTACCAGCGAAAACAAGATTCCTCGTATGTGAAATCGAGATTGGAATTGCGCGGTGAATTTGCGTTTACCGAAGAATTGCTCATTGGCATGAATGTTACAAATGAGTCTGTCTATCCTGCTGCGGATCTTAAGCAGTTTTCCGTTTTTGAAAGCAGCGTTCTCTCCGTCGGGGGAGAGATCCTGTACGACACGCGAGACAATGTGCTGAATCCCACCAACGGAATTCGGTACTCGACGACAGTTCAGCAGGGAGCAAAAAAGATCACTGGTCCGCAGCAATATTTGTCTCCTGCGATCGAACGGAAGTACACGGTTCAAAAATATTCATTGGATGCCGAAGGATATATCTCTACATTTTTCCGTCACGTAGTATTACTGGGGCTGCACGGAAAGCAGATACATTCATCACGGCTTGAGTTGAGCGACCTGTATCAATTCGGCGGCACAACAACGCTCAGGGGATATCGTGAGAATCAATTCTTTGCATCAAAGGTCGCATGGCTGAATTTGGAATATCGTTTCTTGACCGGGAGAGCGTCATCGCTGTACGGATTTTTTGACGGTGGATATTATTACCGGCCTGCAGATGATCTGAAATCAACAGCGGCGCAGGAAAACAGTGTGTACGGTTACGGTTTTGGCATCCGTCTCGAAACCGGTTTGGGAATTCTCAATGTCAACTATGCATTGGGTGAAGGTGACAGTTTTAGTAACGGAAAAATTCACGTACGAATTATCAACGAGTTTTAATGAAACAATATATAACGCTTATCCGACCCGTAAATTTTTTTATCACCGCCGTATCGATCTACGTCTCATGTTTGCTTGCCGGTGGAACACAATCGCAATTTCTGGCGATGATGTTTGCATCGCTGGGCGGTGCATTCATCGGCGGCGGCGGAATGGTAATCAACGATATCTTTGACGTCGAGATCGACAAGATCAACAAACCTCATCGTCCTTTACCAAGCGGTGCCGTTGAAAAATTCGACGCGATGATGTTCTACGGCGGTATCACCGGCGCCGGATTGATCATGAGTGCCTATTCCACGCGGACAGCATTTATCATTGCGTTTATTGCCGTGCCGGTCATTTTTCTGTACAGCCAGCGATTTAAATCGAAGCCGCTCATCGGAAATCTGATCGTCGGCGGATTAACAGGTCTTGCCTTCATCTACGGCGGCGCGGCGGTCGGAAATATCAAACAAGCAATTATGCCTGCAGTATTTGCATTCCTTATCAATGTAGGACGCGAAATTATCAAAGATATGGAAGACGTAGAGGGGGATGCCAAACATGGTGCATTGACATACCCGGTGCAATACGGCATGAAAAAATCTGTCGGAATCGCCACGTGGTTCTTAGCCGCCGTTATTATCTCCACCATCATTCCGTTTGTCAACGGCATGTACGGGCTGAATTATTTTATAGCAGTGAACATCGGAGTCAACGCCGTGGTCGGCTACGTACTCTATTCATTGTGGAAAGATCAGTCGAACAAGAATCTTAATCTCCTCAGCAATATTCTCAAATGGGATATGCTCGTCGGTTTGGCAGCCATTTACATCGGGTAATGGACGATGTTGGAGTTTGAGAAAAAATATTGGGACCGTGGAATTCATTATGTTGCCGGTGTTGATGAAGCAGGGCGCGGTCCTCTTGCAGGTCCTGTTGTTGCTTCCGCCGTTATCTTTGAGCAGGGAGTGTTGATCGGCGGCGTAAACGATTCGAAGAAACTGACGGAAAAGAAGCGGGAAGAGTTGTTTCACACAATTCATGAGAAGGCATTGGCTATCGGCATCGGTATCGTGAGTCATGACGTGATCGACAGGATCAACATTCTGCAAGCGTCGTTTCTTGCAATGAACAAAGCATTGGATCATTTGAAGATGCCTCCTGAACAACTGCTGGTTGACGGCAATTTCTTCCGTCATGAAAAATACCCCGTGGAGAATATTATCAAGGGAGATTCACTCTCTCATTCAATTGCAGCAGCATCAATCATCGCAAAAGTTACGAGAGATGCATTGATGAAAGAACTGCATGAGCAATATCCGCAGTACGGATTTGCGAAGCATAAAGGGTACGGCACGAAAGCACATATCGAAGCGATCCGGAAGTACGGATATTCTCCGATCCATCGCAGATCATTTCATGTCGATCAACTGGAACCATTATGACCGGCAAAAAGCCGATATCGAAACGAAAGATTGGCGATCTGGGAGAAACGGTCGCCGAGAATTTTCTCCGGCAGCAAGGATATACGATTATTGAAAAGAATTTTTATTACCAGCATGGTGAGATTGATATTGTAGCAAAGGATGGTGACACACTTGTCTTTATCGAAGTAAAGTCCCGCCGCTCGGAACGGTTCGGAACTCCCGAAGAATCTGTCACTCCAAAGAAACAGGAATTGCTCCGCAGAACGGCAGAAGGATATGTCGCTTCAAAAAATCTTCCGGACACCGATTGCAGATTCGACGTTGTCTCCGTCATTATGAAAGATGGGAAAGCGGAATGCCGTGTACTGAAGAACTGTTTTTAAATTAAGAAATTTGTACTTTGGGTTCAGAAAAGGAGGAACAGTACAATCGAAAAGAAGTTAATCCTTAAAGATGTCGATACGTTGTCGCTGCTTGGCTCCAACGATGCTCACTTACATCTCATCGAAAAGCGATTTGATTCATCGTTCACCGTTCGCGGCCACACGATCACGATCAAAGGTGAAGCGGAAGAGATAGATTTGCTGGAACGGGTATTCAAGGAATTGCAATTCGTCCTTTCCCGAAACGGATCTCTCTCTCCGAACGACGTCAACACAGTGCTCGATCTTGTGATCGATATGTCTCCCGCCGTAAAAGGGACGGCGCAATTGCAGGAAGCGGGCGAAGTTGTTATTCTCTTCACAAAAAATTCCATCATCAAAGCAAAAACACCCACGCAGCGGACGTATCTTGACTCCGCACAGCGCAACGACATTGTCTTTGCCATCGGACCTGCAGGAACGGGTAAAACGTACCTTGCGGTTGCAATGGCAGTAGCAAGTTTGAAAAATAATGAAGTGAGCAAGATCGTATTGGCGCGTCCGGCGGTGGAAGCGGGCGAATCGCTCGGATTCCTTCCCGGCGATATGGCGGCGAAGGTTGATCCGTATTTGCGTCCGCTCTATGATGCGTTGGATGACATGCTTCCAAGCGACAAGTTAAAGACATATCTCGAACGTAGGATCATCGAGATCGTGCCGCTGGCATACATGCGCGGCAGAACGCTCCATAATGCGTTCGTCATTCTGGATGAAGCACAGAATGCGACTGCAACTCAAATGAAGATGTTCCTGACCAGACTCGGGAATAATTCCAAAGCAATCATTACCGGCGATATCACGCAGATTGATCTTCCGTCAAACGCCACATCCGGACTCGTGCAGATCCAGGAAGTGTTGAAAGAGATCGAAGGGATCGAGTTTGTCTATTTCAACAAGAACGACGTTGTCCGGCACCGGCTCGTCAGGGAGATCATCGACGCGTACGGAAAGTACGATGAAAAAGAGAATGGAAAGAGATAGCTCCTCACGGCAAAAACGTAAAGGAAAGATATGAAGTACTATGCATTGATCTACGATCTCGTTGACGACTACATTATCCGCAGGACGGAATTTCGCACGGAACATTTACGGCTTGCAAAAGAAGCAAGGGAAAGAAAAGAATTAATGCTTGCCGGAGCATTCAGCGACCCTGCTGATCAGGCATTGCTGGTATTTCGCGCTGCCGATGCTTCCGTTGCAGAAAATTTTGCGAAGCATGATCCGTACGTCTTAAATGGATTGGTGAAAAAGTGGAGGGTACGAGAATGGACGGTGGTTGTGGGGAATGAATAAACTATTTTTTTTTCGCTTCCTCCCATAACGCATCCATCTCCTGCAAACTTGTTTGATGGATATCTTTTCCTTGCTCTTTCAGACGCTCCTCGATGTATTGAAACCGTTTCGAAAACTTCTTTACCGTTAATTGAAGTGATTCTTCAGGATTGACACCGATGAATCTGCCGTAGTTGACCAATGAGAAGAGAACATCGCCGAATTCTTTTTCGATATGACTTTTATCGTTTTTATCCACTGCTTCGTGTAATTCTTTTATTTCTTCTTCAACCTTTTTCCACACATCTTCCTTTTGTGTCCAGTCAAAACCGACCTTTGATGCTTTCTTCTGTACTTTTTCCGCTTTCATCAGTGCGGGGAGTGAATTCGGTATTCCGTCGAGAACGGAATTTCTTCCTTCGCTCATTTTGATCTTGTCCCACAATGCCGATTGTTCACGGCTCGAATTGACCGTCGCATCGCCGAAGACATGCGGATGACGGCGGATCAATTTTTCGTTGATTTCTGTAAATACTTCTTCGAGCGTGAATTTCTTTTCTTCTTCCGCTATGATCGCATGAAACACCACTTGCAGTGCAACATCGCCGAGTTCTCCACGCAAATCGTCAAAGTTCCTTCTGTCAACGGCATCCAACGCTTCGTACGCTTCTTCTACAAAATGTTTTTTTAATGATTCGTGCGTTTGTTCTTTATCCCACGGACATTCATTCCGCAGACGCTTCATGATCGAAACAAATTCATCGAATTCTTTCATATGATTCTCCATATTCACCGGAAGATGCGGGCATGAAAATTGTTGCAATGAAATTGTAAAAGCCTATGGTGCTCTTGATCTTGGTGAAGAATTAATTTTTTGAAAAGGTATTGGCTTTTAGAGAAACCCTTTTCTATATTTTTACAGTAATTCATTCGGACGATATGAAAACGCTCATCTACATCGTACTCGCTGTTGCACTTTCCGCTTGGATATTCATCAGTATTGTATCGCAAAAACAATCTGCCGACCTGTTGATCATGAACGCGACCGTGTACACTGTGGATGATGACAACTCGGTTGCTGAAGCGATCGCCGTGCGTGGAAGCAGGATCGTCGCCGTCGGTTCGACACAAGATATACAAAATCGGTACACTTCACAAAATATCATCGATGCGAAAGGGAAGACTGTTATTCCCAGTTTGATCGACGCTCATGCACATGTGCTCGGACTCGGCAAAGCACTGACGGAATTGAACCTTATCGGAACGACATCCGCTGAACAGATTGCGAAACTTGTTGCATCAAGAGTCAAAGAAGTAAAACAAGGGGAATGGATCCGGGGGCGGGGCTGGGACCAAAATGATTGGGGAAACAATGCCGGTGAGAAAAAATTTCCAACCGCCTCTATTCTTGACAAGGTTGCGCCGAATAACCCCGTTATCCTTTCCCGCATCGACGGTCACGCTATTTGGGTGAACAGTAAGGCAATGGAGATCGCATTCGCACAGTCCGACATGAAAATAGATCTCGATGGAGGTAAAATTATCCGCGATCATAACGGCAAACCCTCCGGCATCTTCATTGATAATGCCGAATCGATCGTTGCGAAAGTTGTTCCGGAATATACCCGTGAAGAAAAGATCGGGATGTACAAAAGAGCGTTTGATGAATGCTTGAAGTATGGTATCACAAGCGTTCATGATATGGGAATTGACAAGATCGATTTTGAGATTTACAAGGAACTTGCCCGCAATCAATCGCTGCCGGTAAGAATTTACGGCATGATCAGCGCCGATAGTCCGCTGTTGAATGAGATGTTGGCGTCAGGACCGTACGTGGATGCTGTGCGGTACAATTTTACCGTGCGTGGAATCAAATTATATGTTGACGGCGCACTCGGTTCTCGCGGCGCCGCACTCATCGAGCCATACAGCGATGAACCCGACAACAGGGGATTGGTAACCACCTCTCCCGATACTTTGAGGTTTGTTACTGAGCAGGCGCTTGCACGAGGATTTCAAGTTGCATCGCATGCCATTGGCGACAGAGGGAACCGCATCGTGCTGGATGAATATGAAAAAGCAGCCGCTAAGTATCCAACCCAAGCGTTGCAAGCGAGGCTCAGAATTGAACATGCACAGGTGATTGCACGGGAAGATATTTCCCGTTTCAAAAAACTGAATGTTATTCCCAGTATGCAGCCGGTCCATGCTACGTCGGATATGTACTGGGCGCAATCACGCCTTGGACCCGAACGAATTCTTGGCGCATACGCATGGCGTTCGCTGCTGAATGACGGCAATATCATCGCAAGCGGTTCTGACTTTCCGGTTGAACACCCCAATCCCTTGCTTGGTTTTTATGCTGCCGTAACACGGCAAGATAAAGATGGCATCCCAAAAGATGCGAATGATGTTCAACAGAAATTCCAGCTTTCTGCCGACGGGATCCATAATCCGAAACATTTTGACGGCGGGTGGTATGCCGAACAAAAAATGACGAGAGAGGAAGCGTTGCGCTCGTTTACAATGTGGGCTGCGTACGCGGAGTTTGCAGCAAACCAGAAGGGAAGTATAGAAGAGGGAAAACTTGCCGACATTGTTATTTTGTCGAACGACATCATGAAATGCGATCCAAAAGAAATTCTGACTACTGAAGTGGAGATGACGATTGTCGGAGGAACTATACGGTACCAACATGCTTCCGGCTTATTGAGCGAGAGGAGGTAACATCATGTACGAGAAACTATTATCCGAAGCGGAAAAAATTCTGGAAGAGCAAAAAGAAAAGGAGCTTCCGATTCTTGCCATGTGGGATGCGATGATGGAACGCTCCGAGCAACTCAAGTTTGAAATGCCGGAAAACATCGGAGACTTCGAATGTCTGCTGGAGGCGGATAAGCGTTTTGTCTTTTCTGACAACAAACTGGCGGAAGAATTGGACGAAGTTGATGTCGGTGAGGAAGAAGCTGAATACGAAGTCGGAGAAGAATTTTTTGCCGTTGAAGAGATTGAGAAACTTGGGTTCAACCAGCATCAGATTGTCGGATTAAAAAAGTACGAGAAGAGAAAATTGTCGGACGACGATGACGACGAGATGGTTATGAAGCCGAACATATCTGCGCAAAAATCAAACCACACGAAAGCGGCAGCAAAGAAAACAGCCGCCAAACCCCGCAAGAACACGAAACCAACAAAGAAAAAGAAATAATTGATCGCAGCCGAGACCCCTAAAAAAATCTGGACCCTCCTCGATCTGGTGACGTGGGGAACGACCTATCTGACGGAAAAAGGATTTGACGACCCGCGCTTGAATATCGAACTCCTGTTGGCACATCTTCTTCGCCTTCAGCGGATACAGCTCTATACAAACTTTGACAGGCCTCTTTCAGAAAGCGAACTTGGTATGTTCAAAGAGTTGCTCAAGCGCCGGCTCTCTCACGAACCGCTGCAGTACATTCTGGGGGAAACGGAATTTATGGGATTGAAATTTGCTGTCGATCCTCGTGTGCTGATTCCTCGTCCGGATACCGAAATTCTCGTAGAGACGGTGATCAATAAAATCAAAAAATCGTTTTTATCTGCTGATGATTTACGAATATTGGACATCGGTACCGGAAGCGGTTGTATCGCCGTCAGTCTGGCAAAATTACTTCCCAACGCCACGGTGACGGCGATCGATATGTCTTCAGAAGCGATTGAACTTGCCTCTGTGAATGCGGGAAGGAACGGCGTTCTCGAAAAGATTTCTTTTCTTCAGAAAAATTTTCTTACAGACCATGCCGGCGATCAAAAATTCCATTGCATAGTCTCAAATCCGCCGTATATTTCAAATAGAGAGTATGGTCAATTGCCCACGGAAGTAAAAGAGTTTGAACCAACAATAGCGCTTGCCGATGGCGGGGACGGACTCACATTCTTTAAAGAAATTGCAGAATACGCTGCCCAATCACTGTTGAGCGGCGGTTTTGTTGCGGTGGAACACGCGTTCGATCAATCGGAAAGCGCACAGCAAATATTTCAACATGCGGGTCTGACAAACGTATCGGCAATCAAGGATTTCGGCGGTCATTTCCGCTGCGTTGTTGCCGACAAATAAATACAAAAATAATTATGCGCGCAGTCATTCAACGTGTTTCATCGGCAAGCGTTACGATTGATGGCAATATTTCAGGTGCGATTGGAAATGGATTGCTGATTCTGCTGGGGATTAAAACAGGCGATACGGACTCGGATGCACGGTATCTTGCGGAGAAATGTGCCTCACTGCGTATCTTTGAGGACGCAGAAGAAAAAATGAATCGTTCGGTGAAAGATGTCTCCGGGTCTGTGCTTGTCGTGTCGCAATTTACTCTGTATGGAGATACGCGAAAAGGGAATCGTCCCAGTTTTATCGATGCTGCTCCGCCGGCAATTGCAGAACCGCTGTATGAATATTTTGTCGGACAGATGCGGGAGTTGCTTGGGAATGAAAAAATTGCAACAGGTGTCTTTCGCGCAATGATGGATGTGACTCTTGTGAATTCCGGTCCGGTAACGGTCATTGTCGAATCGAAATGAGCTTCTACTTCATTTTCTGGGACGGCGTTGGATACGGGAAGAAGAATCCCTCGGTGAATCCGTTCTTCGCCGCGAAACTTCCTACACTTCAAAAACTCTGCGGCGGAAATCTTCCTTCGACTTCGTTCAAAAAATATTCGTCGGATATCGTTTCACTCTCTCCCGTTAATGCAACTCTTCGTGTTTCCGGTTTGCCGCAGAGCGGAACGGGACAAACGGCGATCATGACAGGAGTGAACGCTTCTAAAATGATCGGCAAACATTTTGGTCCCCATCCGTATTCAACACTCGTTCCGGTAATCAAAGAGAAGAACCTGTTTGCACAGTTGGAGCGTATGGGTAAATCGTTCTTTTTTGCGAACGGGTATCCCAAAAAATATTTCGACTATATTTTCGGTCCCAAAGGCAAAGTCCCGACAATTGCGCTGGCGTACACCTCCACAGGCAAATCTCTCAATACGCATGTTGCGATCAAGAATCATGAAGCAGTCTCTGCAGATATTTCGGGGACACGATGGAAAGAACTCGGACACCCCGAAGTAGAACCGGTGTTGCCGCAGGAGGCAGGAACATTGATGTATAAACTGGGGAAGAATGTCGATCTTATATTCTTTGAATATTTTGTCACCGACCATGCCGGACATTCTCAGGATATGGCGGTTGCAGTTGAGATGCTGGAACGTATGGATGGATTTGTTGAAGGGATGCTGCAGCGATTCAATTATGATGATGACATTATTCTCATCGTCAGCGATCATGGCAACATCGAAGATCTTTCTGTTAAAACACATACACGCAATCCCGTTCCCCTTGTTGTGATTGGCAAACAACATTCCTATTTTTCCTCCCGTATTCGGAGTTTGGAAGATATCACTCCGGCAATCGTTTCATTCCTGAGCAAAAAATAATCAACTGCTCTCTCAGCGGGTGTTCGTATGACATTCGATAGGAATTTTGCAGCCAACAGACCTGCTCTTGTTGCTGCATCTGTGATGGCGGCAGGAATTCTCTCCGCAAAGATTGCTGACGTTCCCTGGGAATTTCACGGATTGTTGGCAGCAGTCTGTTGTATTGCATCGCTGATTGAATTATTCGTTCATCGGAAAAATACCGGACGCTCTTTCTTATACACACCGTTATTTGTTCTGACGCTCTTTTTTGCCGCTGCCGCTTCGTATGCGATCAACATACAACTTAAACAGAACAATCATATCACTCAGTTTACCAACGGAACGGATTCTGTAACCATTGTCGGCAGAGTGATTGATGAGCCCAAAATAAAAGATGGAAGAACAACACTCCTTATTTCTGTTCTTTCCCTCCAAAACGAGTTCGATTCGGTTGTAACGGAAGGGAGAGCGTATCTCACGGTCTTTGCCGATAAGCGGTCGAAAGAAAAAGTGAAAGAGATCCCGTATGGTTCGGTGGTAACATTTAGAGGAATACTGCAGGAACCGGCTGCGGAGAGAAATCCGGGAGAATTCAGTTACAAAGAATATCTCGAATTGAACAATATACACGCACTGACGACTGTATTCGGATATTCAAACATCACAGTGTCGCAGATCCGGGAGCCGAACTGGTTCTTTGAACAGATCATTTTTCCTTCGAAAGAGTTTATTGTCCGTACCATTACGACTGTGATGAAAGGAGATGAAGCAAATTTCCTGATCGGTTTGCTGCTCGGAGACAGAACAGAGATTTCGGAAGAAATCAAAAATGCATTCACCAATACCGGTACTATTCATGTGCTTGCGGTTTCAGGCTCGCACGTTATCCTGGTTGTAGCGATCATCTATGTGATTTTCAGCTTGCTGCGGTTTCCAAATAAACCGAAGATTGTTTTCACGCTGTTAACGCTGGTGTACTACACGTTTCTCACCGGTGCATCCCCCTCGATCGTTCGGGCATCTATTATGACCGGTATCGTGCTGATCGGAAAATTCTTCGAGCAGAAAACAGACACGTACAATGTACTCGGTCTATCAGCAGTTCTCATGTTCTTGTACGATCCAAAACAATTGTTCGATGTCGGATTTCAATTGTCGTTCTCAGCAGTCTTCTCCATGGTCTATTTTTATCCGAAAATGAATTCGCTCATCAAAAGTATTCCGGAGCCGTTGGAGGAGTTTAAGATCATCACTCCGGTGTGGCAGTTGTTCGCCGTGTCGCTGGCGGCGCAAGTTGGAACGATACCGTTCACGGCATATTATTTCGGCAAGGTTTCGCTCATATCGCTCTTTGCAAACCTTATCGTTGTTCCTTTGGTCGGAATCATCGTCACGATTGGTTTGACAGGAGCACTGCTGGGCGTTGTATCGATGTGGACAGCATCGGTCTTGAGTGAAGCGAACAATCTGCTTGCATGGTTTACGCTGACATTGGTGAAACTTGCTGAGCAAGTGCCGTATGCAGTCGTCAACACAGCAATGTTTGGGTGGAAGGAAACCATACTCTATTCGATTATCATTGGGTGGATCTTCAATTGGCACGATCGCCTTCTGCAAAAAAGAATCCTGTTCGGGCTTTTGTTGTTTGTCAACGGAATGCTGTACATCTCATTCTTAAGCGGTAGCGAAAAGAAGTTAAAAGTTTCATTTCTCGATGTCGGACAGGGGGATGCAGCAGTAATTGAACTGCCTGCGGGCGAAACGATTGTTGTTGATGCAGGACCGATTTCTGCTGCATACAACGCAGGAGAAATGGTTGTTGCTCCGTTCTTGCGTCGCCGTGGAATTTCTACTATTGACGCATTGATAACATCACATCCTCACGCAGATCATTTAGGCGGAGTTCCGTACCTCATGAAGAATTTTGAAGTAAAACAAACAATCGATGCAGGACAAAGGATGAATTCGAATTTATTTTATGAGTACGATCTTCTTGAACAGAGCACCGTTCACACTACTGCTCGTGCGGGAATGGTGAGCCGGTTCGATAACGTTCGATTATATATCCTTCATCCCACGAAAAGGTTCCTTGATACCGATTCTGCGGACGGATATTCCGACGTCAACGAAAGTTCGGTCGTTTTCAAATTGCAGTACGGCGGCACATCGTTCTTGTTTATGGGAGATGCCGAGACCGAATCCGAAGAACATCTGGTTCATGCGTACGGCGATTTCCTCGATTCTGATGTGTTGAAAGCGGGACATCATGGATCATCGACAAGCAGTACGGAAGAACTTGCGCACAAAGTATCTCCTGATCATGTCGTCGTTTCTGTGGCACGGTTCAATAAGTTCAAACACCCATCCAAGACCGTACTGGAACGATTTGTCCGAAATGGGGCTGCGGTGCACAGAACAGATCAGACAGGAGCGGTCATTTTTGAATCCGACGGTACGTCAATCAAGCATACGGCATGGAGAGAATGATATGAATATTTATCAGAAAACAAATCTTATTTCATTCTTGATATTGTTAGCCTGTATTATTATTTCGGCACTTCTCTATTTCGTGTTTCATATTGTATTCATCTTCCTTATTTTTATTCCGCCGGTCATTTATTACTTCCTCAGAAAACGAGCGATCAATGGCGACAAAGAAATTTCAGACCGATTCGGGGATTCCGATTAAAGAATACTACACGAGTAACGATGTAGATTCATCGAAGCAGATTGGCGAACCCGGAAAATTTCCGTTCACGCGCGGAGTCTATCCGTCGATGTATCGGTCACGATTGTGGACGATGCGTCAGTATGCCGGATTCGGAACAGCGCGCCAATCGAATGAACGGTACAACTATCTCCTCTCGCAAGGAACAACCGGTCTGTCGGTCGCTTTTGACCTTCCCACACAGATGGGGTATGATTCTGACCACACAATGAGCGAAGGAGAAGTTGGGAAAGTCGGCGTCGCAATCGATACGCTTGCCGACATCGAGACGTTGTTTGATGGCATTGATCTTCAGAAAATTACCACCTCCATGACGATCAATGCCACCGCTGCCATTCTTCTATGTATGTATGTGGCACTGGCAAAAAAACAAAACGCCGATCTGAAAAATATTTCCGGGACGATTCAAAATGACATCCTGAAAGAGTACATCGCGCGGGGTACGTACATTTATCCTCCGCAGCAATCGATGCGGCTTGTAACCGATACCTTTGCCTGGTGCAGTGTGAATCTACCGAGTTGGAATACAATTTCTATCAGCGGATATCATATCCGCGAAGCAGGTTCAACCGCTGTGCAGGAGGTTGCATTCACACTGGCGAATGCAAAGGAGTATGTCCGTGCGGCGGTGAACGCCGGATTATCTGTCGATACATTTGCACCGCGGCTCTCCTTCTTTTTCAATGCGCACAATAATTTTTTTGAAGAAGTTGCAAAGTTTCGCGCAGCCCGCAGATTGTGGGCAGCCATCATGAAAGAAGAATTCAACGCGCAGAATCCCGATTCGATGAAACTCCGGTTTCATACTCAGACCGGCGGTTCCACGCTCGCCGCACAGCAGATCGATACGAACATTCCTCGAGTGACATTGCAGGCATTGGCAGCCGTTCTTGGCGGAACTCAATCATTGCACACCAATGCAAAAGATGAAGCGCTCGCACTGCCGACCGAAGAATCGGCGCGGCTTGCACTTCGCACACAGCAGGTGATTGCGTATGAATCGGGAGTAACCGAAACTGTCGATCCGCTTGCCGGTTCGTATTTCGTTGAATCATTGACGAATGAGATCGAAGCACGGGCAAAGGAATATCTCGCGAAGGTAGATTCGATCGGCGGTTCCGTGCGAGCGATTGAAAAGAATTTTTTTCAGACCGAGATCGCAGAGAGCGCCTACAAATATCAGAAAGCAATTGACGAAAAGGAGAAGATCATCGTCGGAGTCAACGAGTTTACGGTTCAGGAAACGCACACAGAAGAATTACTAAAAGTTGATGAATCGATCCGTGACGAACAAGTACGGAACCTTAAAAAGGTTAAGGCACGCCGCAACTCTGCGAATGTCTTTGCTGTGTTGTCCGGATTGAAAACAGCCGCTTTGACAAATGATAATTTGATTCCGCATATTCTTCGCGCTGTGGAAGCATACGCCTCGGTCGGTGAAATCTCGGATACGCTGAGAGAAGTGTGGGGAGTGTATGAGTAAAGCCAGACTCGCGGAGATAAAAAAACTCCATCAGAAAAAGTACCGGGAGGAGATGGGGTTGTATCTCATTGAAGGGTGGAAGTCTGTTGAAGAGGCATTGCATGCCCGTATCTCATTCTCAACTGTGGTGTATGATGAGCATCGGATTCCCGATCCGAAGTTACTCTCCGCTCTCAAAAAGTCGTCGGCTGAATTGATTGCTGCAAAAGCAAAAGAGATCGATTCGATTTCCGATGCCGTCACATCGCAAGGGATCATCGCTGTTGCTCCAATCGCCGATTCCCGCGGAAAGATAGATGATGTGTTGAAAAGAGAATCTGCTCTCATCATTGCACTGGATGGTATCGGCGATCCGGGAAATCTCGGCACGATCATCCGCACGTGCGATTGGTTTGGTGTGGATGCGCTGGTAGTTGGAAAACACTCAGTCGATCTTTACAACCCGAAAGTTGTGCGGGCAACGATGGGGTCTCTTTTTCATTTTCCGATTGTCAATGATGTTGATTTAATAACTGTTCTCACACAAAGCCACAAAGAGGGATTTTCTATCTTTTCAACCGAACTTTTGGGAAGTGATGACGTGAGAAAAACTGTATTTTCAATGAAGTCATTGATCGTCATCGGCAGCGAATCGCACGGCGTGTCGAAAGAAATTTCCCCACTGGCTGACAAAAAGATATTTATCCCGAATTTTGGCAAGGCAGAATCGCTGAATGCGGCAATCGCGTGTGCAGTGATTCTTACGAGGTTAAGATTATGATCACGGATGTACATGGTATTACTGTCGGACATTATACTGATGAACAGAACATTACCGGCTGTACAGTCATCCTGTGTCCTCCGAATACCATGGCAAGCTGCGATGTGCGAGGAAGTTCTCCCGGATCGCGCGAACTGGCTCTTCTTGCACCGGACAAACAGATGCAGGAGATCCACGCAATTCTTTTATCGGGCGGGAGTGCATTCGGACTCGGTGCTGCAAACGGTGTGATGAAGTATCTTGTTGACAACAACATCGGCTACAAAACGCCGTGGGCACTTGTGCCGATTGTTCCGAGTGCAATCATTTTCGATCTGAACATCGGCAGTTCCACAGTTTTTCCAACGCAGGAAAATGCTTATCAAGCATCTGCTGGTGCATCGGCTGATTTTGAGCAGGGGAGTGTCGGTGCAGGCACCGGCGCCGTTGTTGGAAAATGGAGTGGATTTCAAAATGCGATGAAAGGAGGGATCGGGAGTGCTTCTGTCAAGATCGGTGATGTGGTTGTTGGGGCTCTGGCTGTCGTTAATTCCGTTGGCGATGTTGTCAACGCAAACGGTTCGGTCCTTGCCGGCGCACGCGTTGATGGAAAATTTTTGGGTGAATCGCAGCGGCTTCATCATTTTAACAACGAACATCTTCTTACAAGAAACACGAATACGACACTTGTCGTTGTCGCTACGAATGCCCGCTTCAATAAGATTGATACACACCGCATTGCCCAGCGGGCACACGATGGAATGTCGCGTGCAATAATTCCATGTCATACAACGTTCGACGGTGACGTCACATTCGCCTTATCTTGCGGCGACAAGAAAGCATCGATTGATCTGGTTGCAGAAATGGGAGCGGAAGCTACGGCATCTGCAATTCGGAACGCTGTCATATATGCAAAAGCAAGAGGCGGAGTCTCCGGCATTTCCAAATAATCTTTGTATTTTCACCATTTAATTTCAATATTCGTTCGTGTTAAAATCATTGCCGAAACGTGCCGTAAGCCTTCCCCGTGCGCTTTCCAAATTGGGATATTGCTCACGCAGTCAGGCGGAAAAGTTAGTTGCTGCGGGGAATGTTTCGGTAAATGGAAGAGTGGTTCGTTCTGCATCGTTCCGCGTCGATCCTTCAATTGACAACATCGAAATTGACGGTACGAGAGTCGGGAAGAAGAAAGAGTTTGTCTATTTGTTATTCAACAAGCCGGTCGGTGTCGTTACGTCACGGAGTGATGAACGGGGAAGAAAGACTGTATATGATTTCATTGAGGGGAAAAATTTGGAGGGTTCAAGTTTCAAGGTTCAGGTTTCAGGTGTAAAGCAATTGCCGGGGGGAGTCCATCTTTTCCCTGTAGGAAGGTTGGATAAAGATACATCCGGTGCGCTGCTCATAACCAATGACTCGCAGTTGGGAGAAAAACTAACCAATCCGAATTCCAAAATTCCGAAGACGTACGAAGTTGTATGCAGCGGAATTCTGGGAAACAGAGAAGTTAAAATTTTATCTGCCGGCGTTGTCTTGAACGATGGATATAAAACGCTTCCGGCAACAATAAAAATTCTTTCAACTTCAAGTGTAGAGACGGTTTGCGAAATTACAATCATTGAAGGAAAAAACAGACAAATCAGAAGAATGTTTGAAGTGGTCGAGCATCCGGTTATTGCTTTGAAAAGAATTTCAATTGGTTCGTTATTACTTGGTGATTTAAAAGATGGAACACTAAAGCATTTAAAAGACGAAGAAATTAAATTATTGAAAGAAGAAAGTGCCAAACATCGTTTGCAACATCATTGAAGTCTGTATCTTCTCATTTGAAAACAAAGAGCCGTTGTATCTTATGCTACGCCGCTCAAAGTCAGAAAAATTGTATCCCGATGCATGGCAGATTGTAACCGGTTCAATAGAAGCGGGAGAAACCGCGTTGCAGGGAGCGTTACGTGAACTGAAGGAAGAAACCGGATATACACCGAAAAAATTCTGGATCGTGCCGCATGTGAACACGTTCTTTTCCGTGAATCACGATACGTTGAATCACACGGTTGTCTTCGCCGCTCAGGTCCCCCGGAAAACAGATCTGCAACTCTCGCACGAGCATTATCAGCATCTCTGGTGTACAATCGACAAGGCAAAAGAGTTGTGCGTGTGGCCCGGACAGAAGGATGCATTGCAAATCGTACACGACTATATAGTTCGCGGTTCCAAAGCAGCTGATTTTTCCGAGATCATACTGTGAAGTTTTTTGTCTTCATATTATTTCTCCTTCACGTTCTTCTTGCCCAACTTCCGGAAACATCCTATCCTGTTACAGCAATAGATCCGAAAAATATGCGTGATTATCCCGGCGGCAGAGGCGAGCACCAACTCATTGTTTATACTTCCGCCTATGGCAAACCGACTACCGGGACAAACCAATGGGGGATCGAAGCAACAGTTAAAGATAGTATCGTCATTAAGGTTGGCGGGAACAATTCTCCGATACATACCGGAGAATATATCCTTTCCGGACACGGTCGCGCACGGATATTTCTCACCAACAATGTACGCATCGGTTCCAAAATATTGTTGATGGACTCAATGGTAACGGTGACGTTCGATCTTGAGTCGTTCAAGATTTACACCGGCATGCGGCAGAAAGAATTGAAACAGAAGTACGAAAAGATCCGCTCATATCTCTCGAATGATGAACTGTCGGCGCTCGGAAAGATCATCGATACGCTCAACGTGATTCGGGGAGATGCTGCGGTGGGGGTTAACGTCGTGGTTGATTCAGCATTGTACGAACAGGGAATGAGGCTGCTCGACGAAGTGGAATACCGGATTACGACCTCTCCTGCGATCGAAGGACGGGGTGTCTGGCATCGTCCAAAAGAGAAAACGCGCGGGGAGATCACATCGCTCATGAAAAAGTATTCGGATGCCGGATTCAACATGATGTTTGTGGAAACGATCTGGAACGGCGAAACGATCTATCCCGGATTTATTGCCCGGCAGAAAACAGAATTTACAGGTTTCGATCCGCTTCGGGTTTTCATCGATGAGGGGAGAAAATACGGGATCGACGTTCATGCGTGGATTCATACTTTCTTTATCGGTGTTGCTTCAACAGCAAACGATTCTGCCTCTCATTTCCTTCTTCAACAGCATCCCGACTGGCAGTTGATAAAACGAAACGGCGAAAAAATCTCCAAAGCGGAACCGGGATACATATTTCTGAATCCTGCACTCCCGGCTGTGCAGGAGTATGCCGCGTCATTGTACAAAGAGGTGCGAACATTGTATCCCGATATTGCCGGTCTTCAAATGGATTATATTCGGTACCCGATCAACGTACCTCTGGAAGAATCGTCGGATTACAGCGAATACTCCCGGGCGGAATTCAAAAAAATTTCCGGTGTCGATCCGATGGAGATAAATCCGTCCGATTATCCGGACCATTGGGTTCAATGGCAGAAGTGGCGTGAGGAAGTGATTACTGATTTTGTAAAAAAGATCCGCTGGGAAAATCCGGAAGTGCTTTTATCAGCGGACATTTTTCCCGATATTGAGGAGGCGACAAAAGCGAAGTTGCAGGATTGGAGGGAATGGGCGAACCGGGGATATGTCAATGTGCTCGTTCCGATGGCATATTCAACAAATGCGGATTGGGTCGGCGAAACACTAATAAAAGTCCGAGCAATCGTCGGAGATCAGCATCCGCTCTATGCTGGCATCGCACCATACTTGCAATTGACACCGTTGAATCTTTTACAGCAGATAGAAAAATGCCGTGAAGTAAATATGCAGGGGATAATTCTGTTTGCCTCTCACAATCTTAGTGATGAACAGCTTCGTTTGCTGGCTATCGGACCGTTCAGGACAAAAGCCCATCCGCCTCAATTGATCCATAAATCTCAAAAACCATAAGGAGTATCAGTGAGTCTTTTAGTTGTTGGTTCTGTTGCTATTGATGATATTGAAACGCCGTTTGGGAAAGCGGAAAATGTTCTCGGCGGTTCTGCAGTTTACATTGCTGTAGCCGCCAGTTATTTCACACCCAACGTACGATTGGTTGGCGTTGTTGGGGGCGACTATCCGCAGGAAGCGATCGCCTTTTTAAAAGAACGACATATCGATCTTGAAGGCTTGGAGATTATAAAGGAAGGGAAAACCTTCCACTGGACTGGGCGGTATCATTACGACCTGAACAATCGCGACACGCTTGCGTTGAACTTGAACGTCTTCGAGAAATTCAATCCTAAAATTCCAGACTCATATAAAAAATCAAAATACATCTGCCTCGGTAATATCGATCCGGCGTTGCAGCGCCGCGTGCTTGAACAAGTGGAGAAACCGAAACTCGTCGTCGGAGATACAATGAATTTTTGGATCGACACGAAACGGGATGAACTTGTCAAAACAATCCCGATGTTCGATGCGTTCATTCTGAACGATTCTGAAGCGCGTCTTCTTAGCAGTGAGCCGAATCTGCTGCGGGCGGCACGCAAAATACGTGAAATGGGTGCAAAGACCTTGATCATAAAAAAAGGGGAGCATGGCGCTTTGTTGTTCCACGAAGATCAGATCTTTTCCGCGCCGGCATATCCTCTAGAAGATATTTTTGACCCGACCGGAGCGGGGGATACATTTGCTGCGGGATTCACAGCATGGCTGGCAAAGACGGAAGATCTATCCCACGAGAACTTTAAACGCGCGGTCATTTATGGAAGTACGATGGCATCGTTCTGCGTTGAGAAGGTTTCGGTGGATGGGCTGCGGGATCTATCCTATTTGAAAATACAAGACCGGTTCCGTGAGTTTAAAGAGTTGTCACGATTTGAAGAGTAGTCATTCACAACCGTGTTTCACTATTTCACTCCCGCCGATGCGGGAGTTTGATTTTTTGGAACAATAAATGATACAATCAATCGAATGGCTCGGCGATAAAGTACGGTTTCTTGACCAGACCGAACTGCCGAATCGCGAAGTCTATATTGAAACTGGGGAGATCGCAGTACTGGCAGAGGCAATCGTCACGCTGAAACTCCGCGGCGCCCCTCTGATCGGAATTTCCGCTGCGTACGGAGTGCTGCTCGGTCTTCTCCGTCATAAAGACTCTTCTGTCGAAATATTTCTTGAACATTTTCAAAACTCCGTTGAACTGCTGGAAAAAACAAGACCGACGGCGAAGAATCTTTTTTGGGCGTTGGAACGAATGCAGAATACTGCTCGTCTAAACACAACGAACGGTTCGAAAATGCTCTTTGACATACTGGAATCTGAAGCGCGGTCAATCCATGACGAAGACAGGCGGATGTGCGACTCGATGGGCTTCTACGGCGCTCAATTAATTGAAGATGGAGCAACAGTTCTGACGCACTGCAATTCAGGATCTCTTGCTACGGGAGGGATTGGTACAGCACTTGGTGTAATAAAGACTGCACACCGTTCGGGTAAAAAGATTTCTGTCTTTGTGGATGAGACAAGACCGTTATTACAAGGCGCACGGTTGACGATGTGGGAATTGCAGAAGGAAAATATTCCTTCGACACTCATCACAGATAACGCTGCTGCGTGGACGATCAAGCAGAAGAATATTGATGCCATCATTGTCGGGGCGGACAGAGTTGTTGCCAACGGCGATACAGCAAATAAGATTGGTACGTACAACCTTGCAGTCCTGGCAAAAGAAAACGGCATTCCTTTTTATATCGTTATCCCGACTTCGACGATTGATCTTTCTTTGACGATGGGAAACGATATTGCAATCGAAGAACGGAGTGCCGATGAAGTTGTTTTCTTCAGTGGAATTCCGACAGCACCGGCGGGAACGAAAGTATTTTCTCCTGCTTTCGATGTGACGCCGCATGAATATATTTCGGCGATCATAACGGAAAAAGGGGTTCACCGTCCGCCGTACGGCAGATCGTTGAAAGCAGCGGTGATGTCATGATTGTTGAAACGGAAGGAGTTGTCCTTCATGCGATGGATTTTCGCGACACCAGCAAGATTGTCACGGTGTACACGAAAAAATTCGGGAAGGTTAAAGTTATTGCAAAAGGAGTGAGGAGCCGGAAGAATAAATTCGGTTCTTCTCTCGAGCCGATGACGATCGCATTGCTCGTTTTCTATAAAAAAGAACAGAAAGATTTACATCTTCTATCCAAGAGCGAGATCGCGGTTGTTCTGAACAACGTGCAGATGAGTCCGGACAGGATATTTACGGGGCTTGCGCTCATCGAACTGATAACGATGGTGATGCACGATGAAGAAGAGAATGCTAAAGTGTACGAGTTGCTCGTTCGGTCGTTACAAGCGGTCAATCAAACGGAAAAGAATCATATAAATATACTTTTGTCATTCATGGTAAAATTATTCGGAGAGTTGGGCTTTGGCATGGATCTTGGAGAATGTTCGGTGTGCCGGAAAGGGGTCGATGTGCTGAATGTTCCTTATCTCTTCCTTCGGCTCTCCGACGGAAAGATAACATGTTCAAATTGCGCCGACGCACAGCATTCAGGTGGAACGAAAATCAACAACGGGCTGTGGAAGTCCCTTTACTTTCTTCAAACAGGTGACGTCGAAAAATCGGCAACGCTGACGTTGTCATCTGCTGCCAAAAACGATCTCATTGCAACATTGGAATCGTATCTTCGTTATCATGTTGAAGGTTCCAGAACTTTGAAATCTCTTTCAATGTTATACTCGACACAATAAGAACTTGTATTCTGAAAAATTAAAAGGAGAAACAATCGTATGAAACGTTCCGTATTCGCCGCATTTGTCTTCATCGTTATTGGTGCCATTTTCGGAGCAGTACTTGTCTCTGATCTCGGCGGAACAGAATTTGGCTTTGCACAGCAAAAGAGTATCAAACTGGGCTCTGATCAGAAAGTACAAAAGTCCGATCTGAACCTGCAGGCAGCCAACGATGCTTTCGTTAAAGTATCGAAAGAAGCGACGCCAGCCGTTGTCTCCGTCGTTGTCACAACAAAAGCCCGGCAGAATCCTCATGCCGATGAATTCTTCCGTTTCTTTCCCGATTTCAGATTCCGTCAACCTGACGAACAATCGCAAGGAGCAGGATCTGGAGTGATCGTATCAAAGGACGGTTATATTATCACGAACAATCACGTTGTCGAAAATGCGGCTGATGACGGAATTGAAGTAGTATTGAACGACACACGCCGGTTCAAAGCAAAACTTGTCGGCACCGATCCGCTGACCGATGTCGCAGTTATTAAAGTGGAAGGAAATGATTTACCGGTGGCTGTGCTCGGCAATTCGGATGACGTACAAGTAGGACAGTGGGCGCTGGCGATCGGCAATCCGTTGGGTTTAACATCAACGGTGACTGCCGGCATCATCAGCTACATCGGACGCAGCATTCGGATTATTGCTGATAGTTACGGCGTTGAGAATTTCATTCAAACAGATGCCGCGGTCAATCCGGGGAACAGCGGCGGCGCGCTTGTTAATATTTACGGCGAAGTGATCGGAATTAATACAGCCATTGCGACAACCAACCAGCGGTATCAGGGATACTCGTTTGCGATCCCGATCAACCTTGCAAAGAGTGTTGCCGAAGATCTGATTCTTCACGGAAAGGTTGAGAGGGGATACATCGGCGTTTCAATTTCCCAAGTTGATGAAACGCTTGCAAAAGCAAATGGACTCGACAAAGCGGAAGGTGTTTTTGTTCAAGAGGTGATCGGCGAAGCTGCTAAAGCTGCAGGTGTTCGTGCCGGCGATATTATTCTTTCCATCGATGGTAAAATAATGAAAGCACCGAACGAGTTGCAGGCGTACATCGCCAGCAAACACCCCGGTGACAAAGTGAAATTGATGATCTGGCGCGACGAAAAGAAAATTGAAAAAGTGGTGACGCTGAAACCGCGCACGGAACGGGATGTCGCATCCAATGCATCGGGCGACGATGAAGAAGAGTCATCGGTCGAAGAAGCATCGTCCAAGTCTGTCGATTTTGAATCGCTCGGATTCTCCGTGCGGAAAGCGGATGCCAGAACGATGAAAGAACGGCAGGTGAACAGCAATATTCTGGTTGCAAATGTCAAACCGTACAGTGAAGCGGCAACCCGGCAATTGCGGGAAGGAGATATCATTCTTGACGCAGATCGAAAGCCGGTGAGCAATATTACCGAGTTGGAAAAAGTAATAAAATCTAAAAAACCGGGAGATGCTTTAATGTTGCGCGTTAAAGGACCTCAAGGTGCTCCCCGGTTCGTTTCGGTGATGATTCCGCAGAAATGATGTTTCCAGGAACAAAAAAGCCGCTGAGTGAATTGCAGCGGCTTTTTTATTTCGTCATCAAAATGTTTATTTCTTTTTAACGTTCTTCACAACCTCTTTTGTCTCCATCGCAATCATCAGTTCCTCGTTTGTCGGAATAACGAACACACCTGCCCGAGATTTTGAAGTATTGATCGCTTTTTCCTTTTCTTTGGAACTGTTCGCAGATTTATCCACTTCAATTCCTAAATAGTCAAGATTTTCACACACCGCTTTTCGCACATCGGGACTGTTTTCACCGATGCCGCCTGTGAACACAAGAGCATCCAAACCTCCGAGAGCAGCCACGTATGCACCAATGTATTTTTTAATCCGGTAACAGAAAACATCAAACGCCAATTTCGCTTTTTTGTTTCCCTCGTTCATTTCAGCAATAACTTCACGCATATCGCTGCTGACACCGGAAATGCCCTGCAAACCGCTATGTTTGTTCAGCAATGTATTTGCTTCGGAATAATTCAATCCTTCTTTTGCCATAACATACAGTATCACTGAAGGATCAACATCACCGCTGCGCGTTCCCATCAGCAGACCTTCAAGTGGTGTGAATCCCATGGAAGTATCGATCGAGATACCCTTATCAATGGCTGCAATGCTGCACCCGTTGCCGAGATGACAGGTGATGATCTTTAGTTTTTTTAAATCTTTCTTCAACAGCTCTGACGCACGATTCGCTACATACGCATGACTGGTACCATGAAATCCGTACCGACGTATTTTGTATTGTGTGTAGAGACTGTACGGAATGCCGTAGATATAGGCATACGGCGGAATTTCGTGATGAAATGCAGTATCAAATACACCGACCTGCGGAATATCGGAGAGATGGGTTTGACATGCATTAATACCGCGTAGGTTATGAGGATTATGCAGCGGTGCAATTTCAAAATTATCGCGGATGCCCTTGATCACTTCATCCGTAATGAGTACAGATCCCGTAAAAGTTTCAGCGCCGTGCACAACTCGATGCCCGACGGCATGGATTTCTCCTTTGGAAGAAATGACGCCATGATTTTTGCTGAGGAGTACGGCAAGAATATATTCGATTGCAATCGTATGATCGAGAATATCGCCAGTAATTTTTATTTCGTCTCCGTCAGCACGAATGTTTGTCAGCACGGCGCCGGTCATTCCGACGCGATCGACACTTCCTTTTGCAAGGAATATTTTTTTATCAACATCGATAAGTTGGTACTTCACCGATGAACTGCCGCAATTTAAAACTAATATGTTCATGCGATTTCTTTTCTGCGTTTAAATTATGCTGTTCAATGTTTTACGTTTCACGTTGCAGGAACAAATAAATTCACCTTAAAACATAAAACCTGACCTCGAGATGACAATCACTCCGTAATTCTTTTCCCGTGATCGTCGTATTTAAAGAATCCTTCACCTGTCTTTCTTCCGAGCTTTCCTTTCCGCACCATTTGGCGGAGGAGCGGGCATGGACGGTATTTTGCTTCACCCAACTCATGGAACAGTGAATCCATCCACGCAAGCACTTCGTCGAGACCCATCATATCGGCAAGCTCCAAAGGTCCGTATCGGAATTCATATCCAAGCCTCATTGCTGTATCGATGCTCTCGGCAGTGGCGACACCTTCCATGAGAATATACATTGCCTCATTCAGCAGCGGTATGATGATGCGTGTTGTCACGAATCCGGGATATTCAAATACTTCAATCGGTGTTTTGCCGAGACGCTGAGCGAGTTTTTTTACGGCGTTGAATGTTTCATCGGATGTCTTCATCCCGCGCACAAGTTCTACGAGAGGAACTTTCGGCACGGGATTCAAAAAATGCATGCCGATCACTTTGTCCGCCCGCTTTGTTGATGCTGCGAGTTTCGAAAGATTTAATGTGGAGGTGTTTGAAATCAGAATTGTATTTGGCTCACACAGCGAGTCGAGTTCGTGGAAGAGTTTCTTCTTCAACTCAAAATTTTCATCCACCGCTTCAATCACCACCGGGATATGAGCGACCGCTGAGAGTTCCGTATTTCCCTTTATGCGTGCGAGGATCGCCCGCTTTTCACTCTTCGTCATCGTCCAGCGGTGTATTTCGTTGTCGAGAGATTCGTCAAGATACTTGAGTTGGTGGTGGAGTCTTTTCTCGGATTTTTCGATGGCTAGTACTTCAATTCCGGCAGTTGCAATGGTCTGTGCGATTCCTTGTCCCATTACACCAAGTCCAATAACGGCAATGGTGTGGATCCCATCAGCATCTTTTTTAGATAATTGTATATCTCCCAATATATCGGATAATTGTGTCGTAGTCATAGTATACTTTTCAAGTACAGCGTCTCTGTGGTTATATAACAAGATTTGTACTCGAAATATCGCAAATTCCAAGCCAAGTTTCTTAAAATTTTTCCTCTCCAAACCTTTCAATTTAGACTAAAAACAGTTATATTTACCCAGTCAGAAGAACATTCGAAACAAATGTCTTATCAAAGTTGTTAATAGATTCGAGTTCTTCTCTTTTTTTGGAATGAAATAGGACTTCAACAGTCGTATTTGAAGAATGCTCAAGTTATCGAAAAAAGTTGAATACGGTTTGATCGCCATCCGGCATATTGCGTCGATGAATAACCAGATCTCGACGGTGAAGGAAATCTCTGACAAGTACAACATTCCCAATGAAGTCTTGGCGAAAGTGATGCAGAAGTTGACGAGAGGGAAGTTGATCATCTCACATCAAGGTGCGATGGGTGGGTACACGATGGCGCGCAGTGCAAATGACATTTCGGTTATGGATGTCATTGGAGTGGTAGAAGGAACGCAGGTCGGCATTGCGCAATGTTTTGCCGAAGCGCCGGAGAACTGCTCGATCTATCTGAATTGCACGATTAAAAACCCTCTGGGAAAAATTCAACACAATCTTGAGCATGTCTTTGCCTCGATGAAAGTTTCTGAGATTGTCTGAGCATGAAAACTCCCGTATATATGGATTATCACGCAACAACACCCGTCGATCAACGTGTGTTGGAATCTATGATGCCATTTTATACAGAACATTTCGGCAATGCGGCAAGTCTGCAGCATCGTTTTGGGTGGATTGCAAAAGAAGCGGTTGAGAATGCGCGGAAGAAAATTGCCGATGCAATACATGCCGATCCGATGGAAATTATTTTTACCAGCGGCGCAACCGAATCGAACAATCTTGCAATTAAAGGTGCGGCAGAAAATCTGAAAGAAAAAGGAAATCACATCATTACAACACAGATTGAACACAAATGTGTGTTGGATTCGTGCAAAAGATTGGAAGAGCATGGATTCGTTGTAACGTATCTTCCTGTTGATTCGTACGGCAAGGTCAGTGTTGATGACATAGCAAATGCCATGACATCGAAGACAATTCTCGTCTCCGTGATGGCGGCGAACAACGAGATTGGTACGATACAACCGATCGAAGAGATTGGCAAGTTGTGTGCTGAGCGAGGGGTACTTTTTCATACGGATGCTACTCAGGCGGTTGGGAAATTCCCGATCGACGTACTGAGGATGAATATTCATCTTCTTTCGTTTGCATCACACAAAATATATGGACCGAAAGGTGTCGGTGCGTTGTATATCCGTTCACATCATCCGCGCGTATCTGTTCAGACACAAATGGATGGTGCCGGACATGAACATGGAATACGATCAGGAACGCTGAATGTTCCCGGCATTGTCGGTTTCGGGAAAGCAGTGCAGATTGTCATGGAAGAAATGGAGGATGAAAATGCCCGTCTTGTCGTACTGCGAAATAGACTTAAAGAAAAATTATTATCGATCGATCAGACCACAATGAACGGACATCCATTAGAGAGACTCCCAAACAATCTGAACATCACATTCCACGGAGTTCGCGGCGATCAGTTGATGACAGAAGTGAAAGATGTTGCAGTATCGGCAGGTTCGGCTTGTGTGTCCGAAGAAATCGGAGATACCGACTATTCTCACGTTTTGCGAGCTATCGGTTTGAATGCTGAGGCAGGACGCTCGACGATCAGATTCGGTCTCGGCAGATTTACATCGGAAGAAGAAGTAGATTTTGCTGCAGAGCGATTCACTCGTGCTGTCCGTTTTTTGCGATCATATTCGCTGGAAGGTGTGCAATGAACATCAATTTTAAAAAATCACAGTACATCATCGGCAATCAGGTAGAGTTTTTGCAATTCATGCGGTCGCGTGCACCGCTGTATCATCTGTCGAACTTGTTTCTTCGTGATCTCCATTTTTCTGTGATGGAGTTCCTCAAAAAGAAAGGGATGTCAGTCGGGCAAACCGAGGCAGAGAAAATTGCACGTGAGATAGCCCTGCACCTTGAAAAAAAGAACGTACTAAAGAAATTGAATTCAACCACGTGGGTATTGAATTACACAGATTTTTCCTTGAAGAAATCAGCATAAATTATAAGGAGCCAATTATGTCAGAAGCGATGACACTGCAACCCTCAGTCCTTGACGACGATATTGTTCTTACGGAGCGCGCCGCACAGGAAGTATTTTCCATTAAGGAGAAAAACAATATACCGGAGAATCATTCATTGCGGCTTGGCGTGAAAGGGGGCGGATGCTCAGGTCTTTCGTACGTGCTTGTGTTTGATGACAACATCAAAGAAAAAGATATCATTCTGGAAAAGCACGGCGTAAAAATTATCGTGGACCAGAAGAGCATGTTTTATCTCTCCGGTACAACGCTCGATTTCACCGACGGACTGAACGGACGGGGATTTGTTTTCAACAATCCGCAGGCGACCAAGACATGCGGTTGCGGCAGTTCGTTTGGAGTATAAATTGTAGCCGCAACCTTTAAGTTGCGGTTCAGGGAATTTTTTGAGGCAATCATGTCAGAAACAATTGAAGAATTAGTAACGAAAGAATACAAGTACGGCTTCACGACCGATATCGAAGCGGACACGATCCCGCCGGGATTGAGTGAAGAAGTTGTGCGCACGATTTCCAAGAAAAAGAATGAGCCGGAGTGGTTAACTGAATGGCGCTTGAAGGCGTTCCGCGCATGGTTGACAATGGAAGAGCCGCATTGGTCGAATTTAAAATATCCCCCGATAGATTATCAGTCGATCAGTTATTATTCCGCTCCGAAACAAGCGAAAAAGTTAAACAGTCTTGATGAAGTCGATCCGAAGCTTCTGGAGACGTACGAGAAACTCGGGATTTCACTGACAGAGCAAAAACGATTGAGCGGTATCGCAGTTGATGCTGTGTTCGATTCGGTTTCCGTCGCAACAACGTTTAAAGAGACGTTGAAAGAAAAAGGGATTATCTTCTGTTCGTTTTCCGAAGCAGTACAGGAGCATCCCGATCTTGTGAAAAAATATCTCGGCTCAGTAGTTCCGTACTCGGATAATTTTTTTGCTGCTCTCAACTCAGCGGTCTTCAGTGACGGTTCTTTCTGCTACATTCCGAAAGGTGTTCGCTGTCCGATGGAGCTCTCAACGTATTTCCGGATTAACGCGTCGAACACCGGACAATTCGAACGCACGCTTATTATTGCCGATGAAGGAGCATACGTCAGCTACTTGGAAGGATGCACCGCACCGATGCGGGACGAAAACCAATTGCACGCCGCCGTTGTCGAGTTGATCGCTCTTGAAAAAGCAGAAGTGAAATATTCGACTGTCCAAAATTGGTATGCCGGCGACAAGGACGGTAAAGGAGGAATTTATAATTTTGTTACGAAAAGAGGAAAATGTGCCGGCGAGTATTCAAAGATTTCGTGGACGCAGGTGGAAACGGGTTCGGCTATTACGTGGAAGTATCCTTCGGTGATTTTGCAGGGAGATAATTCCATCGGTGAATTTTATTCTGTTGCTGTCGTCAATAACAGACAGGATGCCGATACCGGAACAAAGATGCTTCATATCGGGAAGAACACACGAAGCACGATCGTCTCCAAAGGAATTTCAGCAGGGCGCGGAAACAACACGTACCGCGGACTTGTGAACATCGGAAAGAATGCAACGCACTCGCGGAATTACACACAATGCGACTCGATGCTCATCGGAAACAAATGCAGTGCAAACACATTCCCGTACATCGAAGTAAAAAACTCCACCTCCAGTGTCGAGCACGAGGCGTCAACATCCAAAATCGGCGAAGATCAGATTTTCTACTGTAAACAGCGCGGTATCAATACCGAAAATGCGATCTCGATGATCATCAACGGATTTGCAAAAGAAGTCTTCAAAAATCTCCCAATGGAATTTGCCGTCGAAGCACAGAAACTGCTCGGCATCTCTCTTGAAGGCAGCGTAGGGTAATATGAATCCAATGACGCAAAGAAATATTAAATCATTGCCATTTCGAGCGCAGCGAGAAATCTAATACGAGAACAAAATACAAGAATTACATTATGATCGAAATAAAAAATTTACATGCAAAAGTTGCAGGAAGAGAAATTCTTAAAGGAATTAATCTCACCGTAAAAGCAGGCGAAGTTCACGCAATCATGGGACCGAATGGTTCGGGCAAAAGTACGTTGGCACAGGTTTTATCCGGTCATCCGGCATACGAAGTGACGGATGGACAGGTGATTTTTGAAGGACAGGATCTGCTTGATATGGAACCGGAAGAGCGGGCACATGCCGGAGTCTTTCTAGCATTCCAATATCCCGTTGAAATTCCCGGTGTGAGCAACAGTTATTTTCTGAAGGCGGGATTGAATGAGATCCGCAAATCGCGCGGACTCGAAGAACTCGATTCGATGCAATTTCTGAAACTGTTGAAAGAGAAAATGAAAGTAGTAGAGATGGATTCAAGTTTTATCAACCGTCCGGTCAACGAAGGTTTTTCGGGTGGAGAAAAGAAACGGAACGAGATTCTCCAGATGGCTGTGCTTGAACCGAAACTCGCGATCCTCGATGAAACCGATTCCGGGCTCGACATCGATGCGTTGAAGATCGTCGCACAGGGAGTCAACAAATTGAAATCGCCGTCGAACGCAACCATTGTTGTCACCCACTATCAGCGTTTGCTGAATTACATCATTCCCGATTTCGTGCATGTATTGGTGAACGGGAAGATCGTGAAATCAGGAGGGAAGGAACTGGCTCTTGAACTGGAAGCGAATGGATACGATTTCGTCAAAGAAGAATTGATGCAAACGACGTAAGGAATTGATGCACATGGTAGAAGTGACTAAACATTACGTTTCTGAATTTCAAGCGTTTGAAAAAAACGGCGCCCGCAATGCGCCGGCATGGGTGCATGACCTTCGCAAAGATGGATTGACTATTTTCAACCAACTTGGATTCCCGACGACAAAGCAGGAAGAGTGGAAGTACACGAACGTTACACCCATCGCAAAAGGAACGTTTAAGTATTCCGGTTCGGCGGTAACCATCGACGACGAAGTCATAAAGAATTTTTTGCTCGACGGTGTTGAGCAATTTGTACTGACGTTTGTCAACGGTCATTTTGTTCCGGAACAGTCGCAAACGAACGGGCTGCCGGAAGGTGTTATTGTTCAGAATCTTATCAACGCTTACGCTGCGCAAGAAAATATTATTCAGGAAAATCTTTCCCGTTACGCGACGCATCAAAAGAATCCGTTTACTGCGTTGAATACGGCGTTCATCAACGATGGCGCCTTCATCCATGTTCCTGCGCACATTGCCGTTGAAAAACCGATTCACTTGCTTTTCCTCTCGACGAAAAACGTGAATGATCAATCGGCATCATATATCAGGAATCTCATCGTCGTTGAAGAGGGAGCAAAAGCTAATATTCTCCTCAGCTATCGTTCTGCTGGAGAGCATCGAAATCTCACAAACTCCGTAACTGAAGTTATCGCAAAGAAGGACAGTGCTGTGGAGGTTGTGAAGGTTCAAAAGGAAAGCGAATCAGCATTCCATATTGATAATTTCCATGCTCACCAACATGAGACAAGCGACGTCAGAGTATTTTCGCTGGCGCTTGGCGGCGCTATTGCGCGCAACGATATGAGCGTGATCATCGACGGCGAAGCGGCGGAATGTAATTTGAACGGATTGTACATCGTGGCGGGAGAGCAATTGATCGATCATCACACATTCATGCATCACATTCATCCCAATTGCCCGAGCCATGAATTGTTCAAAGGTATTTTAACAGACAACGCGCGCGCCGTGTTTAACGGAAAGGTGTACGTTGAATCCGAAGCGCAAAAGACAGATTCAAAGCAGACAAACAGGAATCTGCTGCTCTCCGATACTGCGATTGTAGATACAAAACCGGAACTGGAGATTTTTGCAGATGATGTGAAATGTACTCACGGCGCTGCGGTCGGCGGTATGAATGAATCTCATTCATTTTATTTAAAGACGCGCGGCATCACGGAGGAGAGTGCGAAAGGAATACTCACCGTCGGATTTGCGGCTGAAGCAACTTCGAAGATCGTGCATCCGGCGCTTCGACGCCATGTCGATCTGCTCGTGGTTGAACATCTCCGAGAGAAACTTCATTCGGCAAGTTTGCCGGATATTGTCCATGCATAAACGATGACAACACTTGAAAAAGAAATAGCGTTTGATGTATCGACTGTTCGAAAGGATTTCCCGATCCTCTCTTCGTCAGTGCACGGTAAGCCGCTCGTCTATCTTGACAATGCGGCGACAACACAGAAACCGCAGATCGTTCTCGATACATTGATCAAATATTACACGGAACAGAATTCTAACATTCACCGCGGTGTCCATCATCTTAGTGAAGTAGCAACCTTTGAATATGAAAAGGCGCGCGGGAAGGTGAAGAATCTGCTCAACGCTGCAGATGGCAAAGAAATCGTCTTCACAAAAGGAACGACGGACGGTATCAATCTTGTAGCGCACAGTTACGGAAGAAAATTCGTTACTACCGGCGATGAGGTGATCATCTCTGCGATGGAGCATCATTCGAATATCGTTCCGTGGCAGTTGTTGTGTGAAGAACGCGGTGCAAAGCTCAACGTTATTCCGATGAGCGATGAGGGTGAACTTCTCATGAACGAATTTGAAAAGATGCTCACGCCGAAAACGAAGATTGTTTCCGTTGTCTATGTTTCGAATTCGCTTGGCACTATCAACCCGATTAAAAAAATTATCGACCTTGCTCATGCAAACGGAACTCCGGTCCTCATCGACGGTGCACAGTCTGTGGCGCACATGAAAGTGGATGTAAGAGCGCTCGATTGTGATTTTTTTGTTTTTTCCGGACATAAAATATTCGGTCCGACGGGAATCGGCGCGTTGTATGGGAAAAGTGAGTGGCTCGAAAAGATGATCCCGTATCAAGGGGGCGGCGATATGATTCGCTCCGTGACGTTTGAGAAAACAACGTTCAACGATCTTCCATTTAAATTTGAGGCGGGGACACCCAATATCGCGGGAGGTATCGGTCTCGGTGCTGCAATCGATTATGTGCAAAAGATCGGTTTTGAAGCAATCGGCGAATATGAACATGAATTGTTGGAATACGGCAGTGATATATTGCAATCGGTACACGGTTTGAGAATTATAGGGACTGCGAAAGAGAAGGCGAGTGTCATTTCATTTGTAATGGAGAATGCTCACCCGCACGATATAGGAACAATATTGGATAGAGAAGGGATTGCCATTCGCACCGGACACCACTGCACTCAACCGGTGATGCTAAGATTCGGAATACCGGCAACGGCACGAGCTTCGTTATCTTTATACAATACTAAAGAAGAGATTGATGCTCTCGTCTGCGGGATTGAGAAAGTGAAGGAGATCTTCGGATGAGTGAAGTGAATGAACTGTATCAGCAATTGATACTGGAACACAACAAGTCGCCGCGGAATTTCAAAAAGATTGAGAATGCAACACACGACGCCGATGGGTACAATCCATTGTGCGGAGATCACTATCATGTCTGGCTGAAATTGGAAGGAGATAGAATCGCCGATATCGGATTTCAGGGAAATGGCTGTGCGATTTCAAAATCATCGGCTTCAATGATGACAACTGCCGTCAAGGGTACTACTATTCAGGAGGCGAAGGAGATGTTCGAGAAATTCCATTCGGTCATTATGACTAAGATTGGAGATGAGATTCCGGAGGAAAAAGTTGAAGAATTAGGGAGTCTCGGTGCGCTGGTGGGTGTTCGGGAGTTTCCTGCACGCATTAAATGCGCAAGCCTGGCATGGCATACGTTGAATGCAGCGCTGAACAATTCACAAAAGAGTGTATCAACAGAGAATTGACAATGGAAACGAATCACTTACCACAATCGACAGGACAAGGCGAAATCAGCACGCTCGAGAAGATGATCGTGAAGGAACAGATCACAGAGCAGATCAGAACAGTGTACGATCCTGAAATTCCCGTAAACATTTACGAAATGGGAATGGTGTACGATATTGATGTGAAAAATGACGGCGTTGTCGATATCACGATGACGTTGACCTCACCTTCCTGTCCCGCAGCGCAGGTGATTCCCGTAGAAGTGAAACAAAAAGCGGAGATGGTGAAGGGAGTTACGCAGGCGAATGTGAATATTGTGTGGGAACCCCGGTGGGATCCGAGTATGATGTCCGAAGAAGCACGGTTAACATTAGGCATGTGAATTGTAAAAATTCCCAAATCTTTATGATTTTGAAAATCTGATTATAAGTATGAAATCAAACAGGCGCACATTTCTTCAAACTTCGGTTTCGCTCGCAGCAGGTTCACTGGCGAGTATGCTGTCACTTTCTGCAAACGAACTTCACCAAACACAAAAGGAGAATAAATCTATGGCACACGAACTTGCACCGCTCCCGTACGCATTTGATGCTCTCGAACCATACATTGATGCAAAAACGATGGAAATCCATCACGGCAAGCATCATGCAGCATATGTTACCAATCTGAACAATGCACTGAAAGATCACGCGGATCTTCAATCGAAATCCGCGGTTGAACTCATTTCCAATTTGAACGCCGTTCCTGAATCAATCCGTACCGCGGTGCGAAATAATGCCGGCGGACATGTGAACCACACAACATTCTGGCAGCAATTGAAGAAAGACATTGCGTTCCCGGCTTCAAGCAAACTCGGGAGTGCGATCGCTTCAACATTTGGATCGTTCGATTCGTTCAAGGAGCAGTTCAACAAAGCAGGGCTCGGGCGTTTCGGTTCCGGCTGGGCGTGGCTCATTGTTGACGGCGGCAAGCTCACCATTACTTCAACCCCGAATCAGGATTCGCCGATCATGGATGGAAAGAAACCGATTCTCGGCGTTGACGTGTGGGAACATGCGTATTATCTGAAATATCAAAATCGTCGTGCCGATTATCTTACAGCGATCTGGAGTGTCATCAATTGGGATGATGTTGCTGCGCGGTACGAACAAGCGATGAAGTAGTTGATCTGTTTTGTCGTTGAGTAGTTGAGTACAGTGCACTCAGGATCTCAATTACTCAACGACTCATCTACTCCATTACATCAATTTGATTTTTCATGTTAGAACAAAATCTTCCTACCGAAATACTTCCGTTGTTCCCGCTCAATGTTGTTCTATTTCCGCAGTCGCAATTGCCGCTTCACATCTTTGAAGAACGGTATAAAACACTCATCGGCGAATGCATTACGTACGATATCGTTTTCGGCATCAACTTCGTGCACGAACAGCAAATCCGTTCCATCGGATGTACGGCAAGAGTGAAAGAAGTCACGAAGCGTTACGGGGATGGGCGCATGGATATTGTGGTAGAAGGGGTGCGAAGATATACGTTGCACAATCTCGTCGAAGCGCCGCATCCGTATCAATCCGGACGCGTGTCATGGTACGATGATGTAGATAAAATCGCCGATGAAGATTTGCGGCTCCGCACGGTTGAATTGCATAACACATTCGTGAGAACGGTCTTCAACGGTTCGGTGCATGAGGTCTCTGTGGACGATGTCAGAAGAACGAGATCGTTTCATTTGGTGCAGAAGTCGGGTCTTGATCTGCTGCAGCGGCAGGTATTTCTTTCGATGAACTCGGAGAACAACCGGCTGAAGTTTTTAGTCAACCACCTTGAGTCGATGCTGCCGCTGCTGGTTTCAAAAAAGAAGACAGAGGAGCTCGCAAAAAACGACGGGTACCTTCAAGAATAAACTTGCAATACAACCGACTCTTCAGTAAGTTATAGCCGCATGGAAGCTGAGAAGAAAGAAATCAAAAAGATTCCATCATTGTTGGCTGCCATGGAGCAGATTGAAGTTGACGTTCAAGAGACGGTCAACCATTACTGGAATTTCTGCGTGAACTGCGGAACTCAACTCGACAGCAGAAAATGCAAATTGTTTTGTCCCAAATGCGGATTCTATCATAATTGCAGTGAACCTTAATCAAACTACATCAGAGGAGTACTTGTGAACAAAAAGGGATATCGTGTTGCACGGAAGCATCGTAAGAAACGTGCAAAGATGAAAGAAAAAGCACGCGCAATGCGTGCCCAAAAGAAAGCGCAGTAACAACAGCCCCGCAGATGCGGGGTTTGTTGTTCTATAAAATAGACCGTACACCTTGTGAGGGGGTTAGCGTATGCTGTGAGTAATCTTCGCACGGTTCTTTTGTTGATAAGAATAATTGTCTTTCCCTTTTTGCATATCGCTCAACCTTTCGATATTTTACGCTTATGAACGCTGTCGCAGACCGAAAAATGATCATTGACGGAAAGCTATTCGATTTCACGAAACGCACTTTTATCATGGGTGTGTTGAACGTGACGCCCGATTCCTTTTCCGACGGTGGCAAATACATTGATCCGCATCGCGCGGTCGCACGCGCCATGCAGATGATCGAAGAAGGATCTGACATTATCGATGTCGGCGGCGAATCGACACGTCCGCGGGGAATGTACGGTGAAGGAGCAAAAAAAATTTCTGCGGAAGAGGAGGTGGAACGGGTTATACCTGTGATACAGAAAATCCGCAGCTCCACAGATGCAGTGATTTCAATCGATACGTACAAATCGACTGTGGCTGAAGAAGCATTGCGTGCAGGTGCTTCGATTGTGAACGATATCAGCGGATTGAAGTTCGATCCTGCCGTGGCAAGCGTGGCAGCGCGGTACAATGCAGCTCTTGTGTTGATGCACATTCAGGGAACACCCGAGACGATGCAACAGAACCCGACGTACGCCGATGTCGTTCATGAAGTCAAAGAAGAATTGAGACAATCAATTGAAAATGCAAAATCAGCAAGCGTTGAAAATATTATTGTCGATCCGGGCATTGGATTCGGAAAAAATCTCGATCACAATTTGACCCTGTTGAAACATCTTGCGGAATTTCAAGAACTGGGTTATCCGGTGTTGGTTGGAACGTCGAGAAAGGGTTTCATCGGCGTGCTGCTCGACCTTCCGGTCGATCAAAGGATCGAAGGGACTGCAGCGTCGGTTGCCGTTGCAATCATGAACGGCGCGCAGATTGTCCGCGTGCATGATGTGAAAGAAATGAAACGAATTGCGATCATAGCAGACGCGATTAAGAACGCACGATAATGGAACTATTTAAAATAGGATTTCTCACCGTAACGGTTGTCGATCTTGTCGATATCCTGCTGGTGACTTTCATTTTTTACAGTTTGTACCGCGGAATGAGAGGAACCGTAGCTGCACAGATCTTTGTCGGCTCCATCGTCATCGTTCTGCTGGCATTCATTGCGCAAGCCGCCAACCTGAAAGCGATGGGTTGGATTCTCCGGACATTGATGGATATTTGGGTCATTGCCTTCATCATTATTTTTCAACCGGAAATTCGCCGTTTGCTTTCGACCATTGCGCGGAACAGATTTGTAAGGATGTTTCTCCGGTTAAATGTGAACGAATCGATCGAAGAGATCACTGCGGCAGCGCTGGAACTATCCAAAAAGAAACAAGGAGCGCTTATTATTATTGCCCGCGGTACCGGGATGAAATCGTTTGTTGAGACCGGCATCGCATTGGGTGCGCTTATCAGTCGATCACTCTTATTGTCGATCTTTAACCCAAGATCGCCGCTGCATGATGGAGCTATCATTGTGAACGACAGGATTGTTGAAGCAGCCCGCTGCACACTTCCACTATCGGCTACCAATAGGATGGGAGATATGGCATTGGGAACGCGGCATCGAGCGGGGCTGGGAATTACGGAACAGACCGATGCAGTTGCTGTGATTGTTTCGGAAGAAACAGGAGCAATTTCAATTGCAGATAATGGTGAATTGAAATATAAAATTTCTGTCGCTGATCTCCGGAAAGAGCTGCGCGAACGTCTTGTTCTCTCCATGCAGCGTTCCATCCAGAATGTGAAGGAGGCGATCCGTCCGCAGTAATGAATCTCTTCGTCGTGATTCCGGCATACAACGCCGCCGATACATTGTCCCCGCTTCTTGAACGAACCGTGCGATTTGTTCCCAAAACGAATATCATCGTTGTAAACGACGGGTCAGGTGATTCTACCGGCATAATTGCAGAGTCATTCGGTGTTTGCATTGTCACCCACCAGAAGAATAAAGGAAAAGGCGCCGCGCTTCAATCGGGATTCGATGCTGCACTGCAGCACGGCTGCGATGCGGTCATTACCATGGATGCCGATCTACAACATCAGCCGGAGGATATTCCCCGCTTTGCAGAATTGTATCTTGCTCGAGAGTACGACATCATCATCGGTAACCGGCTCCATAATAAAAAAGGGATGCCGTTTCACAGAGTGTTGTCGAATACGATTACCACTTTTTTGGTCAATGTGCGTACAGGAGCCTCTATTGCAGACAGTCAATCGGGTTTCCGATTCATTACTCGTCGAGTACTTGATAATGTGAAGATGCAGAGAATCGGATTCGAAGCAGAGACCGAGTTTCTGCTGAAAGCAGCGAAGCTGAAATTTTCGTTCGGTTCAATACCGATTGAGACTGTGTATGCCGGCGAAAAAAGCCATATGACGCATCTGCAAACAACAATTAATTTTGTCAAAGTGCTTTTTAAAGAATACTGATATGGGAAGATTTGAATCAGAACGAAAAGAATTGATTGAGATCTTAAAAGAAAAAGGGATCACAGACACGAATGTTCTTCAAGCAATCGGGAAAGTAGAACGTCATCTGTTTGTCGATCCGATGTTCATTAATCGCGCATATGAAGACAATGCTCTTCCGATCGGGAGTGAGCAGACCATCTCGCAGCCGTACACCGTTGCGTTCATGACGCAGGCATTGAAACCTGCGAAAGGAATGAAGGTGTTGGAAATAGGTACCGGTTCGGGATATCAATCCGCCGTCCTGGCATCAATCGGTTGCAGAGTCTTCACAATCGAACGGCATTTGAGTTTATTGATTACTGCGAGAAAAATGTTCGACAGGTTGCATCTGCATGTTGTATCAAAAGGGGGCGACGGTTCGATTGGGTGGAGCGAACATGCACCGTACGACGGGATCATTGTAACTGCCGGATCACCTTCCATCCCCGAACCGCTTATCAACCAACTTGCTGAAGGTGGACGCATTGTGATTCCTGTCGGAGATCGGGACTCGCAGCAGCTCATCATCGGGACAAAAATGAAAGACGCTCTCCTCAAAGAAGTTGTCGAAGGGTTTAAGTTTGTTCCCTTGATCGGCAAAAATGCCTGGAAGTGATTTTAGATTGTGAAATCTTAGATTGCATGATTACAACATGAACCTTCCAAAAATTCTTGTCATTGTTGGACCTACCGCTTCCGGTAAAACATCGCTTGCCCTGCACATTGCAAAAGAAATTCCTTCCGAAATCGTCTCGGCTGACTCACGCCAGGTGTATACGTACCTTGATATCGGCACTGCAAAACCGACAAAATTGGAATTGGCAGATGTAGTACACCACTGCATCAATATTCGAGAGCCGGACGAAAAATTTAATGCCGGCGATTTTCAAACTATAGGAAGGAAAGCAATCGCTGACATCCTTCAACACAAAAAATTACCAATAGTCTGCGGTGGGACGGGATTGTACGTTCAAGCATTGATTGACGGATTTTTTGAACAGCCGGAGTTTTCGGGAGAGATTCGCGCTGAACTTGAACGACGAATTGCGGAAGAAGGAAAAGAATCGCTCTATCGGGAATTACAGCGCGTTGATCCTGTCTCTGCCGCCACAATGGATGCATCAAAACACCGGCGCGTGATTCGTGCGTTGGAGGTATACTTCGAGACAGGAATTCCCATCTCGCAATTTCATGCCAATCATAAAAAGGATGAACTGTATGATGCAACGTGGATTGGATTGAAATGGGAACGTTCTGTTCTTTATCAACGAATTAACGATCGTGTAGAAAGAATGATTGCCCACGGTTTTCTGGACGAAGTGAAGCAATTGCAGGCGATGGGATTTGACGACCGATTGCAAGCGTTACAAACCGTTGGGTACAAAGAAGCATTTCAACATTTGCGCGGTGAAATTTCGTACGAGCGAATGGTTGAATTGATGAAACAAAACACACGCCGATTTGCAAAACGCCAAATGACGTGGTTTCGGAAAGAGCCGCGAATTCATTGGTACAATATTGCACATGAATTTGAAATTGCAACCATTGCAAAAAACATCTTAAAGAAAATGTAAGCACGGATGCCCATCCGTGCCTGTAGGCACCGGCGCCCGTCGATGCGGTTGTAATTTGAACAGACGGGCATTTTGGAACGGACGGGTGTCCGTTCCTACGAAGAAAAATGAAATACAAATATCACAAACAATATCGTCTGCCATATTACAATTATGCGAGTACGAATTTGTACTTTGTCACCATTTGCACATACAAACGTCAAGAAATATTCGGAAGAATATTGAACAGTAAAATCAATTTATCCGATGAAGGGAAATGCGTTGAAGATTCTTGGAAGATGATACCTGTTGTTGCAAATTATGCCGGCATTGATGTATTCGTCATAATGCCGAATCATATCCATGGAATTATTGCAATTAACAATCCCGATGAACCAAGAGAATTACCCACAAAGGCGTTTGCGGTGCGGAAACGTTCGTTATCAAACGTCGTTCGTAATTTCAAGACAGCGGTAACGACCAAGATCCGAAAATTGAAAAATGATAACGAATATCCTGTATGGCAATCACGGTTTTACGACAGGATAATTCGAAATGAAAAAGAATTGAACGCAATTCGGAATTATATCATCAATAATCCGGTGAAATGGGAAGAAGAACGGAACAATCCTGAAAATTTATTGATGTAAAAATATTGTCGGCACGAATGTATTAGGAACGCATGGACCTGTAGGCACCGACGCCCGTCGGTGCAAAACGTGAATTGAACAGACGGGCATTTTGGAACAGACGGGCGTATGTTCCTACGGAAATTATTGAACGGACGGGTGTCCGTTCCTACGATGTGAAACATTTCTTGAAATCCCATCCCGCCTTTTGTATATTCTCCCTAGCAATTCAGGACAAAAAATTCTGAAATTAAAAGAAAGGATGTCAGGCAACTCATAAGGTGTCTGATATCTGCGAGGAATCAATGAGCGAAAACATCGCTGATCTCGAAGAACAATTCAACAGGCGCATTGCGAACGGCGAAACAATCGAACCGAAAGATTGGATGCCGGAAAAATATCGCAAGCAATTAATGCGTCTCATTTCACAGCACGCACATTCCGAAATTATCGGTATGCTGCCCGAAGGAAACTGGATCACCCGCGCTCCCACGCTCCGCCGCAAACTCACATTACTTGCGAAAGTGCAGGATGAAGCAGGCCATGGCCACTATCTTTATAGTGCCGCAGAAACGCTCGGTATTTCCCGCGAAGAGATGTACGATCAGCTACTGCAAGGCAAAGCAAAATATTCCTCCATCTTCAATTATCCAACGCTCACGTGGGCAGATATGGGGATGATCGGCTGGCTGGTTGATGGAGCCGCAATCATCAATCAAACAACGATGGCAAAATGTTCGTACGGTCCCTACTCCCGCGCGCTTCTTCGTATTTGCAAAGAAGAAAACTTCCACAAGAAACAAGGGATGGAAATACTTGCGACCCTCATCGCTTCCGGAGAAAAAGGAAAAGCGATGGTGCAGGAATCACTGAATCGCTTTTGGTGGCCCACGCTGATGATGTTCGGTCCGCACGATTCCAATTCCCCCAACAGTCCCGAAATGATGAAGTGGAAGATAAAATTGAAGAGCAATGATGAACTGCGTCAGCGGTTTATTGATCAAACAGTGGAACAAGCGCACGCGTGGGGATTGACAATTCCCGATCCTTATCTGAAATACAACGAGCAGACGAAACATTGGGAAGCAGGTGAGATTGATTGGGACGAATTCAACCGCGTCATCAACGGCAATGGTCCCTGCAACCATGAACGGATGGAAGCCCGTCGCACCGCTCATGAAGATGGGAAATGGGTAAGAGATGCGGCGAGAGCATACGAAGAGAAACAACGATTGAAGAATAAATCAGCTGCGTAAAAAACAATAAAAGTCATCCTGAGCAATTCCCGACGTTTTTCGTCGGGATGCGTCGAAGGATGATACGACTCTTCGACGCGTGCCGATAAAAAATCGGCACTTACTCAGAGTGACTCTTGAATTGAATAACTATGACAGACAAAGAATTAACAAACGACCAAGGCGATCTCTGGGAGGTCTTCATTCAAGAAGATGACAATGCGCCGCACACCCATGCAGGCAGCATTCGCGCGACCGATCCTGAAATGGCGATTCAAAACGCACGCGACGTCTTTGCGCGAAGAGGGAACATAAAGAGCATGTGGGTCGTTAAATCAGAGCATATCAAAGCCACCACACCCGGTGATACCGGATCATTCTTTGATCCGACATCGGACAAGGTCTATCGTCACACACAATTCTATAAGCACACGCTGGACGACGAACTCTGGAAGAAACAGTGAATCATTCACCTCAATTGGTCGAGTATCTGATCCGTTTGGCGGATGACCGTTTAATTCTCGGACACCGTCTTTCGGAATGGTGCGGTCATGCACCGCTGTTGGAAGAGGACATTGCGCTTGCAAACATTGCGCTTGATTGCATTGGACAGGCAAATAATTTGTATAAAGTTGCAGCAGAAGTTGAAGCGAAAGGGCGAACAGCAGACGATATTGTGTATTTCCGTGAAGCAATAGAATATAAAAATCTTCTTCTTGTTGAGCAGCCGAACAAGGATTTCGCACAGACACTTGTCCGGCAATTCCTGTACGATGCGTTCGGTATTCTGTATTTCGACGCTCTTCAACAAAGCGCTTTTCAACCTCTTGCAGGAATTGCTCAGAAAGCAGTGAAAGAAATTCGATATCACTTCCGTCACAGCAGCCAATGGATTCTTCGACTCGGTGACGGGACAGATGAAAGCCATCAACGAACGCAGACAGCTCTGAACTCGTTATGGAGATACACGGGTGAATTATTTTTTACGGATAGTGTTGAACAACAATTGCATTCGGAAAGGATTGCCGTGCTCTCTTCGGCGATGAATGATGAATGGTTAAAGACTGTAACGGAAATATTGAACAAAGCAACGTTGCATCTCCCATCATCTGAAATGTATCAGCAAACAGGGGGCAGGAAAGGGCAGCACACCGAACATCTCGGTCATTTGCTCGCTGAGATGCAGATTCTTCAACGATCGTTCCCTGAAATAAAATGGTAGAAGCGAAACAACATACTGTTGAAAACATACGAGGGATTCTCACTTCGGTTCTCGATCCTGAAATTCCTGTATTGAACGTGTTGGAAATGGGAATCATCCGGGATATTGATGTTAATTCGGAAAGCGTTATTGTGACGATTACACCGACTTATTCCGGATGTCCGGCTATGCATGTTATTGAAGAAGAAATCCGATCTGTGCTTCGGGAGAACGGCATCGAAACAGTTGAGATTAAAACAACATTTTCTCCCGCGTGGACTACAGAATGGCTCTCCGAAAATACCAAACTGAAGTTGAAAGATTACGGCATCGCTCCACCATCGGGTGTTCATCAGACACAGTTGCTGCAGATCGAATTACCGCCTCCACCATGTCCGTACTGCAAATCAAAAGAGACGGAGTTGAAGAGTCAATTTGGCTCAACTGCATGTAAAGCATATTACTTTTGTCCCTCATGCCGCCAACCGTTTGAGTACTTCAAACCGATATGAAACCTGTTTACATCATTGATTTTGTTCGCACACCGATCGGGAAGTACGGCGGAGCTCTTTCATCTGTCCGTCCCGACGATCTTGCAGCAATTGTCATAAAAAAAATTGCTGAAAGATATCCGCAAATCGAGAAATCGTCATACGACGAAGTGATCCTTGGTTGTGCAAATCAAGCGGGTGAAGATAACCGCAACGTTGCGCGAATGGCGTCGCTACTTGCCGGGCTTTCACCATCTGTACCTGCAGAAACTGTGAATCGCCTTTGTGCATCGGGAATGAGCGCTGTCGCCAATGCTGCAAATAAAATCCGCGTTGGTGACGGCGACCTGTACATTGCCGGTGGTGTTGAAAGCATGTCCCGCGCGCCGTATGTGATGGCAAAACCAACGGAAGCATTTTCTCGATCCCCGGAAATATTCGATACTGCACTCGGCTGGCGGTTTGTCAATCCGAAGATGAAAGAGATGTACGGGATTGATTCCATGGGGAATACCGCTGAGAATGTCGCAGAACAATTCAATATCTCCCGTGAAGACCAAGACAAATTTGCATTGTGGTCGCAGCAGAAAGCGGCAAAGGCGATTACAGGTCAGAGATTTTTCAAAGAAATAATCACGATCGAAATTCCTGACAAAAAGAATACGATTGTGATCGGCGATGATGAATTTCCGCGTCCGGATACGACGCTGGAAAAACTTTCCAATCTCAAGCCGGCATTCCGCAAAGATGGTAAAGGAACGGTAACAGCCGGAAACTCTTCGGGCTTAAACGACGGTGCCGCCTCACTGTTGCTTGCTTCAGAACAGGCGGTAAAGAAATATAATCTCAAGCCGCTTGCACGATTTGTTGCATCGGCTGTTGTTGGCGTGGAACCGAGAATAATGGGGATCGGTCCGCTGCCGGCGACTCAGGCGGTTCTCAAAAAAACAGGATTATCGATCGATCAACTATCTGTGATCGAAATGAATGAGGCGTTTGCCGCTCAATGCCTCGCTTCTCTGCGCGGACTCGGACTTGCCGATAATGATCCGCGAGTGAATCCGAACGGCGGTGCCATCGCGCTCGGTCATCCGCTGGGAATGTCCGGTGCGCGGTTGATTGGTACAGCCATGTATGAATTGCAGGAACAGAAAAAGCAATATGCCCTCTGTACCATGTGTATCGGAGTCGGACAGGGAATGGCAACGATTATCGAACGAGTTTGAAATTGAACCGCTAAGACGCAAAGTTGCAATGAAAAATAAAAATATTTTTTCTTTCAATGGGTTCATTCCCGTCATTCACAAATCCGCATTCATTCATCCTCAGGCAACAATCATCGGAAATGTGATTATCGGAAAAGATGTGTACGTAGGTCCTTCGGCGGTTATTCGCGGCGATTGGGGAGGGATTGTTATTGAAGATGGATGTAACATACAGGAGACATGCGTCATTCATGTTTTTCCTGGGAAGTCAATCACGTTAAAAAAGAATGTTCATATCGGACACGGTGCGATCATACACGGAGCGAACATCGGAGAGAATGTTCTTGTGGGAATGAACGCTGTGGTGATGGATAAAGCAGAAATAGGTGATGGTTCAATTATTGGCGCGCTGACATTTGTTCCTTCCAAAATGAACGTTCCACCCCGCTCGGTTGTCGTCGGAAATCCGGCGAAGATTGTCAAACAAGTCTCTGATGAAATGCTTCAGTGGAAAACTGAAGGAACGAAATTATATCAAACACTCCCATCCGATTTGCGAAAGACGATGAAAGCGGTGAAGCCGTTAAGGAAAGTTCCAAAGAAAAAAAGAGAACAAAAAATGCTCTACGATACATGGAATTCAAATCGAGGGGAAAAATGATAGTCTTGTTTTTGCTTCTGTGTACATGATTTTTTACATTAGGATCAGGTATGATAAGATTCACGTCGCCCGTAAAAGAAAATCTCGGATAAGTATTTCTCAATATAGGTCAGGGGCTAATTTTAGCGGCGATTATCGGTAGGTTAATCCGCATGAAACAACGTTGTTGAATTCTGTTGTGGCTTACCTGTTGGGAATGTATGCAATAGGAATCGGGTTGTACTTTATTGGAAAGAAAAGCGAAGAGGAGCAATAACGAATGGATACAGTAATTTTCTTTGGTGCAATAACAGCAGTCATTGGAACTATTTTGGTCATTATCTCCCATGTAATGACAACAAAGCGTCCGCAGACGCATCGCTAAATTGTCTTTTCCATGATAATCTCAAGTTCACTATGTAATATCGGAAGACGCCAAGAACCACTCTTGGCGTTTTTCGTTTGTATTTGTTGATGTATGGTTAACCAACTGATCAGAGATTCAATATATGAAACTTGCTTCGTATGTATGCGGTGAATGGATTACGGGGGCTGGAAAACCGATTCCACTCTTTAGTGCTGTGACCGGTGAACAAGTATTTGAAGCCGATACCACAGGCATTGATTTTGGGCAAATGCTGCGGTACGGAAGAGAGAACGTCGGTGCAAAAATTCGTTCTTATACTTTCCACCAACGCGCGTTGATGCTCAAAGAATTAGCGAAATATCTTGCAGAGCGGAAAGAGATTTTTTACAAGTTGTCATATTACACCGGCGCAACAAAAACGGACTCGTGGTTTGATGTTGACGGAGGCATCGGAACACTTTTTGCTTTTGCCAGCAAAGGTCGTAAAGAGTTGCCTAATCAAACGGTGTACATCGATGGCGGAGCAGAAATGCTTTCTAAGGGAGGAACATTTGTGGGAAGGCATATTTGTGTTCCGTTGGAAGGAGTCGCCGTTCATATCAACGCATTCAATTTCCCCGTCTGGGGAATGTTGGAAAAATTTGCGCCGGCATTTCTTGCAGGGATGCCATGTATTATCAAACCGGCAACATCGACCTGCTACGTTGCCCAAAAAGTTGTTGAAGAAATCGTCAACTCCAAAATTCTTCCTGATGGAGCAATTCAAATTCTCTGCGGTGGTGTTGGAGATTTATTCGATCATTTAACAGAACAAGATGTCGTTACGTTCACCGGCTCTCATTCCACGGGAATAAAATTAAAGCAGCACAAAAATGTTGTCGGGAATTCAATTCGATTCAACATGGAAGCCGATTCATTGAATTGCTGTGTGCTGGGCGAAGATGCATCTCCGGACACAGATGAATTTGGTCTGTTCGTAAAAGAGGTTGCACGTGAGATGACCACAAAAGCAGGACAACGATGTACGGCGATCAGACGAATCATCGTCCCTGAAAAATTTCTCAACGACGTCATCGCAGCGTTGCAAAAGAGGTTGTCGGGAGTTGCTATCGGAGATCCTATTCTTGAAGACGTGAAAATGGGTCCGCTTGTTGGGAAAGAACAAGTTGCGGAAGTGTCGGCACGACTTAAAGATTTATCCCGAACAAGTGAAAAGGTTTTTGAATATTCAAATGAATTTAAGAAGAATGGTCATTCGATTGAAAATGGTGCATTCTTTCGCCCGATCTTGCTCCATTGCCCTAAACCTCTCTCATCATCGGAACCGCACAGTATCGAAGCATTTGGTCCCGTGAGCACTGTGATGGGATATTCAAATTTGGATGATGCAATTGAATTGGTGAAGAAAGGAAGAGGGAGTTTGGTCGGTTCATTTTTCTCGAACAATGATACCTCAACGAGAAAGTTTGCATTGGGAATCGCACCGTACCATGGACGGATTATGATGATCAATCGTCACAGTGCAAAAGAATCCACCGGACACGGCTCGCCAATGCCTCAGATGGTTCACGGCGGTCCGGGACGTGCGGGAGGTGGGGAAGAACTCGGCGGAATTCGCAGTGTGTTGCACTACATGCAGCGTACGGCTCTGCAAGGTTCGCCAACGACACTTGGGAACATCTATAACGAATACACCGTTGGCGGTGCGACTCACTCAGACGGCATTCATCCGTTCAAAAAATATTTTGAGGATTTGACCATCGGTGATTCAATCCTCACCAAAACTCGAACAATCAGTCTTGAAGAAGTTGAACAATTTGCTGATCTCAGCGGCGATCATTTCTACGCTCACATGGATGACGAACTGGCGCGCAAATCTATATTTGATCGTCGTGTTGTCCATGGTTATTTTGTACTTTCGGCAGCGGCAGGACTTTTTGTTGAACCGGGATTTGTTCCTGTTATGGCAAATTACGGACTGGAGAATCTGCGATTTCTAAAACCGGTGTATCCGGGAGATACAATCCAGGTTCGTTTAACAGTGAAATCAACCCGACCGAAAGAGGGAGAGAATCAAGGAGTTGTTGAATGGGACGTAGTTGTATTTAATCAGAATAATGAACAAGTTGCGGTGTACACGTTGTTAACCCTTGTTGCCAGGAAATTAAATTAATACTTCTATTCCAATGACCTACGAACATCTCCTTCTGAAAATTGAAAACCACATTGCGTACGTAACGCTGAATCGTGCACCTGTCAACGCTTTCAACCGTGAAATGGTTTCGGAACTGATTGATGTTGCGACAGTACTAAAATCTAATGACGACGTGTGGATCATTATCGTTCGTGCGGCGGGAAAAGCATTTTGCGCAGGAGCAGATTTAAAAGAACGTGCCAGTATTCCGCAGGATCAGGTGATCAATATCGTGAAAGGGATTCAATCTGTCGCATCAACATGGTGCGAACTTCCGCAGCCGGTCATTATGGGTATTCACGCTCCTGCTCTCGGCGGGGGATTGGAATTTGCATTGTCAGGCGATATTCTTGTTGCAAGTGAATCGGCAACATTGGGATTACCGGAAACAAGTCTTGGCATTATTCCTGCTGCCGGTGGTACACAGCGCCTGGCGCAACGAACATCATCCGGCGTTGCAAAAAAATGGGTGCTGACAGCAAAACATTTTACTGCCCTTGAGGCAAAGGAAGACGGTGTCGTTGATTATGTTTTCGCTCATGAGACGTTCGAGAAAGAATTTCAAAATATAGTAGATCAAATCGCCTCAAATGCACCGCTCGCGCTCCGGCAGGCAAAACGTGCTATTGAGACATCCTATACTGATTGGCTTCTTGACGGATTCGATCACGAATTAACACTCTATCGTCCTCTAATTCCCACCGAAGATCGTGCTGAAGCGCTGAAAGCATTTGGCGAGAAACGCAAACCAGTCTGGAAGGGGAGATAAATCTCAAACGACGGGAAGGTGTCCGTTGATAGTTTTCATCGGAGTTTAAGATCGGGAAAAAAATTTCCCGACACCAATCTTCTATTTGGTTGGCAATAACAGTAAATAAATGGGGAAATTACCGGAGCCGTTTGCTCACACAAGTGAAAAGAAGAGTGCCGCAAGAAATCCGGCGATTGTTGCAAGCCCCACTTCCGCACCTCCATCTTCATACGCTTCAGGCATCATTACCGATGCGACCATCGCCAGAATACCTCCTCCAGCTACAGCTTCAACAAGCGTGATGACAGCAGGGGGTGCATCGATCAGGAAAATATTTCCCAGTGCTGCCGCGATAGCACCGGCAATGATGAGCATGATCCAAAGCGAAAAGATTTTCGCTTTGCTAAATCCTGCTTCGAGCATGTTGGCGGAACTTCCCATTGATTCGGGAAGGTTTGAAAGAAAAACAGCGAGGAGAAATGTGAATTTATATGAATCAAGAGCCACGAAGCTTGCACCAATGATGATTGATTCAGGTATCGTATCCATCATTGCTCCGAGAAACATCGCAAAGGGATTTCCCGCCGAAGCATGTTTCTTCATGTAATTCAATTCTTCCACTTTACTGAGCCGTCGGATATTGGAAGTCGCGATCTTTTTCCAGTGTTCGGCGTCCATCGGTTCTTTAAAATGCTGGACATTGTGAAGTATCCGTTGAGAGTTCAATTGTTCCACCGCTTTGCGAAGTGCGGGAGAAACTTCCATCAATGCGTCAAACTGGTCTTTACCCAAACGGAGCAGTTGTGTATCGGTTTTGGCAATCGCAGATGCTGAACGCGGATCGCCCGTCAGCAATGCCATTTCGCCGAATGAATGTCCCGGACCGAGCGTGGCGATTATTTTCCCGTCGCCGTTCGCTCCGCTTTGAATGTCGATCAATCCCTCGGTAATGAGGTACAATGCATTTCCGGGATCACCTTGATGAAAGATCGTTTCGCCTTGTTTTACAAGTACCGGCTCTACACAGGTGAGGACACTTTCCATCTCTTCCGGAGGCAGCGAACGGACGATCTCAACTTTTGACAATTGATTGAGGATTGCCTTCGATTCTTCCTGTTTCTTTTTCAAATAATAGAACTTTGCCAGTGCAGGATGACGGATTGCAGCACCTTTCTTATCGAGCCATTTGTTTACAAGATAATAGACAAGTCCACCGAGGATGAAACCTCCGGAAACCCAAAACCATGCATCAATGCCCGCGTAGTTTGCTACACTTGTAAGACGATTCGCACCTTTCATTGCCAATTCTATTGCAAGTGCTTGAATGAGTGCGCCTGTACCGAACGCCATGATGATCGCATTAACACGTTGGGACGGTTTTGTGAAAAGACCAAGGGACGTTCCGATGATCATTGAAATCATTGAAACGATTGCAAGGACTGCCGCAATGAGTGCTCGTGAGATGTCAACAGATTCGAATGGACTCATACCGTCAGAATATATTTAGATAACATGTGAATACAAAATTTTTATTTTTGAAGAAAAGCATTGATTTCGTATATTTGATCATAGTAATGGTGAGTTGGCAGAACGGCTATTGCACCAGTCTTGAAAACTGGCGTCCGCAAGGGCTTCCGGGTTCGAATCCCGGGCTCACCGCAGAGAAGATGTATTGGGTGTATATTTTATATTCCCGTTCCTTCCACCAAACGTATATAGGTCACACCAACGAAGTTTCCCAACGTTTTTATCGGCATAACCGGGGTTTTGTTTTATCAACGAAACGGTATCGTCCATGGGAAATGATTTATACAGAAGAGTTTACGTCGCGCTCAGAAGCGATGAAGCGAGAAAAGTATTTTAAATCTGGTGTTGGCAGGGAAGAGGTAAAACGGATCGTAGAACAGTACCTGAGGCAGAATGGCTAATTGCATCCGCCGAAGGCGGACGTCCGCAAGGGCTTCCGGGTTCGAATCCCGGGCTCACCGTTCAAATATTTTGTACGGTTATGAAGCCTGCATTTCATTACATTTATCACAATAAAATCAGTTGAATTTACAAAGCGACGATGGCAATGATGTAAAACCCACTGTTTACTCCTCTTTAGATTAATACTTAATCTCTTCTAATTAACATATTCTAACCGTTCCCTTATTGTTGACAAAACAAAATAATTGTATATTTTTACGCGTGAGAATGAGTTGGCACACCGCCAACGACCTCCCCTCTCGTCGCACTACACCTGACAAAATATTAAAGAACGTGCATAGCTACGTCATGTAGCTCTCGAACAATCATCTCATGGAACAACAAGCATCACAAAATAAACTTGCAGCACGCGAATGTCTCGTGGCGGCGGATAAATTTATCAAAGACTCTCAATTTGTAGAGGCGAAAAAGGAGATTGAGAAGGCGAAGAAGCTCGACCCAACGAATTTATATATCAGTGCGTTCATCGATCGTATAAATTATTTTGAGAAGGAAAGGAATCCGGTTCCGAAGAAACCGATTCCTACTCCCAAGGCACCTCAACCAAACGTACCAACAGCGACTCCTAAAGCTACGCAACCAACCGTTCCTTCACCGATAACTGCGCCGCCAAATCCTGTTACAGTAAAACAACCGCAGGCACCCGCCGTACCTCAGGTAAAAAAAGAACCGACACCTGTTGTTGTTCAACAACTTCCACAACAACCCAAGCCGGAACCGATAACTGATGTTGTATCCGCCGAACATTCTTTTGATCCTGAACCAACAAAAGAGCAGCCTCCCGCACCGGTGGTGAAGAAACCTTCTATTGAACCGGTCTATCCACAAACACAAATTACGGAGCCTGCGCCAGTTTCATCACCCAGTATCAGAGATCAACGAGTCGAACCTTCCATCACCCAGTCTCAACTGGAAGAGATGAAACGGAAGATTGATATTCTCACAAATGCACTTGAAGAGGAAAAGAAAGCTCGCGAGGATATGAATCGCCAGCACATCCAGCAATCTATTGCCCAGTTCAGATCGAAACTTGAAAAAGCGTGGGTTGATGGTGCGCCGCCGCAAGATAAATTAATTGAGTTCGAGCAGCTTGCCACGTCACTGGAAATTCCGGAAAACGTAGTGCGAACGGTACAGCGTGAAGTGAAAATTGAAATGTATGGCAGAGCAGTTAAAGAGGTGATTTCGAAACGTCAACTGCTGCGAAGTTCCTCATCAACGTTGGAATGGTTACGAAAAGTTTACAAGATTTCTATGGAAGAGTACCTTGAGTATGAATCAAAATTTCTGATGGATCTTGTTGCCGACCAGTACAAGGGGACTATCTTACAAATTTCTGCGGATGATGAAACAAAGAAGAACGTGACTCCTCGCCTGAAATCGATGGGGTATGCTGTCGTTACCTCCCCAAGTCCCGAAGACGCACTTGAAAAAATTGACAAACTAAATCCGAACGTCATACTTTGTGAAAGCAACTTCGGCTCCGGCTCGATCTCAGGTATCCGCTTCCTGCATATTTTGAGGACAAATTCCAAATTCGGGTTAATCCCTTTCATCTTTCTCTGCAACGAAGAAGACTTTTCACTTCTGACATCATCCGAATTGCGGCCTAACGAAGGGTTTGTGAAGAAACCGACCAACATTGACGAATTATCATCCTTGATCAACACGAAATTATTGTGGTTCAGAGAATATATAATGTCATTGAGCAAATGATATGATTTTTTCTTACAATAAGCAGCGAAAGGTGATTTATGGCTAAACGGATACTACTTGCGGAGGATGACGAAGACAACCGCGATTTGGTTTCATTTGTCATGAAGCGGAGCCAAATGGATATAGAGCTTCTCATCGCGGAGAACGGAAAAGAGGCAGTCGATCTTGCGGTGAGAGAAATTCCCGATCTTATTTTAATGGATATGCAGATGCCCGTCATGGATGGCTATCAAGCAACACTGGCGATCAAGGGGGACTCATCCACTTCTCACATTCCGGTGATCGCATTTACGGCTCAGGCAAAGCCTGAAGATAAAGCACGCACACTACAGGTCGGGTGTGCGGAACATTATTCAAAACCGATGGATCCCGAAGAACTGTTAAACGTCATTCGAAAATATCTTCAAGCATAAATTTGAGGAAGTTGAAGAATATGATTATATCGACAAACTATAGTGTACTGAGGAATGCATGATCAGAGGCAGATTATTCTGGAAAGTACTGGGATATTTTGGATTACTTCTTATTGTTCTGAGTGCCGTAACGTTTCTTACGTTGAATGTACTCGGACAGATTGAGAAACACTTTGTTGATGCCAGCAGCAATTCTGAACAATCGATCGTCCTTGAACAATTGAACAAATACATTTCAGAACTGCCTGCGCTTACCGAAGAATATCTCTATACCGGCAAGGACTCTGTTCGTGCTGTGTACGATGAAGCGTGGAAAGAATTTGATGGAATTGTTGCAGAGATTCAGAGAACATCCACCGATACGGGATTGACGAAACGGCTCGAGATTGTCCGTTCATCCTACTATTCATGGATTGCGGAAGTCGGCGAGAAGAAAATGTTATTGCGTGAAGAATATGCTGCAGGCAGGGATGTCCAGGCAAAATTAGATTCAATCGTACTTATTGATTCGCAAACACGTTACCTTACCACTGCGCGTGAGGAGCTGAACCGCATTATTACCGACATTATCTCCTCGCAACCTGCAACAATCAATCTGGCAAAAAATCTCACCACGCAATTGAGTTCGTATGTCATTGTGATCAATCTGCTTCTTGCATTGTTCGCGGTTGCCCTCGGTTTTGTGCTGACCCGTTCGTTAACAAATCCCATTCAGCTGTTGAAAGAAGGGACGAAAGGGATTATGGAAGGAAAGTTCACGCCGATCGTCGTCAACAGAAAAGACGAGTTGGGGGAACTTGCTGTCGATTTCAACAATATGTCAACGATGCTTGGCAACAACTATACCCGGCTGAAAGCATATTCGGAATTGGTGACAGCGTTGAATTCACACGAAAGCATCGCCGAGATTGAAGAAAAAAGTTTGAATCTGCTCTGCTTTCACTCGAACACAGCAGCAGGGGCATTGTATCTTTCCGATGATGAAGGGAAGATGCTTGAATTGGCGGCAGGTCACGGATTGAATACATCAACACGCTCGAAAAGAGTTGCCTTTGGTGAAGGGTTGCCGGGACAATGCGCTGTGGAAAAGAAAACAATCGAAATCTCCGATGTGAAAGTTGGTGCCGATTTCCGTGTTGAAACCGGGTTGGTGGAAATTATTCCTCAGCATATCATTGCATCCCCTATTTTTTTCCAGGATCGGGTGCTTGGTGTGTTGGTGATGGGTTCGGCATCCAAATTCAGCGATCTGGATAAAGAAATTATTTTTAACTCATTGCCGCAGTTAGGTATCGCTATTGCCAATGCAAGAAATTACGAGGCAACACAGAAACTTTCTCAGGAAGTTTCCACAAAAAACACCGAACTCAACACTAAAAATGCCGAACTGGAAAAAGCGTACCGTGTAAAATCGGAATTTCTTGCCAGCATGTCGCACGAGCTTCGTACTCCGCTGAATTCCATCATCGGTTTCAGTTCGGTGCTGTTGGGTCCCAACAGCGATCCTCTGACCACCGATCAACGCAAGGCATTGGAGAAAGTTTTGAAGAACGGAAAACACCTTCTCCAATTGATCAACGATATTCTCGATTTCTCAAAACTTGAGTCTGGAAGAATGACTGTCAATGTCGAAGTGGATGAGGTAGAAAACGTCGTTGCGAATTCGGTAATGACCGTTGAAGCGCTTGCGAAATCGAAAAATCTCGAAGTCACCCAACGCGTGCCGCATGAATTACCTGTTCTCCAGACCGATATATTGAAGATTAAGCAGATACTTGTAAACCTGCTCAGTAATGCTGTAAAGTTCACGGAAGAAGGGGAAGTATCGGTCACCGTTACTCAGAAAAACAACTACATAACATTTGCAGTCAAAGATTCGGGTATCGGTATTGAAGAGAAAAATTACGGCAAGATCTTCGAAGAATTTCAGCAGATTGACAGCAGTAATACTCGCAAATATAAAGGGACGGGGCTCGGCTTGCCGATTTCACGGCGACTGGCACGGTTGCTTGGCGGTGATCTAACTGTCGAAAGTACATATGGAAAAGGTTCAACATTCCTGTTGATGATTCCAATCGTGTACAAAGATCCCGACCAAAAGACAATCGAACAACCTCAAGTGCTGCAGGCGCCGCAACCGCCGATCCAGAAAGTAGAAGAACAAAAACCGGTTCCTGAAACAAAGGTGACGGTTCCTCTTCAAACCAAACCTGTTGCGCCATTGCAGGGACCTTTAGTACTCTGTATTGACGATGACCCTGAAGTTATTGAATTGCTGAAAAACTACCTCGTACCCGAAGGCTTTTCAGTAACGGAAGCAAACTCCGGCGACGAAGGGATAGCCAAAGCCGAAGCGGTACTTCCGGCGATTATTACCCTCGATATCATGATGCCGAACAAAGATGGGTGGCAAGTATTACGCGAGTTGAAACAGAATCCAAAAACTCGCGCAATCCCTGTTGTCATCCACTCGATTATTGAAAACAGACCTCTTGCATTTTCACTTGGCGCAGTAGGTGTGTTGACAAAGCCGACAGATTCGGTAGAGCTCTTGAATATCCTCAAGCGCGAAGTGAATTCGAAGGATCATTACGTTCTGCTTGTTGATGATAACGAAGACTTTTTGATGGCTCTTGAAAAAATTGTAAAAGCAGAAGGTTACAACGTGCGGACCGCTACGAGTGGTTTGAAAGCGTTGGAAGTTCTTCAGGATTCGACTCCTGCGGTGATCTTTTCCGATCTCGTGATGCCAGAGATGGACGGATTCCAACTCGTACAGAGGCTTCAGAACAACGACCGGTGGAGAAATATACCAATCGTTGTACTATCCGGCAAAGACCTTTCCGAACGTGAAAAACAGATACTTAATTCTCGCATCACCGATTATTTAAAGAAGAGTGAATTTTCACCTGAATCACTAACAGGTGCACTGAAACGTATATTGAACACGAACTAGCAATATGAACGAGCTGCAACCGTCAGAATACCCTACATTACTTGTTGTTGATGACACTGAAGATAACCTTGATTTTCTGGAATTTGCACTGAAGCGAAAGCCGTTCAAAATGCTGCGTGCTGCAAGCGGGAAGGAATGTTTGTTGATTGCCAAGAGGGCAACCCCGGATATCATTATCCTTGATATTCAAATGCCGGAGATGGATGGATACGAAACATTGTCTCACCTCCGGAAGGATCCTGCGACATCGAACATTCCTGTCATATTCCTGACGGCGCAGCACAAGGACCCCGAAAGCATTGAACGGGGATTGTCGCTGGGTGCAGATGAATTCTTGACAAAGCCGATCGATACGGAAGAACTTATTGTCCGGACCCGGATGCTGCTGCGGCTTAAGAAACTGGAAAATGAACTGGAGCGCACCAAAGCAGATTTTATGGCAATGCTCGTTCACGACCTTCGGAGCCCGTTGACAGGAATTAAAAGCGTGATCGAATATTTTAAGGAGACCCTTGAGCAGAGTAATGCACTAAATTCTGAACAGGTCTCTCTCTTTGAATCGGTCAATGACTCCGCGGCACGGATGCTCGGGCTGATCAACGATATTCTCGATCTTTCTAAATTAGAATCGGGGAACATTAACCTCGAACGGCAGGTAGTTGATTTGGGAACAGTTGTGGATATGATCACGCGCGATTTTCGGATGCCGTTCAAGAAAAAGAATGCAACACTCGAAATAATTTTGCCCGAACAACTGCCCCGTGTTGATATTGATATCAACCGAATAGGGCAGGTGTTGATGAATCTGCTGAGCAACGCTCTGAAGTTCATTCAAACAGGGGGGCGGGTTTCTGTAACGGCGGCGCCATATCATGAGCCTAATCCCGGTTTTGATCAGGTAACGGAATTTATTCAGATTTCTGTCAGGGATAACGGAATGGGGATTCCGCGCGAAGAGTTGCCATATATTTTCGACAGATATAAGCAAGCCTCGACCGCAAAAAAAACACATCATAAAGGGACTGGTCTTGGTCTTGCGGTATGCAAACTCATTGTTGAAGCTCACGGCGGTAAGATCCAGGTGGACAGCGAAGTTGGCGTTCACACGACGTTTCAATTTACCGTTCCGATTTCGTTGTGATACAATTTCTCATTTATTTAAGAAAGTAGGGCACCTATGAACAACACTATTCTGATTGTTGATGATGAGGAGTCTTTACGGCTAACGTTGCGTTTACGCCTCACCGCTCAGGGCTTCAACATCCTCCTTGCCGAAGACGGAGAAGCGGCGCTCGAGCAACTCAAGACTCACAAAAATATCGATCTGGTGTTGCTGGATATCAACATGCCGAAAATGGACGGGATTGAAACCCTCGGTCATATCACCCAAATGTATCCGAACGTCGAAGTCATGATGCTGACCGGTTTTGCGGATTTTTCAACAGCGATTGAGTGTCTGAAAAAGGGGGCGAAAGATTACCTCGTAAAACCAATTGAAGTGACGGAACTGGTAACGCGGGTTCGGACAACACTCCGTGTGCGCTCATCCGAGCAGGCATTGAAAGATCTGAAATCGACATTCCTTTCCACCTTCTTGCACGATATGCTGAGTCCGTTAAAAACAATAGAATCGACCGTCGATCAGATCAAAGAAAGCACGGTAGGAAATTTGAACGATGACCATCATGTGCTGCTGGGGTACATTGGCAATGTTTCCGAGCGGTTGCTGAATAGGATCAAAAATGTGATCGATCTTTCAAAATTTGAGGAAGGAAAGATTGTTCTGGAAAAGCATCCTCTCGACCTCTTGATGTTCCTCAAAACGGTCTGTCTAAGGTACGAAATCATTGCCAGATCGAAAAAACTTCAATTTAAGAAGGAACTGCCGGCATCATTGCCTCCGGTTCAATGCGATTTCGACAGAATCGATACCGTAGTCAACAGCCTGCTCGATAATGCTTTTAAATATTCAAACGAAGGTGGAACCGTTACTCTGCACGTACAGCCAACAACGATGCAAATCAACGGGAAACCAGCGAATGGCGTTCAAGTTGAAGTTCGCGATGAGGGAGTCGGGATATCTTCGGAAGAAATTGCAACCATATTCAATCCTTACCATGGCGCGGCACAAAAAGCAGTGGGGGATAAACAATTAACAGAATATAGTTTGGCAATTGCCAAGCATATCATCGACGCTCACGGTGGAACAATAACGGTTGAATCGACGCCTGGCAAAGGCAGCACATTCAGATTTGTTCTTCCGCTGTAAGTATAAAATCGGAATGTGTTTCAATGAATTCACTCAGTGCCAAAAAGCTGCTATACTTTAATTATACATTTCATCTCAAAGACGGTAAGAAGATACATTTTGAGATCCATCTTGACCCGGTAAGTTTAGAATTCATGCCGAAGGGGGTTGAGACGTATCCCGATTGGACAAAAATAGATTATTTCCCTTGTGATAACTGCCCGCTTATCGATAAAGTAACCCACTGCCCTGTAGCCGTCAATCTCTCATCAATAGTCGCACCGTTTCATGATATCATTTCCCATGATCCCGCAACAGTTGTTGTGGAAACTGAAGACAGATCGTACTCCAAGGAGACAAGTGTACAAACCGGGCTCAGTTCGATTATCGGTATTTCGATGGTAACGAGCAATTGTCCTGTCATGGACGAGCTGAGGCCGTTGACTCGGTACCATCTTCCATTTGCATCGACCGAAGAGACATTATTCCGTGCTGTTTCCTATTATCTTACACGTCAATATTTTGTGGCACAAGAAGGTGGAACGCCGGACTGGAATCTCTCCGGGCTCATTGAGATCTACAAAAAAGTATCAGTTGTGAATGTGGGAATTTCGCGCAGGATAGCCCAGGCATCGAAGAAGGATGCGAATGTCAACGCGATCATCATTCTCCACAGCTATGGTGATTCCATACCGTTTTTCGTGGAGAATGGATTGGATGAACTCCGCTACTTATTTAAGAAGTTTATCCAATAGGAACAGAATTAATAAAGCCCGATGAGGGCTTTTTCATTTTGTGGGGGATTGTGCCGCACTCTTCAGAAACAGCATTAATTTTTTTGGAGAA
>JBFMFY010000060.1:0-18828 GCA_040751955.1 Bacteroidota bacterium
TTGAGATAAATTTCCACCCATATCAACATCAGCCAATTCAGTGCCAACTGACTTAAATCCAAGTCTTGCCGGAATAACCCCGCTGTCAAAAACTAAAAGGTATTCTCCGCCAAATCTTAACTCTGTAAGATTCTTTCCACTTTGGCTTATCTTATTTTCCTCCGAGAAATTACCATAGTTAGGACTTGAATAATCTGTTTTGGTTGCTTTATCACCGTAGTTTCTTGTCTCAAAATCGGCAGCGAACGTGAAGTTGTCACCAATCCTATACGATGCACCCAAGCCCAACATAAAAGGCATGTTTGTTTTTTCGGTGTAAGGTATGTTCTCATTAACGGTGAAAGTACCCGTTTCATCGAGATTGGGAAATTGCTCTGCAACATTCCAATCACCGTCGCCCGTCAATGTAAACGGTGTTCGCAGAGTTACACCAACTTTAAGAGGGATTGCACTTTTCATACCTTCAAAATCAACCATTCCACCAAATACCAAATTAAATCCTGAATAATCTGCAGTTTCAACATATTTATTTGTTCCATATCTGGTATCAGCGTATGTTTCGTTTGATTCTAATGATCCCAGCCAAATATTGGCAGAAATTCCCAATAGTACATAAGGTGCCAATTTCACGCTGACTGCGGGTGTAATTGTATTTATTCCGCCGGTATTCTTTATGCGATTTGTAATTCTATAAACACCGCTGAAATCTATTCCTCTGTTTTCACTCTTATGATTTGCATAAAAATCAACTTGACGTTGAAAAGCCACTGCAGCAACAATTTTTGTTTCACCTAATGACAAAGGAAGCGCTAAGCTTGCAAAGTTTAATGTAAAGTGCCCCTGACTGATATCTTCATTCAAACTCCTGTCAAAACGCACGTCAATGGATGCACTCTGATTAATGAATCTCGTTACTATTGAGCCTTCTGTTTTTTCTAATTGAGCAAGACCTGCTGGATTCCACACAACTGCCGTTGCATCATCGGCAAGCCCAATAAACGCTCCGCCAAATCCTTCGGCGCGTGCGCCGGCTCCTGTCAGGTTGAAATCTTGTGCTGCTACAATTGCAGAAAAAGCAATGCTGAGCAATATAATTCTTTTCATAGGGTCTCCATTATTTTATAAGAACTTTGTCTCCAACCTGAATGTCCTGTTCTGTCTCAATCGGTTTTACCGTTGCAAATTTATCTTGAACCTGAATGACAATGATCTCTCCCAATCTGGTAACTTTTTTCCCCAAGATTTCACCAGAGATCGGATGTTTGATACTTTCCCCTTCTCTGAACACAACACATTTAGTTCCTTTACGCAATCCTTGAATGCTGCCGATATCGATGAACAACTCTTCCGACTCAACCTTAATGATATCCCCTTCGATAATCGGCAGTTCATTGTACAACAATGTTGCAACGTTGGTCACTGTGGCGTCTAAACTTTCAGCCGTAGTGTTTTCGGAAGCTGCATCTTGGGCGATCAGAGTTTCTCCCGTTTCAACATCAACCAAACGGGCTGAGATTTTTACAGCAGTGCCGTTCATAGAAATATTTCCGATCACAAGTGCATCCGCGCCTGCGATCTTCCCAAGTTTAACAGCTGTTTTATCATCTACGAATCCTGACGCCTGAATTTTCTGTTCGGAAACAATTTTGTCCATTGCCGAACGTTCAATCACCCTAAACCGCCGCAGATTGACAAGTTCATTGATCATCTCGTTCGTAACGGCATCTTTGTATTTGGCGGCATCCTTTCCTGTTTCAAACGGCAGAACCGCTACTGCCAAGCGGGACCCTACTTGTGGTAGAGCATTCGGATCGTACTTACGAGTAACGACAATGATATTTCCTTTGGGTTGCTGTGTGATCTCGCTCGAAATCGATGGTTGAGTAACCGGTTGAGATTTCTTTTCGGCAACAATGGGTGGTTTTTGTTTTGCCTCTTCTTTTTTTACAATAGGCTTTTGCGGCGGAAGTCCGCCGGTGATCCTTTTGTAATACTCTTCAGCGCGTCCGGTGGATCGATAGGCAATGGACAATTCCAGTTCTTTTTTTGCGGCATCAGGCTCTCCAACCATGTAGTGAGCGATACCAATTTCTCTATGAGGATAATACTCGATAAAACGAGTGCCATAGGTTCTCTTTCGCTGTACATCTTCAAATTCAAGAGAGATGGCTGATCGGAATTCCACTATAGCGCGCTGCCAATCCTGCTTTTCCATGTATTCAAGACCGGCGGTGTAATAGTTGTAGAATTTATTTTGTGAAAGAAGTAACGAAGTGAAAAGTAGGAATACTGTCGAGAGTCTTTTCATAGTAGATGGTCTTGATTCGTTGTGAGTATAGACATTTCTTTTGAGATAATCAATGGTGCATTATTTCACTTCCGTGCCGTAAGGACTTCATCAAGAATCGAAACCAAAAGATCAAATTCCGGTTTTCCGGCTATCAAGGGAGGTAAGATGCGAATAACTGTATTGGCTGTTGAATTTACCAACACCCCTCGCTTCAGAACCTCTTCGACAATTGGCGCACTTTCTATTGTAAGTTCGATTCCCATCATAAAGCCATATATTCTCAGTTCCATGATCACGTCATGCTTGGATTTCAACTCAAAAAGTTTTCCTGCTGCATACTGAGACGTTTCCTTAATCTTGTGAAGAAATTCGTCTTTCAGTACGATGTCAATCGTAGCGATGCCGGCGGCACATGCAACAGGATTTCCACCAAATGTAGTTCCGTGAACTCCATATGTCCAGACATCTGACACTTTTTTTGATCCGAGGATAGCACCCAAGGGCAACCCTCCGCCGATCGGTTTTGCGATCGTGACGATGTCCGGCTCGATATTAAAATGCTGATACCCGAACATCTTCCCCGTTCTCCCGATTCCCGATTGAATTTCATCGGCAACAATAAGAAAACCAAACTGCTCGCGAAGTGATCGTAATTCATCAATAAAGTGTTGAGAAGCACCAACAATTCCCCCTTCACCTTGAATGAACTCGAGAAAAATTGCAGCAGTGTCTGCATCTGCTTTGCTTTTCAGATCAGCAACATTATTGAATTCGATGCTGCCAAAATTAGGGAGGAACGGTTCATATCCGTCACGATATTTTTGCTTATCCATCAGTGACAATGAGCCCATCGTCCTGCCGCTAAAGCCGTTGCTCATGCCGAAGATCATTTTCTTATTCTTTGCTTTTCCCCATTTCCGGACAAGCTTAATTGTCCCCTCAATTGCTTCAGTTCCGCTGTTTGTAAAGAAGAGTTTGTCGAAACCGGATAACCGCAGCAGCCGTTCGGCAAGTTGCAATTGAGGTTCCTGAATAAAAAAATTTGAAAGGTGCGTGTACTTCCGCACCTGTTCATTGATTGCATTGATAACAGCCGGATGTGCATACCCCAAGGCATTAACGGCGAGACCGGAAAACATATCCAGAAATTGTTTACCCTCTTTTGTAAACAAATAACATCCCTCTCCCCGCTCCACCTCAAGTGGAAGACGTTTGTAGGTATGGAAAAATAGTTTCGATTCGGACTCTGTGAAGTTCATTGGATTTCTTTGCGCTGGGTGAGAGTTGAAAACAGTGTGTGAAAGAAAGAGACCTTAGATGCCGCTTCTTCCTTTGTACCGTTGTTGTTGATTACGAAATCGGAGCGTTCAATAAGTTCCTGAGTGGGAAGTTGATTCGTCATCCGTGAAATAACCATGTCGTCGCTTGAATGATCACGCTCTACCACTCTTTTAATTCTGATCTCGTCATCGGCAATAACTGAAAGGACATAGTCAACTTTTTCATCCATTCCAGATTCAAACATTAATGCCGCTTCTGCAACTGCATAATGATTTCGTTGATGGAGTGATTTTTTCCAAGATTCAAATTCTGCAAACACTCTGGGATGAATGATTGAATTCAGAAGGAGAAGTTTCTTGTGCTCCGAAAATACAATCGAAGCAAGTTTTTTTCTGTCAATAGTCTTATCAGTGGTTAGTATAGAATTACCAAAGACTGAAACAATTTCCTTTCGCACATCAGATTGTTCACTGATCTCTTTTGCAGCTTCATCAGCATGGAAGATTGGAATTTTTTTTTCAGCAAAGAGTGAGCAAATATAGGATTTTCCACTTCCGATTCCACCCGTTATGCCAATAAAAATCATAAAGATAGATGACCTTATTTAGCAAAAGAGACAGCCCGTATTTCTCTAATGACAACCACTTTGATCTGACCGGGGTATTCCATTTCTTGCTGGATCTTTCGGGCAATATCCTGTGCTAATTGATCCGCCATTGCATCATCCACTTTGTCATGCTCAACAATAACACGAATCTCCCTTCCCGCTTGAATTGCAAATGTCGATTGAACGCCTTTGAAGGATTTAGCAATCTCTTCCAATTTTTCAAGTCTTTTCACATATCCTTCAACAGATTCACGGCGTGCACCGGGACGTGCTCCGCTGATTGAATCAGCCGCTTGCACTAATGCAGAGATGGGATGTTCCATTGGTATATCATCATGGTGAGCGCCAACTGCATTCACAACGATGGGATGCTCGGTGTACTTTTTAACCATCTCCATGCCGATGATGGCGTGCGGTCCTTCAATGCTTCGATCTGCTGTTTTTCCTATATCGTGGAGAAGTCCGGATCGCTTTGCAATATTAACATCGAGACCGAGTTCAGCTGCCATAATACCGCATAAATACGCCACTTCAACGCTGTGCTGTAAAAGATTTTGCCCGTAGCTTGTACGGTATTTCATTTTTCCAATGTACTTTACAAGTTCCAGGTGTGCACCGGGAAGACCGACTTCCAATAATGTATTTTCCCCTACGCGCTTCACTTCTTCTTCTAATTCTCCTTTAACTTTTTCTACAACTTCTTCAATTCGAGCGGGATGGATTCTGCCATCAGCAATCAATCGCTCCAGTGATATTCGGGCAACTTCTCGGCGAAAAGCGTCAAAACCCGATAAAATTACAGCTTCCGGTGTATCATCTACAATAACATCTACTCCGGTAGCAGCTTCAAATGCACGGATGTTCCTTCCTTCACGTCCGATGATCCTCCCTTTCATCTCGTCGCTTTGAATTTGAAGAACGCTCACTGTGGTTTCAACCGCATGGTCAGCGGCAGATCTCTGGATTGCCTGTACTATAATTTTTTGTGCTTCCTTCTTCGCTTCCTCTTTAGCTTTATCGCGAATATCCTTAAGAGTTTGTGCTGCTTCCGTTTTTACAGAATCCAATAAATTGTCAAGCAGTAACTTTCTCGCTTCATCTCTCGACATCCCGGAAGCACGTTCAAGGCGGGTATTTTCTTCAGCCAGCATCTGATCTAGCTGCTGCAATTTCAGATCATGCTCCTTTGCTTTAGATTCATTTAATTTCTGCAAAGATTGAACTTCTTTTTCTTTCTTATTAAGAAGTTCAACCTTGCGGTCGATATTTTCTTCGCGGGAATTGAGCTGTTTCTCGTAGGATTGTAATTTATTCCGCTTCTGGTTCGCTTCATTCTCAAATTCGTGCTTTTTTCGATACCATTCATCCTTCACTTCAAGCATTTTTTCTTTTTGAATAGCTGCTGCATCTCTCTCGGCATCAGCAATTATTTTTTTTGCACGATCTTCCGCCGATGAAATTTTGTTTTGCCCGATCTTAGCGTTAACGAACCAGCCGATGAAAAATGACGTAATCCCGATAATTCCTGTAAGAATAATTTCAGTTACCATAGATACTCCGCGTCTTGAAACAAAAAATCCGCACATCATCCATAGACAAGTGTAATGAAAGAACTCTCTTTCGATACACAGTGGGTGCTTGCCAAACCGTCTCTTACTTCCTCTGTTTGCTAGTCCGAAACTCGGACAACCCGAAGGCTTTTGCGCTACCCCGTCGGAACGGGATTGAGGCCTGTAATATCACGGCGTTGAGACGAGCTCCCATGATATTAACTATCAGTTCTTTAATATGTTGTCTGTGGCTGACGGTGCGGATTACAATGTCTTTCTAGTTCTGGTATTCTCCCTTCTGAATTACGATTCCGTGCTGTTGATGCTGGTATCGAGATAATTGGTGATCTTAGACAACTCATATTCCAATGAAGAAACGAGCTGCGAGCTCTTTTCTTTCTCCTTATAGTAGTCTTCGGTGATGTTCAGCGCAGCAAGAACGGAAATGGTCAGCGGGGGCTGTTCCGGGATTTTCTCGTGCACGCTGTTGATCATATGATCAACGTGTGCCGCAACCTTCTTCGTGAATTCTTCACTCTCGCCACGAAGCGGGTATTCGGAACCGAATATTTTTACCCTCACGCTTTTTCTGTCCATGTTCGTAATAGTAGAAGGTTTGTTTATTGTGTCAGCCTGTTTTAATAATTCCCTGTTACGATGATAAATACAGATCCAATTTTGAAAGTATTAATCGTATTTTCTGTTGAATATCTCTTTTCTCATCTTCTGCAAACGATACAGCAGATTGAGCGGATCCGTTCGATTTTTCTTTTTGCAACTGATCTAGTTGAGATTGCTTCAAGAGTAGCTCATTCTTTACATGCGCGAGTTCTTCTTCGATTTCATCTATTCTGGATTGCAATTTCTTTTTATCATCACGAAGTGTTGAAATAAGATACGACGCTTCACGTGCCTTTTCCCATAACGCAGTCAGTGCATTCTCAACCGCATGAGTACCATCAAGTGTTTCATTTTCAATTTTCTGGTCAATCATTGCAGTCTATATGCTTCTGAGTGTGGCGGAGTATTTCGATTCAACGGACGAAACAATCTTTTTCATCAATAAATCTATTTCCGCTTCAGTTAGTGTTTTTTCGTTTGAATTTATTGTTACTGAAAATGCGACGCTCTTTTTTCCTGCACCTAATGATCCACCCTCAAAAACATCAAACAAAGTAATCGATGATACTGCGGCACCACCCGCTTCATTCATGGTACGTTCAATATCGGCAGATAGAACAGTTTTCTCAACTATGAAAGCAACATCCCGCCGCACGCTCGGAAATTTAGAATACTCCTTAAACTTCCGATGAACATCAGTTGATAAAATAACATCAAGATCAAGTTCGCTGTAAAAAACTTTTCTCTCAATTTTCAGAGCGCTTACTAATGATTCTTTGCATGCACCGAAAAGTCCGGCATAAGTGCCATTGATTTCAACACCAATCGTCTGTTCAGTTAAAGAACTTGATGCATCATAGTAAATTAAATGAATATTGTCAAGACCAAGTTTGGACAACAAAGATTGAACCAATCCTTTAAGGTCAAAAATATCATATTCTCTTTCTTTACCATGCCACGATAGATCGTTTGCATTTCCCGAAAGAATGATTCCAATTTTGCTGTATTCAGAAAAGCCCGCTACATATGTATTGTTTTTTGACTGCTTAGCTAAATACGTACTGCCTATTTCAAAAAGGCGAATGCTCGATGCACCGTGGTTGTAATTATGGGCAACGGCAGACAACATTGTGGGCAGCAGCATCGGACGCATAACCTCCAACTCTTTACTGAGTGGATTTTTTACTTTAATGAATTCCTGTGAATATTGTTTGGCAGTCGATTCATCAATTAAACTATTTGTGATGATTTCATGAAGACCGATTGATTCACACCATGTTCGGATTTCATTGATGCGATGTTCGATTTTAGAAGGCTCTGAAAATACTACCTCGCCGGATGTATGATTTGGAATATTATTGTAACCGTACAGTCGCGCTACCTCTTCAATTAAATCTATCTCTTGTTCGATATCGGGTCGATATGTTGGTACGTGGCACTGGAGTGATTCCTTTGTCGAGCGAATTTCGATACCAATTGCATTTAGAAGTTCAGATATTTTTTGAGATGGAATTTCTACTCCCAATATTTTTTTAGCTCGAGCAACTCTAAGCTCGATAACTTTCTTTTCGATTTTCTTGGGATAGACATCAATCACTCCGTGGACAATTTCTCCTCCCGCAAGTTCAGCGATCAATACTGCTGCGCGTCGCGACGCTTCGTCCACAATATTCGGATCTGTGCCCCGTTCAAATCTGTACGATGCATCTGTGCTGATGCCGAGTCGCTTTGCCGTTCTGCGAACACTCGCAGGAGAAAAGTAGGCAGATTCGAGTAAAACACTTTTCGTCGATTCTGAAATCTCAGAATTCATTCCACCCATCACGCCGCCGATAGCAATGGAACGCTCCCCATCGCAGATCATTAATTCAGTACCATTCAGCTCATGGCTTTTATTATCAAGCGTTGTAATTTTTTCTTTTGGTGCAGCACGTTTTACAACGATCGAATGCTTGGCAAGATTCTTATAGTCAAATGCATGAAGCGGCTGCCCATATTCCATCATGACGAAATTGGTAATATCAACAACGTTATTAATTGGACGCAAACCGACCGCAGAGAGATATTGTTTGAGCCATTCGGGCGATTCTTTTACGGTGACATTCTCTATAACTCTCGCTGTATAACGGGGACAGTCATCACTGCTTTCCACCGTGACAGAAGCAATTTTTTCGATTGATGAATTCTTCTTTTCAACAAGTTCTATCTTAGGAAGGGTAATCTGAAGATTATATACAGCGGCAATATCTCGCGCAATGCCGATGTGAGACAAGCAATCAGGACGATTGGGAGTTATTCCAAGTTCAAAAACAACATCATCCAATTTGAGGAATTGCGATAAAGTGATGCCGACGGGTGTTGAAGGATCGAGAACCATGATTCCTTCTTTATCGTCTCCAATCCCCAGTTCATATGCCGAGCAGATCATCCCGATCGATTCCACTCCCCTAATCTTTGCTTTGGAAAGGGAAAATGGTTTTCCATCCGGATCGTGTTGATTTTTTGGAACAATGGCTCCAGGAAGTCCAACAATTACCTTTTGACCAGCTGCAACATTGGGAGCACCACACACAATTTGTTGACCCTCTGATGACAGAGCAAGACGAACTTTACATACAGATAACCGATCTGCATTGGGATGTTTTGCTACCTCCAGTACTTCACCGATAACAAAGCCATTATACTTCTTTCCCAAATATTCTATCGATTCTACCTCCAACCCAATACTTGTGAGTTTTTCTGCAACAGCTTCTGGGGTTTGTTTTAATTTAATATACTCTTGTAACCACTTGTAACTAATACGCATATCGGTGTCACTAGAACTGATTTAGAAATCGTAAATCGTTTTCAAAAAATGTTCTGATATCATCCACCCCGTACCGAAGAAGCGATATTCTGTCAACACCCATTCCAAAGGCAAAGCCGCTGACTTTTTCTGGGTCATAACCGCAATTTCGGAATACATTGGGATGAACCATGCCTGCTCCCAATACTTCTAGCCAGCCAGTCTGTTTGCAGATCCGGCATCCTTTTCCCGAACAGAGAAAGCACGTAATATCCATTTCAAGACTCGGCTCTGTAAACGGAAAATAACTTGGACGGAAACGGTATTTGATGTTACTTCCGTAAAAACTTTTTGCAAATGTAATAAGAGTCCCTTTGAGTTCGGCAAAAGTAACGTTCTCATTCACGTACAATCCGTCAACCTGATGGAAAAAGTAATTGCTTCGAGCGCTGACCGCTTCGTTCCTGTACACTCTTCCCGGCATAATCACACGTATCGGAGGTTTCTGAGATTTCATCACACGTATTTGAACCGGCGTTGTGTGCGTGCGCAGGACGACATCATCTGAAATAAAAAAAGTATCCTGCATATCGCGAGCAGGATGATTCGGAGCAAAGTTTAACGCTTCAAAATTGTGATAATCGTCCTCAATCTCTGGTCCGTAGGCGATACCAAATCCCATAGAAATAAAAATACTTTTCATCTGATCAATAGTTTGCGTGATTGGATGTCTGGTCCCCTTGGGCAGCATTCTTCCAGGAAGAGTAAGGTCGATAAACTCTTTCTTTGATGTCGATGAATCGAATTTTGACTTCAGCGATTCATAGAGTTCTTCTGCACGCTTTTTCAATTGATTAATCTGCTGTCCGACAATCGGTTTCCGGTCAACTGGGACAGATTTTAGTTCATCGTATAATGCGGATATTTTTCCTTTACGGGCGAGGAATTCGATCCTGTACTTTTCAAGTCCTTCAGTATCAACAATGGCTATTGAATGATTTGCAATTTCAGATTCGATCAATGTAATTTTTTCTTGTATCATATAGAAACAGTAGAAACAAAAAACTCCCCACCGCTGACAGTATTCCGTGCAACGATGGGAAGTTTTGGATTAGGCTTTGACAAAGTTCACGATTTCCGTGAATGCTTCCGGATTGTGCACGGCAAGTTCCGCCAATACCTTGCGGTTGATGGATACCGCCTTCTTGTTCAATCCGTCGATGAGTTTTGAATACGTGATACCGTGTATCCGTGCCGCCGCGTTGATACGTGCGATCCAGAGTTGACGGTATGTTCGTTTCTTCGCCTTCCGGTCTCTGTACGCATACTGCATGCCTTTATCGACATGATGTTTTGCGACCGTCAGGACTTTACTTCTCGCACCCCAATAACCTTTCGCTTGCGCTAAAATGCGTTTGCGACGGCGATGGGAGGCAACTTTATTTTGCGAACGTGGCATAGTTGCTCTTGTCTCCTTGGTAGTTCATTGAATCAGTGAATTAAGTTCTTACATCAACAGCATTTCTTTTATTTTCGCAGCATCCGCTTTCGATACCAGCGTTGCTTTGCGAAGATGACGTTTCCGTTTCTTCGCCTTGCTGGTGAGGATATGCCGGCGGTTCATTTTTCGGCGCTTAATTTTTCCCGTGGCAGTAACGCCGAATGTCTTTCGTGCGCTGCGGTGTGATTTCATTTTTGGCATTGTGTTATTCCTGTTTATTTTTTTCAGATTTAGATTTGCTGCCCGATTTATCCGGAGTGAAGATCATAACCATAAATCTTCCCTCCATCTTCAGCGGTTGATCAATCTTTGAGATACCGGCAAGTCTTTCCGTTAACCTGTTCAACAACTCTTCCCCCTGTTCTTTGTAAGCGACCTCGCGCCCTTTGAAGATTACCGTTGCCTTTACCTTATCACCATCTTCTAAAAACTGGATAGCGTGCTTTGTCTTAAACTCGAAATCATGCGTATCGGTATTCGGATGGAACCGGAGTTCTTTCAGTTGTGATACATGCTGATGTTTCTTTTGAAGTTTTTCTTTCTTCTGGATCTCGTATTTGAATTTTCCGAAATCCATAATCTTACAAACCGGAGGGTTTGCATTGGGAACAACTTCGATCAGATCTTTTCCTCGTTGAACTGCTAACGCATGCGCTTCTCTCGGTGTCATGATCCCGATCTGTCCTCCGCCATCTTCAATGACGCGAACAAGATCGCCGCGAATTTCCTCATTTATGCGAGGTCGTTTTTCCTTAATAAGTGTATCTCCTACGTAGTTTTAAAATGAACGGAATTTTCATTAGATAGTTTTTTAACCACATCGTCAATGGACATGACGCCAATATCGCCCTTTTTGTGTTGCCTAACCGAAACGGAATTGCCGATACGTTCTTTTTCACCGATCACCAGCATGTAAGGAGTTTTCTTCACTTCATGTTCACGTATCTTATACCCAATTTTCTCATTTCTTGCATCAAGTTCAATACGCAGGTCGAACTTTTTTAATTCAGCAACAACTTTTTGGGCGTAGTCCATTTGAGCATCAGTAATAGGAAGCACAACTGCCTGAACAGGTGCCAACCACAGCGGGAATTCACCGGCATAATGTTCGATTAAAATGGATAAAAAGCGCTCCATAGATCCGAATGGTGCACGGTGAATGATAACGGGACGATGCTTCTGTCCATCAGGACCGACATATTCGAGCTGAAAGCGCTCAGGCATCACGTAATCAACCTGGACAGTACCGAGTTGCCATTGTCTTCCCAAGGCATCTTTAACAATAAAATCGTACTTGGGACCGTAGAATGCCGCCTCGCCAATTCCGATAAAATAGTCAAGACCAATAGCATCGGCGACTTCTTTAATTTCCTTCTCAGCCTGATCCCACATCTCAGGTGCACCTGCATACTTATCAGACTTTTTTGGATCACGAAACGACAGTCGTGTTTTCACCGGCATGTCGAACGTCTTAAAGACAAGCTGCGTTAATTCGATAGCGTTTATAAGTTCGCTCTTCAATTGATCATGTGTGCAATAGATGTGCGCATCGTCTTGTGTGAATCCACGCACACGTGAAAGACCGCTCAATTCACCCGACTGTTCATATCGATAGACTGTTCCGAACTCTGCAAGTCGGATAGGAAGATCTCTGTACGAACGCTGTTGACTGGAATAAATTTGATGATGATGCGGGCAGTTCATCGGTTTCAGAATATATTCTTCATCCTCGACTTTGATCGGTGCAAACTGCGATTCCGCATAGTACGGATAATGCCCGCTTGTTCGGTACAAATTCAGATTGCCGATGTGAGGGGTAATTACTTCCGTGTAGCCTCGCTTGATCAATTCTGCTTTAATAAACTCTTCCAACTTTCGACGAACGATTGTTCCTTTAGGAAGCCAAACAGGCAAACCGCCGCCAATCTTTGGTGTCAGCATGAACAACTCTAATTCGGCGCCAACTTTGCGATGATCGCGACGCTTTGCCTCTTCCAATCTGAAAAGATAATCGTCTAACTCCTGCTTCGTAGGGAACGTGATCCCGTAAATGCGCTGAAGCATTTTGTTTTTTTCACTTCCGCGCCAATACGCACCTGCAATGCTCAGCAGTTTCACATTTTTTATTTTTCCAGTCGATGGAATATGAGGTCCGTAGCAGAGATCAGTAAAATTTCCCTGGTGATACATACTGATTTGCTCTCCTTTGAATTCTTCAAGCAATTCTAGTTTGTACGGATCACCCTTCTTCTTGAAATATGCTACGGCTTCTTCCCAACTCACTTCTCTGCGCTCAAAAGGAACGTCCCGCTTCGAAAACTCCATCATCTTCTCTTCAAGCAATTTGAGATCATCTGTTGTTAGAGAGTGATCCCCCATATCGATGTCATAATAGAATCCATTTTCAATCGGCGGACCGATGCCAAATTTTGTTCCGGGAAATATTGATTCGATCGCTTCTGCCATCAGGTGAGCCGAACTATGCCAATAGGTCGATTTTCCTTCTTCATTGTCCCACGTAAGAATTTTTATTACCGCATCAACCTGTATCGGTCTGCTTAAATCCCACACCTCACCGTTCACAGAAATTGCCAATGCATTCTTTGCCAATCCGCGGCTGATTCCTTCAGCAAGTTGCATGCCTGTTACGCCGGAATCGAATTCCTTTATGCTGTTATCCGGAAATGTTATTTTAATTTTTGAAGACATCGGACGTTCGATAAAAAAAAATCGGAGAAATTAAATCAATCTCCGATTGTAAAATCTTTGATTTCGCTTAGTAAAGTTACCGAAAAATGAGTGAAAATGCAACAAAAGCAAGAATGTATTCGATGAGATTTGGATGAAGTGAAGTGGACCCTAGAGGATTCGAACCTCTGACCTCTTCCGTGTCAGGGAAGCGCTCTAAACCAACTGAGCTAAGAGTCCGTACGATAAAAAAATGGTAAATCTCGGTTGATTTACCATTGATCTGATACAAAAATACGATAGTTTGTAAGTAACTGCAAGAAATTTTTTGATTTACCAGCCAAAATATCCAAACATGATTCCCGCGTTGATCGTGTATCCGCTTGCTTTAATGTTGGATGGCACAGAATTTACATCGTACTTCTCATCGAGCTTCCACTCAGGAGACAACATAATTGGGTAGCCAAGTCCGATACGCAATTGCAGCCATGTCAATAACGTATATTCGATGTTGATGTGGGGATTGATTGTTACGAAAGATCCGGAAAGTGTTCGGGTATAATTTGAAATACTCCGGCTTGCATCACCATATTCAGTCCAAAGTGAATCCCAATCCTTAAATCCGCCGTTGTCTCTACGCATTGTGATATCAACTGACCCAGCACCAATTGATGCGCCGATAGCTATATCCAATTTATATGCTACTGGTTGAACATAATCAACCAAAAAACCACCGTATGAAATTACGTACTCAGCTTCTTTTCTAATATTCCCGACCGGATCCAATTTGTTTACGGTTTGAGTTCCTGAAACGCCAAATCCACCCATTCGTACGTTCTTTAGAAACATGATGTAACCATATCCCTCTCCGCCAACAATGTACATCGGATCGGAACCCAGTCCTGGAAGACCGGCTGATGTTAAAAATTTGTCTATTCCCTTATTGTCAAACATACCGACAATAGGAGTAACACCGCCTGCACCACCGATTTTCGTTCTGTTCCAATACGAAAAACCGTGGTCATCATTATTTTCTTGTGCAATACTTGCTATTGATAGAATCGGAAGCAACAAGAGAACAGCAATATATTTTTTCATGAGATACTCCAATATTGATGCTGAAAGTTCATTTTTAGTGTTGGATTTCATTACGACAAAATAAAGGTACAGTTTCAACGAATATTACAAGCCGAGGGCATCGGCATTTGTTTTCATGGCATCTATGACAAATTGAATATGCTCGTCTAAATTCACCCCTAATTCTGTGGCACCATTTATTATATCGTCTCTGCTGACACTGCGCGCAAATGCCTTGTCTTTCAGTTTCTTCTTTACTGAATTAACTTCCACTGATGCAATTTTTTTGTCAGGTTTGACGAGAGAACATGCAACGAGAAAACCGCACAATTCGTCGCACGCAAAAAGTGTTTTTGCCATGAGACTTTCGCGGGGATACTCAGGTAAACTTGCATGCCCCAAGATGGCGATCCGTACCTCTTCGGAATACCCTTTTTCTCTAAGAACTTCACTCCCTTTAACCGGATGATCCGGAATGGTTTGAAATTTTTCGTAGTCAAAATCATGAAGCAGCCCTGCAATTCCCCATGAATCTTCATCCTGACCAAATTTTTTTGCATATGCACGCATGGCAGTTTCGACACACAGCATATGTTTGCGAAGCGATTCACTTTGTGTGAATTCGTGCATGAGGGCTAGAGCGGATTCTCTGTTCATATTACACCAATGATGAGGGGCAGTATTTATTGATGGAACATTCTTGACACATCGGTTTTCGGGCTGAACAAATTTTACGCCCATGCAAAATTAATGCATGAGAAAATTTGAACCAATATTTCTTCGGCAACAACTCCATTAAATCTTTTTCTATCTTGACAGCGTCCTGTTCAGTCGTGAGTCCCAAACGATTCGACAGTCTTATCACATGCGTATCAACGACAACGCCTTCGATTTTTCCGAAAGCATCGCCGAGAACAACATTTGCTGTTTTTCTTCCGACACCAGGAAGTGCATGAAGTTCATCCATTGTCTGCGGAACGACACCGTTATGTTTTTCGATCAGCGTTTTTGCGCAGGCGATGATATTCTTTGCTTTGTTGTGATAGAAACCTGTGGAATGAATGAGTCGTTCCAGTTCTTTGACATCTGCACCGGCAAAATCCTGCGGGGTTGAATACCGGGCGAACAGTTGCGGCGTTACAATATTTACCCGAGCATCGGTGCATTGTGCAGAGAGTATGACCGCTATTAATAGTTGAAATGGATTGCTGTACCGCAGTGCTGTCTTCGTTGAAGGATATTCCTTTATGAGGATTCGCAAGAGAGATTGCGCCCTCACTTTTTTCGTTTGCAGAGATTCAATGTGTTTTTTTTTCTTCACGTTATTTTTTCAACAACAATCAGCGAACCCTGCTCGGTAATCGCTTCTTCGAGTTCACTGTCTTCACCAATCACCGCAAGCAGTATAGTTCCGAGAGGATGTTTTTTAAGGTTGGAAGTAAACTGAAGTTGGTACTCGGATCCCATTCCGGCATAGAACAATCTTTTGTTTAGTTGAATACTCGATACACCGAACTGGTTCAATAATGCAGGGAGCGTTCTTTTTAATTTTTCAACCACTTCAGCACCGGCATCAAAATACAGCAAAATCGTGAAATCGGTATTGGCAGCATCTTGAGTATGCGTTACAATATTTTCGGTAAGAGCATCATTACAGATTCCAATCTCAGAATGGTTATACTTCCCTTTGGCTCGTTCGACAGCCTGCCGGAGCGTTGTTACAATTTGAAATCCCTCAAATGAAAATCGGAACAGATACAATCCTCCCGCATTCTTGCCGCTCTGAATTCCGGCATCAGTCAGCATTGCTTTACCATTCTTCAGCAAGCGCTTGATAACACCCACAAGTTGTCTATGAAGTTGAATCTGTGACGGTTCAAGAATCTGAAACATTTCCGTTGTGAGCGTTGCATTTTCAGTGGAATACCCTCCCTGACTTAAGACATCATCAATGGTGTCTTTGATCGAACGTTCAATGTCATCCGTATCTGATTTTAATGGAGTTGAAAGATATGGAATTAACGAACCTCGCAACCGCGAGATCGCACGCTGAATCGATTCGGAATTGTTCTTCTTCTTTTCATTGATCTGGTGTTCCGCAAAATCACGGAGTATTGAATGGAAATCGGAGAGGAGCAATTTATCATCTTTTGCACTCTCAGATGCGTTCAGCTTTTGTAAAAGAAGTGTGTATGTGTAGTTTGGCATATATTATTTTTGAATCGGTTTTATAGGTGCGTCGGAGTTGTATTTCTCTTCTTTAATCAATAACCGCTCGACAATCTTGCCGCGAAGAATGTGCGTGTCAATGATATCGTGAATATCTTCCTTTTTCACCCCTCCGTACCATACACCTTCCGGATAAATGACAATGGTGGGTCCAAATTCACATGCATCAAGGCAGCCGGCGTTATTGGCTCGTACGATTGTACTGATGCCACGTTTCTTCAATTCATCCTTCAATGCATCCCTAATATCTGCAGACCCTTTGTGGAAACAGCATCCTTTCGGATGTTCTTTCGGACGTTCGTTGATACAAACGAAAATATGCTTCTGAAACCTTCCCATACCGTACCACTATACAAAGAATTTTTAACAAAAAAAAAGTCCCGAAACGTTTCGGGACTTTTTTGTGCACCCACCAGGACTCGAACCTGGAACCCACTGATTAAGAGTCAGTTGCTCTACCAATTGAGCCATGGGTGCCTTTTGAACGGTATCAATATACGGAAAGATGGAATTTTTTCAAAGATGAAAGTACTGGGAGATGAATATTAAAATTGGAATTCCAGTGAGAGCGTAAACTGTTCGTTATTTTCGTACGCAAACTGCGTAACAAATGAATAGCTCCCTTGCAAACGAATTCCGCCGTTGACCACGAACGAGTCGCCGTACTTATTTCGGAAATCTTTATCAATAAGGAGATTTGCTTCAAGCATAAACCCAAGATGATTTTTAAATTGCTCAAAAAAAGGGAAACTTGTAGCGCCGATTGAAATACGTCGTTTGTCTCCGAATGCAGAAATAGTAGTATATTCCCATTCAGGATCAGTATAGTTTGCAGAGACGAAGAAAGAATATTTTGATCGCTTGAAGCTATAACCGCTGTCTGCTATCAATCCTACCGCCTGTGAAACTCCAATAGCCAGTGATGTCTTTGTGAATTCACCGACTCCCGGAAGCAGCTGCACTTTCAAAAATCCTTCCTGCTGATCGAATTTCTTATCACGAAAGACCGCATTGGCTGAAATTTCGAACACAGCAACCCTAAATGCATAATATGCCCCCTTCAACTGAACCGGACCGACGCCCCCTTTAATCATCATTGAACTTGTTTCGTGTGCAATTTCTCCGTTGCGAAGTGTTACCACCTTTTCGGGGAGTGGGTGCTCAAGAAATTCCCCATAGATTTTTTTAAACAGTTCCTTTCGCTGTTCCTCTTGCAATTGTTCTGTTCGTTTCAATTCGATCTCAGCCTGTTGTGCGCGCAGCTCTTCTTTTCTTCGTTCTTCTTCTTGTAAATTTTTTGTTTTTTCTGCTCTTAATTCTTCAGCCCTTTTTTCTTCCGTCATCTTGTTCCGCGCTTTCATCAGCAATATTTCACGTTCTATTTCTCTTGTAATCAAAGAATCGTATTCGGTCTTTCGATATTGTATGAGACTGTAAAATGAATTTGTCGATGTATCGACATATCGTTCAGTAATCACGATCCCTTTTAAACTAACGTCGCTGACAAGTTCTTCAGTGATCTTGGTCTTCTCCGAAAAATCCCTCCCTTCTTCAGAGACTTCACGTTGGAAGATGCTCTTCACTTTAATCTCGACATTTTGTCCGAACGCAATCAATGCACGAGCATCGGCATCATCCACAGAGATTTTCGACATGCCGATGCCGTAGTAATACATCGCTGGATTTTCGATTCTTTGCTGTGCAACCCATTGAGGTTGTATCTGCGCAGAAGATGACTGGCTCAGGAATGCAATGAAGAGTAAAAGGTTGGTTTTGAATCTCATAAAATAAAGAACCCATAGTGTGTCATACTATGGGTTCACATATATTCGTCTGTCAAATACAGTTTTAGGGATTTTGTTGTGCCGGTTGCTGTGTAGGAAGTTGAGGTGCTGGCACTGAGGTCGTTTGCTGTCCGCTTTGAATCACAGACTCAGTTGTTTTCCCCTTCCCCGGCAAAAAAAATAAATTAATTGCTAATGCCAAAATAATAAATGTTCCTGCAAGATAGGTGGTTGCCCGCGAGAGGAAATCTGCAGTTCTGCGTACGCCGAATACTGTTCCGATGTTGCTGCCTCCCAAACTTGCAGCGAGCCCGCCCCCTTTGCTATTTTGCAGTAAAATTACGATGATTAAAAGGATGGAAATAATGATCTCAATAAGAACTAAAGCCGTGTACATTGTGTTCCTTAGTTATAA
>JBFMFY010000061.1:0-18736 GCA_040751955.1 Bacteroidota bacterium
TTGGGCGTTCGATGTAGGTGGTCTTTTAACAGGAAATTCTTCTGTGAGAGTCGAAGTATATAATAATTCTAATAATCAAATAGTAAAAACAATACCTTTTACTGATAAAACAGCAGGGGAGACATTCTTTCGGCTTTATGATTTTTATTTCCCAGAAAAATTTGGGACATATAGAGCGCTTATTACAGTATATCCAGTTGGTAATGATGACTATCAACCTGATGACGAAAATTTTGAAGACGTAAGTCAACCGCCATTGTACTACACTGTTTATATTGATATGCCTGTAACCGGACAAATAACTGGATCAACAAGTTGTCAACCATTGACAAGAAATACATTTTCTTTAGAGCTATGGTCGGCACCCTGTTTGCCAGACAATATCATTGGATGGTCTATACAATATGAAGGTGAGGAAATGATTTCATTGGGCAGAGAATGGGATCAGGTTGTTGATGTTTCAAATAAAAACTTCACTCTCTATTGTGATTTTGAATCCATCGAATGGTGGAACGGCGGCTTTGGGTTGAACGTTACCGTTCCACAAAATATCTCCCAAAATACAACGTTGCAGGGTAACGTTACCCTGATGAGAGATTTGACTATTGATAATGGAGTAACCCTAACAATAAATTCTGGTTTGACAATTAAACTTGGACCTACCACGGATATTTTTGCGAATGGTAGATTCAACGCAACATCAACTACGTTTATGTCAACTGTTGCATCTCCAACATACGGAAGTTGGGGATCAATAGTATTTAATGGTCCCGGGTCAGCAGGTTCAATGCTAAATAGTATTGTTATGAGAAATGGAACTCAGATTGATATCCTTAATAATACGTCAGGCGTTACCATTCAAAATTCAACGATAGAAAACACTATAAATGGAGTAAATGCGTACAATTCTTCAGGAACCATTAGTGGGTGCTATTTTAATCTTCAACGTGATCACGGGTTAGTTGCAAATAACTCGAACCTGTCTTGTTATAATAACAACATTACAAAAACGAATAACTCTGGGGCTGCCATGCTGTTTAGTGCGGGAGGGAATTCATCGACTGTCTACACGAATGATATCAGTGGATACAATTGGGGGATTGCTTCTTCATATGGGGCCATTGTTTCGCTTGGGCATGATCACGTAAAAAATAACCGAGTGAGAAGTTGTCTGTACGGATTATATGTATACCAATCAGGGTCACTTAATTTGTCTGGTACTGCTTACGGAAGGAACAGTATCTATAACAACACAAATTACAATGCATATGTTTATTCAAGTGGAAACATTTACGGCTCACTGAATTTTTGGAGCTACCCTGTACCCACTTCGAAATTTTATTGTCAATCCGGTTCGTATCTTGATTGGTCAAGTCCGCTTCAGACAGATCCCTGGAGTAAACAGGAAGAGGAACTAATTAACAATGATGAAACAAAGAAAGTTTTTGGAGCAACTACGGCGTTATCAAAAAGTTCTAAAAATGATATCTCTCTAATTAATAGAACACAAAGTATAGTTGAACAAGCAAGGGAGCTAAGAGATGCTGGGAAAAAACGCGAAGCTCTTGATTTGTTAAAATCCTATCTAGAAACGGGTAACTTTAATTCTGATGCGATTTCTGAACTTTATGCATTGTATGAAGAGCCTTTTAAATCAGAATTGGAAACGATACTTTACTCCGTGCCGGAAACAAAAATACCTTTAGGAAAGTATTTATATGGCCTAATAACCTTACAAAAAGGAGAAACAAAAAAGGCGGCAAACGCATTCGACAAACTCTCGAAAACACAATTTGCATGGGGAGCATCGTTGGCAAAATTTTATCTCAGTTTGTATAATGAGAACGATCTTCAAACGGCAGAGGACATTCTTAATGGACTGAAGCCTAAATCTAACGATGAAGAGTTTGAGCTCAATCTTGCTTATCAAACGCTCATTACATATTCAGGGTATAAAGGAGAACAGAGAGTAAAAAAAGAGGTTAAAGTAAAATCAGTTGAAATACCGATGGAATATCAACTTGACCAAAACTATCCTAATCCGTTCAATCCTTCGACAACCATTTCATATGCGATTCCTCAGAATGGTTTAGTGAAGATTATAGTTTACGATGTTATAGGACGGGAAGTTAAAACATTAGTTAACGAATTCAAGCAATCTGGACGTTATGATGTCAAGTTTGACGCAGCATCATTTTCAAGTGGTATTTATATATATAAATTATTTTCAACTCCTGAGGCAGGAGAAAAATCTCAAATTTTCACTGATGTAAAAAAGATGATTTTGATAAAATAGATACATGTGGTTTTGATAATTGAAAGAGGGTCCCCACTTGGTTAGGTGAACCCTCTTTTGCTTTTTACTTTTGGATAACCGCCAATATTTTCCTATCATTTCACTGTCACGGCCGTGACAGTGAATGAAAACTCTCGGACTCATCCTGTCGTTCTGGTGTCAATTGACTGTTGCTCAAAAGGCAATTGTTACTGTGATTGTTGCGCCGCATGCATCGGTTCGCGACAGCACTCTCAAAGTTTTTATCGCAGGGAACAAACAGCAATTGGGGAACTGGAATCCTTCTGCCGTTGCGCTGACAAAACAAAATGATTCTCTCTGGAAATTTGAGGCGGCATTTGACAGCGGGGAAGCGCTGGAATTCAAGATCACCCGCGGATCGTGGGAATCCGAAGCGATCTATGAAGCGGGGAAAATTCCACAAAACACAATCATTGAAGTAACGAAAGATACTGTCTTGTTTTTACGACCTCTTCTTTGGAAATCTCAACTGCGCAGGGCAAAGCCGGAACAGGCGATCCGCGGCAAAGTGGAATACCATCGCGCTCTTGCAGGCGAAGGATTGAACTACAAACGTGATCTCATCGTCTGGCTGCCGCCGTCGTACGAAAAGAATACGAAAAAGCATTATCCTGTTCTCTACATGCACGACGGGCAGAATATTTTCGATCCTTCGACTGCATTCACGGGGCACGACTGGCGTGTTGACGAGGTTGCCGACAGCTTAATCAAAATGAAAAAGATCGAAGAGATCATCGTTGTCGGTATCTATAACTCACCCGACCGGCTGCCGGAATATTCCGATTCGCCGCTCGGGAATGCGTACTTGAATTTTGTCGTTTCTGTGGTGAAGCCGTTAATCGATTCGACATATCGCACAAAACCGGACAGGAAACACACGGCGGTAATCGGTTCGTCACTGGGTGGTCTGAGTTCACTCTTCTTTGCATGGAAGCGTCCTGATATTTTCGGCATGGCAGGGTGTCTTTCTTCCGCATTTTGGTACGATGACGAGAAGACATTGAAAGAAGTGCAGAAATATTCCGGCGTCAAAAAAGATATTCGCATCTACCTTGATTGTGGCGGACGCGAAAAAGAACTTATCGGCGGATATTACCGGATGGTCGATATCCTGAAGAAAAAAGGGTTTGTGAAAGGGAGGGACCTCGACTATTATCTGGAACGGAACGGCGTTCACAACGAGCAGGCGTGGGCAAAACGTGTGTGGCGTCCACTCGTGTTTATGTTTGGGAAGCGGTAGGAGAGGTAATCCTATTTTTCCTATTGACAAACAGGAATGTTTGTCCTACGACAATTCTTTGTTCTTCTTCAGTGATTCGTTCTCCATCTTCTTCTTATACTCAATCATTTTCTTCAGTAATTTTTTATCACTTGTCGCAAGTATTTGAACTGCGAGCAAGCCCGCATTCTTCCCGTTCCCGATTGCAACAGTGGCGACCGGAACTCCGCCGGGCATCTGTGCGATTGATAACAACGAATCCAACCCATCGAGCGCCTTTGTTTTGATCGGAACACCAATAACAGGAAGTGGCGAATGTGCTGCCGCCATTCCCGGCAAATGTGCCGCCCCTCCCGCACCCGCGATGATCACTTTAATTTCTCTCTTGTGCGCTGTTGATGAATATTCAGCCATAAAATTTGGTGTTCGGTGAGCGGAGGTGATCTTTACCTCGTATCGGATACCAAATTCATCCAAAATATCCGCGGCTTGCTGCATAGTGGGAAGATCGCTGTCGCTTCCCATGATGATACCAACGATTGGTTTTTTCATAGTGAGTCTTTCTAAGTGACCGTCACCTTTAAGGTACGGTCACTTTCGATTATAATTGTATTTTCTTTTCAATCGCAATTGCCTGTTTTAAAATTTTCTTCTGATCGTTTCCCACAATCGTTATATGTCCCATTTTTCTTCCGACGCGGGATACTGACTTTCCATAGATGTGCATGTGAACATCAGGATGATTCAATCCGGTACGATACGCATCGATTGGCTTTTGAGGATTCGCCCTGCCGAGCAGATTGATCATCACTGCTGACTTATTGACCATCTCCGTTGAACCGAGCGGCAATCCCATCACGGAACGGATGTGATTTTCAAATTGAGATGTGACACATCCTTCAATTGTGTAGTGTCCGGAATTATGCGGTCGCGGTGCCATTTCATTGACGATAATGGTTCGGTCATCGGCAAGGAACAATTCTATGCCGAACAATCCAAATCCGTGTACTGCCTTCACAGATTCCACCGCAATCTCCTCCGCATCTTTTCTTAATTGTGTGGAGATGTGCGCCGGTGCGATGACCGTGTGGCAAATATGATTTTTCTGGATTGTCTGTACGACCGGATAGACTTTAATTTCGTTCTTCGTTCTTGCCACCATCACAGCAAGCTCCATCGAAAAATTGATGAATGATTCAGCCATTAAATTGCTGTGGCGTGACGAAAGCCGCTGAATGCCGTTTGCAAACTCCTTTTCGTTTTTGACAAGCGCGTTTCCGTACCCGTCGTACCCCATCTTTCTAGATTTGAGCACGAACGGTTTCCCGAGGATCGATGTGATTTCGCTGAATGAGTGATGCTTTTCAACAGCGACAAATCGTGGCACCGGAATACGGTTCTGAGCGAGGGTTTCCTTTTGCAGCAATTTATCCTGAATAAGTGCGATGGTGGAGGAGGAGGGAAATACTTTTTTCCCGAGACCTTCCATCAGTTCAAGACGATGGTGATCTACAAATTCATTTTCGAGTGTGATAACGTCACAGTGTTTAGTAAATCGTTTGAGAATCTTGTCATCATCGACCCAGCCGATAAATTCGTTCTGTGTCAACCGTCCGGCAGGGGAGTGCTTTTCTTTTTCAAGAATGGCAACATCAAATCCAAGCCGGAAAGCCGCTTGCGCCGACATTTTAGCCAGCTGTCCGCCCCCCAGAATTCCGATACAAATCTTTTTTGACACAAGGTATCCTTTAAAACGTCATTCCCGCTGATGCGGGAATCACAGAACTATTGATAACAGGTTGAACAAATGCTACATTGCAGCAGGAAAATAAGAGTAAATGTATGCTTAATCAAGGAAAAGTATGGGAACGGAAGTAACGACAAAAGTCAGTATCGGCGCCAAAAAAACAGAGGCGAAGGTATTGCTGGAAACGAGCGCAATCATTATTCGCGGTGAGTTGGGGATGACGATCCCGTTTAATGAGATGAAATCACTCACATCGGAAAATGGAATCCTTTCGTTTTCATTCAAGGGGAAGAAAATCACGGTCTCTGTTGGTGCAAAAGCGGAGAAGTGGCTTGAGAAAATTAAAAATCCAAAAAGCGTTCTTGATAAATTAGGTGTCACTGCTGATTCAACGGTTTCCGTCATCAACTTCAAGGATGAAAAATTTTTGGCTGATATTCAAAAGAAAGCAGGGGCAGTAACGTTAGGAAAAGCGGCGAAAGGTTCTGATCTGATTTTCTATGAAGCAAATTCGGAAAAGGAAGTCGAGCAACTTGCTTTGTTGAAGAAGTATCTCAAACCGAACGGCGGCATTTGGGTTCTTTCCCTCAAAGGGAAGTCGGCAACAATTAAAGATATTGATGTAATGAAGATTGGGAAGAGATGCGGGTTGGTGGACAATAAGGTGGTCGGATTTTCTGAGACTCACACAGCATTGAAGTTTGTCATTCCCCTCTCATTGCGATGATGAGCGTTTCGCGGCTGATTCTCCCGCAACATATCCGGTCGAAAATGCTGCCTGCAAGTTGTATCCTCCAACAGGACCGGCAATATCCAGTATCTCACCGCAGAGAAAGAGTCCTTTGACTATTTTAGATTCCATCGTTGTCGGATCGACTTCATGCAGCGCAACTCCTCCTGCAGTTACTTCCCCGCGATCTAAGGGAATTTCCTTCACGGTCCCGATATAACATTGCTTCAGCGTCGCAACCAATAGTTGTCTCTCTTCCTTTTTCAATTGATGAAGTTTGTTAATTCCATCAATGTTCGATTGCAGCAATACATATTCGGCGAGGCGCTGCGGCACGTACTGTTCAATCAGCGTATGAATGTTCCTGTTGGCGTTGGATGTAATATCCGAAAGCAACTTTGACTGCAATTTCTCCTTCGTCATTTCGGGAAAAAAATCGACGTGCAGTGTAACACGTTTTCCGAGTTCGAATTCGATGAATGCTTTTTTACTCACTTCCAGCGCAGCCGGTCCCGAAATGCCGAAATGCGTAAAGAGAATATCGCCGTGCCAATCGGAGATTATTTCCTTCCTGCATATTACCATTAATCTGCAATCGCGGATCGGAGTTCCCTGCCATAAAGCCGGCGGAGTAGGTGTGAGGTATATTGGTGTAAGTGCGGGACGGATCGGAACGATTGTATGTCCGAAATCCCGCGCCCATCGATATCCGTCCCCCGTTGTTCCGGTTTTTTGATATGATATCCCGCCGACAGCAATAATGACACTACGCCCATGGAATTTTCGTTCGCCTGTTTCGACCGTAAAGAGTCCATTTCCGTTTAAAGAAACCTTTTCCACCGGCGCATTCACATATACTTCAACTCCGGCTGATTTCATCATTCCAAGAAATGCTTCAACCACATCTTCCGCATTGTGGCTTTTTGGGAATACCTTTCCGTTTTCCCGCACGTATGTTTCTACCCCTTGCCCGTGCAGCAGTTCCAGCAGTTGAGTGTTTGTGAATGTGTGAAATGAATATTTAAGAAATCGCGACTCGCGTACCTCAAAGTGCTGCAACATCGCTTGAATATCGCTGCCGTTGGTGATGTTGCATTTGCCGCCCCCGGAGATGAGTATTTTGATGCCGGGTTTCTTGTTTTTCTCGAGGAGAGCAACTTTCACTCCCAGTGAAGCAGCTCGCCATGCGGCGATCATTCCTGCAGCGCCAGCGCCGATAACGAGTGTATCATATTCAATCAAATTTGTAGCCGACGTTTAGTGAAAATTCAAATTGATTATACCCGCCAAGGCGTGGTGCTGATCCAGTAATTCTTGCGAGGAGTGAAGTGAATCCTAGTTTTGGAATAATGAGAATGTTTGAGAAAGGTACAAGTGTGCCGATATGCCCAGTAACAAAACTGTTGTAATTGTATTTAGGATTAGTGTTTTCAATAGGATTTTGGCGTTGAACGCCGAACCCTATTTCAAAAAAACCATTTGCGTATTCTGCGAACGGATGATATCGATAAGCAGATGTGAGTGAAAGAGATTCGATGCGTAGATTTGTTTCGAAATAAACAGGAGGAGGAAAGAACAATGTTGCATTTATTTTGTATGTTGCAAGAAGCCGTGCATATTGAAGCGAAAATGTTAATGCAGATTGTTCTGAAAAATAAAATGCCGATTCGAGGTCGTATAATGGTCTGTCAGGGTATATAATTTTTAGGTACTCAGGTGGACGGTTTATCATTGTGTATTCTGTATATCTGCCTATCCGCTGTGTGTATCCCAAGCCCAACGATAAAATTATATTTCCGTCAAGCACACTCTGTGAGGATTCGGTCTCAGGTGTATATCCTAAGGGACTTTTTATTGTGAATTGGAATATTTCCCACGGCATGCGGTTAAAAAAAGAATAATAAGCATCACTGTTGACTAAATGCCACATATTGGCAAAACCTGCAAGGAATTGAATTTTGTTGACCGCTATCCCGACATTAATTCCATTATAGAAAGTGGTTCGTGAACCTGATTTGGGTCCATTAGTAAGATGCCCCAGATACGTCTCTTGAATGAACGAAATATTTTTTCCAAGAGGAATAGGATTCCAAACGAACGATATTCCCGAATGAAGGGTCATGTCTCTTGGTGCATCATTCCAATCGTTGAACAATGCTTCAAAGGATGATTCTGCATTCCACCCATTCTTAACAAGTTCTTTTGATGTTTCGGAGTGAAGGGTGAGAGTAAATAATGGATTACTTACAATGTCGTATTCAAAACCCAAGCGTATGTAGGAGGAGGGAGAATATTTCTCGATAGTTGGTTTCAATTCGGGGTAGGTCAGCACCTCAGTTGAGATAGGTGTGGAAAAATTCATTAGTGAAAATCCAATGCGCAGTCTTTTCTCGAGTGTTGAAGGTATATATTGGATCCCTGCACTTCCCCAAAGGTGTTCATAGCTTATTGAAGGAAACTTATCTTTGGTATATCGAAGTTGCACTCCATAACCAAATTCATCAGACAGTGTTTGCGCATAGTTTAATGCAAATGATCGATTATAAGTATGTGTTACGGGCAACTCAATATAACCAAGTGGGTTGTTTGATATTGTAACGCCTGCGATATAATGATCCCAACTAATGAATTCTGCACCGAGGTAAGTATTTTCATTTAATCTGGTTGTTGCGACATAAGATTTGAATCGTAGATCATCAGATCCGAAGTAATAGAATGGGTTTCGAAAATATGTCATTTGCGTTCCGCTCGAATGAATAAGATTGGCTGGATTGTAAATCATTGCATCAACTCCATTGCGTGAAGCAACACCTTGTTCACCCAGTCCATACGATGGAACAGAGCGATAGTAGTTTATAAATCCATCTATGCCTGACTGTCCATGAGCCAATCTTGTCAGAAGTATGAAAATCAGAATGACGGGGCAAAGAAATTTCATTTTGACATTCCTTCCATTATTTACCTAAAATTTAGCCGTACTAGAAAACTACACAATATAGACTCAAACAGCAATTGCGTAAACACGTGATGTTTTAGGAAGAGATAAAATAAAAGGTTTTTACTCTTTAATGAAAATAAAGGGACATTTTTGCGCTCATTACGTCTAAGTCTTCTGAACCGTTGATATTCACTCCATAAAATCGTATCTTTTTCCAGTTAATTGAACTTATCCTACGGATAAGTTTCGTTTTTTAGATGAGATTTTGAATTTTTCAACAATGGCGAGGCAAACGTTGGCAAAAGGAATGACCCGTGCAACAGGTCAGGACAAAAAACTTCAGGAACGACTGGTGAAACGTGGTCATATCCCTCAGCACATTGCCATGATTATGGATGGTAACGGACGCTGGGCAAAAAAACGTGCGCTGCCCCGCGTTGCCGGACATCATGAAGGAGTTAATTCGGTTCGGGATATTGTTGAAGCATGTGGTCAGATCGGCGTTAAGTATCTCACTCTCTATACTTTCTCTACAGAAAACTGGAAACGCCCCCAGGACGAAGTCTCTATTCTCATGCGGCTTCTGCTCAGTTCGCTCCGCGATGAATGCGACAATCTCCATAAAAATAACGTCCGTCTTAAAACCATCGGTGATTTTTCAGCGCTGCCTGTAGATGTGCAGGATGAATTTCTTGACGCCATTGAATTGACGAAGAATAATACTGGACTGACGCTGGTGTTGGCGCTCAGTTACAGCGGACGATGGGATATGAATAATGCAATGAAAAAAATTGCAGCACTGGTCTTGGCAGGTGAGTTGAAACCGGAAAATATCACGGATGAGATTATTTCTCAGCACCTCTCGACCAAAGGAATTCCGGATCCCGATCTTCTTGTGCGGACGAGCGGAGAGCTGCGTATCAGCAATTTTCTTCTGTGGCAACTGGCATATTCTGAGATATACGTGACCGACATCCTGTGGCCCGATTTCCGGCGGAAGCAGCTCTATGACGCAATCGAATCATTTCAGAATCGTGAGCGGCGCTTTGGGTTGGTAAGCGAACAGATCGAATCCACCTCAAAAAAATCTTCCAATAAAAACTACGTGCGACGGTTGTTGAAAAGTGTTTCCGGTTTTTAATTTTGTCTATACGCCTGTGAAAAAATCCTTTGTTTCGGTATTGATTGTCTGTTTTAGCGCACTGCTGTGTGCCCAAACTTCTGCGCCGCAGCAGACGCAGTATAAAATTCTCGGCATCTCTGTTGCAGGGAATAATCTTGCGGAGCCGTCGGCGATCATCGGCAACTCCGGATTGAAAGTGGGGGATGAAATCTCCATCCCCGGCGAACAAACACGGAATGCCATTCAACGATTGTGGAACCTTCGTATCTTCGCCAATATTGAAATTGAAGCGGAGAATGTTGTGGGTGACGGCGTGTACTTGTTGATCAAGGTGGAGGAATATCCGCGCCTTGAAAAAGTAGAATACGAAGGGAACGATGAACTTGATGCAGACGATCTCGACAAAAAGATCAATCTTACCAAAGGACAAATTATTTCACCGCAGGAGATCAATAAACTGATCAAGATCATCAAAAAGGCGTATGAAGAAGAGGGGTATTTGCAGGCTGATGTGAAGCCATCTATTGTCGCGTCCGACGATGAGACTGCCAAGGGGAGAAAGATTCTGAAATTGACGATTGATGAAGGGAGCGATGCCCGAATCACAAAGGTGATCTTTTACGGCAATGCAAAATTTGACGAAGATGATTTGAAGGGTGAACTTCCCGATATTCACGAAAAAAAATGGTGGAAGTTCTGGCGTACCGGCAAATTGGAAAAGAAAAAATACGACGAAGCAAAGAAGGCGCTGATCAATTTCTATAAGAAGAACGGCTTCCGCGACGCCGAACTTTTGACCGACTCTATTATCTTCGAACAGGACAAGGAAAGCATCACGTTAAAATTGTACTTGTTCGAAGGACCGCAGTATAAAGTGAGGAATGTTGTGTGGGAAGGGAACACTGTGTTTAAATCCGATGCTTTGAACACACGGCTCGGTTTCGTCTCCGGCGAAGTGTTCAATATGGAGAAGTTCGAACGGAATCTGCGAGGAAATGAAGAACAGACTGATGTAGCGTCTCTGTATCTCGACAACGGATACTTGACTGTTTCCATTGAGCCGGAAGAGGTGAAGGTGGGTGAAGACAGTGTTGATATCATTGTCCGCGTGCGCGAACGAAACCAGTTCAAGATCGCTTCGGTCGAAATTCGGGGGAATACAAAAACGCAGGAACGGGTGATCCGCCGTGAGCTGTATGTTCGTCCGGGTGATTATTTCAGCCGCTCGAACATCATTCGCAGTATCCGGCAGTTGTCTGTCCTCAACTACTTCAATCCGGAAAAGATCAAGCCCGACACAAAATTTGTTGACGATAAGAATGTTGACGTTATTTTTGAAGTGGAAGAAAAATCGAGCGATACATTCAATGCATCAGTAGGATACAGCGGAGCGTTTGGCGCAACCGGCGCACTCGGGCTGACCTTCAATAATTTCGACATCACCGAGCCGTTCTCCGGCGGCGGCGGACAGGTGTTGAATTTCGATTGGCAGTTCGGAGAGGGGAGCCGTTACAGGACATTCTCAATTTCTTTCCGTGAGCCGTGGGTGTACGACACGCCGACTTCATTTGGGTTCAGTATATTCGACACAAAACAAGATTACTACTATTCGCTTCGTCAAACGGGGGGTACAATCAGCGTTGGTCGCCGGTTGAAGTGGCCCGACGATTATTTCAATATCACATGGGCGTTCCGATTTCAGCGGCTTGATGTACAGGATGTCGGCGGACTGTACTATTATGATCGCACCGGAGTCACAAGTCAATTCAGCATCTCACAGACAATTTCGCGAAACAGTGTCAACAGTCCTCTCTTCCCGACTCAGGGGAGCAATATCACGCTCTTCAACGAAATTGCAGGTTCACCGATCCTTCCCGGTACGGCGTCGTACAACAAGCATCTTTTCTCGGTAGATTGGTACACACCTGTGATGAATAGCCAGCGAGTTGCTCTTTATTTGGGAACTCAATTCGGTTTGATCTTTCCGTACAAAAAAGATTCGTACATTCCTCCCATCGAAACATTCTACATGGGAGGGACGGGATTGGGACAGGCATATACAACACCGTTACGCGGGTATGATGACGGCAGTATCCGCCCGAGGAATCCGAACGGACGGTATTTATATGCACAGAATCTTGTGAAATATACCGCTGAACTGCGTTTTAATGTTGCACTTAACCCAATTCCGATTTACTTTCTTGCATTTGCTGAAGCGGGAAACGTCTATGAGAAACTGGCAAAGACAAATATCTTTGACGTGAAGCGTTCGGCGGGACTCGGTGCACGGTTGCTCATCAATCCGATCGGTCTCCTTGGATTCGATTACGGATACGGTTATGATAATACCACCCCCGGTGTAAAAACGCCGGCAGGATGGAAGTTCCATTTCCAATTTGGCAGAGGATTTTAATACAATTATTTATCATCTAATACAATGAGGTTATCGTGAAAAAAATAGTCATCGGTTCAATTACAATGTTGTTTATCGCTTCAATGGCGTTCGCGCAGCAAAGCGCTTTGAAGATCGGTTTCGTCAATTCCGAAAAGATCATTTCAGAACTGCCGGAAGCGAAGGACTCACAGCAAAAATTGGAAGGGCTTGTAAAAGGATGGCAGGACGAGATCGAAAGCCGTGCGAAGGCATTACAAACGAAGTATGAAGAATATCAGAAACAGGCAAACATGCTGAACGAATCTGCGAAGCAAGCCAAACAGAAAGAACTTATCGACGAAGAACAAAAATTGAACCAATACCGTCAGGAGAAGCAGCAGGAACTTGCGTTGCAGCGCGAAAAGATCATGAAACCGATTCAGGATAAAGTGTATAAGGCGATCGAGAAAGTAGCGAAGGATAAGAAACTGTCGTTCGTGTTCGATAAAGCGACCGATGTCCCGCTGCTGTATGCCGATCCGGTATTCGACTATACACCTGATGTTGTGATCTATTTAAAACGCGGGGGCAAATAACGCCCGTTGAGACGCCATATCCGCCCGATGCGGATTACTCAACAATTCCGGAGGTCGTATGAAAAAAATCATTGTCATTTTTTGCTGTCTCGTGTCGGTTCACTCTTATTCGCAGACGAAGATCGCCTATATCAACTCGCAATCGATCATGGAGCAGCTTCCCGAAGCGCAGGATGCACAAAAGCAGCTTGATGCTCTCACGCAGGAATGGCAGAGCGAATTAACGAAGATGGCGGCAGATATTCAACGCAAAGTTGATGAGTACGATAAGCGGAAACTCATCATGACCGACAAACGCCGAGCCGACGTGGAAACCGAACTGCGCGATCTTGATAAAAAACTGGTGGACTATCGCAACCAAAAGTTCGGCACAAACGGCGAATTGTTCACCAAGCAGAACGAACTGATGAAACCGATACAGGAGAAGATCTTCAAGGCGGTAAAAGATGTTGCCGATGCGGAAGGATATGATTACGTCGTCGATCGCAGCAGTTCCACGCTGCTGTTGTACGCCAATGCAAAGCACGATCTGACACAAAAAGTGTTGGAAAAAGTGCAGCAAAAATGAAAATGAACGAGGTCTCTTGACCTCGTTTTTATTTGAATGACAACAGCACGGGACATAGCACAATTGTTGGAAGGAGAGATCGTCGGAGACGGCACGGTTCCAATCACAGGAATTGCAAAAATCGAAGAAGCGGGCAAGGGAACGCTGTCGTTCATCGCAAATCCAAAATATGAAAAATATCTCGAGACGACCTCTGCATCCGCCGTGCTCGTGAGTGCGACGATTGATCTCAACAAATATTCAAAACTTCCCCCGGCTGTCATTAAACTTGCCGATCCGTACACGTCGTTTGTTATTGCCATCGAAAAATTTATTCCGAGAAAAAAGGATGTTGAACCGGGTATTCATCCTTCCGCAGTTATTCATCCATCGGCAACGATAGGCAAGAATGCTTCCATCGGCGCCTATGCCGTCATCGGCGAGCGGACGTCAATAGGCGAGAACGTTACGATCCATCCGCATGTCGTTATAGGACGTGATGTGAAGATAGGATCGGACTGCACTTTTTATCCCCATGTGACAATCCGGGAGGAATGCATCATCGGTGATCGCGTGATCATCCAACCTGGCGCGGTCATCGGCGGAGATGGATTCGGATTCGCTCCGAAGAAGGACAAGAAATACAAGAAGATCCCTCAACTGGGAATTGTTGTCATTGAAGATGATGTTGAAATCCAGGCAAATACATGCGTGGACAGGGCAACGCTTGGCGATACACGAATAAAGAGAGGGACGAAACTCGATAATCTGGTTCAGATCGCGCATAATGTGGTTGTTGGTGAAGATACCGTCATTGCGGGACTGACTGGCATTGCGGGCAGCACAAAAATTGGGGATAGAAACATGATCGGGGGAGGCATTTCGATCACGGGGCATATTGAGACGGCGGAAGATGTGAAGATCGAAGGAGCTTCCGCAGTTACAAAGTCATTAGATAAACAGAATCAAATCTATGCGGGCTATCCCGCTAAAGAAGCAATGAAATGGAGAAGAACGGAAGGGGCGTTACGGCAGCTGCCGCAACTACTTTTAGAGATCGAACAGTTGAAAAGGACACTGCGCGAATTAGAAGAATCTGTCAGGAAATTAAAAAAATAAAACATTGAGTCGGATCTTCAGCCGACTATTTTTTCAGGAGGTTTATGCTCGTTCAGCAACGCACAATACAAAAACCGGTCTCAATGTCCGGCATAGGACTGCACACCGGCACAAAATGCACGATGACATTCCGTCCTGCACCGGAAAATTACGGTATCCGGTTTCGCAGAATCGATATCGGCGGATCGCCCGAAATCCCTGCCGATGTAGATCATGTTGTTGATATTGCACGAGGTACGACGTTGGGGATCGGTGAAGCCCGCGTGTACACAACGGAACATGTGCTTGCCGCAGTTGTCGGGCTGCAGATCGACAATATTATCGTTGATCTTGACGGGAAAGAGCCCCCCATTGGCGACGGAAGTGCAAAACCGTACGTCGAAAAATTGATGGAAGCGGGCTTTGAAGTACAGGATGCGCCGAAAGATTATCTTGTCATCGATCAACCTATAGAATATAAAAATGAAGAGAAAGGGGTGCACATCGTCGCGCTTCCAACGGATGATTTTCGCATTACCGTCATGGTTGATTACAATAATCCCGCATTGGGAAGCCAGCATACAGGATTGTTCGATCTGGAAAAAGAATTCGTTCCGGAATTTTCTATGTGCCGCACGTTCTGCTTTCTTCATGAGGTGGAGCAGCTGCGTGATGCAGGGTTGATCAAAGGTGGTACGCTGGATAATGCGATCGTCATTGCAGATAAAGATTTACCGGACGATGAACTGAAACGCATTTCCGAAAAACTTGGCATCAAGCAGTCAGTATTTCTTGGAGGACACGGTCAGCCGATTAACGGTAAAGAACTTTATTTTAAGAACGAACCGGCACGCCATAAACTCCTTGATATGCTTGGCGATCTCGCGTTGATCGGCGTTCCGTTAAAAGGGCATATCCTTGCCGCGCGTCCAGGTCACGCAAGTAACGTTGAGTTTGCCAAGGTCGTTCGGAAACTGTATCAGCAAAAAAAGATTATCAAAAAGTACCAACACGAGAAAAAAGAGGGAGTCGTTTTTGATGTCACGGCTCTACAGAGAATCCTTCCGCACCGCTATCCGTTCCTTCTCGTTGACAAGATTGTCGATTTCCAGTTGAACGAAAAGATCGTCGGAGTAAAGAATGTATCGTTCAATGAAGAATTTTTTCAAGGGCATTTCCCCGGCGCACCGGTCATGCCTGGGGTGTTGATCATTGAGGGGATGGCACAAACCGGCGGCGTGCTGCTGCTGGATGGTTCAACCGATCAGGAAGACAAACTTGTCTTCTTCATGGGAATTAACAATGCAAAGTTCAGAAAGACCGTCCATCCCGGTGACCAACTTGTTTTTGAACTGACCATGAAAAGCAGACGAAGTAAGGTTTGTGTGATGGATGGGAAAGCGTTCGTCGATGGACAACTTGTCTGCGAAGCGGAATTGATGGCGACGATTGTCGATAGACCGAAAACTACAACGTAGTAGAACTACTTTCGTTTCAAGATACACGATTCAAGTTTCAAGAAATGTGACGATTGAAGTTAAATGTGAAACCTGAATCCTGAATCCTACTACTTGGTATTTTATATTTAAACTAAAAACATGGCTACTCAAATTCATCCTACCGCAATAGTAAATCCTAAAGCGCAAATTCACGATGGAGTCAAAATCGAGGCGTACTCTGTTATTGAGGGTGATACCGTCGTCGGCGAAGGGACATACATCGGACCCCACGTATTCATCGATAACGGTGCGCGGATCGGAAAGAATTGCAAAATTCACAAAGGTGCTGTTGTTTCCACTCCGCCACAAGACTTAACATACAATAATGAGCCGACGCTCTTTGAAATTGGCGACAACACTACTATTCGAGAATTCTGCACGCTCAACCGTGGAACAAAAAAGCAGCACCTCAAATCTGTTGTGGGGAGCAATTGTCTGTTAATGGCGTATGTGCATGTCGCTCATGATTGTATCATCGGGAACAACGTCATCATTGCCAACTCGGTGCAAATGGCGGGGCATATAACGATTGATGACTATGCGTTCATCGGAGGATTAGTTGCGATACATCAATTTGTTAATATAGGAGCACATTCGATTGTTGGGGGACATTTCCGGATTCCGAAAGATATTCCGCCATATATCATGGCAGGGGGATGGCCCGTCACATATGAGAGGTTAAACGTCATTGGTTTGAGGAGAAGGGGATTTTCCAAAGAAACGATTGACACGCTTCATGACGCATACAGGATCCTCTATCTGTCCAAATTGAACGTAACGCAGGGTGTCGAAAAGATCAAAGCAACCATGACCATTACATCTGAAGTACAAAAAATTCTCGACTTTATCGCCAAAAGTAAACGGGGAATCATCACTGCCCGGCGCCATTCGAGTGATACGGAGTAGCATCGTGGAATGGCAATTCATCGATACAGGATTTCATTCGGGTGAGTTCAATATGCGGTTCGATATCGAACTTGCCGAACAATTGTCACGCAGCAAAGCTCCGCAGACTCTGCGTGTGTATGGATGGAGACCGTGGGCTGTTTCGCTCGGGTACAATCAATCTGAAAAGGATATCGATGTACTGCGGTGCAGGAAGTTCGGATTCGATATCGTCCGTCGTCCGACCGGCGGTCGCGCAATTCTGCACGCTAACGAATTGACGTACAGTGCCGTGATGTATGCAGGTGGCAGAGGAATTACGGAAGTATATTCGCTAATCAGTAAAGCGCTCGTGAACGGACTTCAGACTATATGTCCCAAAGTCAGTTACGAAGCTTCTCAACCGAATTTCCGGCAGTTGTACCGGCAACAGGAATCGATTCCATGTTTTTCCAGTTCAGCGCGATATGAAGTGCAGATCGACGGAAAAAAACTTGTTGGGAGTGCTCAACGCCGTTTTTCAAAACCGGGGGGAGATGAAGTTGTTCTTCAACACGGCTCCATCTTGTTGGGAACGGAACACAAATTGCTGACCGAGGTGTTGAACATTGACGGCGATGAGATTCGGAAGAAATTGAATGAAGATTTTGATACCAAAACGATCGATCTTTCCAGCGCTTCAGGAAGAGCAGTGCAGTATGATGAAGTTGTCGATTGCATCAAATCCGGATTTGAAAGCACAATGAAGGTCAATTTTCTTACTGTATCAGAGACCCTTGTATGAGTACACACACTTCGGAGTACAAACGAATCACAACAAAAGCCGTACTTGCAATGAAGAAGAACGGTGAAAAGATCGCAATGCTCACGGCGTACGATTATTCGACAGCCCGGCTGCTCGACGAATCGGGCATTGACATCATTCTCGTCGGCGATTCCGTGGCGAATGTAGTGCAGGGACTCGAAACTACCGTTCCTGTAACGCTTGAAGAGATGATCTATCATACAAAAATAGTCCGCCGTGCCGTTAAACGGGCGATGCTTGTTGCGGATATGCCGTTCATGTCGTACCAAGTTGACATCAAAGAGGCGGTGCGCAACTGTGGAAGAATGTTGAAAGAATCAGGTGCTGAGGCAGTGAAAATGGAAGGAGGGAAACGGATAGTACCGTTGATCGAACAGCTTGTCGATATCGGTATTCCCGTCATGGGACATCTTGGATTGACACCGCAATCCATTTACAAATTCGGAACATATGAAGTGCGTGCGAAAGATTCCGCTGAGGCAAAGAAGTTGATTGCTGATGCAAAGATTTTGGACGAAGCAGGAGTTTTTGCAATGGTACTCGAAAAAATTCCGGAGTCGCTGGGGACCAAGGTGAGCAGAACGATTACAGCTGCAACAATTGGTATCGGTGCAGGTTCCGGCTGCGACGGACAAGTTCTTGTTACGAATGATATGCTTGGAATGAACGAGCAATTCCACCCACGCTTCGTGCGGAAGTATGCCAATCTCTCCGAAACGATGAGAAATGCATTCAAGTCGTACATTTCCGAAGTTAAATCCTCCAAGTTCCCCTCTAAGAAAGAGAGCTACTAATCAGATCTCTCTAAAAAAATAACTTGACAAGAAGGGAAATATTCTATAAATTGGAAACGTAAAA
>JBFMFY010000062.1:0-18378 GCA_040751955.1 Bacteroidota bacterium
GATGTTTGCACTGCTGTCAACTCATTGGAAAAGCAGAAAATAATTTTTCTCTGCTTGTATTTACTCAACTTATTCTGTGGCATTGACTTACAAGATATTTTACTACTCTCTGCTAGTCAAGCCCCTAATTCTATACAAAATATACAACGTAGTGTCATCACATCCAATGCACAATTGTTGCATCACAATACTTTCAAGCCGTATTTGCATTGGTGGGAATGTCGTTTCACTGTCTCTTCAAACCGCCGCTTGTTGTTTTCCGAAACCCTGGTCAACGGATGCCACACATGGTACTGAACAGCAAGATTCCTTAACGACTTACCGGTCACTCCAATTAAATTAAGCCGAAAAAAGATATCGGAATCTTCGCCCAATCCGGGACCATCATATTTTTCATCAAATCCGTTGACGGCAACAAGATGCTCTTTGAATGTGGAGAAATTACAGCCGAGCATGCTGTCCGATTTTTCAACGAACCGGCGGAGCAGCGGACTGGTAATTCGGATACCATGTTCTAACCGTACAGACTCGCCTTTGATTGCATCGATAAGATCTGCAACAGAATACCGCTCAAAAACGCCCGATTGAATCTTCTCAACGCTCAGGCTATGCGCCCAACGTTTGCCATGTTCTACTCTTCGTCCCAATAGAACTTTTCCTTTTTCGCGATGGGTGAAATGATCGAGCAGAAAATCTTTTCCGGGAATACAGTCGCCGTCGATAAACACAAGGTAATCAGTCGTAGATTCTTGAACGCCGTAATTGAGCATCACATTCTTCCTCCAACCCTTGTCGGCATGCCAGAGGTGTTTGATGCGGTACGGCATGGTTCGTTTTGCTTCGTTAACGACATCAGCAGTTTCTTTGCCAGAGCCGTCATCGGCGATGATTACTTCAAAATCTTTGAATGACTGCCGCGCCAGCGCGGCGAATTGAAAACGGAGTAAACGAGGTTTGTTGTAAACGGCGGTGATGAGTGTCAGTTGTGGTCTCATAAATTAAAAAGCCCGAGCAAATGTCCGGGCTCTGCTCGCCGTAAAGATACGAACTATTTTGAAAAAAACACTTTCATCATTTTTCTCGTTCAAAGAAATATTCAATCATTCTCCCGTTTCCCGAAATCGCCGCCTTAAGTTTCAATCCGGTTGCTTCATATTGAATCTTCGTAGGAAAATCATGCTTTCCATTCTCACACGTAAATCCGTGATCTGTAAGTTGTGTGAAGTTAAAATACACAAGCCCTTTATTCTCCTGCACATCGGCAACGTAATAAAGGTCATCCTCTTGCATAACGATCTTCAGTTTTTCGACAAATGTGGTATCGTTTCCTTTCATGGAGATTCCCCACCCGTGCAGTTCGGTGTTTGATATCTTCTTCCAAACTTCAACACCGGATCGCCCCGGCTTCACATTAGTACGGTTCCAGGTACCGATGAGCCATTCCAATTTCTTGAATTTCTCAATTGCCTTATCGGTGGTAGTTTGTGCCGGAACAAGAACAAACAAGCAGAGCAGCAGTACAGCCGGCAGGAAGATTTTCATTTTCACCTGTTTAGAGAGTGACGTTTAATTTTGCAAATATGAACCTCCCGCTGAAGCCCATTTGCACCGCCTCCCACAATCCGCCGCTTTCGGTATTGTTCGGATCGGGCATTTGTGTTGGATATGTATCAAGAAGATTCGATACGCCGATGATGAGTGCTGTGCTCTCCGTAAGATCGTACCCGACACTGACATCGGCTGTCAATGCCGCGTCAAATTTCAGGTCAGTATTATCCCATCCTGTAAGGATCACCTCGCCGAAATGAACAACACGTGTCGAAGCATGAAACCGTTCCATTGTGTAGTCGAGTGAAACCGACATCTTGCTTGTTGGTGCTGATGCCAGCAGGAATTTCTGCTCCCGCTTTCCAAAGAATGTTTCCTCTTTGCCGGTAAGTTTCGCGCTGGTCTTGATTGTGCCCAAGTCCATCGCATTGAAATTTCCCGCATACGAAAGATGGAATCGATGTTCATCGAACACCGCCATGTACGAAAGGATCACATCGACACCGGTCGTTTTGGTATCAAGCGCATTTGCAAAGAACTGCGCAGCCCCGACATTCAACGCCGTCAAGTCAGCGCCGATATCGGGATCGGATTGATCGAATGCGCCTGTCAACACTATGCGGTCTTCGATGGAAACAAAATACCCGTCAACAGTTGCGGTCAGCCCTGCAATTGGGGAATATGTAACACCGCCGCTGATGCTTTGTGATGTCTCTTCTTTTAACGACGGGATTCCGAGCGTGCGTGTAATCGCGCTGTTACTTTTGGCGATCAGTTTATCCACAGGAACACCGGAAACAAAATCGGTGAATGTGGAGTTGAAATGGATCTGTGCCAGCGACGGTGCGCGAAAGCCTGTACTGACCGAAGCACGCACCGAAAGATCATCCGACACTTTATACCGCGATGCAAATTTCAGACTTGTTGTCGATCCAAAATCGCTGTAGTTCTCGAACCGAAGAGCGGCAGCGATCATCCATTCCTTTGTAAAATCGAGTTCAACATCGGCATACGCAGCAATGTTTGTTCTGTATTCATCCACGATATTGTCGGGACGGAATCCTGGAAATCCTTGAGAGCCTCCGGGTCTCCCCAATGTATCGACAGAAACGATCATTCCGTTTTTCACTGTGTCAACAACGCCGTAATTTTTCCATGATCCTTCCTCGCCGGCAAAGATCTGATAATTGTCGATTCGATATTCTGTGCCGACGGCAATGTTTAATCCGCTCATCACCGACGAAAAGAATCTCGTGAAATTAATTCCTGTTGTGTTTTGAGAGAGTTGAAAGCCTCCTGCATCGAACCGTGTCGGAGATTTTTCGAGAAGCGATGCATTCAACGTGCCATCCACAAAGTAATGAAAGCGGTTGATGCCGAACGTATTGTTGATATCGATATCCCATCCGTTTGTCGTTGTTTGCATGCCGGCAGAGACCGATTGATCGCGGATGGTGGAGAGAATGCGCGGATCGAATCCGTTTGGGTAGATTGCCGGAACATTCCGTTCGCTTCCTGCACTGCGTGTCCACGCAAATGCATCGGTGCGGCGGTGGTTGAGCCCGCCGAATGCATAAAACTGCGAGTATTCACCCGAAGGAATACGGGCGTTGAACATCGCGGAGAAGTTTTCCAACTTTGCGTCGCCGAATTGATTCCGCGGCGGACCGACACTTGCAGGGGCAGGACGGTTTGTTGAACCTTTCCTCAGGTAATCGAGTGTCGTATTCAGGAATCCTCCATCACCGACCGGCAAGCCGAAGTTCCCGCTCACTTCGCTTTCTTCACCGTCGAACGAACGGTCGGTACGAAGTTTTGCAGAGTGAACACCGCCGCTGACGCTTCCTGAAAATTGGTCAACATTCTCTTTTAAAATAATATTGATCACGCCGGCGATAGCATCGGAACCATACTGCGCGGCAGCGCCGTCACGCAGGATCTCGATGCGGTCGATCGCCGATGCAGGGATCGCATTCAGATCTGTTCCTGTGTTGCCTCTGCCGCGCGTACCGAAAATATTGATGAGGGATGATTGATGGCGGCGCTTTCCGTTCACCAGTACCAATGTTTGATCGGGTCCCAAGCCGCGGAGCGAAGCGGGATCGATATGATCGGAGCCGTCTGCACCGGACTGTCTGTTTGCATTGAACGACGGGGCGACGTATTGCAATATTTGATTAACATCGAGCTGCCCTTGCTGGGACGTCACCTCTTTGAATCCGATCACGTCGATAGCGGAGGGAGTTTCTGTAACACTTCTGTTCATGCTCCGCGAACCGACGATCAGTACATCGCCCAACACCAATCCTTCCTGCAGTGTGATTGTCATTTCGGTTTTTCCGTTCGGTTGTATCTCTTGTTTCTTATACCCGACGGCACTTACAACAATCACCGCTTCTGCGGGAGCGTAACTCAGCGAGAATTTTCCATTGGCGTCGGTCACTGTTCCGCGCCGGGTTCCTTTTTCAATCACATTTACACCGACCAGGGGATTCCCCGCTTCATCAACAACGGTTCCTTGCAACAGATACGTTTGTGCAAACGTTTTGGCGGGAATAGTACTCAGAAGTGCAATTGAGAGCAGGGACAGCAAACATATCTTCATACGATCTCCATCGAATGTATTTGAAAAAATGACGTACACCGGTTATTTTCCCTGTAAAGTTAATTTACTTCATACACATTAACAAGACAAATCAGTCGTAATTCATTGCTGGAACGATGTTTAAAATAATAACGGCAGACCGAGATCTGCCGTTAAGAAATGGATCTCTTTACTGAAGTTATTTCATCAGCATCATCTTTTTCAGTTGTGTCTTTCCGCCGGAGACAAGCCGTGCGAAGTAAATACCACTTGCCAGACCCCGTGCATCAAACTGCTTTTGATGATACACACCCGCTTCCAACGGTTCGTTTACCAGCGTCGCTACTTCGCGGCCGATGATGTCGTAGATCTTCAATGTTGCTATTCCAGATTTCTCCAGCGTGAACCCTATGGTTGTCGCCGGATTGAACGGGTTGGGATAGTTCTGGTCGAGCGCAAAGACTTTCGGCACAGCGACAATTACTTCTACTGATTGTGAGTACCTAAATTGACCATCACGATCAATTTGTTTTAAGCGATATCGAACGATATTCTGCACTGATTTATCACTAAAGGAGTACTCATGCGGAGTGTTCGATGTACCATTTCCCTCCACATAGCCGATCTTCTTCCAGTTGTTTTGCTGTAATCGCTTTGCATCAACAATTGACCGTTCTACTTCGAAGCCGGCATTGTTTACTTCGGCTGCTGTTTTCCAATGTAGTTCAACGGTTTGCGTTCCTACGTTTGCGCTGAATGAGATTAATTCAACAGGAAGCGCATCGTTTTGATTAACAACAATCGCCTGACTGAACGATGTAATATTCGTCCACGTTACTTCCCCGGTTGATATATTCACTGATGAAGCAGAGCCGTAGGACGTCCAATCTCCTTCTGATGTTGAACTCCGTTTATATAGAATGTAATTGCTTTCAGTATTATCTGTAAGAACGCCGGCACCGTAGGTAAGTGTTAACGTTGTTGAGAATGTTCCATCGCCTGGATATGGGAATGCATCGATAATAAAGTATTTGCTTCCGACAGACGAACTATAATTAGTCGGGAAATTGCTTGGCGATGCAGTCACTTCCGAAACAACCACATCTGTTGGTACATCAAATCCATCGGTCATATTCAGTTTCACGTTTCCGATTGTTTGTAACCCCAATGTATTTGCCGGCACTGATGTGCTTGTAGCTGTTCCGCCGCCAAGAGGTATAGTGGATGTTACCCACGAAGTACTGGTGAGTGATGCGTCATAAGTACTATTTAAGAGATTTGCTGACGTTGAACCGCTCCCTTCATTGAATTGCCAATAGCCAAGCAGGTCGGTCGGGAATCCGCTGACAGTTTTGTGCATTGAAGCACGAATGTCGCTGATCGAAAGAACAGAATTTCGTATTTGCACTTCATCAATCTGTCCATCGAAATATGCACTCCCATCGTATCCAAGTCCGAATGAACTTCCATAATCATAGAAATAATTAACATACTGTGAATCGGCATCAGCAGTACCATTGACATACAAATGATAATATCCATCACTGTTACTTGGATCAATGCTCATTGTAAATGCAACATGATACCATTGATTGCTGTACACTGCTGTGCTTCCGGTAACTGTAACAGGGGTTCCGGAATTATCATCGTACACACTGGCATAAAAATGACCGTTGTTAATACCTATCTGGATCGGGTAATCAGTATCTGCATTGCCAGCACTCATTAATCCCATAGGATTTTTGGGTGATGAATTGTTGGATTTTGCACGCAAACCAAATTGCTTTTTGCTTATGGGTTTTTCTAAATTTTGGATGCGCAAATGATCCGTATTGGGTGTACTTATTTCATCTCCCCCACCTCCGCCACCGCCTCCACTTGGACCTCGTGTAAAGAATGCCGCCACATTAGAACTATCCGTTACTTTCACCCACATTTCCACAGTAAGATTACTCGGAACACTGGTTATCGGTAAGTCAACGATTGACGATGCACCGTTAAACGAAATTGCACTACCTGCAGTCGTTGCAAAGGGATATCCTGCTATTGCATTTGTAGTAAACGAAGCGGTTGGAGCAGACGTTGTTAATACTTTTTCACTCCCTGGAATGCCGTTCATTTCAAAGACCGAAACGTGGTATGTCGTATTCAGAGATAATCCGGTTACTGTTACCGTTGAACCGACTCCACCGTAGACAACGTAGTTACCCGTTCCGAGTAGTGTGCCGCTTCCAAACTGTGAGTTTGCCGCAAAGTTGCTATTATCGGCAGGCGTTGCGTCAACAGCGCTGCCTTGTTTCACCAACACCAAACGGCGTGAACCGTTACCATTCGTCCAGCTGATTTTGACCGACGTTCCGTAATTGTTATCCGTCGTTATGCTGCTTGCCGCTGTTGTGGGAGCAGAAGCGGAGCCTGTTGTGTTTTCGAATAACAATATATTTTGGTGTTCATCTGGATTATAATGCACGGCGTGCACAGCAAAATCGAGATCACCGTCACTATCGAAGTCGAGAAGAACCGCATTCGTATAGCTGTAATAGTACTCCGGATCGCCTGATTTAATGTCTATGTTCATCTGATTGCTAAAACCACCCGAGCCGTTATTGTACGCCACGCTCAGTTGATCTACACCGGCATTATTTTCATATCCTCTCACAAGAAGATCAATGTCGCCGTCGCCATCCACGTCTCCTGTAGCAATTTGGTATAGATCCATTCCTAAATTATAATCTACAGCAGAAGCGAACGTTCCATCGCCATTGTTGAACAACACGGAGAAGTACATACCGCTTTGATTGGCAACAATAATATCAATGTAACCGTCGCCATTCGCATCAGCCACAGCCATTTTTCTTGCCCCTTCAGCGATGGTATAGTCAACCGGTGATGCGAACGATCGTTCTTTGTTATTAAGGGTGATCGTAACAAAGTTATTGCCGTTGCCGCTGTGAATTGTAATGATATCGTTATCGCCGTCGTTATCAACATCGGCAGACGTATAATCATAGATATCATAATGAGTGGTAAGAGCTGAAAACACCGAATTGGAAAAAGTACCGGCGCCGTCATTATAGAATAGATACACCTGCTGCGAGCCCGAACCATTCATCATCGCATCAACGTATCCGTCGTTGTCCATATCCTTCAAGACAACTTTTGGCGCGTTATTAATACCTGTACTAACCGGGCTCTGCGCGGTAAAATTGCCTGCGCCATCATTAAGTAACGCGGTGATGTCGCCGTTTGAATAATTCGATTGCATAATATCCATGTCGCCGTCATTGTCCAGATCGGCAAGCGGCATGCTTTGAGTATTATTGATAGACACTGTCGAAATGGAATCGAACGAAGTCGTATTATTTTTGAAGACCTTGATCAGAGTATTGTAAGATCCGAGAATATCAGATTTCCCGTCACCCGTCACATCACCGGAATTCAAGGAATTGATATAGGCAAATGAAACCGGATAATCTGGAATCGAATCTGCATATACAAAATTACCCGCGCCTGCCGCACGCACAGTGAATGTATTTGTTAAAGAGCTGTGCAGACTAATTCCATTCGTGTTTTTAATATCCGTGGTAAGCGTAATCGATACTTCTTCACCCGCCAAAAAGTTATTGGTAGAATTGAAGGTCATTGTTTTTGACGGACTGTCGTATGAAATTACGCCGGCGACTTTTCCCGTCATCGAACCGTGGACAATGACTGTTGAATCAACCAGTGTTGCCGGATTAATATCAACGTTGAACGTTGCTGTAATGTTAGAGTTTGCATCAACATTGACAGCGTGTGCGGTTGGTGAAGTTGAGTTCACTTGTACCAGCTCAATATTGTACAGAATTGAGACGGTGCCATCTACATCACTCGTTGATACAATATCAAGGTCTCCGTCGCTGTCCATATCCGCGAGCGCAACAGATCGCGGGGTTGATCCCGCACTGTAGGCAGCCGGCGCTGAAAAAATCCCGGAACCATTATTTGTCCTTATATAAATACGGTTCGCACTCGGTTCGCTTGTCACGAAATCGAGATCACCATCTCCATCAATATCACTCAGTTTCGTTTGGGAAGGACTGGTGTTGGTATATGCTGTTGATGATGAAAATGCGCCGTTGCCGGGGTTTAAAAGAACAGCAAACTGACCGTCATCCTGAGCCGAAATAGCAAGATCCGCATCTCCATCACCATCAAGATCTCCAATGGCAACACCATCAGGATACGAAATTCCGGGAGAAACAGAAGAAGCCGATGTAAACGTACCATCACCGTTATTATTGAATATAGAAAGAGAGTTGGCATCATAATTAGTCGTAACTATATCCATATCACCATCGCCATCAATATCACCCGACCCGACATCCTTTGGACCTGTTCCAGTCGCCAGAGGCGATTGAGCCGTGAATGTTCCGTCTCCGGCATTAAAATACACCACAGCTTGACTTGAATAATATCCCGCTATGACTAAATCGTTGTAGCCGTCCGCATTGAAATCAGCGACAGCAATTGACGGAAAGTAGTCAGAAAATGAATAAACAACCGGATCTGCAAATGTAGCATTGCCGTTATTCATCATCACGGAGAAAGAATTTGACCAAATATTCGCTACAGCAACATCAAGATCGCCGTCTGCGTCAAGATCGGCGACAACGTTATATGCTGCGGCAAATGCGGCTCCTTCATACGATGTGTCGGCTGCGCTGAGAACACCCGAACCATCGTTCAAAAGAACGGAAATTGTTTTAGCGAGATTATTAGCGGTTACGACATCAATATCGCCATCACCATCGATGTCTCCTAAAGCTGCCCGAAACGGTGAATCAATCGTACTATAATCCTGCTTATTGCCAAACGTACCTTCTGCCGAAGCAGCAACGACAAAACTCCACTGGTATGGTGCAGATAATGCAGCTCCATCCACGTTTTGCACACCAGTTTTTACCAATACAGTAATAACTTCTCCCGCCTTGAAATTACTATCCGGATTAAATGTCAGCACACCACTAACATGGTTGTACGAACCGGTATATTTTCCACGCTGTGAACCATTGATCATGATCGTACTTGAATTTAATGTCGAAGCATTCATGCTTTGATTGAAAGTGATTACGACATTTGATGATGCTGTAATATTGAGATCATTTTGCGTCGGTGAAATAGAAGAAATTTGAACCGGCGTTGTTCCTTTGAGAACGGAAATATTATCACCGGTATAGTTTGCGGTTACAATATCCATATCGCTGTCACCATCAACATCTGCAGACGCAATTGCATATGGATTGTCACCTGTTGTATGCTGCGATGCAACTGTAAACACACCGCTGCCATTATTTGCGAAGACTACCGCCAAATCCGCCGCACCATTCGCTACAACAAGATCAAGGTCGCCATCGCTATCAATGTCCACTGCAGAGAGTCCACGCGGCTGTGCACTTGTCGCTACTGTATAAGCGACTTTGGCTGCGAATGTTCCATTTTGATTGTTCGCAAGATAATTGATGGTTCCATTACCCGAAGACAAATTGGTTGTAACAATATCTACGTACCCGTCGCCATTAAAATCCGCGGCAACCACGCCGGTTGGATCCGCATCAACTGAATAAGAATTGTTGGTTCCAAAATAGCCCCACCCACCATAGGATGAATTATAAGCATTTCGATAGACGAAGATATTCGGTACAAAACCAGAGTAGGATACAGTAATCATATCCTGGTCACCATCATTGTCCACATCGGCAAGTGTTACCGCTTTATCACCACTGCTCCAGCCCCATTCATTGCTGAATGCGCCGCTGCCATCATTTAGTTGAGTCATCACCTGCGAAGATCTGGTATATGCTGCATCCAGATCACCGTCGCCGTCAACATCAGAAAGTGCAATCGCATACGGTCCCGCAGAAGTATTGTAGGTCGTTGCCGCTCCAAATACTCCGGTTCCATTGTTTAAAAGCCGGGCTAATTGATTTGCGCCATTCAATGCAACAACAAGATCAAGATCGCCGTCTCCATCAACATCACCGGCGGCAACAGAGGTTGGACCCGTTCCTGCTGAATAATTTACTGCGGAAGCATACGTACCATCACCATTATTAATAAGCACGGAAACATTATCTGCAAGATAGTTTGCTGTAACTGCATCAGGATATCCATCCGCATTTATGTCTGCAAGAATAACTCCCTGTGATTGATCACCTGTAGTGTAATCTGTTTTTGTCCCAAACGTACCAGCGGCTGCAGTTTCAACAACAAACGCAGTTGAATACCCATTCTCAAGTGCAACAGAATTATTATTCTGCACTTCGGTTGAGATTGTTATCGTTACGACCTCGCCGGGTTTAAAATTTGTTGTAGGATCTATTGTTGCAGTATAAGTACCAGAGTTATACGATGATAATGTCCAACTGTGAGCGCCGCTTATTGATCCGATAATTTTTACTGTACTCGATGTTAGTGTAGCAGAGTTTATATTTTCGTCAAAGATGATGACGACGTTTGATGTGGCTGCCACATCCAATGCGCCATTCACAGGCGTAACGCTCGACACATGGCCACCGTTGTAATTCGCAAAGATGGAAACCGTAGCATCATTATTGATGGTAACAACATCCATATCCCCATCACCGTCGAGATCGGCTGTTGACAGATCATCCGGATTGTCCGGTACGGTATAAGTCGATTGTGTAAATGTGCCCGTGCCACTGCCGGTGTTGGCGAGAAGAGAGAATGTCGCATCATTGTAATTTGCCACTAAAAGATCGAGATCACCATCTGTATCAGTGTCTGCCGCTTTCACTGCAACCGGATACGAACCGACGGAAATATTATCTGCAGTGAACAGCGGTATTCCGCTGCCATCCTTGAAGTAGGTCAGGTAATCTGTGCTGCCATTGAGCCACACCAGATCTTGTTTGTCTCCTGTAATCGAATTAATATCGGCAATAAGTACTGAGGTGGGCGCATCGGTGCTGGTCCAATAATATCTCGTGCTGAACGTTAGATTTCCTGCACCATCATTTATAAAGTGCTCAACGGAATCAACTGTTGCACACGCAGCAACAATATCCATGTCGCCATCCTTATCGAGGTCTCCGCTCTCCAGCATGCCGAACTTTGTTGTAAATTCAAAATCTGTACCAGTCGAAGAAAATACACCGCTGCCGTTATTCTTCATAACATGCAGATAGTTATATGTGAGATCATTGGCAACAACATCAATATCGCCGTCACCATCAATATCCACTGTAACCAGGTACTGTGCGTTCGACTGAGGGGAATTGAATGCATAATCATTACGAGTACTGAATGAACCCGAGCCGTTGTTTACAAAAACCGAGATTCCATAAGCATTGTTGTTCGCAACAAGCAAATCCATATCGCCGTCGCCATCAACATCTGCCGCATTAATATCGAAAGCATTCAGAGTGGAAAACGTTGCTGTCGAAGCATACGTACCATCGCCGTTATTCAACATCACCGACATGGTGTTGTACAATGATGTGGTCGATGCAATATCAATATCACCGTCTTTATCAAGATCGGCAAGGACCGAATAGTGATTGCCGCTTCCGGTGCCGTACGCAGAATAGTTTACCGGCGTACGGAATTTAGCGTACCCTGTTGATGCATCCACTGTGAAGTTAAAGACTCTCGGACTTGCCATCGATTCACTACTGGCATTCTGAACGCCGGTAGTGACGGTGACAGTGATGATTTCACCCGGTTTAAATGAAGAATCCGGATTGATCGTTACCGAGTTTGCCCCGTACGAAAAACTGCCGGAATAGTAACCGCGATAACTGCCGTGCACTTTGATGGTACTGGAAGTCAGGGTCGCATTGTCCATCGCCTGATCGAATGTGATCGTGATGTTTGATGTAGCGGCAACGTTCAGTTTGTTCGTCGTCGGTGATGTTGTTGAAACTGTGGGTGCAGTTGCTTGCAATGCTGCGGTACATAGTACCAACAGCGCAAGAAAATTCAGACTTCGTACCAAAACATGTTTCATTGTATTCCTCCCTCGAGTGTTAGTGATTGAATGATATTAGGCAGTTCCGATAAATTGTCTTTCAAAATAAATCCGCGGGCATGCAGCGTATCTGCTTTGTTCCTGAATATCGGCGTATCGTGGCTTGTAACAAAAATTACTTTCGTGTCCGGATCTTTCCGGTACATCGCCTCCGTCAGCTCAAACCCGTTCGTTTCTTGCAATTGAATATCCATTAACACGAGGTCGGGATGAAATTCTGCAAATTGCTGCAACGCTTCAAATCCATCCCCACAATCAATAATGGTGTGGCGTTGATCGAATGATGAATCGACAATCCAGCGAAGTATCCGTCTCATTGCGGGATGATCCTCAACGATCATGATTTTCATGAACACTATTTGATTGATGGAACAATGAAAGGAGTGTTTCCCCCATCCGGTCGTAACGTACGATGCAGCGGGGCACGTTTCCAATAAGGATGAGTACTCAATTATCTGGGTAAAAGTACCCAGCAAGTACCGAAGCAGTGATTCACACTTCGGATCGATCCGCGGGGAAAAAATAATGATTTGTATGCAGAGTGGTTACAGCCGCGAGATGTACTCTGTAGCAAATTTTAATAATGCGTGCGCTCCGTGCAAGCCGAGCTTGCTGCAGATATTGTTGCGGTGGTTTTGGACTGTTTTGATGCTGATGTTCAATTCGCCGGCGATCTCGCTATTGGATTTCATTGCGGCAACAAGCTTCATCACGTTCCTCTCCATCGGCGTCAGCAGGTTGATCCCCTGTGAATCGGCTGCTGGTGCGGCAAGTTTGGAATTGCGGCGGATCAGAAAATCGGAGATCGTGGGGCTCAGATAATATTTTCCTTCCGATACAGTCCGTATGCACTGTTGAATCTCGGCGATCGTATTCTCTTTCAACACGTACCCTTTAACACCAATATCCATCGCCTTATTAAAGATCTGCTCATCCTTGAACATTGTTAAGAAAACCAGCGAAACTGGGAGACCTTCCGCGAGGACACGGTTCGCTACATCAAAGCCGGTCATTTTCGGCATTTCGACATCCAACAAAGCGATCGATGGTTTATGTTTGCGGATCAAACGGATCGCTTCGTTTCCGTCTTCTGCTTCAATTACAGTAATGGCTGACTGCGCCTCAAGGACCTGACGGAGTCCTTTACGAATCAGCGAGTGATCATCTGCGATTAGGATTGGTTTTAAATCATCCATTGTGTCTTACAGGTAAAATAATCATGATGGAAGTTCCTTGGTTCGGTTGAGAGGTAATTTCGCATGTACCGCCGAGCGTGTTCACGCGTTCCACGATTCCCGAAAGACCCAACCCAACGGATTCCATTTTTTGCTCTGGATCGAATCCCTTTCCGTTGTCCCACACAGAGGCGGTCACTTCACTGTCCGACCGGCGGATCATGACGGATGCCTGTGATGCGGACGAATAGCGCAAAATATTGTTCGCTCCTTCCTGCAGAATACGGTAGAAATTTATCTCTTTCTCACGCGGGATAATGCCGTCAATATCGTCGATGTGACAAACCCATTCAATAGTTGATGATTGTTTCAATTGTTCGCACAGATATTTAATGGTTTCCGTCAGACCGAACTGCTCAAGGTGTACGGGTCTCAAACCGTGCGAGATCGAACGGATATCGTTGATGGAACTGACTGCGCTCTGAGCGATTTCGCGCAGCTGTTCCGCGGTCTTCACAGGATCGATCACCTGATTCAACGCCAGTTCGGCGCGATTCTTCATGATCAATATCTGCTGACCGAGGCCGTCGTGCAGTTCCATTGCAATACGGCGGCGTTCCTGTTCCTGTGAATTGATCAGCCGCTCAGAAAAAATTTGCTGTTTCATTTTTTCGTTTTTCAGTTGGGTGACGCGTATATAATAGACCGATGGTCCTGCAACAACAAAAAAAAGACCGACGAATGTATAGAACCACCATGTTTTCCAGAACGGAGGGGTGATTGTGATTTGAATTGAAGCTCCTGTCATGTTCCACACACCGTCGTTGTTCGCTGCAATAACACGAAATGTCCATGTCCCTGGGGGAATATTTGTAAAATACGCCCTGCTACGCGTTCCCGCCTCTGTCCATGATTCATTCAATCCTTCAAGTATGTATTTGTACTGAATCTTTGTACGGTCCACATAGCTCAGTGTAGAGTAATGAATTTCAAAATCGGCACTGTCGTACGGAAGAACGATCTCGGTTGGGGTATCCATTATGCGGGTTCCGGCAACAACTTGTTCGATCTTCACAGGTGGAACAATATCGTTCGATACGATATTCCGCGTATCAACCACGGCAACGCCATCCACGGTGGGAAAGAACAATTTTCCTTTACCGTCGGAGGCAACAGAGGGTTGAAAACCGCCATTTGTTTCAGGGGATTTCATTCCATCCTGCGTGGTAAATGATGTCGCACGAATGTTCTGCCTTGCTCCGTCGAAAAAGTTATTCAACTCTTCTCTGTTCACACGGGAAATTCCTCTGTTGCTCCCCATCCAAAAATAGCCCTGGTCGTCTTCGATGATATGGGAAACGATATTGTCAAACAATCCATCATTTGTCGTAATAGCGGAAAAACGTCCTTCCTTTAGCCTGAGAATTCCTCCGCCGTAGGTTCCGAACCACATTGTCCCAGTTTCATCCTGATGGATTGCACGGATGTACGAACTTATCGCTTCATCATTCGTCCCTTTCAGCAGTGTCAGCGGAACCGGAACAATCTTCTCATGGTCAAATTTGAACAACCCATCCGTTGTTCCGATCCACATCGTCCCCGATTTGTCTTCATACAATGTTCGTACATCGACACTGATTAACCCGTCCTCTTTCGTGTATTGACGGAATCCTTTCCCGTTGTAAACGTAGAGACCATTTAAACAGCCGATCCAAACATTTTTTTTGGAATCTTCAGTGATAGCAAAAATGTCCAGCCCATTGAACCCTTGTACGGAATCGAACACCACTTTGTTATTGTAGGCTTGATCAAACCTCGTAAGGATTCTGGAACCGATCCACAGCTGCATGTTCGAATCTTCAAAAATGGACCAGACACATAAATTCAACAATTGTGCATTCAACGGCGAATAGATTGCTCTCTTCCCGTCCCATTCATAGATACCGCCGCAATTTGTACCGAAAAGAAACGTTCCGTCTTTTCGTCGCATCAACGATAGTGTTTTTCCTTCCAATAATCCGTCTTTATTGTCGATTGTGCCTATAGTGGCATGCCGCAGCCTGCATAAACCTTTGGAAGGCGCACCGATCCAGTAATTCCCTTCGCGGTCATGGAGGATCGTATTAAATTCATTCTCCTTCTCACCTTGTATCATCCGCAGTGGAACAAATCGATCACCGATAAGTTTACCGATACCGTTGTAAATTTCCGCCCACAAATTCCCCGAGCGATCAACGTATAAATAATGAACAAAATTTGATTGAAGCCCATCAGCGGTCGTATATTTGCGAACCGTGCCGTCGGCATATCTCACAACTCCGTCCCCGGTTGTCGCAAACCACAATTGCCCGGAACGTTCCGGGAACTCAACGACGCATTGAATGTTGTTCTGCAATTTCGATGAGAAATCTTTGATTAGCACGATCGAATCTCCGAGCGTACGAAGTAGTACTTTTCTGTGGGCAATCCAAACACTGTTCGGATTATTGATGGCTATGCGGGCAAGTGAAGAATCACGGAGAACGGGAGCTTCAACAAAAACACTGTCACTGAAACGGTACGGAGTTGCATTCGCGGAAATCCACATCACATTGCGTCCGTCTTCTGTAATTGTCAGGGGAGAATATGTATGCGTATTGTCAACAATGGTGAATGTCTTGAACGCATTGTCTTTGAAGCGCGAAAATCCTGCTTCGGTGCTGCACCAAATAGCACCTTCGCGGTCTTCATAGATGAGCAACACTCTATCTGATTTTATCCCCTTGGTGTTGGAACGGTTGAACGTGGTGAATGACTCTCCATTATACCGCACCAGTCCGCCGAACGTTGCAAGCCAGATGTATCCGTCCTTCGATTGAATGATATCATTGACAGAACTTTGAGGAAGCCCATCCTCCATGCTCCATGATGTTGAAACATAATTATCAAGCGTGGTGAATTGCGCGGGAAGTTCCTGAATGATCAACAAAGAAAAAAAGAGTGTTTGCCTGCAATATGTTTTCCTTCGAATTTTCACCCTGCCTAAATACTGATTTGGTTTAAAAAACAAAAAGCAGAATACCTCTACCTTTTGTCTTTGCATAATGGCGCTGAACAATTACTTCATCAAAATCATCTTTTTTAGTTGCGTTTTATTTCCACTCTGCAGCCGTGCAAAATATACTCCGCTGGAAAGTTTCGTTGCATCAAACGTTCGTTGATGATACACACCCGCTTCCAGCGGTTCGTTCACCAGCATCGCTACTTCCCTTCCAACCGCGTCGTAAATTTTGAGCGTTGTATGATCTGAAACCTGAAGTGTGAAACCGATTGTTGTTGTCGGATTGAACGGATTGGGATAATTTTGTTCGAGCGAAAATATTTGCGGAACACTGCCAACAGTCACTTCCACTTCCTGTGAGTATGAAAATTTTCCATCTCGGTCGATCTGTTTTAATCGATACAAATATTTTCCTGCTTTCTGTATTCTATCGATAAACGAATACTCTTTCGGAGCGTTTGTTGTGCCGTTCCCTTCAACAAAGCCAATCTTAACGAATCCCTCGCTTACTTCACTCGTTTCCTCCTTTACAAGGGGGATTTGTTTCCGTTCAATTTCAAATCCGTAATTATTCACCTCCGTCGCTGTAATCCAGAATAATTCTGTGTTTCGTCCGTTGACTGATGTCGTAAAAAGGACAAATGAAATCGGCAGAGGACTCCCCGATTCATTTTGCCAGTACAAATACGGATATCCATTATTAATCCCATCACCGATGTACCAAATATTTGCATCCCATCCGGCATTTAGAAAAGTGGATTGATCTTTCATCTCGGTCGTCGTCTTGCCGGTTCCGGCTGCACTGCTGCTAAGTCCGGAAGTTTGCGTATCCCAAAAACAGTTTGTAATGGTTGAAGAGCCAAAGATTGCTCCGACGAATCCTCCCACATCGGAGGTACCTGTCACAGTTCCTGTACTGAAACAATTGCTGATATCAGGCGATCCATCGCTTAATCCGAGAAATCCACCTGCAATATCGCCACCGGACACGTTTCCGGTTGCATAACAATTTTGCACAGTTGAGGAATAGCTGTTCCCTGCAAATCCTCCCGTCTCGTTTGGTCCCGAAACAGCTCCACTGCTGTAACAAGCAATAGCTGTTGAACTTCCCAATATCCCCACAAATCCTCCGTCATCAAAATCGGTTCCTGTGACCGAAACGGTGCTGAAAGATTTGCTTAATGTGGACCCCCAACAAGCACCTACGAGTCCACCTGTGTTTGTTGCGCCGCTAACGGAACCGGAACTGTGGCACCACCTAACAACCGTCCCCCCGTCGGCATAGCCGATGAGTGCACCTACATTGTCCCTACCTGCTACAACGCCATTCGTAACACCGAGACTGTCAATGACAGCCCCAAATGTGTATCCGAAGAGAGCAACGTTATCGATTGCGCTTTTGGAGATATGAAGGTTGTCTATTGCGTATCCATTTCCGTAATATGTTCCGGTGAACTTCACAGTGCTGTTTCCGATTGGGAGAAATCCATCATTATTACCCGCACTCGTCCCATCGTTTGGGTCATCAAACAGATCGCCGTTCGTATTGTCGTCGGTATTGTCCCAGTACTGGGTCGCCGAAGCGTTAATATCGGTCTGTTGAACGAACACCCTGCCCCACGCGGTATCGGATTGCGCCAGCCATGAGAGCTCAGCAAGCGACGTGATAATGTACGGATCAACGGAAGTGCCGCTCCCAGAAGGAGCAGTTGCTGTTTGGGCAAACAGTGCAATCGGGATTGACAGAAAAATGACCGCTGCAATTGTGTAACGAAGAATCATTAATTTCATGCATCCTCCATTAATTAAGATATTTTTATCTTAAATAAACGTGAGTTAATATATAACTGGTACTTAAAACCTGCAAATATTTATTTAGGGGCTTGACTAGCAGAGAGTAGTAAAATATCTTGTAAGTCAATGCCACAGAATAAGTTGAGTAAATACAAGCAGAGAAAAATTATTTTCTGCTTTTCCAATGAGTTGACAGCAGTGCAAACAT
>JBFMFY010000063.1:0-18197 GCA_040751955.1 Bacteroidota bacterium
AAAAAAAATTGTACCCGCAACCCTCAAAGAGTTTGAATCATCAAAGAATTCTCAACGACTCTGGTTATGTTTGGGCTCAGCAAAAGAGCAAAAAAGTTAACCTGATTGTAGAATTTAAAGAAGAACCTCTTTTTCTCAATAACCTACGTAATACCGGATTAAAAAAGAATTCATCTTTCTATGAGCAGCGTTTTGCTGAGTTTGCATCAGCTGCCGGGTTGTCCCGCCACACGCAACAAACAATGACCAAGTCAACCATTGGTATCTCGAAGGAGTATTTCAAGGCATTTTTCGGCGTTCGCATTTCCGTTTCGGCTGATCGAGTTGCCGCTATTACTTCTTTACCATATGTCAAAGCTGTTCACTATGATCGGGAAGTGAAAGCGACACTCGAAAAAAGTATTCCGCAGATTGGTGCAGATCAAGTGTGGCAGTCGTTCGGCAATCAAGGAAGCGGGGTGAAAGTTGGAATCATCGATACTGGTATTGACTATCTTCATCCCGCACTCGGCGGAGGAATAGGCTCGACATTCAAAGTAGTCGGCGGATTCGATTTTGTGAACGGCGATTCCGATCCGATGGATGACAACGGACACGGAACGCATGTTGCCGGGATTGTTTCTGCAAATTCTCAATCAATGAAAGGCGTGGCGCCTCAATCGAAACTGTACGCGTACAAAGTGCTGAACGAAAACGGCAACGGTATGGAGAGCGATATTATCAGCGCAGTCGAAATGGTCGTCGATCCGAATAACGATGGTGACACATCTGATCATATGGATATTGTAAACATGAGTTTGGGGAGTGATGGCGGAACACCGTTCGATGCCAGTGCGGTCGCGGTCAACAATGCATCGAAGCTCGGTGTGTTATTTGTTGTTGCCGCCGGCAATGCAGGGTACGGAAATCCTGTACCGGGGAAAGAAAATAATTATTACTACAATGGCTCCGCAACGATAGGATCACCCGGTACCGCTGAACTGGCGCTTACAGTCGGTGCGGTGGATTCGCTCGACCAACTCGGATGGTTTTCATCGAAAGGACCAAACAGCATAACATTCAGCATCAAACCGGAAATTGTTGCTCCTGGTGTACAAATACATTCAACTTTTCTTGCTTCATCGACAGAGCGATTGAATGGAACTTCGATGGCAACGCCGATGGTGACAGGTGTTGCTGCGCTGTTGAAATCGATCAATCCCGGTTGGAGTAACGAGAGAGTAAAATCGGCAATCATTAATTCTGGGAAGGATGTAGGACTTTCTGCTTACAAGCAGGGAGGTGGAAGAGTTCAAGCGTTCAAAGCTGCATCAAACTTCACATGGATCAATCCGCAAGTATTGAATCTTGGTTTGGATGATCCCTCGGTCGGTACATGGATACGAAAAGATACACTGTATCTTTACAACTCAAAAAATACATTGCAAAATTATTCGACATCAGTTGCGGGAAATCAATCAGGAATTTCGATTGCACTATCGCCATCCGGATTTTCTGTCCCTGCCGGCGGATCTGCACAGGTTGTGGTAACCACAACTGTAAATAATTCAACAATTCCTGTTGTTGCGGACGATATCCCGTTATATTCGGGACGGATTGCCTTCTACGGATCGGCGGACACGATTTCGGTTCCTTGGGCATTTGCACGGGCAACTAAATTGACGCTGACATTTAACGAATACGAACCGTACTTTTTTGGTATCAGTCCTACCAATTTTATTTTTGGCAGCGATCCGGGTCTCTTCTGGGTTTCACCGACTCAAGTGGAAATGTACGGATACCGGAAAGATACGTACGATTTCTTTGCTCTGTTTGCATCGCCGACGACGTCGAAGATTTATATTAAGGAAAACGTACTTCTTAATAGTGATGCGCAGACCGTGAATATTACTTCATTGGAAGCGACCGTTCCGGTTGTGTATCAAAGTAAGGATCACAATGGAAATCCCCTCGCATCATATCCCTCCATCCGCAGAGCGTTGGTCACTACCATTCCGAATTGGGGTGATCAGACCGGATTATTCGAACAGTCGTCGGACACACTGTTAGTCTCTCCCGCTTCGTCACGATTTAAATTCCGTCCCGTCGAATATCATTTTGATCCGGTGGCGACGCGCAGTGCACATATTACTCAATACTCAACATTTACCGGAATGTCTGTTGCTAAAACGCTCACAAACAATCCGTCTGAGTACGTCAGCCAGACATTCAAATTTCAGTTTCCTCCCAAAACAACACAGGGGATGATTGTCGGTGAATATTTTGCCTATCAGGATATTAATGGTGATGGATTTTTAACTGGACTTGGATACGACATTGATACCATCATCGTGATGAATGATGAATATTCATTTAAAGGATACTTCCATAAATCACAGGAACCGTTACGCGATGTCGGTGTTGCATTTCACACGCTCAATAGTATCGATGCCGAGTATCTCGATCTCTCGACATTCCCGGTGATGGCATACAATGACAGTATTATTGCGCTACCAAAAGATAATATCATGACTACAGTACCGCGATCTCCAAACGGTGGGACAATATCATTCGGTGTTGCGCCAATTACGCTGACCACGGTATGGTATAATAACTGGTTTGGAGCGAATACGTTGCACTTTAATACATTATTCCGTGGAGTGCATCGGGAGACGCGTTTTAACGATGTGGATGACGGAACATACTCCGTGTTTACCATGAACGGAGATCTGGTCTTTTCAAATCCGTTGAACGATTTCCCGCGCGAACCGAAAGAACTGTCGGCTCAATGGTACAAAATGGTGATCACTTCCGGTAATTACTGGCTCAGGAATAAAAAGGGGAAAATCGTACAAACGTCCGAATTTAACCTTGGCGAAACTCAGGCAAGTCCCCCTTCAGTCACGGCATTTTTAATCACCAACAGTCAGGGACAACCTGTTAATTCATTTGCAAAAGGCGAAAGCGGATCTCTTATCTTTTCCGCAGAGGTGATCGACCTTATGAACAGCAAACAGGTTAATCCCGATTCTACAAAAGCTTGGTACAGAATTCACGGAACGGCATCATGGCTGCCACTTCCGGTGAATCTTATAGGGGTGGATAGGGAGAAAGAAGGGACGATTTTTAAAGCGGATCTCGCATCTGCACTTGCTGTAGATTCTGTTGCAATTGATCTGCGTGTATTTGTTAAGGATTCTGTTGGCTACACAAACGACTTCCAAATCTCACCCGCATTTGTTGTCGGAAATTGGATATCGAACGATCCGAACGATGTTGAGGATGAACCTGAAGGGACAGTGCCAAAAGAATTCTCGCTTTCACAAAATTATCCCAATCCGTTCAATCCGTCCACGACGATCCGTTTTGGAATACCGCACCAAAGTGCTGTGCAGGTAGAAATCTTTAACATCCTCGGACAACGAGTTGAGTTGTTTGAGAGAGGAACGCTTGCAGCAGGGTACCACACCGTGCATTGGACTGCAAATGTTCCTTCAGGAGTGTACTTCTACAGAATTACAGCAGAAGGAAGCGGCGGCAGATTTTCGCAAACGAAGAAGATGATGCTGCTCCGATAACAAAAAAGGGACGCTGATGCGTCCCTTTTTATTTTTCTGCGTTGACTATTTCGTTATGGAAGCAAAACGGCAGAAGCAATTACCGTCGTCCATTTCCCATCTTTGTCTCCTTCAGCAGACTGTGTAACATTGAATGTCTTCAGGATTTTTCCGCTCATCTTAAAATGCTTTTCGCGTTCGTCCCATGCGACAGTCGGATCGAATTCCAGTCCCAACGTTGTTGCAAGCATGGTTGCAGCAAGGTCTTCGGCATATTCACCTGCTTTTTCTTCTGTTTCGCCAAAGGGATGATGTTCAGAGAGGTATCCGTATTGCGAATCATCCGCCGCCATTGCAACACCTATTGAGGATGCAACCAGGCGGTTTGGTTCATTCGTTGCATTGCGCGCCATAACGCAAAATGTTACTTGTCCCGGTTCCAGTAATTTTAATCCTTCAGCGGGGGGAATGCGTTTGCACTTTGGGGGATATATGCTTGATACAGTAACGAGGTTACATTTTTCAATGCCGGCATTGCGAAGCGCAAGTTCGAACGATTGCAAGTAATCTTTATGCCTGCCTACACCTTTGGTGAAGAACATCTTGGTCGGGACGAATGACAACGTCTCATCTCCTTTAAACGTAGTGAATAGAATTAAGGTATCTTTGTTTTATAAAAAATTGTTTTCATAGACCGTCCGGATATATGAGCAGTGATCGTTTGAGTAAAGACGAATATACGTACTATTCAAAAAAATGCAAGAAGAATTTCGTTTACGACGGAATTATTTTCAGGAACTTCCGCTTGCCGACCTTGATGACAGTCTCTTGCGAAAGTGTCAGGGTCGCTTTTGCGTCCGAGATTTTCTCGTTGTTAATACTCACGCCGCCCTGTTCCACAAGGCGTCGCGCTTCGCTCTTGGATGGGACCAGTTTTGTTTCTGCCAGTAATTGGAGAATGTTCACCGTTGTTCCCTTTGTTCCGTACGTCATTTCTTCAATGTCATCCGGAATGTCTTTCTTTACGAAAATACGGTCAAATTCCTCTTCCGCTGACAGTGCCGCTTCTTTTGAATGGTAGAGGGAGACCAACTCGCGCGCAAGACGGCGTTTTGCTTCGCGGGGGTTGTTTCCAATGAGTGTTTTTACTTCTGCAAGATGGGAATTAGGTGTATTTGTCGCTAGAATGAAGTAGTCGTACATTAATTTGTCAGGAATTGAGAGAGTTTTGCCATAAATCTCACGTGCCGGCTCGTTGATGCCGATGTAATTGTCGAGTGACTTGCTCATTTTCTCAACACCATCAGTTCCGGGAAGTATCGGCATTGTTACGATCACTTGCGGTTCCTTGCCGTATTCACGCTGAATGGCGCGCCCAACCAACAGATTGAACTTTTGATCGGTGCCGCCAAGCTCAACGTCGCTGTCAATTGCAACAGAATCCATTGCCTGTGCAAGGGGATAGAGAAACTCGTGAACGCTGATCGGTTCTTCTTTGTTAAACCGTGCGTGAAAATCTTCCCTCTCAAGCATTTGTGAGACTGTGTATTTACTTGCAAGTTTAATGACATCGGCAAAACTCATCTTCCCGAGCCACTCTGAGTTGTACACCATCTGCACATTCTTTTCAGAAAGGATCTTTCGCGCTTGATCAAAGTACGATTCACCGTTCTTTCGTGTCTCTTCAAGCGACAGCGAAGGGCGCGTTTTGCTTTTGCCTGACGGATCGCCGATCATGCCGGTAAAATCGCCCACGATCAGAATTGCCTTGTGTCCTAAATCCTGAAACTGCCTTAGTTTGCGCAGAACAACAGAGTGTCCGAGATGAAGATCGGGACGGCTGGGATCGCAACCGAGTTTAATGTTGAGCGGCTTATTGCTCGTAATTGATTTTTCAATTTTCCGTGCGAGTTCCTCTTCGGGAATAATCTCCGAAACACCGCGGCGGATAAGATCCATTTGTTCGTTGAGTGAGGGGAATGGCATATATCTATCAATTCTTTCGGAACGTTCTTCTTAATTCTCTGTCCATTTCTCTTTTTTTGATGTCTTCTCTCCGGTCGTATTCTTTTTTCCCTTTTGCCAGGGCGAGTTCGACTTTTGCTTTTCCATTTTTGAAGTATATCTTCAACGGTATCAGCGTCAATCCTTTTTCCGTTGTCTTGCCGATCAACCTGCGGATCTCACTTTTATTGAGCAGCAATTTCCGGTCTCGCACAGGATCATGGTTGAACCTGTTCGCCTGTTCGAATGGAGAGATATGCATATTGTGGAGCCAAACTTCTCCCTTTTTCAGATCGGCATAACTATCCTGCAAATTTGCCCGTCCCATCCGCAATGATTTTACTTCAGGTCCTTTCAGCACAATGCCCGCTTCGTACACATCGACAATCTCGTAATCGTGACGTGCTTTACGGTTTGATATTGCGATACGCTCTTCGGAGAGAAATTCCTGTTTTCCCATCATGTTGAGTGTAAATTACTCAAAATGTTATGCCAAAACAAGGTGGGTTCGTTTAAAATAAAAAAGAGATTCGCCGGAGCGAATCTCTTTACGGAAATATATCAATTCTTATTTGCTGAGTCCGATATTGATATGCAGTAATACCATTGACGTGGGCTGTTCGATTGTGCCGGAAATTGAACCTCCTGTTCCGCTTGCGGTGACGTTGTATTTCGGTTTTGCGGATATGTACTTTGCACCTATCTTAAACCGATCACCTAATATCATTCCTCCTTCCACAGCAAACGCGAAGGCGGTAGTAGATGCCGAGGGTTGATTCGACTGTGCATTTCCGGACGACAATGTTATTTCCGGCAACGTGCCGAAGAGAAAACCACCTTGAGCATTAATAAAAATATGCGACTTCGATGATGATTGTCCGATGAATTGAATTCCCGACATCAGTAAGATGGATGAGTATGATTCTGCTTTAATGTTGACCGATGAACCGAATTGGTTCTGGAACAACGTTTTCATTCCTTCTACATCAACCGGATTTGCAACGAAAATTCCGGAGGTAAGAACGCTGTAACTTTCATCAATCGGAATGTCAAATTCCGCTCCGACGCCAAAACCTGTTGACGCAAAGCCTGCTTTTTGTGTGTTTGTCTCCCCAAAATCACCTGTTGGAAAAGAAACCGCGCCGAGGATGGAGAACTGATTCTTTCGTACTTCTTCGTACTCCTCTTGGGAATATGCAAAAAATGTTAACAAAAGTACCAGGAAGAATATTGATGATACTTTCACTGTGCTATCCTTTCATTAATGAAATGATGGATCACGATATGAAATCATAGTTGTGAAAGCAACAGAAAAAGTGCACTCTGTTCTTGCACACTCAAACAAAGTGCTGTATCTTCTATGGACAAGTCCTCGCTTTTGATAATACTCGAATATAATTCAGACAGAATGCTCCACAGCGAATCAGTTCTCATTCTCGATTTTGGTTCACAATACACTCAACTTATAGCACGTCGTGTCCGCGAATTGAATGTGTACTGCGAAATTCATCCGTTCAATATTTCTATTGATAAGATTGCGTCGTTTAGCCCAAAAGGGATCATCCTTTCCGGCGGTCCGTCCAGTGTGTATGCCGGCGATGCACCGATACCTGATAAACGCATCTATGAGATGGGTATTCCAATCCTTGGCATTTGTTATGGATTACAATTGCTGGCGCATCAGAATGGCGGCGCCGTTAACAAAGCACCACGCCGCGAGTTCGGGCGTGCGCAATTATTGATTGACAACCATGATGACATTTTCAAAGGGCTTTCTTCTTCTACAGAGGTGTGGATGAGTCATGGAGACGAAGCGACGGCGTTACCATCCGGTTTTGAAAAGATCGCTCATTCCGACAATGCTGCCATTTGTGGCATTCGAAACCCTTCAAAGAAACAGTACGGCTTACAATTTCACCCCGAAGTGGTTCATACAAAAGAGGGGAAGAAAGTAATTTCGAATTTTCTCTTCGGTATCTGCGGCTGCAAAGGGGACTGGAATGCTGAATCATTCATTGAAACCTCGATCAAGGAAATACAAGAAAAAGTCGGCACGAAAAAAGTACTCTGTGCGTTGAGCGGTGGAGTTGATTCATCAGTTGCCGCCGTTCTGCTCCACAAAGCAATTGGAGACCAACTATTTTGTATCCACATTGATAACGGTGTGATGCGACGCGGCGAGAGTGCACAAGTTGTAAAGACATTCCACGATGAATATCATATCACATTGGATTTTGTGGACGGAACCGATTTATTTTTGGAACGCCTGCACGGTGTTTCCGATCCTGAACAGAAACGGAAAATTATCGGCAAGACATTCATCGATATTTTCGAGGAAGAGGCAAAGAAAGTAGCAGGTGCGGAATTCCTGGCGCAGGGAACGTTGTATCCCGATGTGATCGAGTCAGTTTCGTTCAAAGGACCGTCGCAAACAATCAAAACGCATCACAATGTCGGCGGACTGCCGGAAACAATGAATTTAAAATTGATCGAGCCGTTTCGGGAATTGTTCAAAGACGAAGTACGTGCGGTGGGGAGGAAACTCGGTTTGCCGGATACGTTGATTGATCGTCATCCGTTTCCCGGTCCCGGTCTGGCGATTCGTGTGCTGGGAGATGTAACACGCGAACGATTGGAAGTTCTCCGCAGTGCAGATGAAATATTTATTTCAGAATTGCGATCTCACAAACTGTATAATACAACGTGGCAGGCGTTTGCGGTACTGCTTCCCGTGCAATCCGTGGGAGTGATGGGAGATGAGCGGACATACGAGAATACAGTCGCGCTCCGCGCTGTCACAAGTGTTGACGGAATGACTGCAGATTGGGCGCACCTGCCGTATGAATTTCTTGCCCACGTTTCGAGCCGTATCAGCAACGAAGTGCGGGGTGTAAACAGAGTTGTGTACGACATCAGTTCCAAACCGCCCGCGACGATCGAATGGGAATAACAAATGATCGAACTCAAAAATCTCACGAAAAAATTTGGTTCATTCACGGCGGTCGATGGCGTCTCACTGAATATATCCTCAGGAGAATTCTTCGGCTTCCTCGGTCCCAACGGCGCAGGAAAAACCACAACAATCAAAATGATGACGGGATTATTCACACCCACGTCAGGTCAGATCATCATCAACGGATTTGACGTTGTGAAGCAGCCGCTGGAAGCAAAATCGACGTTCGGATACATTCCCGACCATCCGTATTTATACGATAAACTTACCGGACGAGAGTTTATTTATTATGTCGGTGGACTGTATAAGATGAAGAAGGAAGAGTTGAAAGAGAATGCCGAACGAGTAATCGATCTGCTTGAACTTGCGAGCTGGGTTGATAATAAAACTGAAGATTATTCGCAGGGCATGCGTCAGCGTGTAACGTTTGCAGCGGCGTTTGTTCACAATCCGAAGACAATCATCATTGATGAACCGATGGTCGGACTCGATCCGCGGAGTGCACGCATCGTAAAAGATACATTGAAACAAAAGGCGAACGAGGGGGTTTCCATCTTCATGTCCACTCACATTCTGGAAATGGTGGATGAATTGTGCGACCGGATCGGGATCATCAATAAAGGAAAGATGATCTTTCTTGATTCAAAAGAAAATCTCCACGTACATAAATCCAAACTGGACGGCAGACTTGAGTCGGTATTTTTGGAATTGACGAAAGAGACAGACAACGAGTGAGCACTCTCATCCATATACTGTGGTACAAAAACCTGATGTTCTGGAAGGTCTCGCTGAAACAGGACTTCGGCACAGTGATCAGGAATATCGGATCGTTCGTCGTCTTCGGTTCGTTTGCAGTCGGTGCATTTTATTTCTCCAATTTTGTTACTGCGTACCTGCTCGAGAATGTCCGTATCGGACTGTTCCTGTTTCATCGGTTTGTAGGGATGTTATTGTTTGTGTTTTTCATTACGATCAATCTCGGGAATATGGTCGTGTCGTTTTCAACGCTGTATCGTTCGCCGGAAGTTCATTTTCTCCTTGCATCTCCGGTGTCGTATCTTAATATCTTTACAATTAAATTTCTGGATAATTTTTTCTACAGTTCCGGAACGCTGTTCATGGTCGGCTTTGCAGTACTTTTGGGGTACGGAGTGTACTTTAATTATCCGTGGCATTTTTATCTTTTGATGATGTTTGGCGTGCTGGTACCGTTCATGTTTCTTGCTGCATGTATCGCTGTCGTCGTCCTCTTACTGCTCATGAAGCTTGCGTCAAAGGTTAATTTCAGGATTCTGATTGCGGCGATTGTACTGTTCTATGTAGGTCAGGTGTATATCTATTTCAAAGTGACCAGCCCGATCAATCTGGTTCAGGAAGTGATGAAATATTATCCGTATGTTGATCTGTATTTCGGTTCGCTCGATCCGGCTGGGGCAAAAATACTTCCCAATTTCTGGGTCTCAGAGATTTTGTATTTTTATGTCAGCAAGAATTTTGGTGCTGTGACCGGTTATGTTTCGCTGCTGATCCTCGCCACTGCAGGAGTATTTATATTTGCACTTGCAATCGCCAACGCTTCGTTCTATTCGACATGGATTACCTCATTGTCGTTGAAATCGATGACGGTAAAAAGTTTTCGATTGAGGACAATGTTCTTTGCGTTCGGGAAACAATCGATCTTTTCGCCGCAAACAGAAGTATTGCTGAAAAAAGAATTCTGGCAGTTTGTGAGGGAACCGAGCCAATGGGTCCATTTTGTCGTAATGATGGCGCTGCTGGTGATCTTCCTTTCCAGCGTCAGTACGTTGAACATTAAACTGGAATCACCCGAACTGAAAGCGGTTGTCTATCTTGTGGTATTTATTTTCAATATTTTTCTCATCAATTCGATCGCATTGCGCTTCGGATTTCCCATGATGAGTCTGGAAGGGAGTGCATATTGGTCTGTGCGAAGTGCGCCGATCTCTCCCGAGCGCATGTACTGGATTAAGTTCGGCGTACTTGTTGCATTGTTAGGGTGCATGAGTTTGTTGATTGCTTTTCTTTCAAATATCCCGTACCTCTTTGTCCGCAGGATTGCCGCGGAGGAGTCAGGAATTCTTGCGTATGTAACGCCGCATTTCGCGGTGAAACAACTGGCGTATTATTCGATCGTCATCACGCCCATTGTTGCAGTGACGCTCGCAAGTATGAATTTCGGATTCGGCTCGGTGTATTCCAATTTTGTTGAAAAGAATCCGATACGGATTGCATCGTCGCAAGGGGCGACTATGACGTTTTTATTGAGTGTTGTTTATTTGGTGATCCTCCTTGCCGTGTATTATTTCCCAACGTTAATGATGTTCAATGCCGAAGTGAAAAATCTTCCCATCGATTGGAGCACACTGAGGATCATCTTTTTCATCATCACTCTCTCATCATTTTGTATTGCAGGCGTGTCGCACGTTCTCGGCGTTCGTTCGCTTCAGCGGGACTTGTAATGAAAAGAATAATTTTTCTTATCTCGTCAATTGTTCTCCTCGCTCCTGCACAGGATGTTGATGTATATTGGAACCGGCAAGCGGAGGATTATTTCCTTCTCGGCATGAGGCAGTATAACCAAAAAGATTTCAAGTCGGCATTACAAACATTCCAGAATTCCATTCTCAGCGGCGACATGAACCATCGCATCACTGCCGCAACCATTATGAAGGCAAAGACCCTGTACGGATTGAAACTGTATTCCGATGCTGCGGCTGTGTGTGAATCGTTCATTGCGCAGTTTCCGACGAGTGCGTATAAAGAGGATGCTCATTTTACCAGAGGGATGTGTTTTTATAATTTGGGGCGCTACGTCAATGCAATTTCGGAAATGGAAACTGTCCTTGTCATTGCTCAGCAATGGAGAAATCAGGACCATGCCGTTAAAATGGTTGAGCATATTGCCTACGAATTTTTGAATGACATGCAGATTGATTCGATCATTCAGTTTACGCGCAACGATACGATCAAAGGTCAAATGAGTGTAACGCTGGCGGAACGATATTTTTCCGCTGGAGACAATGATCGGGCAAAGGCATACATCGATTCCGTCAGTGCGCTGCTGCTTGATCATTTTTCCCAACAACGGATCAACCGGCTTCGCGGCAGAATCGAACGAGGGAACATTGTACGGATCGGCGTTCTGCTTCCGTTTTTATCATCTTCACAGGTTGAAACGCGTGATAAAAGAGTGGCAACAGAAGTGCTGGAAGGTATTCAGCTGGCGCTCTCCGAATATGAAGAGAATGTACGACCGGGACAGGTGAGTGTTGAATTGACAATAAAAGACTCGGAACGGAGGCAGGATTCTGTTCGATCTGCCATCGCTGCCTTTGCTACAGATGATAAGATCGTCGGAATCATCGGTCCGGTCTTTAGCGATGAAACGATGGCTGCCGCTTTTGCCGTGCAGGAAACAAAAATACCGATGGTTTCACCGACGGCAACCGAGGACAGCATCACACAAGTGAGTGATTACGCATTTCTTGCTAATTCGACGAGCGGAATGCGGGGGAAAATATTAGCACAGTATGCTGTAAAAGAACTTGGGGCAAAGAATATCGCCATCCTCGCATCGGAGGCGCCGTTTTCAAAAGCGCAGGCAGATTCGTTTGCCGCGGAAGTAGTTCGATCTGGCGCAACCATCGTTGTTGACCGGCGATACAGCAGGGGAGCGGTTGATCTGCGCGAACATTTCAAGGCAATTCGTAAATCGGGATCGGAATTGCTGCCTGACTACGTGGTCTCATTCAAAGGAAAACAAAAGAGTTCGGAAATAACCCGTCTGCTTCTTGCATACGGTGCAAGAAGAAGTGCGATCGATTCTGCGTTTGAAAAAAACGGCGAGTTGAATCTGACTCCTTTTGCAGGTCTCCGCGCGCAGGAACTTGCCGATACGTTGAAACTTCCGTACAAAAAGACATTGTTGTATCTCGACAGTTTGCATTTTCCGGTAACGTCGATTGATTTGGTGTTCAACCCTATCTATTCCAGTCAACAGATCGGTGTGATTTCTTCCCAGTTGGCATACTACAATATTAAAGCATCAATCCTCGGCACAAGCGAGTGGTACAACATTCATGAGCTCGATATGAACCGCCGCTACGCCGATGGGGCGAGATTCGGCAGCGACCGGTGGATTGAACAGAATGAACGGGCGAAACATATCTTCTCAATCTATAGCAAGAAAACCGGAAAACAAGCGAGCGATAATGTTCTGTTCGGATTTGATGTCATGTCCCTCATGATTCAATTGATGAACGATGGTGCGCTGACACGGGATCATATGAAAGACGCGTTGACAAAGGTTGTAAATTTCACAGGTATCAGGAACACGATCACGTTCACACAGCGCCGCATGAACGGCAGTCTTCATATCCTGCAATACAAGAACGGCATTGTATCAAAACTTCAAACATACACCTATCAAGAGTAATGGCAGAACAGCCCGCACACGAACCTGTCGTTCAATACACTTCCATTAAAGAGTGGCCCGAAGACGAGCGTCCGCGTGAAAAACTGATGAAACACGGCGCCGCTTCACTCTCCGATTCTGAGCTGCTTGCCATCTTGATCAATACCGGAAGTGGGAAGCAATCGGCTGTCGATCTTGCAAAAAAACTCCTGAGGGAATATAAATCACTTCGCACGGTTTCAGGCCTCTCGGTCGCAGATTTGAAACAGAAGAAATTTAAAGGAATCGGGAAAGTAAAAGCGATCGTGCTTGCAGCGGCATTTGAGATTGCACGCCGGCTTGCTTCAACACCGAAAGAGGATCTTTCACCCATCCGCACGCCTGAGGATGTAGCGAACAGATATAAACCGCAACTGAGGGATCTGAAGCAGGAAGTATTCATGGTCCTCTGTCTCAGCAGTTCGAACAAGATCATACAGGAACGGACAATCACAAAAGGATTACTGAATTCTTCTCTCACACACCCGCGTGAAGTATTCCGCGAAGCGATTCTTGAGAATGCAGCCAGTGTCATCCTGTTGCACAATCACCCGAGCGGAAACCTGGAACCAAGCCGCGAAGATATTCAGATTACCAAACAATTGGTCGAAGCGGGAAAGATCATCGGCATTTCAGTTCAGGACCACATTATCATCGGTGGAGATAATTTTACCAGCATGATGGAACGGGGGCTGATGTGAGTCTTGATTTTTGTCTGTCGATTCGATAGACTATTGAATATACGAGGAGATTAGCATGGCGAACGTACAATTTTCCGACATGTTGGCTTTAAGCCCTGAAAAACGACTTGAACTGGCGGAATTGCTCTGGGATAGTTTGGAGGATCGGCCGGAGATCCTGCCGCTTTCGGATGCGGAAAAGACAGAATTGGATGAACGCCTGCGATACTATTATGAAAACAAGGACAAATCTTTGTCTTGGGCGGTGGTGAAAAGGATGATGATCTGTTAGTTGAGCAAAACCTAAATATGTATACGAGATCAAGAATGAATCCGCAGGGACGGTAAGAGTGACTGCGGGTTTTTTATATAAATGGAAGATCAATGACAAAAAACAATAAACCTGAAAAAGAAGAATCGTTAGAAAAGAAGCTTTGGTCTGCCGCAGATAAGCTCCGTAAAAACATGGATGCGGCGGAATACAAGCATATTGTTCTTGGATTGATATTCCTGAAATATATATCTGACGCTTTCGAAGAACTGTATTCAAAGTTAGTTGCACAAAAGAAAGAAGGAGCTGACCCCGAAGATAAGAACGAATACACCGCAGAAAAAGTGTTTTACGTTCCACAAAAAGCGCGATGGAGTTATTTACAGGGCAGAGCAACTTTGCCGTCAATTGGCAAAGATATTGACGATGCTATGGATGCAATTGAAAAAGATAATCCTTCATTGCGTGGCGTGTTGCCGAAAGTATTTGCACAAGAGAAATTGGATAAAGCAAGCATTACCGGATTAATCAATATGTTCGGAACGGCGGTGCTGGGAACAAAAGAAGCACAAAGCAAAGATGTTCTCGGCAAAGTGTATGAATATTTTCTTGGACAGTTCGCTCTTGCAGAAGGAAAGAAAGGTGGACAATTCTATACTCCCGCAACCGTTGTGCGATTGCTTGTTGAGATGCTCGAACCGTATGAAGGGAGGGTTTTTGACCCTTGCTGCGGTTCAGGCGGAATGTTTGTGCAGAGTGAAAAATTTGTCAATGCTCATTCTGATTATTACAAGAAAAAGAACGGGAAGAAGCTCGCTCTCAATCCTTCAGACAGAATTCGATATATGGGCAGGAAAGCAACCAGACCACGTGGCGTTTGGCAAAAATGAACCTTGCCATACGCGGCATTGACAGCACGAATGTAAAATGGAATAACGAAGGAAGCTTCCTTAACGATGCCCACAAAGACTTAAAAGCAGACTTTATTCTTGCCAATCCGCCGTTTAACGACAGCGATTGGAGCGGAGAATTATTGCGGGACGATGCGCGGTGGAAAATTCTCGGTCAACCACTTGTTCCCCCCGCAGCAAATGCTAACTATGCGTGGATTATGCACTTCCTGTATCATCTATCGCCAAGCGGAAGTGCAGGTTTTGTTCTTTCCAAAGGGTCGCTGACAACACAGACGAACAATGAAGGAGAGATTCGAAAAGCGCTGATTGAAAAAGGATTGGTGGACTGCATTGTTAATCTTCCCACAAAACTCTTTTTGAATACGCAAATACCGGCGTGTCTTTGGTTTCTTTCACGGGATAAAACCGACGGCGGATTTAGAAAACGAGATAATGAAATACTATTTATTGACGCACGTAACCTTGGCTTTTTAGTAAACAGACGCAACAGGGATTTGAGTGAAGAGGATATCCTAAAGATTGCAGAGAAATATCATTCTTTCAGGAGCAAAGAAAGCACCTACAAAGACATTCCCGGATTTTGCAAAGCAGCAACGTTGGACGAAGTACGAAAACTCAATTATGTTCTTACTCCCGGCAGATACGTTGGATTACCGGACGATGAAGATGATTTTAATTTTACAGAGCGGTTCACTTCTCTGAAAGCAGAGTTGGAAAAACAAATTGCGGAAGAAGATGAGTTGAATAAACGGATTGAAGAGAATTTGAAGAAGATTAGTATTGAGAAACCGGTTTAAAAAACGAAACCCGATAGTTTGAATTTCTTCAGGGACCACCGGGAATAATGTGTAGTAAATATAGCCATCAGACCACTGAAATGCAACAGAAATAACAGATGAAATATTCTGCTTTTGAGAAAATAATGTCTGCAACAAGGATAGGGCGTTATTTGTCTGCTTGCGGCAATAATACTAAGCGGACTATGACGTTGTACCGCCTGAATCTGCGTTTGTCTCAAGAACTATTTACTATTGTTAGTTGCTTTGAGGTGGCACTACGGAATGCCATTAACAATCATTATACCCCAATACATGGGAACGATTGGCTTCGAAATTCTGCTATGGCAGGCGGTTTTTTTAATATTCCTCAATGTCAGCGGACGGCAAGAATACTAAACGATGCTGTTAGAAATCTCGGTGCGCATTATACTCATTTTAAGTTACTCGCAGAATTAGACTTTGGATTTTGGCGTTATCTGTTTGCTCAACCGCAATTTCGTGCGGGTGGACAAACATTATTACAAGTTTTTCCTGCAAAGCCAACAAGCACTCCTGCGATACAATACAACCATACTTTTGTTTTTAATCAATTAGGATTGATAAACGATTTACGCAATCGTATTGCTCATCATGAACCCATCTGTTTTTTAGCAGGGCAACCGGTAAAGGACACAACGTATGCACGACAGCATTATGGATTGATATTGCAACTCTTTCAATGGATGAGCATTGATGAGGGTGCTTTACTTTACGGGTTAGACCATATTAACAGAGTTTGTACTGAAATAGATCAATTGTAGTTATGCAGAAAGTTGAATGTGAAGATAACAAAGTTTCTAAGGTCGCATCTTGCGACCATAAATAAAATTTGATGGACTTACGAAAGTAACAATGGCTGAATGGAAAGAAACAGATTTTGGAAGGATTCCGTCCGATTGGAATATATCTACACTTGGAAGTATCTGTGAATTATTAACCGATGGATCTCATTTATCACCAAAACCGATTGTGTCAGATTATTACATGGCATCTGTTAAGGACATGCGATACAATTACATTGATTTTGGTGAATGTAAAACAATTTCTAAAAATGACTTTGAATTACTTGTGAAAAACAATTGTAGCCCTAAACCTGGAGATATATTGTTGTCAAAGGATGGAGCTAATTGTTTAGATATTATATTCGTTTACAAACAAGAAAAAGAAATTGTAGTACTGTCATCGATTGCAATTGCTCGGTTAAAGGATAAATATAATTCCGAATTCTATCGATACTTCTTACTGTCGCCAAACACGCAGGAAATGATGCGAAACAATTTTGTTTCTGGCTCAGCGATACCAAGAGTAATATTAAAAGATTTTAGAAATGTTCCCGTTCCTTTAATTGAACATTCCGAACAAACCGCCATCGCATCTATTCTCAGCAGTTTGGATGATAAGATTGACTTGCTCCACCGCCAAAACAAAACATTAGAGCAATTGGCGGAGACAGTGTTTCGGCAATGGTTTGTGGAAGAGGCAAAAGAGAGTTGGGAAGAAAAATCATTGGATGAAATTGCAAATTATTTAAATGGTATAGCATTACAAAAATACCCTGCCAGCATTGGAAGTTATTTATCTGTTATTAAAATCAAAGAATTAAATCAAGGTATCACAGAAAATACAGACAAATGCAGCAGAGATATTCCTTCTCAATACTTAGTTCAGGATGGCGATATTCTATTCTCTTGGAGTGGAAGTTTGGTTATAAAAATTTGGCATGACGGGGAAGGAGCATTAAATCAACATTTGTTCAAAATTACTTCCCAAAAATACCCAAAATGGTTTTATTATTTGGCAACAAAACATCATTTGGAAAATTTTAGAGTAATTGCCGAGTCGAAATCTACTACTATGGGACACATTCAAAGGGAACATTTAACCCAGGCAAAGATTTCTATTCCCCCCAAAGAATTATTTGCTGAATATGATAAAGCAATTGCTCCATTAATTGAGAAATTAATTAAAAACAATAGCCAAATCCGCACACTCACACGCTTGCGAGCTGCGCTGCTGCCGAAGTTAATGAGTGGTGAGGTAAGGGTGAAAGTATAGCAATAAAACCTGATGACTACGATTACCCTTGAACGGAAGCAGGAAATTGTTAGGAAAGAAAGTTTAGATGCAATACTAAATAGTAAGGCAAAGAAGAAGATTATTGTTGCCGGACCTGGGACAGGGAAGACTTTTACATTCAAGAAAGTATTGGAACTAAAACGTGATGGTGAAAATATTGCCATGACGTTTATCCGTAAACTTTCCGAAGATATGGCTCTATCATTAGATGGCCTTGCTGAAGTAAAAACGTTTCATGCTTACTGTAAAAAAATATTGCACGAACAGAACGGAAGAGTCGAGTTAGTTCCTTATTTATCCCAGATAGTCGAAAAAGATTCTGAAATTTTGGAGGATCACTACTCAAATTTTGATGAACAATTTCAATGTCTTAATGAAGGATCGAAAGAAGTCGGATTTTATTTAAGGAGAGGAGATTATTATGAAGTTGTTTCATTTAACGATTCAGTATACAGGCTATATAGAGCACTT
>JBFMFY010000064.1:0-17972 GCA_040751955.1 Bacteroidota bacterium
AGATGTTTCTGTTTATTTCTTCTTCACATCCTTTACTTCTTCTGTAGCACTCTCACTCATCCCCGAAAACATTTTTGCAATCGCACCGACCGTTCCTGCGACATCGGAAAGATTCGACGGAATGATCATCGTACTGTTCTTCTTCCTTGATTTGTTTGACAATCGCCGGATGAATCACCTCCCCGCATGGCGGAAAAGTATCCAAAGTAATGTGCAATAGCAATTTCAACGGTGCGGAATTCTTTCGTATATTCCATTGAAATAAGGGAGGAAAGTATGAAAGTAGAAGTTCAGCGGATCAACACTGAGTATAAACTGGAAGCGCGCAACGAGCACGGCAACACATTCATCATCGACAACAGCAAGGCGGCGGGAGGAAACGAAGAAGGATTCCGCCCGATGCAGACGTTGCTCGCCGCACTCGGCGGCTGCAGTTCCATGGATATTATTTCTATCTTGAAAAAACAGAGACTCGAACCGTTCGGTTTAAAAGTAGTGGTAGATGGCGAGCGTGAAACGGGTAAGGATGCCAATTTGTGGAAAACTATCCACGCTCATTTCATTTTTACCGGCGAAGTACCGAAAGAAAAAGCGGAACGTGCAGTGCAGCTTTCAATTGAGAAGTACTGCTCTGTCTCAAAAACATTGGCGGCAGCAGGCGCCACAATTACGTACAGTGTCGAGATTCGGGAATAACGGCATCTCTCAGGGGGACGTTTGAAAGAGGAGATCGGCTGTAAGTTTTTTTTACAACTGCTTAAAAATTTCTAACATCTCATACCCCCACTCGGAAGATAAAAAAGAGTACATTATCCACGTTTAAATTACAAACTCTAAACCGACAACCATGCTCCAAAAAGCGCTGTGCCTGTTTGTATTCGTGCTGAGTGTATCCGCACAAGAAGTTCCTTCCCGCATTACACCGTTCGGCAATTATGTCATCACAAATTTCACGGCAGACAACGGTTTGCCGCAAAATACGGTTGACCTTGTGAAACAGACCGCCGACGGGTATATCTGGATCGGCACGTATGCCGGATTGGCGCGGTATGACGGTGTTAAGTTTGTTCACTATAATAAGTCGATCACCCCAGCGTTCAAATTAAATCATGTTACAACCATGCTCGAAGATAAGAATGGTGCGCTGTGGTTTGGAACGAATGGCGGCGGTGTCGTCCGATACATAAAGAATTCATTCTCTCCGATTGACGCATTTGAGAGAGGCGGAAAGGAATACATCAGAGCATTTGTGTACGACGGAAGTTCCGAAATCCTTGTCGGCACGGAACGGAGCGGCATTCAAAGAGTTACCATTGGTGATCAAGGAAACGTTATAGGAATCGGACCATTACTTCACGAAGAACTTCCAAAAAATTATTTACTCATTTCAATGATCAAGGATGCATCGGATCGGCTATTGGTAGCTACGGATATCGGACTCGTCATTATTCATGGCGGAACGTCGCGGATATTGACAACGGCAGACGGACTTCCGAATAATTCCATTACCGCATTGGCGACCGATCGTCAAGGCATCGTCTGGATCGGTACGTCGAACGGTTTGGCGCAACTCTCCGGCGACAAGATCAGAACATATTCGACAAAAGACGGGCTTACAACAAATGCGATCAAGACATTATTCGTCGATGCAAACAATCTATTGTGGATCGGTACGGATGGGGGCGGCATCAACCGGTTTACCGGCGCACAGACTGGACGTGCATTCGATTCATTCACTATCGATGACGGACTTATCAATAATTTCATCAGGACGATCTACCAGGACCGTGAAGGGAATATCTGGGTCGGTACGCGAAATGGTTTGAGCCAGTTCCATATCAGGAAATTTGATCTGCTCGGAAAAAAAGAAGGACTGTCAGATTCGTATGTGCGGACTGTATTTGAGGATTCACACGGCCGGCTTTGGGTGGGGACGAATGGCAGCGGCTTGAATGTTATCGAGAACCAAAAGATATCGATCTGGGAAAAAAATAAATCCATTCCAAGCGGTTTTATCCGTGCACTGTATGAAGATACAAAAGGAGCTCTGTGGATCGGTACGGATGGCGGCGGTGTGATAAAGTACGACGAAGGAAAACAAATAGGATCTCAATTTACTTCATACACCATTGCCAACGGATTAACTGAAAATTACATTCGCGCAATCGGTCAGGGTTTCGATGGAGAAATTTGGGTGGCAACATACGGCGGCGGAATTTCGCGTATCAAGGGAGATTCGATACTGCCGTTGACCACGAAACAAGGACTTGCAAACGACAATGTGCTGGCAATGGTACGAGTATCGAAAAATGAAATCTGGGCAGGAACAAACGGAGGAGGCATCAACAAGATTACTCCCAACGGCATAGAGACGTACACTATTGAAAATGGTCTTTCAAGCAACTTCATTCTTTCAATGTATCTCGATCGCAACGGAGCGATCTGGGCAGGAACGAACGGCGGCGGCATCAACAAAATTGATAAAGGTACTATACAGATATTCTCTACGATGAACGGACTGCGGGAAGATGTTACATTGATGATCCTTGAAGACGATCTCGGATTCATGTGGATTGGAGGCAATCAAGGAATTACACGCATACAAAAAAAGGATTTTGATGAGATTGCTGCCGGGACATTGGCAAAATTTGGAAAGGTTGATTACGGCCGTTCCGACGGATTGCAAAATGCGGAAATCAGCGGCGTGTCGAGTCCATGCATCATCAAAACACGCGACGGCAAGATATGGTTTACAACAGTCGGCGGGCTTGCATGCGTTGATCCCAAACGAGTCATAACAGAACATTCGAAATTCCCCATTCACATCGAACAACTGGTCGCTAACAATAAAGTATTGTATCCGGATTCCTTGTTGGAATTTGAACCCGGGAACAATTCCATTGAATTTCATTATACCGCGCTCAGTTATATTGCACCGGAACGAATCCGCTTTCGCTACAAGTTGGTTCCGTTCAACGACGACTGGATCGACGCAGGCACGAGACGCACCGCATATTACACAAATATTCCTCCGGGAGCGTACACATTCTACGTTAATACTTCAACGGATAACGGCGAATGGAGCGAACAAACCGCCAGTACTTCCCTCATACTGCAGCCTTTTTTTTATCAGACCCGATATTTCATTGCCATAGTCGGCTTTGGATTGATCCTGCTTGGCGCCGGACTGTACGCATTGCGAACTGCAAGAGTGCACCGCCATGCTAAACATTTGAAGCAACTTGTCGATGTGCGAACCGCAGATTTGGTGAATGCAAAGGACAAAATAGAACACCATTTGAAAGAGGTAGAGGCTGCACGCGATGAATTGGCGAAGATCAATCTGCAATTAGACAAAGCGAACAAGGAAAAATCAGATTTGCTTGGAATCCTTTCGCACGATTTTAAAAACAAAGTGGTAAACCTGCATCATTTTGCCAGCGGCATCAACACCGGTACCATTCAACAATCGGAGATCAAAGAACATTCACAATTGATGGAACTGACAACGCAGTACATGCTGCGACTGATCGAAGATACATTGAGTTCGTCCGCGTTGGAACAAGGGCAATTGGTACTGACAAAAACGCCGCTGGATATCGTACAACTTGTGGAACTCGTCGTTCTGAAGAACAGGATCGTGATGCAGCATAAATCGCAGACGATCGAGTTTTCTTCTACAACGGATCATTATATGCTAAACGGCAGCGAGCGCTGGCTGAATGAAGCGGTTGAAAATTTGATCAATAATGCTGGAAAATTTTCACCGCCGCACACCACCATCAACGTGTCGGTAGAAGTGCACGATTCGTCTGTTTCGATACGTGTACAGGATCATGGTCCCGGATTGACGGAGGAAGACAAACACCATCTGTTTCAGCCGTTCAAAAAACTGTCGGCACAGCCTACAGGAAACGAAATATCGACAGGCTTGGGATTGACGATCGTGAAGAAAATCGTGGAGATGCATGGTGGAAGCGTGCGGGCGGAAAGCACTGCCGGGTCCGGTGCAACATTCATTGTAGAATTACCTCGCGGATAGATCTTGTGCCGGACTAAAACTACTGCCGCTTTCGATAATGCAGGAATGAGTAGCTGTTGTGTCGTTCTTCGTCTGTCAGAACAAATTGTGCTTCAATCTCTTGATCGCTCAACGGAAATTTCGTTTCCCCCTTTTCATCATTCTCGACCAAAGTTAAAAACATCTCGTCCGCTCTCTGTATTGTTTGACGGAAGACCTCTCCACCGCCAATGATCCAGACAGCATCTTCTGATCGAAGAACATCCAGCGCCAGCTCAATGGAATTGTAGTGTTCAATTCCGGGAAGATCGCGGGAAGTTACAACGATATTTCTTCTCCCCGGAAGCACTTTACCGATTGATTCAAACGTCTTCCTCCCCATCAACACCGTTTTTCCCATCGTCAATTCTTTGAATCGCTGTAAATCTTCAGGGATATGCCACGGGATGGTACCTCTGCGTCCGATAACCCCTTTGCGGTTCAGTGCGGCGATGATGATAAGTCTCATGAAGGAAGATTATTTCCAAGGAATGGAAATGCCGAGAAGGTTCAGTTTGGCTTCGATGTCATTCCGTTCTCGGTTGCTTTTTATTTCTTGCCCAACCGCAGGCAGCAACCCGAATTCGCGTGCTTTGTCGATTGCGGCGTCCTTGCCGCCGGTGTTCAGCGATTTAATGATTTCAATTTCAATGTGAGACAGAGCCGATGCATTCACCCTGTAATCAAGAAATGCCTGCCACGCGAACGGAACCCATTTTGCAACGATCTGCTCGCCGATAGTTTTCGCATACATCCGTATCTCGTATTGAGCGTGCGCATCCATCCGCAGCCAGAGGAAATGCAGCAGGTTGTGAAGATCAACTTTCCAGTACGCTTCAGTGTATGTAGAAAGCGGCAGGTCTTTTCTGGCTTGTTCGCGAGCCATCCCTGTGTTCACTCGCTCTTCATACACCTGTCTTGAAAAATTTTGCAGTTCAGATTCCTGCGCAGAAAATTGTTTCCCCTTTTCTGCATCGAAAAATCCCTCGCTCCCCTGTTTGTTGTCTTTCGATTGCATCCTCCATTGCGTCGGCGGTGTTTGCTGCATCGCATCAATGGCGAGAGAGTACCGGGTCGAATATTCGTTGACGTTCGCGGTTCGGTGGCGTATCCATTGACGCCAGCAATCCATCGGCACACGCACATGGAACTTGATTTCACACATCTCGAACGGAGTCGTGTGCTGGTGCCGGAGCAGATAGCGGATCAAACCGCGATCTTCACTTACCTTTTTCGTTCCTTTGCCGTACGAAACGCGCGCCGCCTGCACGATCGATTCATCCGACCCCATATAATCCACGACGCGGACAAATCCGTCGTCCAGAACTTTAAACGGTACACCTAAGATTGAATCAAGATCGGTAACAAGGGGACGGGTGAGTTTTTCTGCTTGCTGTTCCACTACATTTTGCCTTTAGTTCATGATTTTTGTTTTCAACATACGCGGAATGTCCCTGAAAATCAAGAAAAGGTAGTATGTGACGGTGATACTTTACTTCCTTCCCCGATTTTATGATATTGACGCACCATCAGGGGAAAAAAAATCATATTTATTTTTAAGGAGGAGGTATGAACAAAAAATTATTGCTTGCAATTATTGCTGCAATGGGCATCCTTATCGTAGGGTGTAAACAGGATGAAGAGGGAAACCCCATCGTCGATACCGATCAAGTAGATGCGTACACGCTGAAACCGGTCGGCACCATCAGCGGGAAAATAGTTGACCGCCACACCGAAAAACCGGTTCAGGGTGCCGTTATTTCAATAGCATTCAACGGCAGTGTTACCAAAACGACGAGCGATGAATCGGGAAGTTTTTCATTCAACAATGTTCCTTGCAACCGCGATGCAACAACGGGAACAACGACCGGTACCTATCAGTTGACGGTATCACTTGTCGATGTCAACAAAACCATCCCGGATTCGCTCCCGAAATACCGTGAATTTTATTACAACACGGCTTTGAGCGTCACCTACATCGATATGCCGAAGAACGATTCGGCGAACAACAAGTTCCCAACCGACGGTCTGGAAGCAAACATCCGTTTTGATGTGGGCAAGTTGAACACGACGATTAAAGGACAGGTCGTTGATGAAAATTATGATCCCGTTGCAAATGCAATCGTCTATCTTGAAGAAGGCGGCACCGGCGATGTTCTGCAGACAACTACAACCGATGCGCAAGGGAATTATACATTCACAAAAGTGGAAGGGGGAACAACGGTGTACATCGAAGCCCGATCGGCAAACGGTGCGCTTGAGGGAGGACTAAACGGAAATATGTTCCTGACGATCAACAACAACTCCTTCGACCTTCGCTCACAAGTAAACGTGGAACGCATCATGATTACTGCGGCGGACAATATTGCACCGTATGTCGTGAAAATAACACCTGAAAATTTGAGCGATGTCAGCCCGACCGGACTTACAATCGTGATCAAATTCAGTGAGCCGATCAAACAGACAGCCTACACGGTCACCAATGTTCCTCTCGGTCTGGGTACGCTCATTGACGACATTGATTTTGATTTTATGGGATTTAAGAAATCATCCGGAAATACGAATTTTACGCTCGCGTGGGATACGGTATCATATTCAACATTAACGATCACCCCTTTACAAGTGGTCGGCTCGGCAAAGTATCAGCTGAATATCGCAGCCGCACTTGGTAAATTGCTGGATCGTGCGAACAACGGGATTGTTGCAAAGGCAATTATCGGTGATTTTGAGCCGTTGAACTTTACGACGAACGGTGTCAGTGCAATACCAATTTCACCACTAGTCACACGGCGATTGAATGCCGGACTCGGCTTCTCTTTGTTGAACTTTACCGGTGGAATTGTAGGGCTTGAATGGGGTTTAGATAATAATGCACGCAGCTATACGGTTTATCGCAGCGTTAATGATCAACCATACACATTGCTTGCCGATAACATCCTCGACACACGGTACAGTGACAATACCGGAGTATTGGTTTCCGGGTATAATCCTCCCGGCGATCGAGACCCATTTAAAGCATTCACAGTAAAGTACAAAGTTATCGGTGTCAGTAAAGATCTGATTGAAGGACCTGAAAGCAATATCATCACCGTCAAAGATGATGTAGCACCAAAACTCACAAGTGCCAATGTCGATTCATCGACGACAGGTTTTGACTACGTCTATCTGAGATTTGATGAGCCATTAAACATTCTTACCGCTCAATCGACGTCGCAATACAGTATCAGTAATTTACCGGGTGGTATTGCGACACAGATTTCTGAGGCGGTCTATCTCGGCTGGACAGGCGCGTCATATGAGGTCAGGCTGAGAGTTACGGAGCAATCGGTGATAGCCGGTGAAATTATTACCGTTACAAATCAGGTAATGGATCTGATCGGCAATCCCATAGATCCGAATGCCAGTGCATTGAATTTCTAATCATCCTTTGATGCTTTGACAGAAAGGCTCGGCATATGCTGAGCCTTTTTGTTTTTAAAGGAAGTTTTGGTTATCTCTGTACAGGTTTTCCGATGAAACGACCCTTTAACATTCTTCTCTCGCTGCTCTTCGCCGTCTCTATTGCCGTTCCACAAGATCAGCACGACAACAAGCATCCAACGATAGGCATTGTCCTCTCCGGCGGCGGTGCCCTCGGTTTTGCTCACCTTGGAGTCTTGAAGGTCATCGATTCGCTCGGAATCCCGATCGACTATGTTGTGGGTACAAGTTTTGGAGGATTGATCGGCGGTCTGTACTCCATCGGGTATCGCAGCGATACGTTGCAAAAAATCGTCGATGCTGTCGATTGGCCCGACATGTTCAACGATACACCAAAACGAGAAATTCTTCCCTACGTCGAAAAGAAATACGCAGGAAGGTATCACCTCCGTCTTCCTCTTAAAGGAATCACACCGACACCCCCGGCAGGAGTCATCGCCGGACAGAAGATCTCGCTCCTCCTTTCCCGCTTGACATATCACTACGGTGATGTTCATGATTTCGATTCGCTGCCGATCCCGTTCAGGTGCGTTGGGGTTGATTTGATCACGGGAAGAGAGGTGGTGATGAAACAGGGACCGATCGCCCGTGCAATGCGGGCAACAATGGCAATCCCTTCGGCGTTCACACCCGTTGAGTACGGCGATTCGCTCCTTTCGGACGGCGGTCTGCTGAATAATTATCCCGCCGATGTTCTCAAGGACATGGGCGCAGACATCATCATCGGCGTAGATGTTTCGGCGTACAAATTCACCAGGGATGATGCCAACGAACTTTTCAAAGTAATCAAACGTGCAGCGTCGATTCCGCGGTATCAAAAGATCGACGCCCTTCGGAAGATCACAGACGTTTACATTGAACCGTCCCTTGACGAATTTGACATCGCCGATTTCAACAGCGAGGCAATTCGTCAGATCATCTCTCGTGGGTACGAAGCTGCACGATCGCATGTTGACGAACTTGTAAAACTGAAAGAACAACGTACTTCCTCAACTTTCCGACAAAACGCCGAAACATTGAATAGACGGAACAATACACAATTGATCATTCACGGAATCCGCATCACCGGACAGGAAAAATTCGAATTCCAGTTCATCTATGATCTGCTCGATATTAAACCCGGACAACCGTTCTCGACAGATATCCTCGAACGTAAAATTAATGAACTGTACGCACTCGGTTATTTTGAAACCATTACCTACCACCTCGCTACAGAACATGACTCCAGCGTTACACTGACCATTCATGTGAAAGAGAAGTTATTCCGTGAACTGAACATCGGATTACATTACGACGATTTTTACCAATTGATCGCGAGAATCGGCGTGCGAGCAACAAATTTATTGCTGACCGGCGTGCGGTTCGAATCGGAGATGGATTTTTCGGGGTTGTTCCGGCTGCAGGGAAAACTTTCGTACCCTTCCCGCTCTCTCGATATGCCGATCTATCCGTATATTTCCCTGAGGTATAGAGATGTGCCGTTCAACATCCACACGACAGGTGTACTGCTTGAATACAAAGACCGGGGATTGACAATGGGTGTGGGTGCCGGGTTGACGATCGATAAATCGTGGCTGTTTGAAGTAGAGATCGCAGATGAGATGACCAACGTACTCCCCCGCACGATCATTAGCGGCTCGAAATTGAATCACCATTTGCGGTACGGGCTATTGACCGTTTCACTCGATTACATCGATGATGTTTTTGTTCCGCGGAAAGGGATCAATATAACCTCGCAATTGGAATACAGCAGCACAGCGCTCGGTTCGGATTTCAACTACACGCGTTTCGCAACAACATTGGATAATTATGTCACGCCCTCTCCCCGGCACACAATCCGGTTCGGCGGATCATACTACAAAATATTCGACACACCGCCGCTCTACAAACGATTCGTGTTCGGCGGTCCGGAAGAATTTGTCGGTGCAGAATACCTGCAGATCAACGGTACTAATTTTATTGTGGGTCGCGGCGAGTACCGGTACGAATACAAGAGAGATATTTTTCTGAAAGGAATCCTCAACGTTCTTATTGACCCGGATATCATTAATCCGATCAATCCATCAACGAAGAAACCAATGTTCGGTTACGCCATCGGAGTAATGTTCACATCCATTCTCGGTCCGATAGAAATACTTATTGCTCGCGGAGAAGAGTCGTACCTGATCGAACGCGGACAGCAGACACTCTTCCACTTTACTGCGGGAATGAAGTTTTGATTTCCGTCAGTGTATTACCGCCATTCCCGAACCAAAATTTCCTACCTCAAGAGATGCAACAACAGACCGCTTTGCAATCTCTATAATTTTAACAAGCCCGACCTTTTTCCCTCCCACAGTCGGATGATGCGGCGGATCGCTCACTCCCAAATTTTCACACGAGACGTAAAGGAAGAGTCCATCTTTTGAAACTGCAATACCGTGCGGTTCAACACCGACCGAATCAATCGTATAGTCAACCTTTCGTGCCGCTGTGTTAATGGCTGAAACGGAATGAGAATTTCTGTTTGCAACAAACACATATCCGCCGTCGGGCGTGACAGCAGGAATGAGAGGAAAGGTTCCAACAATGATTGAATCGATGATTTTCATTTGACTGATATCCATCACTCTCACTTCCCCTGACTTCCTGCATGTGATGTATGCGAACCTGCTGTCCGGCGTTATCGCAGCTTGATACGGCTCGAATTGATATGAGTACCCGATCGGCAACGCCGGTACTTTTCCGGAGACCGGAACTGTATTGACGATTGAATTATCTGAAGTCTGAATGACCGAAACGTTGTCGGACAACGAATTCATCACAAGCACATATTTGAAATCCGGCGTGATGGAAACTCCGTGCGGTTTCAACATTGCAGGGCTGCCGAGATCGGCAATCTTCGTCATTGATCCGGTTGCAACAAGCGAGATGTTTGTTTTTGCATTTTCAAAATTAGTAACGTACGCTGTATCGCCATTCCTTGACAGTGCAACCTGCGCGGGAGACGAGAGTCCCGTCGTAAGCTCTCCCACTTTTGCATTGTCGGAGACTCTGTATTTCAGCAATTTGCTGCCGCCGATAAGATTGACATAGTAATATTGATTCTGCCAATCAACGGTAACATTATGCGGTGCCTGCGGCGGTGCAGTTGACGTATTCTCAACACCGGTCGTGATATACCGGGCAATTTTATTCTTATCCAGGTCGATAACCGCCGTGAGATCTTCTCCCTGATTTGTTACATAACCCCATCCACGCGCCGGCATTGTTGAATATGCAACCGTTCCGTCATCATTCTTCGCTCCGTCATCAATCCACCGGATCAACAGGTCGCGCAACTCGGTGGGGAATGCAAATCCCGGCGGCATTGTTGGTTGTGCAACCGGTGCAACGGTTGTGTCTCTATTGAGATGCTGAATGATATGGCTTTTCCGCGCGCGGTACGGAACAATTTGTGCAACCTCATCGGTACCGTACAGCGCATTCGCCCATGACGTCAACGAAAATTCCGAACCGCCGTGCAACGATTTTTGGAATTTGTGATTTCCGCTCTCCGTTTCACCTCCGTGGCAGCCGTGCATGGCGCACCCGCCGGTGAAGATCGGTTGGATATGTTCGGAATACTTTATTTGGTTTGTCGGGACGGACGCCGGATCAAACGGAATGATCGCAGCAGTTTTATACTCTCCCTTTTTAACACCTTCGTCTGCATCGGGTGCTTCCGGAACAATCGAATAATAATATGTCACTCCATTGGACAGCGATGAATCGACAATGAACGATATCGTCGGAGCCATCGATAACAAATTTATCTCTGCAATGCGGGTGGCACTCTCTTCATCAAACGTTGGAACCGAATGTCTGTACACTATTAGCCGTGTCGCCAGCGACGTTGATTCGATTTCCCAGCTAAGAATAGCTTTTTTATTGGTGCCAACTCCATACACTTTACTGACGGTAACATTCGGATCGGTGGGAAGAGTGATGGATCCTTCATCTTTGCACCCAAGCAGAAAAAAAAGTCCTATGAGGACTTTGACCAATACATTTTTCATGAATTTAAGATTGTGGATGGAAATATCTTGAATCAATATAGAAAACAAAGATTGCTGTTTCAACCATTTCGGTGTATCTTTACTGCGCATCGGCGGAAGCAAACATCTTCCCCTGCATAAAATTTTTCTCAAACAGAGGATGTATGGTCATCAACAATAAAACCGTTCTCGTGCTTGGCGGATGGGGACTCGTCGGTTCCGCGATCTGCCGCAGATTGATGGAAGAAAAACCCAAACGCATCATTCTCACCTCATTAAAAGAATCGGAAGCAAAAGAAGCGTGCGAGCAAATGCGTTCCGAATATCCTAAAGCAGGAAGAAGTTTTTTTGTCCCTTGGTGGGGAAATATTTTCGTGCGGAACGAATTCAAAGATCTCACCCGCGAAGAGATCCTTTCCGATCAGCATAAACGGTCAAAATTTATCGACGATATCATCGACGAATTGACCGCCGATGTGCTTGAGCGCTCTGCGCTGTATCAACTCCTCAATAAATATAAACCTGATGTCGTTGTCGATTGCATCAATTCTGCGACCGCCATTGCGTATCAGGATATCTTTCAGAGCTCGCGCGATGTAATGCTGGCGCTGAAGAACAATGCTGCAAATGTACGCGAAACTGTTGAACGGCTTCTCGCTACACAGTACACGCCGCAATTGATCCGCCACGTGCAGATCTTTTACCGGTCGATGAATGAAGCAAAGACAGGCATTTATGTGAAGATCGGCACAAGCGGCACCGGTGGTATGGGATTGAATATCCCTTACACGCATAGCGAAGAAAAACCGTCACGCGTACTTCTCAGCAAATCTGTCGTTGCCGGCGCTCATACGCTTCTTCTCTTTTTGATGGGACGAACGCCTGATGCCCCGATTACAAAAGAAATCAAACCGACCGGTGCAATTGCATGGAAAAAAATCGCGTACGGAGAGATCGCAAAGCGCGGCAAACCGATTGAACTTGTCGATTGCACGCCGGAAAAAGGGGTAGAATTAAAAGGTAAGTTCCAGATCAGAATGAACAGAGGCACTGCCGAACCGACCGGCGAACGGCTGAAGTCCGTCTTTATCGACACGGGTGAGAACGGGATTTTTTCCCGCGGCGAATTCGAAGCAATTGCAACGCCGGGGCAAATGGAATATGTAACTCCTGAAGAGATCGCAGAAGCAGTCGTTTACGAGATCAAAGGAGGGAACACCGGACACGACATCATCAATGCGCTCGACAATGCAACGCTTTCACCGACGTATCGTGCTGGTTTCATGTTCCAAAGCGCTATCGAGCGGATGAAGCAATTGGAAAAAGAACACAGCGTTGACAGTGTCGCGTTCGAAATGCTCGGTCCGCCGCGGCTCTCAAAATTATTGTACGAAGCGCATCTGCTGAAACTGACGTACGGCACTACGAAAAACGTCTTAAAGACACAGGCAAAACAGATCTCAGCCGATCTCACAACGCTTATCTCAAAAGAAGAACAGCTTCGCTCGCAGATCATTTCCATCGGCATTCCCATCTTAATGCCGGACGGCAAAACATTGCTGCGCGGCAACGAAGTGAAGATACCGCCGTACCGCGGCGTGAACGAATTGCCGATCAACGCTGCCGCAATCGAAGATTGGGCTCACAACGGCTGGGTCGATCTGCGCGTGTCGAATATGGAGAGGTGGAAATCGAGACTTGCGGTGATCATGAAAGAAGTGGAAGCTTCGATTAAAGGAGACACAAGTTCTCGTCATTTCCGCACCGCAGAGTATTGGGACCGTTTTGAAAATATCGACGAAGGAAAACTTGTCGGATGGATCTTTACCGAAGAAGAAAAAGGGAAACGCATGAAATCGTAAGTTGTATAGCTTTAACCTCATTCTTCAAAAGGCATCTTGAATCAGCAAGATGCCTTTTTTGTTATCCCGTTTTTTTTATATTACAGTGTCATGAAAAATTTCGAACGGCTCAACCGCCTTCCACCCTACGTCTTCGCCATCGTCAACGAATTGAAGATGAGCGCCCGCCGCAACGGCGAAGACATCATCGACCTCGGCATGGGAAATCCCGACCAGCCGACGCCGCAGCATATCGTTGATAAATTGACCGAAGCATCGCAAAAAGGATACAACCATCGCTATTCAGCATCAAAAGGGATCTACAAACTACGTCTGGCGATCAGCGATTGGTATAAAAGAAAATACAACGTCGATCTTGATCCGGAAACAGAAACCGTAGCAACGATCGGCTCTAAAGAAGGATTATCGCATCTTGCGCTTGCCGTTTCGGGTCCTGGCGATACGATCCTCTGTCCATCCCCTGCATATCCGATCCATCCTTATGCATTCGTCATTGCAGGTGCACAGGTCATCCATGTTCCGATGGAACCGTTCGCCGGATTTTATGATCGCATTGCCCAGTCGTACACACAAACATGGCCCAAACCAAAATTTCTTGTATTGAATTTTCCAAATAATCCGACGACTGCAACGGTTGATCTTTCGTTTATTGAAATGATCGTTGCATTTGCGAAACAGAACAACCTGTACATAATCCACGATCTTGCGTACGGAGATCTCGGCTTCGATGGATATCAGGCACCGTCAATCTTGCAAATACCAAACGCGCGTGACGTTGCTGTGGAATTCTACACACTGTCAAAAAGTTACAACATGCCCGGCTGGCGGGTCGGATTTTGCGTTGGAAACAGAACGATCGTCGGCGCATTGATCAAAATAAAGAGTTATCTTGACTACGGCATGTTCCAACCGATCCAGATCGCAGCGATTGCCGCATTGAACGGTCCGCAGGATTGCGTACAGGAGATCACCACGATGTATCAAGCGCGCCGCGACGTGCTTGTTGACGGATTGCAGAAACTCGGATGGGAAATTGAAAAACCGAAAGCATCGATGTTTGTCTGGGGAAGAATACCCGAACAGTTCCGCTCGTCTAGCTCGCTCGAATTTGCAAAGTTGCTGGTGACGAAAGCCAAAGTAGCAGTGTCTCCGGGAATCGGTTTCGGCGATGCAGGAGAAGGATATGTGAGGTTTGCGCTCATTGAAAACGAACAGCGGATCCGTCAGGCGCTAAGAGGAATGAAGAATCTCCTATGAAATCTACTGCCTCGCTTACCAAAATAGTAAATGCTTCTGTCATTGCGAGGGAGTCCTGTTTTGTTAAGGACGACCGAAGCAATCTTCTGCTTGCCCAACTAATGACAAGATTGCTTCACCAAAAAACGGCTCGCAATGACAACCGAACGACTATCTTACTTTTCGTTGTAATTCTTCTTCCGCAAGTTATCTTCGCACAATCAAATCCTAATTTCAACGTCACTCTCCGTTTAGATTACTCGTCGATCGACGCGTTGATTGAACTGAGCGAAGGACGGATCGCAAATGTCAACCGCGTTGCGGAACTGCGCGGCAACCAAATCGCAGCGGCAACAAGTGCGCTGCTCGCTCGGCAGCAGTATTCTTCCGCAGATTTTGCACGTGAACTGGAACGGTTCCGTAACGGATCAATCACATCGAATGATATTTTCGGGTTGAATGCTACAGCGGCACACTTGCAAAAAATTAAACTGCTGTTACTGGAAACAAAGAAGCGGCAATTGGACAGAAAAATCGTCGCCACGCTTGAATCATTCTTCCCGCAAAACGCCCGCATTACAGCCTCCATACCGGTTTATTTTGTTGCACACGGAAACGAGAACGCCGCCGCATTCGTACGCAGCGTAGCGTGGGTGAACAACACACCGCGATTTGTGGGAGAAGGGAAAGGAGAATTGACGATCGTCGTAAACCTGACCCGCTCGGCACAATATATCCAGGAAGTGCAACTACAATTCGTGGATATGATGAGTACGCTCGCGCACGAAACATTTCACGCTGTATTCGGCATCTATCAGAACTCATCCCCCATGTGGCAGCAACTTCATCGCCAGTACGAACCGTATTGGACGCTGGCGGAGCTTGTACAGAACGAGGGAATCGCATACTTGATCTCTGCGCAGCAGCGGACAGGTGCTCATCTTTCGGCAGCACAATTGGCGAGTGCCAAACAAGCCGTTGCTTCGCTCAACAGCGCGCTGAAGGAACTCACGTCTCCATCCGTACCGCCGGCACGTGCTCGTGAATTGATCATGAACTCCAACCTCTCCGGCTCCTACGAAAAAAACTACGGCGCAACGGCTGGGCTCCTGATGGCATACTCGATCGATGCAAAATTAGGGCGTGTGTCGCTGAATGAAACGATCCAGAACGGCGTTGGAGATTTTTTTGCGAAATATCAGGAACTGACGAACCAGTACGGAGAATTGCCGAAGTTTGATGATGATGTGATGAAGGCGTTAAAATAGTCTTCATCACAATAAAGTAAAAAAATCGTACTGCTTGCGCCGGTATATCCCCACTCTTTCCATTCTTTCATTTTTCTTCTCAGTGTTGTTTCAAGCGGAAGATTTGTATGAAGTGGAATTTCAGTTTTTGAGCAAAGTTGTTATCAGTGCGATCATGTGATCTTTTTCTTTCGGATCGCTTTCTGCAATCAGCAATGCTAAGGCGGTCAATGCGGTGTCATTTATGCGTACCGTGCGATCTTTCTTAAACAGCGCATTATTCTTTCTCAAATATTCAAGAAAGAGCAACGCCCCGCTCCGTTTGTTGCCGTCTGAAAACGGATGATCTTTAATTGTAAAATACAATAGATGAGCAGCTTTCTCTTCAATGCTTGGATAAAGTTCTTTACCTCCAAACGTTTGGTCAATGGCGCCGAGTATTTGTTCAATTCCGTGCCCTCGTTCTGCGGCGAATAGATCGCCCGCTTCACCTTTACGGATCAATTCTTTTTTTAATGCAGAAAGTTTTTCATGTACTTCATCAGTCGATAATGAAACCGATTTTTTTGATGTAATACGTTTCTTGATCTTTCGGGAGTCATACGCTTCTAATGTGGTCCACGTATCGGCATACTGCTTAATAATCGTTAACAACCCTTGCGCTTCATCGGAAGAAAGTTTTTTGTCGCGGACACTGGTGACAAGAGCAATAGTTTTTTGTAACTCAGCGATACTTGCTGTTGTTCGGGCAAGAGCTTTTTTATTGATCGTATATCCCTTTACAAGATGCTCGCGCAGAACATTTGTTGCCCAAATTCTGAATTGCGTTCCCCGTTTGGATTTTACCCTGTAACCGACGGAAATAATAACATCCAAGTTATAGTATAAAACGTCATAAATTTTCCCGTCCGCCGCAGTATGTCGGAAATTCCGACATACTGACTCTTCATTAAGTTCTTTTTCCCTGAAAATATTACGGATATGTTCTGTAACAGTCGTTCTTCCTTTACCAAATAACTGCGCCATTTGCGCCTGCGTCAGCCAAACAGTCTCATTCTCCAACCGGACATCAATTGCTTCTTGCCCGCTGCCGGTTTTGTAGATTACAACTTCACCTTTATATTCGGACTTATTTTTCATCTGTAATGAATACTCAATAGACGTTCGTTAATTCCACCGACCGATCTTTCTTTGCGCAGAAACTTTGCCACTCAATTTTAAAAATGCAATCGCCTCTCCAGATTTCTTAATAGAGACTTCTGAAATATTCATTTCCCATAGTCATTTCGAGCAAAGCGAGAAATCTGATTGGCGATTTTGAAAGAAATTCTCAGATTCCTCGTCGCTACGCCTGCCTTTGCCGAAACGAAGCATCGGCTTCGTGCAGGCAGGCTCCTCGGAATGACGGTGGTTTGGCATTTTTCAGATGTCTCTAATATTCAATGATGCCGTCTGAATCATCAAACGGAATTTGCCCTCCCTCTTTTACCTCACTTTTCATGGATGAATCCATAGGTTTTCTGCTCTTGGTTCTTCTCTCTACTCTGCAATCTGGAATGGAAGGACAATATTGCAGACTCCGTTTGTTTTCCGTTCCAGACTAATACCGCTTCCTGCGTATCTCCGAATAAAAGAAAGCGGCAATGATCGGGAAGATACTTTACAGATTCGAGATATTTGTTGTTGTTGCGTGTTTCGTTGAAGGTGAGTTTCATAGGTGAATGGCAAATTACAAAAAAATCCGCAACGAATATTTTTTTTCTTTTGTGAGAAGAACCAAAGAGGAGTGTAATTCCTGCGGATCCATTTATTTGTAGAACTCATCTCAAAAATAGGCTGTTACTGCGAGCGAGCCCGCTTTCAGCATGATAAACTGCGCGACCGAAGCAATCTCTAAGAGTATCATAAAAAACAGATTGCTTCGCCAAAGAACATCTCGCAATGATATTGATGTGAGATTTTTGAGATGGCTTTTAGTGTCATCCGATAGGAATTTAATCTTTTTACCTCCCTCTATCAACAACTATGTTCCCAAAACAAAAATGCCGGTCTGAAAAACATCGAACCGGCA
>JBFMFY010000065.1:0-17963 GCA_040751955.1 Bacteroidota bacterium
TCGTTCTCAGGACTTTTATTTGTATCTCAAAGAATACGAGTTCCGTTTCAATAACAGGCACTCGGATATCAAACAATTAATTCTTAAAATCTTTTTCAATGCTTGAGTTCTATCTAGTCAAGCCCCTTTATTTAATAAAAAAGGAGAAACTTTCGTTTCTCCTTTTCAAGAATATGCTGTGTGCAGGGATCTATTTTAGCAGCAATATCTTCTTCAACTGTACCTTCTCAGCGCTTTGCAGACGTGCAAAATACATTCCGCTGGGAAGATTTTTAGCATCGAATGTTCTTTGATGATACACTCCCCCTTCCAGCGGTTCGTTCACAAGCGTCGCTACTTCCCTTCCTATTGCATCGTAGATCTTCAGAGTCGTGAGACCTGAAACCTGAAGCGTAAAACCGATTGTCGTTGTCGGATTGAACGGGTTGGGATAATTCTGTTCCAATGAAAATACTTTCGGTACGCTGCCGACCGTTACTTCGACCTCCTGCGTATATTTGAATTTTCCGTTGTGATCGATCTGTTTTAATCTGTAGGAATACCTGCCTGTTGTGAGATTTTTATCGGTAAAAGAATATTCTTTTGGAGAATTGCTGTTGCCGTTTCCTTCAACAAACCCAACACTCGTCCAGTTGGATTGCTGGATAGTTGAATTTGTGGATTCTGACTTCTGGTCTCTGATTTCTGACCTCTGGATTTCAAACCCATAATTGTTCACTTCTGTTGCTGTTGCCCAGTGCAATTCCGCATCCGATCTCTGTGGTGTTGCAGTAAACGAAACTAATTCCACCGGTAACGGTGTGATGCTGTTTGTAAAACGCTGGACGGCAAACCGTGTGATGTAATCCTGGCAGTACCCTCCTGTCACAATATTCCCGTCACTTTGAAGTGCCATTGCGTACACGGAATTCACACTCATGTCGGGATACGATTGAATTGTATATCCGTCGCTGTCGAACGAGGTATCGTAGGCACCCGCAGTATCCAACCTCGCAACGAATGCTATTCCATCCGTTGTCCCTGCAATCACTATTTTCTGATCGCTGAGAATTGCGATTCCGTATGCTACATCGGTTCCATCGAGATCCAATGTGAGTTTTCCGTCAGAATCAAAAGTAGAACTTAACGAGCCATCAGAATTGTACCGGACAACGATGACATTAAAATTACCGCTCACCGAAGAATTTCCGCAGACAACGATCCTGTTAAGATTGTCGATAGCGACGCCGTATGCGTAATCGTACGATGAACTGACGGCAGTGGTAAGCATTCCGTCGCTGTCGAATGACGTGTCGAATGATCCGTCCGTGTGTAACCGCGCCACAGCTATATCTTCAACAAAACTTGAAGTCATTGTACCAACAATAACAATCTTGCCGTCAGTTTGAAGCGCCACATTTTTTGCGAAGTCATACGGAGAACCAAAAGAGATCAGTTTAATGCCATCGCTGTCGAACGATGTATCGAGAGTGCCGTCGGTATTGACCCGGATAACACAAAAATCGGCGCTGAAATCCGTTCTTGAATACCCGACGGCTACAATTTTACCGTCGCTTTGAATTACCACCTCGTATAACTCATCATTCTGGTTCCCTTGGCTTAACGTTAGAACACCATCATCGCTGAATGTTGAATCAGGATCTCCGGATGAAGTAAATCTGACGATAGCCATATTACGGAACGAATCACTGTCGTTTTCAGTATATCCGACTACAACAATTCTCCCGTCGGTTTGAAGTGCGACACCGAATAACGCATCAGAATCGCCACACAACGATTTCCTCACGAGCCCGTCATCGCTGAAGGTATCATCAAGTGTACCGTCGGTGTTAAATCGTGCCAATGCAAGATCATACGACCCAATCGCTCCCACGTGACCCACGATGATGATCTTACCGTCGGATTGCACTGCAATACCGTATCCGGTTGTGTTGGTATTATCCACCGGTGATTGTGTTCTCCCGTCGGAATCGAATGTTGCATCCAATGAGCCGTCCTGCGCGTACATCCACCCTGTCAGCACAACAAGCAAGACAAGTATTGGTTTCGTCTGTTTCATAACTCCTCCTTTGATAGTTGGTATATTGGGTATTTTCATTATGTTCTCGGTCATACGTTTCGAAGTAATCATTACGGCAACAGCACGGTTGTTTTTTCGATGACGAAATAGAGCGTCATCACATTGTTATCGTTCGGATAATCTAAAACGACCTCGCGATATGATGTTCCTTCCGGCAGCGTAGAAATCAAGATCGATACCGGATTCCCTTCCGTGGGTGTAAATTTGTCGTCATCGTTGCCTGCCGTCCAATCCCGCTCGTACATGTCTGCATTGATTGAAATTGTTTCGCCTGTGGGATTTGGAACAATTCGCGTAACCGTTGAACTGATCGAGTGAATCGACGTTCCGAATGCCCATTGTTCATAATTGTCTCTGCTCACGTTAAAGAAATAGTCGTTATTCCACCTGATCCACCCGAAGATCGAAAGTCCTGTGCTGCCAAATTCATCGTACGAGTTCTCTTCAAACTTAATCTTATCAAGCGTTACTTTTACGGTTACATTTCTGTTTCTCGGCACCGCTTCTCTGATGGTGTACGTCGATGCCAGTACGATTTTTCCTATTGCGTTGTCGTTGATGTACCGCAATTTGTAGGAGATGGGCGCGCCGGGAGATTCTTTGCTGTATTTTCCTCCGTCGAGGATATATTGCTTGAATCCGTCAAATCCGTTGATCGCCTGCACTGATCCGGAACCGCTGCCGCCGCGCACATACACTTTGATCGTCGAACCGTTCAATATCTGCGAATACTCTGCAGAGATACTTCCCGACGCGTTCGCATACGCAGCATCGAGCGCCGCTTTCACTTCAAGATTGCTGTAACTGGATTCGATGGTGAAGAGTGCCAATCTGCCGTACGTAACGGTGGCAACGTACATCGGCATGTTTGTTCCAATGGCTGATGAATTTATATTTTCATTAAAGAATCCGGCGGGGGTTGCAATCGGGTCCATATCCACCGTGTAATAGGTTTGAATAAATTTTGCCGCCAAGCGCGATTTGATATTCTTGTTGGAAAAATCGAAGGAACCTGAAATGGAAAATCCTCCGGTGTAACTTGCATTCACAGCTAGTTTAAACTGGCTTTCTGAATACACATTCTCTACCGTGAATGCCGTTATTGCCGGCTGTTCGCCTGTTACCTGCTGATTCAAAATCTCATTCAAGGCATCCCGCACTGTGGAAAGTTTCGGATCCTGAACCGTACGGCTGACGCTCCCTTGCACTCCTTGGAGCGAAGCGGAAATAGTGATCGGTTTCCGTGAAGCAACAATTGGCACGTACCTGCCGTCGTTGATCGTGTTCCCCTGTATGAGTCCGCCCGGAAAGATTACGTCGGACTGGGGATCCAATGCAATATGCGTATCGAATCCCGCTGCCGCCTCGTAGGTCTTTGTCGTATAGACATATTCTGAATCTTGTTCCGTTGTTTCGGCAATCATCATTGGTTCTTTTTCTTCCGGCTGCGAAAACTTTGGAAGTCCATTAATAAAATTATTTATCTCCGAATCGTTGATGGTGCTTTCATCGCTGACCACTTCATCTTTGCATCCATAAGCGAGACTGAGTGCGGCGGCTACTACGATTAGCAGTGACCTGTTGTTCTTCATAACTCCTCCTGTTGATTTAGTGATTGATAATTGAAATAACGTCATGCAAGTTTTCTTTCAGAACAAATCCGCATGCTCCTGCCTCTTGTGCCTCTCTGCGGAAAAAAGGATCACCGTAATCGGTCAGTATTACAATCTTTGCTTTCGGAAATGCCGAGCAAATCTCCCGTACTGCAGAGATACCGTCGAGTTCTTTCATCCCAATATCCATCACTACCCAATCAGGACGCGATTGTCCGAACTCGCGCACCGCTTCCGACCCGTCGGTACATTCGACAATTTTATTTTTCGATGACGAAAGGAGTGATTTGATTACTTCTCTCATCCGTTTGTTGTCGTCCACGATCATAATTTTCATTAGAACACCCCTTAATATCTGGAATGACTGTATGCAAATAACTATTTGAGGAATTTGTTTTGTATCGGTGATGGTGAGTATTTAGGTAGGTACTAGTATCTAGAAATGGTCGGAGAAGTACAGGATCACGACACAAGTGATGGAGTATGAAACAAAAAAATGGAATAAACCGAGATGTATGAAATACTCGAGACAAAGTTTTACACCTTTACGTGAATTGTGTTTCCGGAGTGTCACATCACTGCTGCCGTGTATGAGGTTATACCACTATTATTGTAAATTATCCCGCGCCAAGAGCGCAGGGCGTCTTCCTTGTTAGAACTTCGTATTATTTTAGCGATTCATCTCTGCGACGAGACCGCAGGGAGTTCTCGTTTGACTTTTAATAATGAGGTTTAAGATTTTTTTGAGACAGGTTTTACAGGAGAGTTTTATTTTCCAAAGCAAACTTCAACAGGGCGTTTGTCCCTTTGAGGCGGAGTTTCACGCAGATATTTGCGCGGTGAGCGGCTACTGTTTTTGGACTAATGAATAATTCGGCAGCGATTTCTTTTGAAGATTTACTTTGCGCGATGAGGGAGACAATTTTTCTCTCGGTAGGCGTAAGAATATCAATGCCAAGTTTTGTGTCGATTCCTAGTTGTGCATTTGAATCTTTCTTGAGCAAATGGTACGACAGTATGGGACTGATATATGTTTTCCCAGTCTGAATAACATCGATGGCGGAAAGGATATCGCCGGCAGCGCTGTCCTTCACTATGTATCCGGCAACACCTGCGTGCATTGCACGGTCAAAATGTTCCTGATCGTCATGCATAGTAAGGATAATCACGTTCGTGGGAAGTTTTTTCTTCACAACCAAAGCGGAAATTTCCAATCCCGAAATTCCCGGCATATCAATATCGAGGATAGCGATATCCGGTTTTTTTTGTTCGATCAATTCAAGCGCTCGGTCGCCATTGCCTGTAGTATCAACAATTTCAATGCGTGAATCTTCCCGGACAACGTCCTCCAGCCCTTTTCGGAACAGAGGATGGTCATCCGCAATGATAACTGTAATTTTTTTGGTTGATTGTTTTGCCATTTTTACCGCGGGATGGATATTTTTTTGAATACATTCCATCGCTCAAAACAGTACCGTCTTTCCTTACACTTTCTTTACCGGCACTTCAACTCGTACCGTAGTTCCCTTTCCCGGTGAAGAATTGATGGAATATGTTGCAGCAAGAATTCTAACGCGTTCTCCGATTCCTGAAAGGCCGAATCCTTTTCTGACGCTCTCTGAAGTCTCCATTGAAAATCCTTTTCCATCGTCATGAATGGATAGTACTATTTTTTCTTCTAACCTCTCCAACCGGATCGTTGCAACAGTTGCCTGCGAGTGTTTCACAATATTGTTGACCGCCTCCTGCACAATACGGAACAGATTGATTTCCTGTTCGTTCGACAACACTCCTGCTATAGTGTTCCATTCGAGAATAAAATGTACATCGGTGGTTCCTTTCAATCCATCGATCATAAATTTTACCGCTTCCTGCAGTCCCATTTTTTCAAGATGGTACGGGCGCAGATTGCGGGAGATACTCCGCACATTAGCAAGCGCATCGGTTGCCGTGGATTGTATGTGGATGAGTTGTTCTTTTATTTTCGAGTTGATTCGTTTTTGCCGCAGCGCTATAAATGCTCTGTTCTTGACCACCAGCAAATCCTGCCCGAGCCCGTCATGCAGTTCTGATGCAATCCGTTTGCGTTCCCCCTCCTGGCTTTCAATAAGTCGTTTTGAAAATTCCTGCTGCAGCGCAAATTCTTTCTTCAAGCCGGACACACGCCGATAATAGATAAACGGACCGACAGAAAGAAACGCGGCAAGTAATAGTGATCGGAACCACCATGTCATCCACCACGGCGGTGCGATGAAAATTTTAATCGAGGTTCCTTCTTCATTCCACACATCGTCATTGTTCGATGCTTTTACCCGGAACGTATATTCCCCCGGGTCGAGATTCGTATATGTTGCTTCCCGTTTCGTACCTGCATACACCCAATCGGTATTGAATCCTTCCATCATATAGGCATACTGGTTTTTCTCAGGGTTTGTGTACTCAAGTGCAGCAAATTCAAATGTCAGAACGGCATCGCTGTACTCGAGATGCAATTCCCGTGCGTCGGAAATATTCTGCAGCAATCGTGTTTCAGATTTCGACGGACGAAGCGATTTGTTGAACACTTTCACATCGGTAAGTACAACAGCGGGAGTATTTCGATTGTCAATGATGCGGTCTGGATGGAACATGGTAAACCCATTGACCCCGCCAAAGAACATTGTGCCGTTGCGTGTTAACAGCGCGGCACGCTGGTTGAATTCGTTACTCTGCAATCCGTCTGCGGGGGTGAACGTTTTGATCGCACCCGACTCCGGAGTGTACCGTACAATTCCTTTATTCGTACTAAACCAGAGATTTCCTTTCGTATCCGGAAGGATAGCATAAACGACATCGTTCGGCAAACCGTTCTCCATTGTTATTCGGGTGAACGTTTCCATTACAGGATTCATCCTGTTGAGACCTGCGTACGTACCAAACCACAAGATGCCGGAAGGATCGAGATACAAACACAATATATTATTTCCACTCGGTGAATTATTGTTGAGCGGATCATGCCGGTAGTGTTTTGTCTTCCATGTTCCGGTTTGAATGCTTGTTAAACCGTTATCCGTCCCCGCCCACATTATACCATTGCTCCCTTGGGCGAGCGAGACTACGGTATTGTTTGCGAGGAGATCGGGATACAGAGAGTTATTTTTCAATCGGACAACAACATTCATCTTTATATCGAACACAGTAATTCCATCGGCAATCTGTCCGGTCCACAAATTGCCGGAAGAATCTGTCACCATAGTAAAAACAGTACCGCCGTCCAAACGCTGCATTAATTTCGACAACCGCGGCGGCGTACCGTTGCTCACCGCAAATTTCTTTACCCCTCCCCCGTTCAATCCGGCAACAAAAGTATTTTTGTGCTGATCGTCCCATCGCAAAGACCAGATGATATTTCCGCCGCTTTCGCGGGGGAATTGAAACCGCGAAAAAGTGTACGTCTGAAGATTAAAAAACGAAATACCTCTCATCGTACCGATCCACACATTACCATCCGGACCTTCTGCAAATGACCGGACGTTGTCCCACACAAGAGAAGAAGGATCATCGGAAATGGAATGAAAGGACGTGAATTTGACCTGCCATGGTGCGTACGTATTGACTCCGTGGTATGTGCCGATGTGTACAACACCTGTCCTGTCAACAAACAGCGACAGCACTGAATTCTCGCTTAAACTTTTATCGTTTTTGGGCTCATGAATAAATTGCTCGACTGAAAAATTTTTTCCGTTGAAACGGAACAAACCATCAAATGTTCCCGCCCAGATGCGTCCGGCAGAATCGAGCACAAGCGACATTACGGTGGGAAATTCCGCAGACGGATTCAATTTGTTCGGAAAGTGAAATGGAAATCTGACAAGGTTTCTCCCCGGAATATCAACTTTGTGAACGCCGATATTCGAACCGACCAATACTGTACCGTCTTTCAATTCCAAGAATATATCGCCGTTCGATGAATAATATCCTTGTTCGTACGGAATAGTGAAATGTGAAAATTTTTTGGTCGAACAATCGAACATGCTGACATGGCCGCTTGAACCGACCCATACCCTCCCTTTGCTGTCGGTCATCAATTCGGTAATGATGCCTGAACGTACTGTTGAGTCGGTAAACAATGCTGATGAAACACTTCGTAGAATTTTTCGGACGGGATGATAAACCGAAAGTTCATGAAATGTTCCGAACCAAATATTCCCTTCAAAATCTTCTGTGATAGTAAGTATCGACAAAACACCATGTGTCTGCTGATCTCCCGTTTTATTGTTGTGACGTGTAAACGTACCGTACGTAGGATTGAATGAATGGAGAACGCCGTTTTGCGTTCCTACCCACAGTACGTTCGTCCGTTTTGAATAATACAGAGTGCTGATATAACTGTGTGCAAGTGAAAGGGTATCGTTTGCAGAATGTCGGTACACTGTAAAAGTGTAACCGTCGTATTTATTCAACCCATCTTCTGTGCCATACCACATGAACCCTTTCGAATCCTGCACGATAGAAGTAACGGTAGATTGTGAAAGCCCGTCATCAAGCGAAATGTGTTCAAACAGTACAGGAGATCCCTGTTGTGCAAGCATGCGGAGTATTCCAATGAAGAACACAGAAGTTATTTTCATTCCGCAAAAATACGTAAACGCACCGGAAAAACAAAAGGGACGGAAAGAGTTTCCGTCCCATTGAGCATATACCTTTGTGTTGTCCTTATTTTAACAGCATCATCTTTTTCAGTTGTGTCTTTCCGCCGGAGACAAGCCGAGCAAAGTACATCCCACTCGCCAGACCTCGTGCATCGAATGTTCTTTGATGATACACTCCCGCTTCCAGCGGTTCGTTCACCAGCGTCGCCACTTCCCTTCCTATTGCATCGTAGATCTTCAGAGTCGTGAAACCTGAAACCTGAAGCGTGAAACCAATTGTGGTTGAAGGATTGAATGGATTCGGATAGTTTTGCCCCAGTTCAAATTTCTCTGGAGCGCTGCCAACGGTCACTTCCACTTCCTGCGAGTATAAAAATTTTCCATCACGGTCGATCTGTTTTAATCGATACAAATATTTCCCCGCTTTCTGTACTCTATCGATAAATGAATACTCTTTCGGAGCGTTCGTTGTGCCGTTCCCTTCAACAAATCCAATCTTTTCCCATGTCATACTTCCTAATTCATCTTTCATCCTTTTCTTTTCTATGTCGAATCCGTAATTATTCACTTCCATTGCGGTTTTCCACAGCAGTTCTACATTCGGTGATCGATATTCGATATTCAATTCTGCCAGTTCAACCGGAAGTGGATCGTCCGGATTTGTGAATCCTGCAAATCCAGCACGGGGATTTACTCCGCTAAATACGGAGCCAAAAACTCCGCCAGCATAAATTCTTGCATTCGTTAAATCGAGAGCAATGACGTTTAAGTAATTATTCGGATCTGGATTCCAGCTTGTGGCATTTCCTGTTGATGCGTCAAGTGCGGCAATATAATTTCTTGATTGACCGCCAATCGTGTTAAAAATTCCGCCTGCATACACTGTTGAACTAGAAACAGCAATCGCACGCACTTGATTATCGGCGGATGGGTTCCAGCTTGTCGCAGTTCCGGTTGAAGCATCGAGTGCGGCAATTCTGTTGCGCGATGAAGATCCGATATTTGTAAAATTGCCTCCTGCATAGACCGTTGAACCCGATACAGCAAGCGAAAGCACATAATTGTTAGCGGCAGGATTAAATGATGTTGCATTGTTTGTATTCGCTGTAGTTCGCACGGCGCCAATGTAATTTCTTGAAGAACCGCCGAGGTTAGTAAACGAACCAGCAGCATAAAGGATCGTGTCCGAAAGTGTAAGCGCATAGACGCTTCCATTTGCCGAAGGATCCCAGCTTGTCAAATTTCCCGTTGAAGCATTAAGTGCTGCTAATCCAACTCTCAGTTGACTTTGAAAAAAGAAAATATCACCGCCCACATAAACATTAGAACCGGAAACAACAATCGCATAAATAAAATTGTCAACCCCAGGATCCCATGATGATGCGCTCCCTGTAGTCGCATCAACAGCCGCAAGGTAATTTCTGGATTGACCGCCAATGGATGTAAATTCTCCTCCCGCATACACTGTGGAACCCGAAACTGCAATTGCATGAACAATACCGTTTGCATCAGGATTGAAATTCAAAATATTTCCGGTAGTCGCATCTATCGCGGCAATGTTGTTTCTGGTCTGTCCGCCTATTGAAGTAAATGCTCCTCCGGCATATAGTGTTGAACCGGAAATGCCTATAGTATAAATCGCGTAATCGGCATTCGGATCCCAACTTGTCGCATTTCCTGTTGAAGCATCGATCGCTGCGATCTTATTCCTTGTTGCACCGCCAATATTTGAAAATTCTCCGCCGACATACACAGTTGAGCCGGATACAAGAATGGAATTCACGTACGAATCTGCAGCGGGATTCCAGCTTGTAATCGTGCCGCTGCTTGCATCAATTGCAGCAATGTAAAGCCGTGTTGAGCCGTTCATACTTGTAAAATCTCCGCCGGCATATACCGTTGACCCCGAAACGGCAATCGTGAACACATGCGGTCCGGCATTGGGATTCCAGCTTGTTGCCGTGTTTGATGACGTAAGAACAGAGGCAATATAATTTCTTCCCTGCCCGCCAAAATTTATAAAATCTCCCCCCGCGTACAAGGTTGATCCTGAAATAGCAATTGCCCTCACAACGCCGTCAGCCCCCGGATTCCAGCTCTTTGCAGCGCCCGTTGCTCTGCTGAGTGCACTAATATAATTTCGTGTAACCCCGGCAATCGTTGTAAACGCTCCTCCTGCGTAGAGCAATGTATCATCTACGACGAGTGCAAACACGCTGCTGGTTGCGCCAGGATTCCAACTTGTTGCATTGCCTGTTGCAGAATCAATCGCCGCAATACAGCTTCGCGATTGTCCGCCGACGGAAGAAAAATTTCCGCCCACGTAAATTGTTGAGCCTGATTTTGCAATAGCAAACACTGTTGCGTTCGGATTCGGGTTCCAACTTGCATCAAGAGTTTTATCCGATTTGATGTGAGCAAGACCGTTTCTCGTAATTCCATTGACGGTTGTAAAATCTCCCGCGATATACCAGCCGCCGTTATCATCAGAAACAAGTGCGCGGATCGTTCCGCCTTCAACCATGGACCACGAAACATCGGAGTATCCTGTTGATGTACTTAGCGCGGCGCCGTTTCCTGAGTACGGGTAGAGATATGAAAACTTACCGCCAATGTAGATTGTATCCCCGTTCTGAACAATTGTTTTGATCTCGGGATCGTTTGTGCCGACAGAAACGTACGGCAAAGGTTTCACCAACTGTTGCGCAAAACAGAAGGAAATAATCGAAATTAAAGGCAGAATTAAAACGTAACGAAAGAAGTGCATAAGTCCTCCATCTTGGTTGTGATCAAAACTTTCTCTTCTAACTAATTAAGATAAATTTGTCTGATTCAAAGGTAGCATCTTGGTTTCACAACAGCAATGGTAATTTTTCTTATTTCATCACCAGCATTTTCTTCATCATCTGTTTGCCGTTAGCCTGCAGCCGCGCAAAATAGATTCCGCTGGAAAGATTGCCGGCATCAAATGTTTTCTGATGATACACTCCTGCTTCAAGATTCTCATTCACCAGTGTTGCCACTTCCCTTCCTATTGCATCATAGATCTTCAGAGTCGTGAGACCTGAAACCTGAAGCGTGAAACCGATTGTTGTTGTCGGATTGAACGGATTGGGATAGTTCTGTTCCAGCGCAAATACTTTCGGTACGCTGCCGACTGTTACTTCAACTTCCTGCGAGTATGAAAATTTCCCGTCGCGGTCGATCTGTTTTAATCGATACAAATATTTTCCTGCTTTCTGTACTCTGTCGATAAATGAATACTCTTTCGGAGCGTTCGTTGTGCCGTTCCCTTCAACAAACCTAACTTTTGCCCATGTACTGGATTCTTCGCTGCGCTCAGAATGACTAACCTCCACTGACATCTCACTTCTGATCTCTGACCTCTGAACTTCCCACCCCGCATTATTCACTTCGCTCGCTGTCTTCCATTTCAATTCAGCATTTAAGTGCTGTGAGGAAATAGACAACGATACAAGTTCCACTGGAAGCGGATCATCCGTACCAATCGTAAATTGACTGAACGACGTAACATTGTCGAATACAACTGTGTCGGCGGCGATGCGCGCCGCACCATTGACAACAAGGTCCCATGTTCCGTCGCTGGTGGAACTCCGTTTGTACAACTTGTACGATGATGCACCCGCCGTGCCGCTATTGGTGAATGTTGATGGTACGACAAAAGCGAGACTTGTACTGAAAGTACCGGGCGATCCAAATGCATTAATAATCCAATAGCGGTCATTTAAGACTGTTGACGATGCGGTCGGCAAAGAATCTGGCGCCGAATTGATCTGTGTTGCTGTGATGTCCACAGAGGCATCAAATGCGTCAGTTGTAGAGAGTACAACCGTTCCAAGCGAAGTGGTTCCGCTAATGAAACTCGACGTGCTGCCGCTTGAGCCGCCGCCTGCGGGAATGGTCGATGTTGTCCAGGCGGGACTGTTTACCAGTGTGCCGTGATTGCTTCCCATCGAATCCGCCGCTACGGATCCGGAACCTTCGTTCAACTGCCAATATGAAACCAATCCGCTTTCAGTTCCATTAAGCGTACGGTGCATACTCTCTCGAATTTGCTGTACTGTGCGGGTAACATTCCAGATTTTTACTTCGTCTATTTTTCCTTCAAAGAAATTGCAATTGCAACTACCCGGCGCTTGCATCCCAATGGCGAATGCTCCTGAATTCGTTGTAAGCGAGCCGGGAGCTGTATGTTCGCTTAACAATGTGCCGTTGAGATAAAACTTCACTCCATTCGTACCCGTTTGGAAAACTACTGCAACGTGGGACCACTGATTTGTTGGAACCGTTCCTGAACTGTAAATCCATCCCCAACTGGCATTGTATAAACCCAAAGCTGTCTGTCCATTCGGAAAGATTTCGAACAGGTAATTGTAATTTCCTTTATCAAGAATTGTAACATTGCTATTTCGAGTTGGATAGACCCACGCTTCAATTGTCAGACTATCAGTGAGCTGCAGGGAAGCATTATCCGGAACAGAAACGTATTGAGTGCTGCCGTTAAAAGTGAGAAGCGTTCCCGGAACAGTGGACAGTATGGGGAGGGCATTTGCAGTAAAGCTTACTTCGCTTCCAAGAACGTACCCAAAACTATTTGTCGCCGAAACGCGGACGTAGTATGTTTGACTTGGTGTCAAACCGGAAAGCGTCGCGGAGACGGCAAGAGAATCAAGCGAAGGGACCGGACTTTGTATTGCAAGAACACTATCAGTGTACACGCCGGAACTTGTTCCGTAGAGAAACCGTACTGTTGCACTGTCGCCGTTCGCATCCACGGCGCCATTCAACACCGCCGATGTGAATGTAATATTGGAAGATGCAAATGTATATGCCGCGGGTTGGGAAGGTGCGGGCAAAAACCACCGGGCAACTCTGACAGTGGGAATGTACGGAGGTGTGAAGATGGTATTGAAATCTCCGCCGATGTACAGATTACTTCCATCACTTGCGAATGCACGGGTTATGCCGTTAAGACTTGATCCAAGGGAGGACCAATTTGAACCGTCCCATTTCGCAATATCATACGCCGATACTCCTCCTGCACTGGTAAAACTTCCGCCGGCATAGATATACCCGCTGTGTGAAATGAGTGTTAACACTTCCGGTGTACCAAGGTCGATGCTCATTCCAGAACTTAACGGTGACCACATCGTCCCATCCCACTTCGCAATGTAGTTTGCACTTGAATCCCCCGCTGTCGTAAAACTACCGCCGACATACAGATCGGTTCCGCTGACGGCAATAGCTGAAACGTTCCAATTTAACCCTGTTCCGAGCGCAGACCATGTTGAACCATTCCACTTCGCAATGCGGTTTGCCGAGTTTCCTCCTGCGGATGTAAATGTACCACCGACATAGAGGTCGCTTCCCATTATTGCCAGTGACGTCACTGTATTCCCCGTTCCCGAACCGAGCGCAGACCAATTTGCGCCGTCCCACCGTGCAATGTTGCTCGCTGAATTTCCACCGGCAGTTGAAAAATTTCCTCCCGCATAGAGATCTCCGTTTGAATCTACCGCAAGGACTTCTACAATCTGATTGCTGTTGCCGATACCACTTCCAAGAGCCGACCATGATGAGCCGTTCCATTTGGCAATCCGTTCTGCGGAATTCCCTCCGGCGGTTGTGAATTCACCTCCTGCATAGACGTCAGAACCGATTGCAATCAACGCCCAGACATCAGCGTTCATTCCGCTTCCAACCGGCGACCAACTTAAGCCGTCCCATTTTGCAATGTAGTTGGCAGAGATTCCCCCTGCGTTTGTAAAGTTTCCGCCGACGTACAATACACCATTCAATAATGCTGCCGCACGAACGGTTGAATTTGGTCCGCCGCCGTACGAGTACCAATTGCTTCCTGTCCATCGTGCTAAATAATTTGTCGTCACCCCGGATGAACCTGTAAAAGCACCGCCGGCAACAAGATCAGATTTGTACACGCCGAGCGCATAGACAGCACCGTTCATTCCCGAACTGACCGGCGACCACGATGAACCGTTGAACTGTGCGATATAATTCGTTGTCGTAAATCCATCTCCTAGATATTGGAATGTTCCCCCTGCGTACAGCACTCCGTTGTTATATGCAAGAGAGTATACCACCGTTGCCGTTCCCGTACCGACAGCCGACCAGCTGGAACCATTCCACTTTGCGATATTGTTCACACCGACTCCACCGGCGCTTGTAAACCACCCTCCCACATAGAGGTCGCTTCCGTTCATCGTCAATGCCGCCACAAAAAAATTCACTCCGTCGCCAAGCGCAGTCCATGAAGAGCCATCCCATTTGGCAACGCGGTTCGCCGATACGCCTCCCGCAGCCGTAAATGTTCCTCCGGCATAAAGATTTGTTCCGTCGGTTGCAAGCGCATATCCTGCCCCGTCAAAGCTGCCGTCAACGTCCGACCAACTTGAGCCGTTCCATTGTGCGATGCCGACAACAACGTTGCCTCCTGCCGCTGAAAAATCTCCCGCTGCATAGAGAGTGGAACCGACTGCGGCAAGCGCATAGACGGTATTGCCACCGCCGAAGCCTGCGGTGAGTCCGCTTCCGAGAGCAGACCAACTGGAGCCATTCCATTTTGCGATGCTGTTTGCAGATACTCCACCGGCATTTGTAAAATTTCCCGCCGCATACAAATCATTTCCGATCATTGCAAGAGCATAGACGGTGCCGTTGATTCCCGAACCTAACGCTGTCCAACCCGTGCTGTCCCACATTGCTATTCTATTGACGGTAACTCCGCCCGCGGTTGTGAATTCTCCGCCGATATACATCTTATTTCCGTTGGATAGGACAGCGCGAATAGTTCCGTTTGTTCCTTGCGTACCGAAACGATGGTCCCAGAAATCATCCTCGGTCGTCTGTGCATTCACAAAAACACCGAACACCGAGATCGCAACAAGAAATACAGACATTGGTTTCATAACTCCTCCTATTCCCCCATATGTTTTTATGATTGACGAACAAATTCCTTTAATTGAATCAGATTGTCTTTTGTGAAATACGATGCCGCCCCTGCATCGCGAGCTTCATCGCGGTATTCCTGTTCATTGAAATTGGAGACGATGATCACCCGCGCATCGGGAAATTCTTTTTTCAATGTGCGCGTCGCCGCGATACCGCTCACGTTCGGCATCTGCAGGTCCATCAGCACCACATCCGGTTGTTCCCGCTGGAATGTGCTCAACACTTCGCTTCCGTCAGCACATTCAGTCACGGAATCCGCCGGCTGCGCCACGACACTCCGGATCAGTTTCCGCATTTCCGAACTGTCGTCAACAATCATCAGTTTCATAGTCATATTCCTCTCCGGATAGGTGATTTGAACAGGTGCAATATCGGACAACGATGTCAGGAATGATAGAGGATGAATTACTCTTTAATTGAGAGTACTTGTACTCTATTGAGAAAAGCAAACCACATAGACACAGCAGGCACATAGACCTATGTGTTCTATCTGCCTATGTGTTTCAAGGTTTTACAGATGGGATTTATTTTCGAGCGCAAACTTCAGCAGGCTGTAGCTGCCGGAGAGATTGAGTTTTTCTGATATTTTGAAGCGGTAATTGTCGATTGTCTTTTGGCTGAGGAAGAGAACTTCGGCTATTTCTTTGCTTGTCTTGGATTCCGCGATCAAGAGGAGGATCCTGCGTTCGGTGTCGGAAAGTTTCTCCAATCCCGGATTTTTCTTTGTGAATTCACTCTGCTTTTCTTTGCGGGCAAGCAGCTTTCCCGTCAACACGGGGCTGATGTAGAATTGGCCCTGTATAACGGATCGGACCGCGCTGACGATATCGATTGATGCGCTCTCTTTCAGGATGTATCCTTTCACGCCGATGTCCATCGCCTCGTTCAGGATCTCTTCGTCGTCGAACATTGTCAGGAAGATGATTTCCGTCCTGCCGTTTTTCTTCTTGTATTCCTTTGCCGCAGCAAGCCCGGTCATCTTCGGCATATTCATATCGAAGACAGCGGCATCGGGAGACAGTTCGTTCAGCAATTGCAATGCTCGTTCGCCGTCCCCCGCTTCACCGATAACGGAGAATGACGGTTCGTTTTCCAATGCCTGCTTCACGCCGCTGCGGAACATCGGGTGGTCGTCTGCGATGACAATGGTTATTTTTTTTGTCGTCGTCATACTTTCTTCAGGGATATTATCAGCGTCAGCTGGGTTCCTTGATTTGATTCGATCGCAAAACTCCATCCGAACATGTTCGCACGTTCACGCATTCCGGATATTCCGAATCCTTCAGAAGCAGAAATCCCCTTTCCGTTGTCCGTTACCGTAACAATGATCGAATCTCCATTTCGCACGACATTCACAGCCGTTTTTGTTGCGCCGGAATGTTTGAGAATATTATTGAACGATTCCTGTATAATGCGGAAGAGACTGATCTCTTCATCGGGTGTGAATATTCCGTCGATATCATCGATCTGGGATGTAATTTGTAATTGAGAAGAGTCGGTTACGCTCTTCACAAGTGCGCGGAGCGTTTTTGTGAGTCCGAGTTGGTCGAGTTGATGCGGGCGAAGATGATGCGAGATGTTTCGTACTTCCTGTATCGTGCCGGAAACGATATCTGAGACTTCGTTGAGTTCTTCCGTCTCAATCGTCTTCTCCTGCTGTTTTAACAGCAGTTTGTTTTTGATGACGAGCAGATTCTGTCCCAAACTGTCGTGCAGTTCGTTGGCGATCCGTTTCCGTTCGCTCTCCTGTCGGTCGATCAATCTATGAGTAAACTCCCTTTGCATCTCTTTTTCCTTCGTCAGGCGCCTGATGCGGAGACGTACTTGCGCAACGATTATTCCGATCAAGAGTATTGAACTCACTGATATGAACCACCAAGTTCTCCAAAACGGCGGAACGATTGTAATTGCAAGCGACGCAGGTGTTTCATTCCACACGCCGTCGTTGTTCGAACCTTTTACGAGGAGCGTGTATTCACCGGGATTGAGGTGCGTAAATGTCACCGTTCGCCGCGTTCCGAGAGGAATCCATTCATCGGAAAATCCTGCCATCTTGTACGCGTACTGATTTTTTGAGGATTGGAGATAATTCAACGCGGCAAAAGAAACAGAGAAAATATTTTCACTGTAATCGAGAACGACCCTGTCGATGCGTGAGATATCTTTTTCCAGAACAGCGGGGGAATAAAACTTCTGAAACTCAGTAAAGACTACGGGCGGGATAAATTCATTCGTCGTAATATTTTCCGGATGGAAGTACACCGCCCCTTTGATATTACCGAAGAACATTTCTCCGTCTGCTGTTTTCCACGGCGTCCCGAATGTAAATTCATCTGACGGAAGTCCGTCGCTTGAGAAGTAATTGACCGCAATTTTTTGCTCCGGGTCAAAACGCGTCAATCCTTTGTTTGTCGAGATCCAAAGAATGCCGCGAGAGTCTTCCCGCAGAGCATTGATATAATCGTTCGCAAATCCATCCCGTGTTGTAAATACTGTGAATGTTCCGTCTCCGTTAAACCTGTTCAATCCTCTCCCCGTCCCGATCCAGATTGTTCCTCGCCGGTCTTGAAGAATTGCATTGACCGAATTATGGCTCAGACGTGTAGAATCATTCGGGGCAGATTCATATCTGGTAAATTTTCCTGCAAC
>JBFMFY010000066.1:0-17349 GCA_040751955.1 Bacteroidota bacterium
TCGAAGAGTGCAATAAAAAGGGAGGGGGAAAGGTTGTGGTTCCAGCCGGAACATTTTTGACCGGAGCAATTCGCTTGAAAAGTAATGTAAACCTTCATGTCATGAGAGATGCAGTCGTTAAGTTTTAGACAGATCCCAAAAAATATCTTCCTGTTGTATTAACCCGGTGGGAAGGGGTCGAAGTGATGAATTATTCCCCGCTGATCTATGCGTATGGAGAAGAAAATATAGCAATCACCGGTGAAGGTGTTCTCGATGGACAGGGAAGCAACAATCACTGGTGGTCCTGGAAAGGGAACAAAGAACATGGATGGAAGAAGGGCATGCCGAATCAAAAAATTGCACGAGACAAACTATTTGCAATGGCTGAGAATGGTGTCCCCGTGGAAAAACGGATATTCGGCGAAGGTTCATTTCTCCGTCCCAATTTTATCCAACCGTATGGTTGCAAAAATATCCTCATCTCCGGGGTAACATTTAAGGATTCGCCGATGTGGTTCATTCATCCCGTGCTGTGTGAGAATGTCATCATAGAAAATGTCACGACAGTCGGGCACGGTCCCAACAACGATGGTTGTAATCCCGAATCGTGCAAGGATGTACTGATCCGCGGCTGCAGATTCGATAACGGTGATGATTGCATTGCCATCAAATCGGGACGGAACGCTGACGGACGACGGTTGAATGTGCCGGCGGAAAATATCGTCATTCAAAATTGCAATATGAAAGATGGACACGGTGGCGTGGTAATCGGCAGCGAAATGTCCGGCGGCGTGCGGAATATCTTTGTTGAAGACTGTACGATGGATAGTCCGAATCTTGACCGCGCGCTGCGGTTTAAAACGAACGCCGTTCGCGGCGGTATCATCGAGAATTTTTTTGCCCGTCGGATTACTGTGCGCGAGGTTGCAGAAGCGGTAATTCTCGTCGATTTTTATTATGAAGAAGGGGACAAGGGAAACTTTACGCCTGTCCTGCGAAACCTTTTCGTTAGTGAGATGACGGCAAAGAAAGGAAAGTACGGATTCTTCTTTAAAGGATACGAACGTTCACCGATTTCGCACCTGCGATTCGAAGACTGTTCGTTCGATGGCATGACATCACCCAATGTGTTCGAGCATGTCAGCGATGTTGAATTTACTAATGTGAAAGTTAATGGTGCACTGCTTGAAAGTCCGAGAGAGTAAAATATGACTATCCGATTGATCGTCATATGTTGTGTTGCAGCGTTCCTCAGCCTGGAAGGAGAGGAGCAATGGTCCCGGCGAATTGCGGACAGTTTCATAGCTCTGCATCCCGACAGCATTGTTTACCCTGATGAAGAAAAATCGAAGAAGTGGAATTACGAACAGGGTTTGATGATGGAGGCGTTTTATCAGATGTGGAGGCATTCGGGTGATGATCGCTACCGCGCCTATATGAAAAAAAATTTGGATCATTATATCGGCACCGACGGATCCATCACAACATACTCGCTGACAGAATTTAACATAGACAACATCACTCCGGGGAAAGCGGCACTGCGGATGTACGATCTGACAAAAGAAACAAAATACAAGATCGTTGCAGATTCCATACGCAAACAGCTGTCACTCCATCCACGTACCCTGTCGGGTGGATTCTGGCATAAAAAGATTTATCCGAATCAGATGTGGCTGGATGGTCTCTATATGGCGGAGCCGTTTTACATGCTGTATAGTACCATGTTTAATGACACGGCAGCGTTCGACGATATCGCGCACCAGATTTTGCTGATTGCTTCAAAAACGTTCGATCCCAAAACGGGATTGTACTTTCATGGCTGGGATGAGAGCAGGAAACAGCGATGGGCTGATCCTGTGACGGGGTGCTCGCCGAATTTGTGGGGACGCTCGCTTGGATGGTATGCGATGGCGATTGTCGATGTGTTGGATCAATTTCCCGAGCAGCATCCAAAGCGAAAAGAATTACTATCTCTGTTTCAAAGGTTCATGGAGAACATTCTGAAGCAACGTGATACGAAATCGAATACATGGTATCAGATTGTTAATGAACACGAGCGGAAGGGTAATTATCTTGAAGCATCGGCTTCTGCAATGTTTACTTATGCATTTGCAAAAGGAGTCAATAAAAAATACCTCCCCGCTCTCTTTGCATCTGCAGCGCGGGAATCGTTCGATGGACTTATTCAGCAATTTGTAAGAGAGAGGAATGGGAAGATATTTCTGCACGACGTCGTAAAAGTCGGCGGACTTGGAGGGAAACCGTACCGTGACGGCAGTTTTGAGTATTACATCAGCGAACCGAAAAGAGTGAATGACTTCAAAGGCTACGGTCCGCTCTTGCTGGCTGCAATTGAAATAGAAAAAATGGAAAAAAAGAACGAAATCTCTGTCGGTCTTGATTACTATTATAACAGCGAATGGAAAAAGATAGACGGCAGTGAAGTCCGATTTCACTACACGTGGGAAGACACGATGGACAGCGGATTCTCCATGTTTGGCACGATCTTGAAAAATGAAGGAGCAAAATTATACAGAATGCAATCTGCCCCAACGCACGAGATGCTGTCGCTCTACGATATTTACATCATCGTGGATCCTGATACACCGAAAGAGACAGCCAAGCCGAACTATATTCAAGAGGATGCCGCCAATGTGATTGAACAGTGGGTGCGTCGCGGCGGTATATTGGTACTGATGGGAAATGATAAAGGAAATGCTGAATTTGAACATTTCAATAAACTTGCAGTTCGATTCGGAATTCGTTTTAATGAAGATATGCATCAGGATGTCGTCAACAACCGTTACGATTCAGGACGTGTTACGATTTTTCCAGAGCACCCGATGTTCAACGGAGTTCACTCCGTATTCATCAAACAGTTCAGTTCGCTTTCAGTCGCCCCTCCAGCAAACGAAGTATTGAAAACCCGTGGTGCAGTGGTAATTGCTCAAGCCACAATTGGCAGAGGAATGGTTGTGGCAATCGGTGATCCGTGGTTTTATAACGAGTATATGGACAACCGCAGGGTACCGCCGGGGTATGAAAATGCAACTGCGGCAAAAAGTTTCGCACGCTGGCTCTGTGCTCAGGCAAAATTAAATAGGAAACAAACATGGTAAGAAAAGGGTTTCAAATCAAACTTTCGGATATCGCAAAGAAACTGAACGTCACCACTGTGACCGTGTCGAAAGCGTTGCGCGGACATCCGGATATTTCCGGTGAAACAATTAAGAAAGTGAAAGCGGTTGCAAAAGAACTCGGGTACGTTCCCAATTTCATGGCAAGAAATCTTTCGTCGCGGCACTCGAAGACGCTCGGCGTCATCGTCCCGAAAATCGCTCACTTCTTTTTTTCGATGGTGATAGAATCAATTTATGACGCTGCATTTGAGAACGGATACGAAATTATCCTGACCGTTTCGCAGGAAAATCCGGAGCGGGAGATCGAACATATTCAAACACTCCTTGCAATGCGCGTGGACGGATTGATTATTTCGGTAACGGAAAACACCATTGATTACACAATCTTCGACACCATCAGGAAGTCCGGGCTTCCGATCACGTTTATCGACCGTATCATCCCGTTGAAGGAATTCAACACGATTGTCACAGACGATTATAATGGTGCAGTGCTTGCCACGCAGCAAGCGATCCAATGCGGATACAAGAAATTAGGTATGATTGGCGGGTTTCAACACACGAACATCGGGCGTGATCGTCTGAAAGGATTTAAAGATACGCTGAAGAAGCATCATTTGTCCATTTATCCCGAAAAGATTGTGCTCGGAGGTTTCGGTGAACAGGAAGGGTACAAAGGCTTCATGAAGTTGTACAGTTCAGGAAATTTGCCGGAATTCATCCTTGCGGTCAGTTTTCCGGTGGCGCTCGGAATTTACAGAGCGGCGTATGAGTTGGGGCTGAAGATCCCGAAAGATTTTGATATCATCTGTTTCGGTTCCGGCACATTTAATCAACTGCTGACTCCGCGGTTAACGATGGTTGATCAGCCCGCGTCGGCTATCGGCAGAGCAGCGGTGGAATTGACGCTGGAGAATATCCGTAACACGGAGTACTTTGAAACGAAGCATTTGAAATTACCCACGAAGCTGGTTATGGGCGACACGTGCGTTAAAAGGAACGAGAAATCGCGACGATGAAATTCAGTTGCGTGATTTTTATCATCAGTTGCGGTATCGTGAACGCCCAACATCACTACGATGTGGTTGTGGCAAAAGACGGGAGTGGCGATGTGCGATCCATTCAGGATGCATTGAAGAAAGTGCCGGTTTCACGGGAGGGCGATTTCATCATTTTTATCAAGAATGCAGTGTACAATGAAAAGATATTCATCACGCAGAGCAATATCGTCTTTGTCGGAGAGCATCGCGACAGCACCAAAATCGTCTTTGCCGAATTACGGAAACATTGGAATGCGTCATTGTCCGGAAGTGATTGGGGCTCGGCAGTCGTCAATATAGATTCGACTGCGAACGATATCACATTTATGAATGTAACTGTGTACAACAATTACGGCTCATTATCGGGAAACCGGGATCATCAGTTTGCGCTGTGGGGTAAAGGGACACGCATCATTCTCTACAATTGCGCCGTCATTTCTGACGGCGGCGATGCGTTGAGTCTCTGGAATGCAACCGAGGGAATGTACTATCATGCACAATGTTATTTTGAAGGATGGGTCGATTTTGTCTGTCCGCGCGGATGGTGTTTCATAACCGGCAGCAAGTTTTACGGACACAATACCACTGCAAGTTTGTGGCACGACGGCAGCTCGGATCCGGATCAAAAATTTGTGATCACCAATTCATATTTTGACGGGGTGAAAAATTTTCCGCTGGGAAGACATCATCGTGACGGGCAGTTCATACTCCTGAATTGCACATTTTCGGAAAACCTTGCTGATTCCGCGATTCACTATCCGTCATATTCGCCAAATGCCCGTCGTTGGAAGTGGGGGAGACGACATTACTATTTTCAGTGTAAACGAGAAGGGGGAAATTATCGATGGTTCACGGATAATTTCGATGAATACCCGGATGGAACGTTGACCGCCGCTGCCGTTACGCCGCAATGGGTATTCAGAAAAAAATGGGATCCCGTAAAAAGACTCGAAGCAATATTTGACCGATTACAATGAAGAACAGAATAGGCATGAACCCCATGAACGAATTCATCAACGAGAATTTCTTATTGCAGAATAAAACCGCAGAAGAGTTGTACCATGGTTTTGCTGAACAGATGCCAATTATTGATTACCATTGCCACTTATCGCCGCAAGAGATTGCTGAGAACAAACGGTGGGAGAATATTACTCAGGCGTGGTTGTACGGCGATCATTACAAATGGCGGGCGATGCGAACGAACGGCGTTCCCGAAAAATTCATTACAGGCAATGCGAGTGATTGGGAAAAATTCTTCCAGTGGGCATTGACCGTTCCCAAAACAATGCGGAATCCCCTCTATCATTGGACACACATGGAGTTGAAGAAACCGTTTGGTATAACCGGAACGCTGCTGAATATGGATTCAGCAAGAACCATTTGGGATAAAACAAATGCAAAACTTGCTGAGGGTGAGTTCACATGCCGCGGTATCATGAAACAGTTCAACGTTCAGTTGGTTGTCACGACGGATGATCCTGTTGATTCGCTGCTCTATCATAAAAAAATAAAAGATGATGATCAATCTGACGTCATCGTACTCCCTGCATTTCGTCCGGACAAAGCTATGGCGGTTGAGGATCCGGCGGTATTCAAAAGGTGGGTCGGTTTGCTTGAAGAATCATCCGGTGCTTCAATTATCACGTACCGTAATTTTCTTGATGCGCTGAAGAAGCGCCACACATACTTTCATGAGATGGGGGCACGTGCCTCTGATCATGGATTGGAGACCGCGTATGCTGAAGAGTACACGGAATCTGAAGTATCATCTGCATTCTCAAAAGTTCTGTCGGGGAAAGTATTGTCGCTGTCAGAGATTTTAAAATTTAAATCTGCCGTTCTGTTCGAGTTATGTGTAATGAATCACGAAAAAGGGTGGGTGCAGCAATTTCATCTCGGCGCGCTGCGCAACGTAAATGCCCGCATGTACCGGACGATCGGTCCCGATACCGGGTACGATGTCATCGGCGATTTTGAAATCGCGAAACCCCTTGCAAAGTTGCTCGCCCGATTAGATGATGGAAATAGATTGGCAAAGACGATCATCTACAATCTCAATCCAAGGGATAATGATTTGATTGCAGCTTTGATCGGGGCATTTCAGGATGAGACGATCCCGGGAAAGATCCAGTACGGCAGCGCTTGGTGGTTTCTGGATCAGAAGGATGGCATCGAAAAACAATTGAATTCCCTTTCCAACCTCGGTTTGCTCAGCCGTTTTGTGGGGATGGTGACGGATTCGAGAAGTTTTCTTTCATATCCGCGGCACGATTATTTTCGGCGGATATTGTGCAATATGCTCGGTGAAGAGATTGAAAAAGGATTACTGCCGAATGATATAAAATTGATCGGTCAAATGGTATCTGATATCTCGTACAATAATGTAAAAAACTATTTTGGGTTCAGTATTGCAGAGAAAAAATCTGCGGGAGTGCCGGTATGAAGCCATCGGTGACGAAGATTCGTGCAAATGATAATGTATGTGTCGCAATTAAGCCCATTGCGAAAGGAGAGCAGATCCTGATTGAAGGGAGTTCTGTTACTGCTCTGGGGGATATTGCGGTTGGACATAAGATTGCATTGGTGGATTTAAAACCCGGCGATGGAATTACGAAGTATGGAGTTCGTATCGGAAGTGCCATCACCGATATTCCAAAAGGGTCGTGGGTCCATTCACACAACCTTAAAACAGATCTTACCGATGCTGCGCGATACGAGTATAAACCTCAGATTTCAACTCCCATGCAGAACACTGATGTTCCTACGTTCTTAGGATATAAACGAAAGAACGGACGTGTCGGAACACGAAATGAGGTCTGGATCATCAACTCCGTCGGTTGCGTCAATCGCTCGGCTGAAAGAATTTCCAAACTAGCAAACACAAAATTCAATCGCGAAAATTTCGACGGTGTCTTTTCGTTCTCTCATCCGTATGGATGCAGTCAACTCGGCGACGATCTTGTAAATACGCGCTCTGTACTCGGCGGACTTGCTTGTAACCCGAATGCCGGCGGCGTACTTGTGATGGGACTCGGGTGTGAGAATCTTCAACTGGACAGCTTGATAAAAAGCATTCCGGATATTGATCAACGGCGGCTTCGCTTTTTCAATTCGCAATCTGTCGCAGATGAGATCGATGAAGGGATGAAAATGGTTGAAGAATTATTCGAGGTGATGAAGGATGATACGCGTGAAGAAGTACCGATTTCAGAATTGATCCTTGGAGTGAAATGCGGCGGGTCGGACGGATTCTCCGGTATCTCTGCGAATCCGCTTGTCGGCAGGATTACAGATGTAGTGACTGCACATCACGGGCGTGTTCTTCAAACAGAAGTACCCGAAATGTTCGGCGCCGAACAATTACTGATGAACCGTGCGGCAACAAAGAAGGTATTCGATGAAATTGTCAGCCTCATCAACGAATTCAAAAAATATTTTGTTCAACACAATCAACCGGTGTACGAAAATCCTTCTCCCGGCAACAAAGCGGGCGGATTGACGACACTGGAGGAAAAATCGCTCGGCGCTATTCAGAAAGGAGGGTCGGCGACCATCACGCAAATATTGAAGTACGGTGAACAGGTAACAGAACGGGGCCTTGCACTGATCAATTCTCCTGGGAACGATGCCGTATCATCAACAGCTATGGCGGCGAGCGGTGCGACAATGCTCCTCTTCACGACAGGACGCGGGACGCCGCTCGGATTTCCCGTGCCGACAGTGAAGATTTCCACGAACACTGACCTCTTTGTGAACAAGCCGAATTGGATCGACTTCAATGCCGGGAAGATTATTGATGGAGAGGCAACATTTGAAACGCTTACCGGCGAATTTCTGAAGTATATCATCGATGTTGCTTCAGGGAAAACGAAAACAAAAAACGAGATCAACGAATATAAAGAAATCGCGATCTGGAAAACCGGTGTTACACTCTAGAATAGAAAAGGGAATATCGTTGGAACAGTTATCGAAACAATTCATTGCTCGCCATCCGACCCTGCCCGGAGTTACTATCGGATCGATCAATCAAATGCCGGAGCGGGTGCTGCAGTTTGGGGAAGGAAATTTCTTGCGTGCGTTTGTCGATTGGCAGTTCAACGAACTGATCAAACAGGGAAAGTTCAACGGACGTGTCGTGGTCGTGCAGCCGCTCGAAAGCGGGATGGTCGATCAATTGACTAAGCAGGATTCTCTTTATACACTTGTTCAGCGCGGTTATCAAGATGGTACACTTGTTGAGAAGATTGATATTATCACAGCCATCAGCCGCGGAATCAATCCCTACAAAGAATACACGGAGTTCTTGAAATGTGCAGCAAATCCCGATTTGCGGTATGTATTCTCAAACACGACCGAATCCGGGATTACATACATCAAGACTGAGAAGCCGAAAGATTCATGCCCCGCTTCATTTCCCGCAAAGGTCGCAATATTGCTCTTTGAACGGTTCAGGAAATTTCAGGGAGATATTTCGAAGGGACTCATTATCATTCCATGCGAGCTAATAGACAAGAACGGCGATATATTGAAACAATGCATTCTCCAACATGCCGTTGATTGGAATTGCGGTGGCGAGTTCATCGATTGGGTGAACAACCATAATTATTTCTACAATACACTGGTTGACCGAATTGTTCCGGGATATCCAAAAGATGAGATCGGAGAGTTGACGGAGAAACTTGGTTACCAAGACAACCTGCTTGTTGCCTGCGAGGTATTTCATAAATGGGTGATTCAAGGCGACCCGATCGCCAAAAAGGAATTGAAATTTACTGATGCCGGATTGAATGTCATCTGGACGGATACCATCACGCCTCATCGCACGCTCAAAGTCCGGATTTTGAACGGCGCGCATACCACGTTTGCAATTCCTGCTTTTCTCGATGGAAAAACCTTTGTGAAAGAGAGTATGGACAATTCCGTGATAGGAAAATTCATTTCTGAAAGCGTATTTGAAGAGATACTCCCAACGCTGGAGTATGAACAGCAGGAGAAGGTACATTTTGCTCATGCCGTGTTGGAGCGTTTCAGGAATCCTTTTATACGTCATGAACTGATCAGCATAACGCTGAACTCTGTTTCAAAGTACAAAGTTCGCGTACTCCCGTCTCTTATATCATATCATCAACAAACATCACAAATAGCACATCGGTTATGTTTTGGCTTATCTGCGTTGATCCGCTTCTACAAGCCTGTATCGCGAAGTGAAAAAGGATATGTGGGAGAGTACGCCAAAAAGCAGTACCCAATCCGGGACAGCAATGAGACTGTCGAATTTTTCGATTCAGTATGGAAGCGGCATCGTTTCAATTACTATGGCATTGCACTCGATGTACTGGCGAATCAAAAATTCTGGGAGCGTGATTTGAATACAATTGAAGGACTCACCGATAGTGTTGCGTTTCAGATTGCTTCGATCGAAGAGAACGGGATACAAAAAACAATACAACGGCTCCAAGTACAGCAATCACCTGTATAACATAACGGAATCTTTCAGCAAGCATATTTTATAACGAACAAAAAACATTCTATGGAACCAGTTAAAGCAACAATCGGAAAATACCGCTGGGTGATATGTGCGTTACTCTTTTTCGCAACAACAATCAATTACGTTGACCGTGCAGTGCTTGGAGTTCTTGCACCAACTCTCCGCACAGAAATCGGCTGGACCGATCAGGAGTACGGGTACGTCAGCGCGGCATTCACTCTTGCTTATGCAATTGGATTTCTATTTGCAGGATGGTTCATTGATACGGTCGGTACGCGGTTAGGATACTCACTTTATTTGACACTCTGGTCGCTCGCATCGGCGGCACACGCACTTGTTCGTACAGCGTTCGGATTCGGTCTTGCCCGTTTTGCACTCGGCATCGGTGAATCAGGAAATTTCCCCGCTGCGGTAAAAACAATTGCGGAGTGGTTTCCCAAAAAAGAACGGGCGCTTGCGACTGGAATTTTCAACGCCGGTTCCAACGTCGGTGCCATTCTTGCGCCGCTTGTCGTTCCGTGGATTGCACTGACATGGGGGTGGCAGGAAGCATTCGTCTTTACCGGTCTTGCAGGGTTAATCTGGGTATTCTTCTGGTGGCCCCTTTATCACAAGCCGCAAGAGCATCCGCATCTTTCCAAAACAGAACTTGCACATATCGAAAGCGATCCGCCTGATCCCCCTGCGAAAGTGAAATGGGCTCACCTGTTGCGACTGAAGCAAACGTGGGCATTCTCTATCGGAAAATTTCTGACCGATTCTATCTGGTGGTTCTATCTTTTTTGGTTTCCGCTCTTCATGAACGACCGCTTCGGCGTCGATCTGCGGACCATCGGTCTTCCGATGATCACCGTCTATCTTCTCGCCGATGTCGGTTCCGTCGGCGGCGGATGGCTCAGTTCATTTTTCCTCGGGCGCGGATGGGATACCAACAAAGCGAGAAAGACTGCCATGCTCATCTGTGCCCTCTGCATTCTACCCGTTGCACTGGCACCGCAGGTAGAAGGGGAGTGGATTGCCGTATGGCTTGTCGGTGTTGCAGCTGCTGCTCACCAGGGATTTTCAGCAAATATTTTTACGTTGACATCCGATATGTTTCCGAGAAAAGCAGTCGGCTCTGTTGTCGGCATCGGCGGATTTGCCGGTGCGATGGGCGGGTTCATCATGAATCTCGGCGCCGGATGGCTTCGCCAGAATACAGGAAGCTATGAAGTAATGTTTGCCATTGCCGGTGTTACGTACCTTATCGCACTACTGATCATGCACTTGATTGTTCCAAAACTTGAGCCGGCAGTGATTGAATGATACAGTAACTAAATTACATTACAGAGAAGAAAATGTCTTTAAAAATAAAATCATCCACAGAAACGGCATTTGATTTAATTTCACTCGGCGAGTGCATGATTCGCCTTTCACCCACAGGACATCAACGGATAGAATTCGCGCCATCGCTCGAAGTATGGGTTGGCGGAGGAGAATACAACGTCGCGTACGCATTATCCAGATTAGGACTGAGAACAGGCTGGATCGGCGGACTGAACGATTCACCGATGGGAGCAATCGTTCGCAATCACGCACGAGCCGTCGGAGTCAATCTCGATTTTGCCGTTACAAGAAAATATGACGGTATGGGGAAGAAAGACCGCATTGGACTGAACTTCACGGAAGTCGGCTTCGGTCCCCGTGCTTCCGTCACTCTTTACGACAGAGCATACTCGGCAACAGCAGGAATACAGCCGGGAGAGATCAATTGGAAGAAACTCTTTACGGAGAAAGGAGTCCGATGGTTCCATACCGGAGGAATATTCTCCGCACTTTCAGAATCAACCCGTAAAGTGGTAGCCGAAGCGGTGAAAGCAGCACATGAAGCAGGAACTATAGTTTCGTATGATTTGAACTTCCGTTCCAAATTATGGAGCAGCAAAGAAGCGATTGAGACGACAAAACCTCTCGTTCCTTTCATTGATTGTCTTATTGGAAACGAAGAAGATTTCCAGAAAGTACTGGGATATGAAGTTGAAGGAGTGGATGTAGAAAAGGGAGAGATCGATACGACGGCATTCAAGAACATGGTGAACAAGGTGGTGAAAGACTTCCCGAACGTGAAAGTAGTCGGAACAACGCTGCGGGGAGTGAAATCGGCTGGAATTAACGACTGGTCTGCTATTATGTGGAGCGAAGGGACATTCTACGAAGGATTGAACATGCCGGGGCTTGAGATTGAAGACAGAGTTGGCGGCGGAGATGGGTTTGCATCAGGCTTTACCTACGGCTTCCTGAACAACAAGACTCCGCAAGAGTGTGTCAATCTCGGTGTGGCGCACGGCGCGATGTTGATGACGACCAGAGGCGATTCGAGCATGATCACTCTTGATGAACTGCTGCATGTGGCAAAAGGAGGGAGTGCGAGGATTAAACGATGAAGTTTTTTTTCTTCTCGGTTTTTATTATCTCATTTTCTTTTGCGCAAACAAGCGGGATCACATGCTGGGTTGAAAATCCAATCAATTTCCCCCGTTCTTCTGAAACAATCTCCATCAATATGGGAGGTGTGTATCAACAGCATCCCAACCTGCGCGGGAAATATATTGCAGTCTTCGAGGCGAAAAAAGAAATTCTCTCACAATTGATTGATAATGATTTCGACGGACAGTATGACGAGTTGATATTCCAATCGTCATTCAAACCGAAAGAGACGAAGGAGTTTCAGATCCGTCCCTCAAAGCAAAACAAAATGTACAAGCAGCCGCTCGTCGATGGAAGATACGTTCTTCCCCGCGAAGATTTCGCATGGGAAAACGATCGGATTGCGTTTCGCGTGTACGGTTCGGTTCTTGCCGGTAATGTCGATAATGGAATTGATGTCTGGACAAAACGCGTTCGTTATCCGATAATTGAAAAATGGTACGCCGGTGAAGAACAGACGCCGAAAATTGTGTACCATGAAGATCACGGCGAAGGTGCAGATTTTTTCTCGGTCGGTAAATCGCTCGGCGCCGGAAGTGCGGGTATTCTGTGGAATGGAAAACTTGTGCAAGGAGGATTGTTCACCCACTATCGTGTCGTCGCAAACGGACCGGTGAGAATATCGTTTGAGTTATACTACACCAACTGGAAACTTGATACTGCTAAATATCTCGAGATCAAACGTATCACACTGGATGCAGGCGAACAATTAAATGAAGTTGAAGAGCAATTCATCTCCAACGCTTCAACCGATTCTTTAACACTTGTTGCCGGACTTGTAAAGAGAAGTCATACGACGTTCAAACGAAGTATGGATCATCGGTACATGTCATTGTGGGGGTTGACAACTTCTGATAGTAGTAACGGTTTTCTCGGAACAGCAGTCATCTTTCCTTCAGGTGCTGATGGCATTGCAATCGAAGATACGATACACTATCTCATGTCTCATGCATTCGACACGAAGAAAAAATTCACGTATTATACTGGTGCTGCGTGGACACGAATGGGTGATATCAATTCTAAAAAGGAGTGGATCAGATATCTGGATGAATTTGTCATGCGAAAAAACAATCCCCTGAAAATCACTTTTCAAAAGAAAAAATACTAATGACGAAACAAGAAGTTCTGACAAAAATATCGGAGTACGGAGTCGTTGCGGTGATCCGTATGAAGGACCCTAAAAAATTATCTGCTGTGATTGAAGCTGTGCGAAAAGGCGGGGTGAAATGTATCGAGATCACGATGACTGTTCCCGGCGCGGTAGATAGCATCCGCTCTCTTGCTGTTTCCCTTCCTTCGGATGTGGTGATAGGCGCCGGAACAGTGACAGATGCAACATCTGCAGAAGAAGTGATCAGTGCAGGCGCACAATTTGTCGTCAGTCCTGTTTTGAACATTGAAATAATAAACGTCTGCAAGAAACACGGCGTTGCCTGTATGCCCGGCTGTTACACGCCGACAGAAATTTTTACCGCGTGGAATGCCGGTGCCGATGTCGTGAAAATATTTCCGGCAACATCGCTCGGTGCCAAGTATTTCAAGGATGTCGCCGGTCCGTTTCCGCAAATTAAATTGATGCCGACAGGTGGTGTGACAATCGATAATGTCGGTGAATGGATCGCTGCAGGAGCATTTGCAGTCGGAATTGGAAGTGATCTTCTCGACAAGAAAGCGATCGACGAAGAGCGCTATGATATTTTAACTGACCGCGCAGCACGAATGTACACGAACTTTAAAAAAGTGAAACAGTAACTGTCCATTGGTGATTATGGAACTCAATCAATTATTCTCACTTAACGGTTCAACTGCAATCGTCACCGGTGCCAGCACCGGACTTGGACAATCGATGGCTGTTGCTCTTGCCGCCGCTGGTGCCAACTGTGTTTTAGTTGCGAGAAGAGATAGTACGGAAACAGCAAAGAAAATTGCCGAGGTTGGCAGGGAGGCGGTTGTTATTGCCGCAGATATTTCCGAAAAGGCATCCATTAACAAAATAATGGACGCTGCCATTGGGTCATTCGGGAAAGTCGATATACTTGTGAATAACGCAGGCATTATACGTCGTGCCGCAGCAATTGATTTTTCAGAAAAAGATTGGGATGAAGTGTTGTCGGTGAATGCGAAATCGGTTTTTTTCCTTTCTCAAGCTGCGGCAAAAGATATGATGAAACGAAAACAGGGGAAGATTATTAATATTGCATCGCTGCTGAGCTTTCAAGGAGGAATTACCGTTCCGTCGTACGCGGCAAGCAAAGGTGCTGTTGCACAACTGACCAAAGCATTGGCAAATGAGTGGGCACACTTTGGAATTAATGTCAATGCTATTGCCCCAGGATATATGAGTACAGATAATACCGCACCGCTGCGGGCAAACCAAACCCGCTTTCAACAAATTTCGGAACGCATTCCCGCAGGACGATGGGGAACGCCGGAAGATGTGCAAGGTGCTGTTGTGTTTCTTGCATCAAAGGCGTCGGATTACGTCAACGGGCATGTGCTTGTTGTCGATGGCGGCTGGATGGCACGATAAACCTAAAAGAAAGAATACAATGGAAGTCCGATTTGCACCCAACGCCGAATCATGTCAACGATTGACAACCGAAGAACTGCGGAAAAATTTTTTAATAGAGAATCTTTTCGAACCGGGAACGATCAACCTTACATATTCCGATGTTGATCGCGCAATCATCGGCGGCATTGTCCCGACGAATCAGCCGCTTCAACTGGTAGCCAGTAAAAAAGAGATGGCGGCGGATTATTTCTTTGAACGCCGCGAAGGGGGCATTATCAATGTCGGAGGGAAGGGTTCGATCTCTGTTGACGGAAAAAAATATCCAATGGAGACAAAGGATGTACTTTACGTCGGTAAGAGATCGAACGAAGTACTCTTTTCAAGTCAGACTCTTGAACAACCGGCACGGTTTTTCCTGATGAGCTATCCTGCACACAAAGATTACCCGACAACACATGCTAAATTCTCTGATGCCGAGCCGCAGCACCTTGGCAGTCAAAAAGATGCCAACAGAAGGACGATCTATAAGTACATCCATATGAACGGGATCAAGAGCTGTCAGTTAGTTATGGGGATGACTGAATTGGAAGAGGGGAGTGTCTGGAATACAATGCCCGCCCATACTCATCTGCGCCGTTCTGAAGTCTATATGTATTTCAACATGAGGTACGATGCCGTCGTGTTTCACTTTATGGGAGAACCCATTGAAAGCAGGAATCTTGTTGTGAAGAACAACCAGGCAGTGATCTCGCCGAGTTGGTCGATTCATTGTGGAGCCGGTACGAGCAACTATTCCTTCGTTTGGGCGATGGGAGGAGAGAATCAGGAATTCAGCGACATGGATGCGGTTCCCATTAAAGATATGAGGTGAGTATGAAATTCTTTTTTATCCTCTTTTTTGTTGCGATCGGATTGCTCTTCTCACAAACAAAAAAATATACGATTGATAACTGCGTCAATGAATTCACAACTGCGAAAATTGAATCAACCAAGGCAGGATATCAATATTGGTTTGCCGACAAGAGTTTCCTCGACGGCCGGACGCTGAAACTGAGCGTCGTTAGGCCGCTCGAAGCAACTCATGCGCCGCACAGTCATGCTGAAGACGAATTCTTTTTTGTGCTTGAAGGTCGCGCAGAATTTTATCTCGACGGAAAGAAGAAGACTGTCGGTCCCTACACAAGTCTCTATTGCCCACCCAATATCGAACACGGAATTCGCAATGTCGGGGACTCCGCGCTACGGTATCTGGTTATAAAAAAATATGAAACGAAATAAATGCGAAACAGTTTACTACTTTCAGTTGTGTTAGCTGCAGCGGTTTGCAGCAGTATGTGGGCGCAGTACAAAGAAGATTCTCTGAACATCGAAAGTTTTTGGGACAGCGCTCACCACTGGTATGATATCAACGATGAAGTGTCAAAACTGATTACACCGTTGCCTGACAAGCCGCAGTACGACAAACATGAAGTCGTCAAGATCGCTGAAAACATCCTTCTGTACCAGCGTGCCAACGGCGGTTGGATCAAGAATTATGACATGCGGGCGATTTTAACGGAAGAGCAGAAGCAAAAACTTATCGCAACCAAAGACGATATTTCGCTGACAACGTTCGATAACGGTACCACACACTCTCAGGTTGAATATCTTGCCCGTGCATACACCATCACAAAAAATGATCGGTTCAAAGAATCATGCCTCAAGGGGATCGATTTCATTTTGTCCGCACAATATCCTAACGGTGGATTTCCGCAGTTCTATCCCGATACGAAAGGGTACAGAAAATACATTACATTCAACGACGGTGCGATGATAGGTGTAATGAAAGTGCTGCATAACATCGTTCGAGGAAAACGGCACTACTCTTTTATCGACGAGACACGCCGGAAAAAAGTAAAGGTTTCGTTTGAAAAGGGAATCGACTGTATTCTCCGCTGTCAGATTGTGGTGAACGATACGTTGACTGCGTGGTGTCAGCAGCACGATCATGTTACATTGCAGCCGCAAAATGCACGATCGTTTGAACCAAAAGCGATCTGCAGCATGGAGAGTGCGGAGATTGTGCAATTCTTGATGAGTGTGAAAAAACCGAAAATTGAAATCGTAACTGCGGTGAACGCAGCGGTGCGCTGGTTCAGACATTCGATGATTCATGGAATCAAGATTGAGACAATCAAAACAGCGAAAACCGATTATATATACCACAACGCTGACTTCGACAAGGTCGTCGTGCACGACACGACAGCCCCACCAATTTGGACGAGGATGTACGAGATTGAAACAAATCGTCCGCTCTTTTGCCGGCGTGATGGTAAGGCAGTGTACACTTTGGCTGAAGTTGAACCCGAACGTAGAACCGGGTATAAATGGTATGGATATGAACCACAGGAAGTAATAGACTCGTACCAATTGTGGTATCATTCCGTTGCAAAAAGATAGCATTTGCGAGACCATCATTTGTGTTCTTGACCTCTGAGACTTACCAAACTTTCAATTCTTAAAAGTAACCTACATTTTTCTACACCCGAATTTGTCCTGTCACTCATCTTTAAAGTAGACCCTTTTCTCTGTATCAACCAAATACAATTTATAGAAATCTCATCAATATCTGACTTGAGAATTGTCAGTCGCTTCTTGGTTTCAAAATTAATTTTTGTCGTGCAGAAAGTACTTGACAATAATGTGTAAAAGAATTACTATCAAATAGTTTGTTGAATAAACAAA
>JBFMFY010000067.1:0-16871 GCA_040751955.1 Bacteroidota bacterium
AAAAAAAGGAAGGGTGAAGAAAGCAATCGTTGCGGTAATTTTTATGTATGCTCTTCGAAATATCGAATGATCATCAGCAATAGTAGAATAAAGTGGAAACATTGCGCGTGAAAGAACCGAAGTTAAATTTTGTACTGGTTGAATTATTACCTTGAATGCAAAATTATATAACCCCAGCTCCGTTGCGCCAAGGTAACGCCCGATAATGAGGCTGTCAGCGTTCCGCAAAAAATAATTGAGGAGCGTAAAGCCGGTAAGGTTGGCACTGAATGAGCGAATAGTATTGACATCCGAAAGAGTGAAATGGAATGAAGGAATCCATCGCAAATTTTGCGACCATAACATCAAACATAAGACCGAAGTCATGCTCACAGTCTGAAATACAAGACTCCATACGCCTCCTCCGGAGAGCGCAATTGATATACCGACTACTGCGCCCATTACTGCTGCAGTAATCTCAAGTAAGGCAAGCCGTCGAAAATTCATCTTTTTTTCAAGCAGTGCCTGTTGCACAGAAAGCAACGTAGTAGCAAAGAATGAAATAACAAAAACCCGGACAATTGGCACGAGCCGTTCTTCCTTAAATATTTCGGCAACGAGAGGAGCAAGCAAAAGAATGATAATTGACATCAATATCCCAAAAAGCACATTGAACCAAAAAATGCTCGAGAGTAATTGTTGGGAAACTTCTTTTTTCTGTATGATTGCCGATGATGTGCCGAGATCTTTAAAGACATTCACAAACCCGATAATTACGAGAGCCATTCCAAGCAGTCCGAAATCTGCTGGCTGCAACAAGCGAGCGAGTATCAGCGTGGTTACCAATTGTATTCCCAGCCGTGAAAATTGGGAAATAGCCGTCCATGTGACCCCTGTGATCGCAATACTTCGAAGATTCATTTCTCGTTACGTTTTTTTTCTTCCAATGATGACGGAAATCGTCTCACCGCAATCGGTGTAGGAATGGACTGGCTGTAAATCGACATCAGGAAAGAGCGTACGGTAAAACTCGGCGGATCGGAACATCCAGTAATCGCCCGAATGTTTAGCAGAAGTATTTTCGATCAGGATCATCAATCCACCACCTCGCAAAACTCTCAACATTTCATGTACCGTGGTTGACAGCAGCGATTCGGGAATTCCCCCGAGAACAAGGCAACACCAGATCACATCAACGCTTTCTTGATCGAGTGGAATTCTCCCTTTATGCATCACTTTGTATGATACACGATCGTTCTTCGGTGCAAGATGAATCAATTCGCTTATCGGGTCAACACCAATGCACGTTCCGTTCATCAATACGGCTAAGTCTGCTGTAAACCGCCCCGGTCCGCAGCCGAAATCCAAACAGATGGTATCACTCTTCCGAAGATACTTTTTGAGAACCGGGAATATCTCATTCTTTTGTGCAGTTGTAACCGCTTCATATTCATCCGATGAATGACTAAGGTTCAAAACCGACATTCTGCCAAATTCACGAGAACGGATCTTCCAGTAGGTATAAGTTCGTGCGCTTGCCGGGAGAATTTTTATTGCGTTGTACAGGATTGAGAGTGTAAAATTCCGGAGATTCATGGAACGAACACTCAATTCCGCTTCCATTGCAGGAGGTTTTGTTTAATGAAAACAATCTTTTCATTTTCCTTCCATTGCGTATTTTCTTGAAGCAATACGTAGAAGTATGTCAGCAGCAAGCCGCCGAATGTTATTATTGCTGCAAACAATGTGCGTGGGGGATAAACTTTCTTTTCGGGAAGACGCGGTGTATCAATAACCTGTAATACTGGTACATTTTTTTGCTCCTCAAATTTCGATTGCTCATACAAAGGAACCAAAAACTCGAGTATCGCAGAATAGATTTCCACATCTCTGTAATGGCGAATATAATTTTTAGCTTTCGCCGGTAGCGAGTTAAGTGCGAGAATGACACTCTCTTTCCCCCCCTCCCTTTTCATTTCACCGATTTTTTTCTCGTACTCTTTCACCTGCACTTTGAGGTTATCTACCAATGGAGAATCTTTCGAATATGTGTTCTCCAGAATCGACAGTTCCAGCTGCTTCGTGAGGAGTTCCGATTCGAGTTTTGTATAAGCATCAACTATCAACTTGGTCTGCTCCTTCACTTCCAACATACCGGAACTTTGTTGGTAGATCTGCAATGAGTCTTCAGCATTCCGAAGATTTGCGCTTACTTCGTTATATCGTTCTTCAAGAAACAAGCGATTATTTTTGGATTTCGTGATGTTCAATTGAATAATTGTTTCATTTAATCGTTCTAAGACAAAATTTGCTATCTCAACAGATTGTTGAGGAGATGATCCCCGTACTGCGATCTCGAAAGCATTCTCATCGGTCACTTTTGTCTTAATGCGATCTTTAAAACGCTTCAACGCTTTTTCCATACTTTCCAAACCAAACTCTTCCAACAGGTTAAATTTCCGTATAATGTCCTCTTGGAGGGTTCTGCTGGTAATGACTGTCACATACAGATCCATTTCCGTACTGACCGTACTACCCTTGAGACCTGCGATGGGTAAACTGCCAAGGTTTTTCATTAAACTGGAAATTCCCCCGAGCTGTTTATCTTCACTCGGAACAATGACAGCAGTTGCTTCATACTCTTCATCAATAAAGAAATAAATGCCTATATAGGACACCACAAACATACCAACGGCGACTTGCAAAAACAATTTCTTCCATTTGACAAGGATGACAAAATAGTCAAGAATATCTATCTGTTTAGACTCACTCATAGACATTATTTCTTTATACGTGAAGTAATGATTGACCGAACGGCGGTAATGACGTCATCGACATCCTCATCGGTCAACTTTGCGGATATTGGTAGTGATACTGTTCGGTCACCGATAAATTCTGCATTGGGAAAATCTCCTCGTTTAAAACCAAACCGTTCAACATAATACGGATGCAAATGAAGAGCTGTGTAGTGGACACCTGTTCCAATGTTCTGCTTAAACATCAGATTCATAAATTCATCGCGTGTAATGGTCAACGCATCGGTATCGAGAATGAGAGTGTACAAGTGGTATGCATGGCGAGTGTTGACATGTTCTGGCGACGGTCTCATCACCGGCAAGTTCTGAAACGCCAAATTATATCGATCCCATATTTCTTTTCGGCGAACAGAATACTTCTCAACCTTCGGGAGTTGGCGAATACCAAGAGCAGCCTGCAAATCCATCATGTTGTACTTGAATCCGGGATAAACTATTTCATAGTGTTTATATCCCGAATCTGAAAATCTTTTCCAGGCATCTTTGGTCATCCCATGCAGTGCAAATATTTTTATCTTTTCCGCCAGTTCTTTATTATTTGTCGTTACCATTCCCCCTTCACCTGTCACGACATTTTTTGTTGAATAAAAACTGTAGGCGGTCAAATCATTAAAACTACCGATTTTCTTCCCTCGCCATTCCGTTTCAATCGCATGCGCGGCATCATGAATGATCTTTAGCGAATACTTTTCTGCAATTGCAGTCAAGGCATCAATATTACACGGCCTTCCTGCAAAATGCACAGGAATAATAGCTTTAGTTCTTGGAGTTATTGCACGTTCAACTTTTTCGGGATCAATCGTCATCGTCTCGCGAGTAACGTCAACGAAGATTGGAACGCCGCCGGTATGGAGAATTGAATTCGCCGTGGCTGCAAATGTCATTGGAGTGGTTATTACTTCATCGCCGGGACCAATACCCGAAGCGATCATCGAAAGATGCAGTGCTGCTGTGCATGAATGGACAGCTACAGCGTATTCTGCCCCGATATAATTCCGAAACATTTCTTCGAATTTTGCCACCTTAGGACCTGTACCAAGCCATGCATTCCTCAACGAATCGACAACTTCCGTTATTTCATCTTCCTCGATTCGAGGGCTTCCGAAAACTAAAAAATCTTTTCTCATGTTGTTATTTCGTTATTAACAATAATAGACTCACAACTGTACCAACTACCCCAAATATCTGGCTGTACACCGTCAAATAATACGTAAACGGCCGATATGGTTCTTTCGGCACCCAGATGTAATCACCTTCTTCGATTGTCGTTTCAGAAGGATCGAGCCATTGTTTGGTAGAAGCTTTGACGATTCTGATGTCCCCGCTCTGTGCGTGGTCAGTCATGCCCCCTGCTTTATTTATGTAGTACTCGACGCGTTCACCGGCAATGAATTGAACATTGCCCGGATGTTTTACTTCGCCGAATACATACACACTGTTTGTTTTTGTGGGTACGATAATTTTATCTCCATCACGAAGCGTAATGTTCTGAGTCTTGTCGTCCTTCGTGAATAGTCTTGTAAAGTCTGTCGATACAAATTCACCTTTCGATTTTAACAGAATCTCATTGTGAAAGTATGCAGTATCCTCAGACGTTGTGTACCCTTTCCTTAACAACTGATATGTTATCAATTTGTTATTCATCCCGCCGGCAGGACGCAACACTTTTGCCGCACTTAATAACGCAAAATTCGTGAAACCGCCTGCTTGTTTAATAATTTCGGTGAGTAGTGTAGAATCTTGAATGATTGGGTATGACCCGGGATGCTGGACTTCACCTTCGATACTGACAACTCCTCCCCGGTTAAAGGAATTTTTTTTGCCTACAATGATCCTGTCCCCTGCGCGAAGAGGAATGTCCGGTGACTTTCCCGTTTCAATGTCGTTGTAAGAAACCGGCGTTTCAGAGATACCTCCCTCATTGGAACTCCTTACCAGCATAATGCGCTCCGGATCTGCGTAAGAGGTCAAACCGCCTGCAATTGCGAGCAATGTTGTAAGACTGTCCCCTTCGACAAATTCATAGGTGCCCTCTATGGCAACAGCACCATGAATGCCTATATAATCCTTTGAGATATTTGAGGGCGGAACTACGACAACATCACCATCCTGCAGCAAAGGATTGCTTGATGTATTGTGTGTTCCGTAAAAACGTATGATATCGGCAAGTACAGTATTACCATTTTTTCGCATGATCTTGATATGCCGTTTACTTGCAGCCGACAATTTGCCTGTGGCTTCTTCTTCTATTTTTGCAAAATCCTGAGTAAAACTCTTTTCCTTCAGTTGCATTTCATTATTGGCGGTCTGAAGCAGTGCGTCAACACGTTGGGTTGCAGACACAGTATAGATCCCTTCATTCAACACCATGCCGCTGACTGTGACCGTAAACTGACGCGGCACATACAACGTAAATGTGGCGTTCCCGGAAATGTACTTTTTCTTAATCTCCTTCAACACCAGTTCTCTCGCATCGAAGAGAGTCTTTCCGCTGATAAAAATTTCTCCCACTGTCGGAATCACTACCGAGCCCTCGGGCGTCACGGGAACTTGAAATGTCAACGGTACCGTTGACCAGATGCCGACGTTGAAAATATCCCCCGGTCCTACGACATATTCGTTAGGATCGACCGGACCATCCTGAATGATCTTCTCCAGAGGAAGTTGAGAGGAAATCGATTGAGTCATACTCTGGGTCTGCCGCTCTTGCGCAACCGAAATGGCACATGTATAACAGGCTATAAAAAAAATTCGTGTAATGTTTTTCATACTCGTTCTTTTATCGTTCAGAGTATTGCAGTTCATAATACTTTTTGTATTCTCCGCTGATGATCCGTTCCCACCATTGCCTGTTCTCCAGATACCATGTGATCGTTTTTTTGATCCCGCTTTCAAACGTATGGGCTGGGATCCAGCCAAGATCATTTTTAATTTTTGCTGCGTCGATTGCATAGCGTCTGTCATGCCCGGGACGATCTTTTACATATGTGATCAATGATTCGGGTTTGTCCAAATCCTTTAAGATCAATTTAACAATGTCGATATTCTTCCATTCGTTGTGCCCGCCGATGTTGTACACATCTCCGATCTTCCCTTTATGCAACACAACATCGAGCGCAGAACAGTGATCTTCCACGTACAGCCAGTCACGCACGTTCAAACCATCGCCGTACACAGGAAGCTGTTTGTCATTCAGCGCATTGGCGATCATCAATGGAATTAATTTTTCAGGGAATTGATACGGACCGTAGTTGTTGGAGCAGCGGGTAACAACAGCGGGAAATCCGAACGTGTGCTGGTATGCAAGAACCAACAAATCGGACGATGCTTTGCTTGCAGAGTAAGGGCTGTTGGGGTGGAGCGGCGTCTCTTCGGTAAAATATCCTGTCGATCCCAGCGACCCATACACCTCATCGGTGGAGACATGCAGAAATCTTTCAACGCCAACTTCGCGGGCAACATCTAACAGGACATTGGTTCCCAACACATTCGTTTGCACAAAGATTGCGGGACCTAAAATGCTTCTATCGACATGCGATTCTGCTGCAAAATGTACAACAGTGTCAACGGAGTATTCGCGAAAGGTGTTGGTCAACTCTTCTTTATTGCAAATATCCCCCTTCACAAAAACGTAACGGGGGTTATTTTCAATGGAAGTAAGATTCTCAAGATTTCCAGCGTACGTCAGGAAATCGTAGTTGATGATGCGGTAGCTTGAATGTTTGCTCAACATATAATGAACAAAATTACTTCCAATAAAACCGGCACCACCCGTCACGAGAATATTCTTCATCGAACTCTGTAAGTTGTTGTTAATTATAGAATTTAAGAAAAACCGTCAGGATTTCCAACTTGTCCGACGCATGCGGACGATTATCCTGTGTTGAGATGCAAACAAAAGCAGTAACAAACGAGCGGGTGAATTTCCTTTTTTGTTATCGGTAATTTACATTTTTTCGGGACAAGAAACACCTAAAATTTTACATCCATTGGCAATAACGATTTTTGCCATTAAACAGACGGTTAATCGCGCTTGCATCAGTTTTTTATCGTCGTTGATCACTCTGTGTTCGTGGTAGAAACGATGGAATGTCTCAGCCACTTCGCGCAAATATGTGGTAAGGCGGTGAGGTTCAAAGGTGAGCGCACAACTTTGCACGATCTCGGGAAATTCCAACAACTTCTTCAGCAGATCGATCTCTTCTTTTGCTTGAATAACAGAAAAGTCCGTAGAGTTCAACACCGAATGATAGTCAGCATTGTTGAATCCCTCCTGCTCGGCAAACCGAAGGATACTAGCGATCCTTGCATGAGCATATTGAAGGTAATATACAGGATTTTTTTCCGATTGTTCCTTTGCCAGCGCAATGTCGAATTCAAGATGTGTGCCGACGCTGCGCATAACGAAAAAATAAGAGACTGCATCTACACCGACCTCATCAATCAACTCATCAAGGGTGTAAACATTAGCACTGCGTTTGGACATCTTAACGACTTCATCGCCGTTCACAAAGGAGACCATCTGATGAATGATGACTTTAACATCCTTCGTTTCATAGCCAAGCGCCTGAACGCCGTTCAAAACATCGGGTATCGTTGCTATATGATCAGCTCCGAAAATATCTACGATCAGTTCAAAGCCGCGGCGGAATTTTTCCCGATGATAAGCGATGTCGGGTAACCGATATGTGGGCTCTCCTGTGCTTTTAACGATAACGCGGTCTTTGTCGGCGCCGAATTTTGTGGCTCGAAACCAGACTGCTCCTTCGCTGTCGTACGCGAGATCCTTCTTTTTAAATTCCTCAATGACTTCTTTGATTTTTCCGGTCGAATACAATGCATCTTCATTATAGAAAACGTCGTGATGAACATCCAATTTCGAAAGTGTTTCTTTGATCTTGTTGAAGCACCATGTTTCACCGTACTGTTTAAAAAGGGTTCGCTCTGCGTCCGTTTCACGCAAGGAATTCCCTTTCTCGTTTACTATCTGCCTCGCGATGTCAGCGATATAATCCCCTCTGTAACCTTCTTCCGGAAAAGGGTAGTCGTCGCCAAGTTCCTGCCGATACCGTGCGTAAATGCTTTCCGCCAGATTCCGCATTTGGTTGCCTGCGTTATTAAAGTAATACTCGCGGGTCACGTTGAAACCGGTCCATTCCAGCAGATTTGAGATTACCTTGCCAAGAATCACCTGCCTGCCGTGTCCGCTGTGGAGCGGTCCGGTGGGATTTGCACTTACCCATTCCACATTTGTCTTCTTGTTGTTGCCTACGGTACTTTTGCCGAAAGAATCGCCGGAACGCAAAATTTCTTTTGAGCTTTCAACGACATAGCCGTCCGAGAATTTAAAATTGATAAAACCGGGTCCGGCAATATCTACAGACGAAAAGGCATTTTTATCGATCTGTAATCTTTCAATAATCGCTTGCGCAACCTGACGGGGATTTTTACCGACAGATTTTGCAAGTACCATTGCCACGTTCGTTGTGAGATCTCCGTGTGATTCGATTTTCGGCTTTTCAAACGAGATTTCAACTGAGGGGTATTTGAGTTCGGAGAGTATCGATGTGAGCTGTTTGTGTAACTGATCTTTCATTTCTTTGAGGTTTTCTTTCGAGCCGGTTTCTTTTTTGCTGTTGTTGTTTCTGCTTTGGTCTTTATTTTTGGTTCATCGTTCACATATTCAAATTTCGCATCTCCCCACAATTTTTCCAGATTGTAAAATGCGCGGGTGTCTTTATGAAAGACATGCGCAACAACATCCACATAATCGAGCAGTACCCATCTTCCTTCGGAATATCCTTCTTTCCGAACCAATGATTCCCCTTTTTCCATCGTTTCATGTTTGATCGCATCGGCAACGGCACGCGCCTGAGTATCCGAATCGACCGAACAGACAACAAAATAGTCGGTCATCGAGGTGATCTTCCGCAGGTCCATCACCGTTACATCGTACGCTTTTTTATTCAGAGCCGCTTCCGCAATTTTTTTTGCGAGTGTTTTTGAGGTCACAAAACTCCTTTTACTTCTTCCATGGAACTAACGTCTTGAAATCTTTTCCGATCACAACCGACGCGGAAACCATATGATCGTTGCTGAATTGCTGGATGACATTCTTCGGTTTGATGCCGAGACTGGAGGCAAGAAATTTTGCATCGTTCAGTCTGCCGCTTCTGTCTATGACCATAGATTCTTCGACGTCGAACGATTTATAATTTCCCATTTCAACCACGTCGTACCCTGCCTGACGGCAGAATTTTGTCATCGTATTGCCGACACCTGCCGTTCCGCACCCGTTGAGCACATTGATCTGGATCGGTACATGAGACGTATCCGCATCATTCTTCGGTTTCACAGCACTTGCCGCTGGTGTATCAGAAAAGATCCCGTATATCTGCATCCCGTTAAAGAGCACGAGCAAGACAATTGCAATAGTAAGCAGCAGACCTTTTTTTGAACCTGTATCAGTCATGGATAAAAAAATAACCGAGGTAGTCTTTTCGACCGCTCGGTTACGCGCGATAAAAACATATTGGGAACGTTAATTGATTTAGTCCTCGTAATATCCAAGTCCTGAAAACATCCCGCCGAATGGCTGATAGCCGTACCCGTAGTATGAATACGGATATTCTCTGTACGACAAACGGATATGCGTGTTTTCCCACGGGCGATAATTAATCTCTGCCCTGCTCAACGAGAGCCTGTTAAACTGATTCTGCAAACGATGCTCGAATGTACTGTACGGTGAATTCTGCAAACTAATATCAACACGTGCATCAAGATTCGGTGCAAACTGATACAGCATCGTGTTCGTGTACCGTTGGAGTGCTATTCCTTCGCCCCCAAACGCCGTATAACTTGCGGAATAGCTATGGCGCATCTGGAAATTATTCGGGTTGAAAAGATTGAACCAATCGGATGCCGATTGCGGCTGGATGAACGAATCGGATACTCGCGGCTGCTCACTCGATTTCGGCTTGAATTGTGCCGCTGCCGGGATCGAGAGAAGGAGGATCAATACCAAAATATTTTTCATATCATCATCTCCGTTAGTTCAACTGAAAATTAGGAAAATCTGCCCGCTTTGTCAATATAGACAATAGTACGCCATCAATTGTTCCTTAATTTCATTACTTCTTCCGCTTCTTTTAACTGTTCCGGTGTGTTCACCCCGCGAATTTCATTGTAATCATCTGTCATCATCGCCGAAACCACCAACTTCTGGCTCCAAAAATGACCAAAGACATCAGTCAGGTAATATTCATTTTGCGCGTTGTGGGGGTTGATAAACTGCAACGCTTGAAAGAGGTACTTGTTGTCGAAAAGATAAATACCGGAATTTATTTCTTTCACCTTACGCTGTTCTTCCGTTGCGTCTTTGTGTTCCATAATTCCAACGACATATCCGCTTTTGCTCCGTAAAATTCTTCCGTAGCCAGAGGGATCATCCAGTTTCGCCGTCAGAATGGTGCCGACAGCATTATTGTCGCGATGATATTCGATCAATTTTTCAATCGTCTCCTTTCTCAGGATCGGCACATCGCCGGAAAGAACAAGAACATCACCCGTATAGCGCCGCAGAAACGGTTCCGCTTGCATCACGGCATGTCCGGTACCGAGCTGCGGATCTTGTACTGCAAATTGTACGCTTGGACTCACAGTTTCTAAATGCGAATAGACCGACTCACGCTGGTAACCGACGATGACGATCACTTTTTCGGATTTCAATGACTGGGCAAGTTCAACAACATGCTGGATCATCGGCTTGCCGTTTACTTCGAACATTACTTTTGCTCTGTTCGGATCCTTCATCCGTGTTCCTTTACCGGCAGCCATGATGATTGTTGCAAAATTGGACATCGGAATTTCTCCTTTGATCTTCCTGAATCTTATACGGTCAATATAATATTGTCGATTAATCGGGTTGAACCGAATCGCACTGCTAACGGAATCAAAATTTCATCTCCTCCACTCAGCACGCTTTTTGATTCCAGCGTCTTCGCATTTACAATCTCAATATAATCAATTTGAGTCGGATTTTTTGACTGAATCAATTCTCTCATCGACGAAATTACTGCCGCCGAATTTCGCTCTCCGGAACGGATCATGGTTTCGGCAAGTTTCAGCGATTGATTCAGCACAACTGCATTTTTTCTTTCCTCGGGATTGAGATATACATTGCGCGAACTCATCGCCAATCCGTCAGATTCTCTCATCGTGGGAACGACCACTATTTGTACCGGCATGTTCAATTCATTCACCATCTTTTTGATAATGATAAATTGTTGTGCGTCTTTCTGTCCGAAATACGCAACGCCGGGCTGGATAATGTTGAATAATTTTGCGACTACTGTCGTAACACCTTTGAAATGCGTCGGACGGAATTTCCCCTCCAGCACGGATGATAATTGTTCCACAGTTACATAACTCGAAAATCCATCCGGATACATCTCTTCTGCAGTCGGCACAAATAGAATATCGCATCCCGCTGTTGATGCAAGAAGCGAATCCCGTTCAATATCCCTCGGGTACCGGTTAAAATCTTCGTGCGGTGCAAACTGTGTTGGATTGACAAAGATGGAAGCAACGACAATATCGCACTCACTCTTGGCTTTTCTAATTAGCGATAAATGTCCTTCGTGCAGATATCCCATTGTTGGGACAAAGCCGATTTTTTTATCATTGCGAAATGGTTGAAGTGACCGGCGAATTTCTGAGATGGCAGAAATAGTTTTCAACAGCAGTACCGAATTGTATTAAATAATTTTCTTCCCGAATCCCGATTGCATCAACTCAACAGCGAATTCGGCGGATTGGTTTCGGTTATCAAGAATAGGGTTTGCTTCGACAACTTCGAGTGAATTCATCCGGCTATGTTCCGAGAGAGTTTCCATGATGAGATGCGCTTCTCGGTAGTCAAGCCCTCCCTTAACAGGAGTCCCAACACCGGGGCATTCTTTAGGGTCCATAGCATCAAGATCAAAACTGACATGGATGAAATCGCAATCCTTCAATTTCCGAAGAGCTCTTGTCATAATCACAGCCATTCCGTGTTTGTCGATATCTTCCATTGTGAAGATGTTGATGTTATTTTTCTTGATTGCAAGTTTTTCACCCTGATCAAGATCGCGGATTGCTATCATCACAACATTTTTGGGTTCGACTTTCTGAAAATCTCCCCCGACTGACGTCAATTCTATTGCACCAAGTCCGATGGAAGCGGCAAGAGGCATCCCGTGAATATTTCCCGAGGGACTTGTCTGATCTGTGTTCATATCGCCGTGAGCGTCCACCCAGAGGACACCGAGTTTCTTGTTGTGCTTCCTGCAATAATTCGATACTCCTGCAATCGTCCCAATTGCAATCGAGTGATCGCCACCAAGAACCAGTGGAAAATCGCCTGACTCCAGGATCTTTTCCACTTTTGCCGAAAGCAAAGTACAGGCGCGTACTATCTCGGGCAGATATTTCAGCTTTGGATTTTTGACCTTTTGCTGCTCAGGAATTTTTGTGGGGATATCCCCTTCATCGATCACCGTATGCCCGAGCGATTGAAATTTTTCGTTGACTCCGGCAATGCGTATTGCCGATGGTCCCATGTCAACACCGCGCCTGCCGGCACCAAGATCCATCGGAACGCCAAGGATATGAATGTTCATAGAGTGTACACAAACAGGGGGCATTGACACCACCCTGCACGCATTAGTTCAACATCGAAAGCAAATTGGTGATCGTCCCTTTCAGGTCTTTCCGCGGAACAACGACATCGACAAAACCTTTTTCCTGCAAAAATTCAGCGCGCTGAAAACCATCCGGAAGGTCCTTCCCGATCGTTTGCTTAATAACGCGCGGTCCTGCAAATCCAATCAACGCACCCGGTTCGGCGATATTGATATCGCCAAGCATTGCATAACTCGCAGTTGTGCCGCCGGTTGTCGGATCGGTCATCACTGAGATATAGGGAATTTTTTTCTGTGCGAGTTGAGCAAGTTTCGCACTCGTTTTTGCCAACTGCATCAATGAATATGCCGCTTCCATCATCCGCGCACCGCCGCTTGCCGAAATGATGATGAGCGGCGCTTTCAATTTAATAGACTTGTCAATCGCGCGCGCAATCTTTTCTCCCACTACACTTCCCATGCTGCCGCCGATGAATGAAAAATCCATGCAGGCAACGACCGTTTCACGTTTGTTCATCTTTCCCGTTCCGTACCGTATCGCATCGTGCAATCCGGTCTTCTTGATCGTCTCTTTGATCCGATCTTTGTATTTTTTTGTATCGACAAAGTTCAGCGGATCCTTGGACGTCATCTTTGCATCGTACTCTTTGAATGTCCCCTCGTCGAACAGAATTGAAAAATATTCTTTGCTTCCGATACGGAAATGAAAACCGCATTTCGGGCAGACCCAAAGATTTTGTTCGACAGCGCCTTTGTGAAGGATTTCGCCGCACGAGCCGCACTTCGTCCACATTCCCTCCGGCATCTCCTTTTTCTGATTGCCCGAATCGATATTTTCCTTTGAACGCCTGAACCAAGCCATAAAAAACCTTTCGTTTGACAGGACAAAATATCTATCCTGCGCTTATTTTTCAACGACTATTTATTTCTTCGGAGTTGTTGTTACAAAATCACGCAAATACAACGGTTCGAGATGCGAGAAATCGGACACAACGAACTCTTTTTGCCGACGCTCGCCCAACAATGCCACCGCTGCAGCACTGATTAAGGGTTGATGAAGAATAGCATTACGTGACTGAGATTCCTGCACTATCGCATCTTTCGATGTTATTGAGAAATCAGACACGCGGCGAATCTCATCTCCGATCGTATAGAATGCGTAGAACGATTCGTTTCTTTTCGCGTCGATCATCGCACAAAAATTATTTTCTCTTTTCCCTGTCAAACGGAAAGACTCTGCTATCCCATCAAGCGTAGGGACAGCGAGCAAAGAAATACTGTTTGAAAGAGCAAGACCTTTTGCAGTACTTAACCCGATGCGCAATCCGGTAAATGAGCCGGGACCGATGGAAACTGCGATCGCCTCAAGATTTTTTACAGGACACGATGCATTCGCAAGAACTTCGTCAATCATCATCAAAAGTTTTTCTGAATGGACATTTTTTTCATTCAATGACTTCTCGATCACAACTTTCCCGTCATGCACAAGAGCGGTACTGCATACATCCGTCGCCGTTTCAATGCCGAGAATCATCGTTTGTCTATGATAATAGTCCGTTCATGTTCGTCAAGCCCGAGCGATATATGAACTTCGTATCGCTTGAGCGGCAGTTTTTCCTGAATCATCTCAGCCCATTCCAGCACGCAGATCCCCTTGCCGTAGATATATTCGTCGAATCCTATTTCCTCCAACTCACGAATATCGCGCAGACGGTAAAAATCAAAGTGGTACAATGGAATGTTCCCGTTCAGATGTTCATTCACAACGACGAACGTCGGACTTGTCACATGTTCCGTTATTCCAAGTCCGAGTGAAATTCCCTGTACAAAGCGGGTTTTGCCGCTCCCCAAATCACCATACAATGCAACGACATCACCCGCTTTCAGACGTCTTGAAAATACTTTTCCCGCTTCTATGGTCTCCGTTTCACTATGTGAAACTATCGTTTCCACCGTCAGAGTCATTTCGGCTGCATTGTTATGACCGGCAGAATCATTTCTTCCATCGATATGCCGCCGTGTTGGAAGCTGTCCCGATATTGATTTAAATACTTGTGGTAGTCCGTGGGATAGACGAAATAATAATCTTCTTTTGCCACAATATAGTTTGTGGTGATCCCGCGCTGCGGTAATTTAAAGTCTTTCGGGTTTTTCAAAAAGATCGACTGCTTGTCGTCCGATTTCAGATTGCGTCCGAATTTATAGCGAAGATTTGTCGATGCCTCGCGATCGCCGATCACTTTTGAGCCGCGCAAACAACGCACGCTGCCGTGGTCGGTCGTGACGATGATCTTCACGTCTTTTTTCTGCGACAGCGCCTGGAACATGCCGAGCAGAGATGAATGCTTGAACCACGAATTTGTGAGCGAGCGGTATGCCGATTCATCCGGCGCGATCTCTTTCAAGATCGGATCGTCGGAACGTCCATGCGCAAGCATATCGACAAAATTGACGACGATCGCCGTCAGCTTGTTCTGAGCATACGACATAATATTCGATTGGATCTGACGGCCAAATTCGGTATCGAGAATCTTCACGTATTTCGGTTCCGGTTTGAGTTGCACTCTTTTCCGTTCAAACAATTTCATCATCAACTCTTTCTCATACTTATTGTGGCTGGATTCGTCGTCATCTTCATTCTGCCACAGATCGGGATACCGCTGTTCCAATTCAAGCGGGAACAATCCGCTGAAGATCGCATTGCGCGAGTATGGTGTTGCCGTCGGGAGAATGGAGAAGTAGTATTCCTTCTCGATCGAATACAACTCACGTAAATATTCTTCCATCACCAGCCATTGGTCAAGCCGCATGCAATCTATGATGAACAGAAAGACGGAGGTAGTATCGTTGAGATTCGGAACAACGTATTTCTCCACAATGTCGGTCGAAAGAACGGGGCGCGATTCTTTTTTATTGATCCACGTTTGATAATTTCTCTCAACATATTTTGAAAACTCGGCATTACACTCGCGGCGCTGATCACTGAGCATATTCTGCAAACCCAATTGCGGATGTTTATCGAGTTCCATTTCCCATCCGGTCAGTTTCAGATACAGTTCGATCCACTCGGTATAATCCAACGGATTCAGGAGCATCCTCGAAATGGATGAAAATTCCACCGTATAATCACGCGAAACCTGCTCGCCCTGTATTTTTTTCCCTTCCAGAATCTTTTTGCAAACCAGCAGGATCTGGCTCGGATTGACCGGCTTGGTGAGATAATCGGAAATTTTGCTGCCGATCGCATCTTCCATCAATGATTCCGCTTCGTTTTTTGTAATCATGACGACGGGAAGGCCGGGGGAGAGTTCTTTAATGACGGCGAGCGTTTCAAGTCCTCCTTTTCCCGGCATCATTTCGTCTATCAGAACAAGATCGAATGATGTGCTTTTGACAAGTTCAATCGCATCTTCGCCGTTGGTCGCTGTTTCAACAGCATATCCTTTTTCTTTCAACAGCACGATGTGAGCTCGAAGCAATTCAATCTCGTCGTCAACCCACAAAATATTTCCTTTTGAATTTTCCATACGGGTCACTTTCCGTTCATAATGATGTTACGCAAAGAGTGAGAAGTGGTTCGACGCGGCGCAGAAACGGCGGTCATCCTGAGCAAATCCTTCGTTGTTTGAAGGATGACTTCAACAACTTAGTCTGCGCCTTGCTCACCATGACTGTTTTTCTTGTTTTTCGTGTAACATGAGTTATTAAGTATGTTTCTCCGTCCGGAATTATTGGATTGCGATGTGGACATCAAGTCCCCCCTCGTTTGTCGATGAACCGGGAATGCTCGATCCTCCTTCTGCCGGTTTAATGCTCGAATATCGGTAAAAGACCGATGCAGTTACACGCGAGCTTAATACGTACCGAACGCGCGGTTCCATTTGAGTTCTTGAAGATCCTTCGCCGGGTGTTCCTTTCGTATTCAATTGTTTCCCGTCCTGATCTACTGAATATGTTGTGCGTGAACTTTTTGAGTATGAATATGTGAAACTGATATCGATGTCGTTTTGAAGCGCCAGACCAAACAGCGGTATCTCAAATCCCGACCGCGCGAAACTTGCCGTGAACGACATTTCGTTCGAAACAGACTCGATGATGTTCTTCGACGACGGAGTGAGATCATAATTGACAGTCGATCCATAGCGCACATTCGCACTCATATTTCCTTTCAGCACTTCTTTGAATGTAATATTCACGCCGGCTAAAGGAGAAAATCCGTACGAAATTCTCTGTGACTCCGTTACATTGGCGCCGCCCGGATCTCCTTTGAATGATGTCCGGTATGACGATTGATATGCGTGGTCAAGACTGACGCGTGTTGCAAAGTTTTTAAAGATGCCCAATTGTTCCAATCCATCCCATCGGAACGAATAATTAGCTCTCGGGAAAAACTCAC
>JBFMFY010000068.1:0-16442 GCA_040751955.1 Bacteroidota bacterium
GGACGAAACATCCAGCACATAATCTCACTGGATTCTTCGCCCGGCAAAAAACGCTGGGACTCAGAATGACCCGCCGCACACAGAGGGGGATAAAAAACCCGCAGTCATGCCATGATACATCACAAGAGTTCGTCATTCTTGCATATTCTGTGTCCATCCGCGCTGACTCATGGTGTGACTGACAGTCGAGTTTACCCCCTGCATCTCTCCCCAAATTTCCCTATATTTACAGCAATGAAAGTTCATACCGGTCAGTGTTATGTCCGAAGAACGTTGTAATATACACAGGTGACCCAGTACTGAAAAATGAAAGGAGTGGAGGTATGCTTATTACACGCACATCGGATGATCAAATTATCATCAAAGTTTCTCCGGATGTTGACAGGTTCGGTTTGCAGAGAGCGCTGGACTACCTGAAGTTTCTTGAAACGACAGCCGGCGGTAAAGCAACGCAAGCCGAAGCCGATGCCATTGCAGAAAAGGTCAACTCGTCATGGTGGAAAAAAAATAAAAAGCGGTTCGTGAAGTGAATTATATCGTTGATGCGAATATCGTCTTCAACGGTATACTCAACACCAACAGCACCATCGCCGACCTCCTTATCAACTCGCATTCTTTCTTCTCATTCATCGCGCCGGAATTTTTACGAAAAGAGATCCGTAAGCATTATCCCAGATTAAAATCCATTTCGGGATTCACCAGCCGTCAAATTCAGGAGGCGGAACATTATGTTTGTAAACAGATCACATTTGCCTCTTTAGAACAAATTCCGGAGACGGTTTGGGTTGAAGCATGGAAATTGACAGCTGATGTTGATCCAAAGGATGTCGTTTACATAGCGCTCGCAAAATACTTTCATTGCAAACTATGGTCGGGAGACAAACAATTAGCCAGAGGATTAGCAAAGAAGGGATATATCGATATTATTACGACAAAAGAATTGTTTCATCTTCGCTCGACACTCAGTGCTAAGCAACGTAATTAAGTTGAAATTTCCTTTATCATCCGATCCCCCCTGCATCTCTCCCCAATTTTTCCTATATTTACAGCAATTAAAGTTCACACCGGTCAGTGTTATGTCCGAAGGATGCTTCGCATAGGTTGAATCTTCAGGTTCAGTCAATGTGAGGACGGAATGAACTTCCGTCCAACCCTTCTCGGTGCGAACAACGTAATCCACCAACAATTATTTTTGTGTTTCTTACACGATTTCGCACCGTACTCACATCGCTCTTCGGCACATCTGACCGGAAACTCCACCCGCTCTATTCCCGCATCAACTGGAACCAACTGGAATCGGCATTGCGGTACACAGTCCACCGGAAAGATTATTTTGTGGAGGCGCTCATCCACCGCTCGTTCATTCCCGTTTCTCCGGTGGACGATCTCGACTCCAACGAGCGGATGGAATTTCTCGGCGACGCGATACTGAACCTCGTCACAGCGGAATATCTCTACCAACAGTTTCCCGACAAAGAAGAAGGGGAGTTAACAGTTCTCCGCGCGCGGCTCGTCAACAGGAAAGCGCTCGCGTTTTACGCAAAGGAGATCTCCCTCCGGCAATTCCTTCTTGCGCATACCAACTCTGCGGGAGTGGTGGAAAAAGGTTTCGACACGATCCTTGCCGACACGTACGAAGCGATCATCGCGGCGATCTATCTTGATGGCGGGATGGAACCTGCACGGAAATTCGTGGTGACGCGGTTGAAGTCCGCCATCGCGAACGGGTATCTTGAGACGAGCGACCACAATTACAAGAGCGAGCTGCTGGAACTGTCGCAGGCAAAAGGGAAAGGAATCCCGCGCTATCAATTGGTGAAAGAGACCGGACCTGATCACGACCGGACATTTACGATTCAGGTGCTGGTGGGAAGCGAAGCGATGGGAAGCGGCGTTGGAAAGAATAAGAAAGAAGCGGAACAGGCGGCGGCGGAAGAGGCGGTCATGAAATTGAAACAGAGCACGTGATCGTAGCGGCACTGAGGCACGGAGAATATACAAACAATGTCATTCCGAGCAGAGCGAGGAATCTGAGCAGGTTGTAGTATCAGATTTCTCATCCCGATAGAAAACATCGGGATTCGAAATGACAAATTCGCAATATGCGGGAGTCTTGTCATACTGAGCACATTCGCTTCGCTCAGTGTAAACTCCGCGAGGAATCTGAGCAAGTCTCAATATCAGATTTCTCATCCCGATAGAAAACATCGGGATTCGAAATGACAATGATTCAATAGTGTGCGATCAATCAGAAAATCAATACATCTTACAAATCAAAAAATCATCATGACCATCAATTTAAATCCTTCAGACACATTCGAACCGCGCCACAACGGCTCGGGAAAAGAAGACCTCGATGCAATGCTCAAGACCATCGGCGTTGAATCTCTTGACCAATTAATTGAACAGACAGTCCCCAAGCATATACGGCTCGAATCGCCGATGAAGCTCTCAAAACCGATGAGTGAACAGGAGGCATTGAATTATCTTCGCTCCATCGCATCAAAGAACAAAGTGTTCAAGTCATACATCGGTATGGGATATTACGGCACAATCACACCGCCGGTCATACTCCGCAACATCATGGAAAATCCCGGCTGGTACACCGCCTATACGCCGTATCAGGCGGAGATTGCGCAGGGAAGACTCGAAGCGCTGATCAATTTCCAGACGATGGTGATCGATCTTACCGGAATGCAGATCGCAAACGCATCATTGTTGGATGAAGCGACCGCCGCCGCCGAAGCGATGTGGATGATGCATTCGGTGGATAACGGAAAACACGGCAATGTCTTTTTTGTTTCCGAGAACTGCCATCCACAGACGATCAATGTGCTCAACACACGCGCGCTGCCGCTCGGCATTCAATTGCAGATCGGCGATCACCGCAAGATGAAGTTCGACGAGAAGATATTCGGCGCACTGGTGCAGTATCCTGCGGGTGACGGTGCGGTGTACGATTACACCGAGTTCTGCAAGAGTGCAAAAGCGAACGGCTCGTATGTTGTTGTTGCGACAGACCTTCTTGCCCTCACATTACTGACGCCGCCGGGAGAATTAGGAGCGGATGCGGTGGTGGGAAGCGCGCAGCGTTTCGGCGTGCCGATGGGGTACGGCGGTCCGCACGCAGCATTCCTCGCAACGAAAGATGAATTCAAACGGAGCATGCCGGGGCGCATCATCGGCGTTTCGATCGATTCGCACGGGAACAAGGCGTACCGCATGGCGCTGCAGACACGCGAGCAGCATATCCGCCGCGAAAAAGCGACGAGTAACATTTGTACATCGCAAGTATTGCTTGCCGTGATGGCAAGCATGTACGGTGTGTATCATGGTCCTGAAGGATTAAAGAAAATTGCTTCGCGCGTGCACGGTCTTGCAAAGGTGCTGGATAAAGGATTAGGGAAATTAGAGTATCAGCAAACAAACGAAGTGTATTTTGATACGGTGAAAGTGAAAGTGGGGAACGCAATCGAAGCGATCCACCAAAAAGGAATTGCTGCGCAGATGAATTTCCGATTGATAGATCACGAGACCATCGGTATTTCGATGGACGAGACTACGACACTAAAAGATGTTGAAACGATTCTCGGCATTTTTGCATCGGTAAAAAATAGAGTGATCTCCATTGCAGAATATACGAAGAATCTGCATTTCGAGTGGGACGAGAAGTTCGTTCGCAAGAGTAATTTTATGCTGCATCCTGTCTTCAATTCATACCACACGGAACACGAGATGCTTCGCTACATGCACTCATTGGAAATGAAAGACCTCTCGCTGAATTTCTCGATGATCCCGCTCGGTTCCTGCACAATGAAATTGAACGCGACGGCGGAAATGATTCCCGTAACGTGGCCCGAGTTCGGCGCACTCCATCCGTTCGCACCGCAGGAACAAGCGCTTGGGTACAAACAGGTCTTCGAAGAACTTTCAAATGACTTAAAAGCAATAACAGGATTTTTCGGAGTTTCTCTGCAGCCGAACGCAGGAGCGCAGGGAGAATATACGGGATTGATGGTGATTCGGGAATATTTTAAAAGCAAAGGAGAAACACACCGTACCATCGCATTGATACCTTCGTCGGCGCACGGCACAAATCCAGCCAGCGCAGTGATGGCGGGAATGCATGTTGTTGTTGTGAAGTGCGATGACAAAGGGAATATCGACGTTGACGATCTGAAAGCAAAAGCGGAACAGCATCGCGCAAATCTCGCTTGTCTGATGGTGACATATCCATCGACGCACGGCGTGTTTGAAGAGAGCATTCAAGAAATGTGTGCGATTGTGCACCAGAACGGCGGGCAGGTGTATATGGATGGAGCGAATATGAATGCCCAAGTAGGATTGACATCGCCTGCGCGCATCGGTGCGGATGTATGTCATTTGAATCTGCACAAGACATTTGCCATTCCGCACGGCGGCGGCGGACCGGGTATGGGACCGATTTGCGTTGCTCAGCATCTTGTACCGTTTTTGCCGGGACACCCTGTTGTACATATCGGTGGCGACCAGTCAATGACAGCAGTTTCAGCCGCACCGTGGGGAAGCGCGAGTGTGCTGTTGATTTCGTACATCTATATAAAAATGATGGGGGCGGAAGGACTGACGAATGCAACGAAGTACGCAATACTGAATGCAAATTATATTAAAGCACGTCTGGAAAAAGTATTTGATATACTCTACGTTGGAACGAACGGACGCTGCGCACACGAAATGATTGTCGATATGCGGAAGTTCAAAGTATCAGCCGGCGTAGAAGTAATCGACATTGCGAAGCGTCTCATGGATTACGGATTTCACGCACCGACGGTCTCGTTCCCTGTTGCGGGAACGCTGATGATTGAACCGACAGAGAGCGAATCGAAAGCGGAACTCGATCGCTTCTGCGACGCATTATTGCACATCAAAAAAGAAATTGAAGAGATTGAAAGCGGAACACATCCGAAGGATGACAATGTTCTTAAGAATGCGCCGCACACCGCGTACGCAGTGATGAGCAGTGAATGGAAACATCCGTACTCACGTGAAAAAGCAGCGTATCCTGTCGCATGGGTACGTGCGCATAAGTTTTGGCCCTCAGTGGGTAGAGTGAATGACACATACGGCGACAGGCAGTTGGTGTGCACCTGCCCGCCGGTGGAGGAGTATATGGAAGAAACTGTTTCTTAAACTAGGATGCGCAGAAAAGTTTTTTGTCCCCCTTTTGGCGATGAGTAGTGCGGGGGCGAAGGGGGCGTCCCGATGTTTTTTCGGGACGGGGGTGTTATTCCCAACACATCCCCTGCTCCTCCCTCCGTCACACAAAGCCACGCACAGAGGGGAGTTATAAAAAGGAACAATGCTAAACTCAGATCTCGAATTAAAAAAACTTCTCACAGAAACCAAAACAATCGCCGTCGTCGGCGCGTCGCCGAAGCCGTGGCGGGACAGCGGGGAGATCTCAATGTTTCTTCAGCGAAAAGGGTACACGGTCTTTCCCGTGAACCCGAAGTACGACGAAGTACACGGGATGAAATGTTATCCCGACCTGAAAAGTATTCCGGAGAAGATCGACATGGTCGATATCTTTAGAAATCCCGATGAAGTAGAGCCGGTGATCGATGAAGCGATCGCCGTCGGCGCGAAATCCGTCTGGATGCAGCTTGGCGTCATCAACGAAACGGCGGCGCAGAAAGCAGAAAATGCCGGATTGGATGTGGTGATGGATCGGTGCATTGCGATTGATCATCGGGCGCTGGTGAGGTAAAAAATGGATATTGAACGATTGATCAATCGGTTGAAATCAACAAATTCGGCGTGTTCTTTGTCTGATTTCAACAAGGTGGCTCGGCACTACGGTTTTGTGCTTGACCATATCACCGGAAGCCATTATGTTTATAGAAACTGGACAGGAAAAAAGTTTGTTGCTCCTGTACACAATAAAAAGATAAAATCAGTGTATGTGAAAATGTTCTTGAAGGATCAGGCATGAAAACAACAACGAAAAAAAGAACAGTGAAGAAAAACTCGAACGGAAGCATCGGTAAATATCTTTCGCTACCATACAAAATTGAACTTTCTCCTCTTTCCTCAAAAGAAGGGAGTGGGTATTTTGCGGCAATCCCCCTGCTCAAAGGGTGTCATAGCGATGGGAAGACACCGGATGAGGCGGTGGTCAACTTACGAGAAGCACAACGGGCATGGATTGAATCCGCGTTGAAGCATGGCGATGTCATTCCTAAACCGATGTGACATCGCTATGATGGTATGAACACAGGCATCTCAAAAACCGGGGATGCCTTTTTAGTTTGTGTCTGAATTTCAAAATGAAAAAATTATTCTTCGTTATACTTTTTATTTTCAGCATTTGTTCTGCGCAGGAAATTTCCACCCCGAAGTTTACCTTCCCCGATTCCACGTATCGTGTCGGGCAGGTGATCTACATTGGCAACGAGCTGACGAAGTACTATATCATTGAACAGGAAATGTCGCTGCAGAAAGATTCACTCATCACGCATCAGGCGCTGCAGTACGACATCAACCGTATCTACGGATTGCGTCTCTTCACCAAAGTAAATGTCGATGTGATTCCCGACTCCGCACAATATGCCACGCTCATCGTCAGGGTGAACGAGCGATGGTACTTTTATCCGTTTCCGGTTGTCGGTGTCAAGGATAGAGAATATTCCAAAGTCCTGTCGGGAGATTTTTCAAAAGTGTTTTACGGCGCAGGAATCATTCATAATAATGTTGCCGGACGGAACACGCAGATGTTCGGTTCTTTTGCGTTTGGATACGATCCGTACGTCTCCATCGGATACATCAATCCTTTAGTGGACATCGAGAACAGAATCTTTTTTTCGTTCAGAGCATATTATACTGAACAGCGGAACCGCAGTCTCGTGTCGCTGGCGAACTCTCCGAACTTCGACGAGATCCGGTCGGGTGGATCAGTCGGAATCGGGAAACGGTATTCACTCTTCACAACCATTTCAGTATCGCTTGAATTTCTGAATTTAAAAGTCTCAGACAACAAAGCGGGGCGGACACTCTCCCCCGGCGGAAGAGATGAATTTTACTCATTGCATGCCGGGTATGTGTACGACACGCGCGATCTGCGCGAATACCCGAGCGACGGTTTGTTCGTTTCATTCGGTGTGTCGAAGCATGGTGTGTTTGAAAAGGATGTGGATTATCAGCGCTACAATCTCGACTTTCGCAAATATTACCCTCTTTCCAATGATATTGTTCTTGCGGGTCGGGGATTCGCCAGTCTTTCGAGCGGTGGGGCGGTGCCGAATTACGGGCATGTCTTTTTCGGATATTTTGAACGAATACGCGGCCACTTTAAGACAATACTGGAAGGGGAACAGATCGTCGGGGGAACAGTTGAAGCGCATTACCCGCTCATCACTCCTCGCTACATCCGGCTCGATTTCATTCCGTTCGAGCAGTTCCGCGATGTTCGATACGCGATCTACCTTGCAAGCTTTGCCGATGCAGGGAATACATGGTACCGGAAGGATAATCTTTCGATTAATCAGTTCAAATCCGGATACGGATTCGGCATCCATTTTCATTTTGCATACAGCGCAGTGGCGCGTTTTGAATATGGAATTCCGTACGGCAACGCTTTTACCAAAGGGGAAATTATTTTAGATTTAGGGGCGGCGTTATAGTAGTTGAGTACGTATGTATGTGAGTAGTTGAGATTCGTCTGCTCACTGCTCACAAAACCGCTGTACTCTCAACTACTCAACAACTCAATACTCAACTACTTCAGATCAATGAACGAATATTTCTACGTTCCCGCAGCATACATCATCGACCAGCACATTGCCATTACGGGTGATGAGGCGAAACATATTATTCGCGTACTGCGGAAACAAGTTGGTGATGCAGCGTGGATCGTTGACGGTGAAGGAAAGGCATACGAAACGGAAATCAAACTGATTGCGTCCGATTTGGTAGAATGTGAGGTGAAGTTCGAGCATCTCCATCTTCACGAACCGGATATCGACGTAACGCTCGCCGTGGCGCAGTTGAAAAATCCGTCCCGCATGGACTGGCTCATCGAAAAGGGAACCGAGATCGGTGTGCGGACATTCATCCCGCTGCAAACTTCTCGCACAATCGCCCGGTCGCTCAAGGAAGAGCGATGGAATAATATTGCAATCGCAGCAATGAAACAGTCAGGTCGATGCATCCTGCCGAAAATATTTCCGCCGATGACGTACGATGAGTTGATGGAGAACTCATCAGGGTACGATCTGAAACTCCTTCCGTATGAACGGACAGATCACGTCCTTTTCATTTCCGAAGCGCTCAAACATCGCAAACCGCCGCGGTCAGTGTTGATCGTAATCGGACCTGAAGGTGGATTCACAGACAATGAGGTAACGCTGGCAGATCAAAAAGGATTTATGCAGGTGTCGCTGGGCAGGAGACGTTTCAGAACGGAGACAGCGGCAATCATTGCGGCAGGATGGGTGATAGGGAATGAGTGAGGTTACGTAAAGCGACTCTCCAGAGTCGCTTTGTGATAACGAAAGATGTAATTGTGCAGGTGCTATGAAACATAACGAACACAGATCGTTGTACAGAAGAAACCTTCCTCACATCCATCCGGACAGCGCACAATATTTCATTACATTTCGTCTTGCGAACAGTCTTCCGAAAATTGCCGTTGAAAGAATGCGATCGGAATTCAAAGAGTTGCTTTCAAAAAATAAATCTGGCGGAAGTGAAATAAAAGAGAAATACAGACAACAATACTTTCTAAAATTTGATCAAGCATTGGATTCTTCCAACTCCGGTGCATTATGGCTTGCCAAGACCGAAATTGCCGATTGTATCTGCGAGGCAATGCAATATCACAACAATCGTTCATACGAGTAAGTCTGTCATACGGTGATGCCAAATCATGTTCATCTTTTATGTAAACATTCGTATAAATTTTCAGGTGCTCGAATAATTGATATCATGGAATCGATCAAAAAATATTCCGCACGGCGTGCCAATGCATTGTTGAAAAGGACAAGGAAACAATTTTGGCAAAGTGAAAGTTACGACCATCTTATTCGAAATGAACCGGAATTAGAAAATACGATCCGTTATATTCTCTATAATCCTGTAAAAGCAGGTTTGTGCAAGGATTGGTTTGACTGGAAATGGACGTACCTGAAGGAAGAATATAAGCGATTGTTTCAATAAAAAGACCGGATCTATAGATCCGGTCAATGTGTGTGCGAATGTAAAAGTGATGCTGGTCGGATCTGGAGATCCGACCTACATGACTACGCCGATTTCCTCTCTTCCAGCACGTAAATCGGTTCTTTCTTCTTCTCCACCGTATCTTTCGTGATGATGGTCTTGGTAACGTTCGATTTGGAGGGGAGTTCGTACATAATATCTCGCATAATATCTTCAACAACTGAACGCAATGCTCGAGCCCCTGTTCCGCGCGCCATCGCTTTCTGGACGATTTGCCTCAGCGCTGAATCTTCAAAATCGAGTTCGACCCCTTCGTACTTGAAGAGTTTCTTGAACTGTTTCACGATCGCGTTTCGCGGTTCGGTCAGGATGTTCATCAAAGCGTTCTCATCGAGCGAGTGTAGTGTCGAGAGGACGGGCAAACGCCCGATAAATTCAGGGATCAATCCGAATTTCAGCAGGTCGTCCGGTTCTACCTGACGCAGATACTCGTCGGTTGACTGCTCTTTCTTTCCTTTGATATCCGCTCCGAACCCGACCGCATTCTGATGGACGCGGCGTGCAATGATTTTTTCCAATCCTTCAAATGCACCGCCGCAGATGAAGAGGATATTCTTCGTATTGATATTGATGAGGCTCTGCTCCGGATGTTTGCGTCCACCTTTTGGCGGAACGCCGGCAACTGTTCCTTCGAGAATTTTTAACAGCGCCTGTTGGACGCCTTCACCCGAAACATCACGAGTGATTGATGCGCTGTCGCTTTTGCGGGCGATCTTGTCGATCTCGTCGATGTAAACGATACCGCGTTCCGCCCGTTCAACATTGTACTCCGCATTTTGGAGAAGGTGAACGAGCACAGTCTCGACATCGTCTCCCACATATCCCGCCTCGGTCAATGTGGTTGCATCGGCGATAGCAAACGGAACATCGAGAATGCGTGCGAGGGTCTGTGCCAGTAATGTTTTTCCTGTACCGGTGGAGCCGATGAGCATGATATTGCTCTTTTCGATCTCTACATTCTCCGGGTCGGCGAACTGTTCCTGTGAATCGATACGTTTGTAATGATTGTACACTGCAACGGCGAGCGTCTTCTTCGCCTGTTCCTGTCCGATCACGTACTCGTCGAGCGCTGATTTCAACTGAGTCGGCGTAAGAAGTCCTTTGTTCTTGATTCGTTTGGTACGGGCTGAAGAGAGATTGTTGCGGATGATATCCATTGATGTGGAAACGCACATGTCGCAGATATAAACATCCGGTCCGGCGATGATGCTGGTGACCTCTTCGGGGCGCCGTCCGCAGAACGAACAGCGTACTTTATCTTCAGTTTTTTGTTTGCTCATAGAAACCTACAACGTCATGCCGAACGAATGCCGCGCTGCTTTGTGTTTATCCTTCGACGGGCTGGTCACGATTTTACCAGGACTCGCTTGCTCAGGATGACCATTGACGCAGTACGCGTCGAAGCATGTTAAAAAAATTATTTTTCTTTCTTGCCGTCAGCAGGGCGTTTCGCGAGAACCTTGTCGATCAGTCCGTACTCAAGCGCTTGCTGCGACGACATGTAATTGTCCCGGTCGGTATCTTTCTCCACATCGGCAACCGACTTTCCCGTGTGATGCGCGATGATTTCGTTCAGCCGTTTCTTCGTCTTTAAAATTTCTTCCGCCTGGATGCTGATATCGGATGCGGTACCTTGCACGCCTCCCCACGGCTGGTGGATCATGATGCGTGCGTTGGGGAGCGCCTGACGTTTTCCTTTCTCGCCTGCCAGCAACAGGATCGCTCCCATGCTTGCCGCCATGCCCACGCAGATCGTACCCACCTGAGGTCGTATATACTGCATAGTGTCGTAAATAGCAAGACCTGCAGTTACTGATCCCCCTGGGGAATTTATATACACACTGATATCCTTCTCCGGATCTTCCGCTTCGAGATGCAGCATCTGTGCTATGGCGAGTGACGCTACGTAATCGTCGATCGGTGTGCCGATAAAGACAATCCGTTCTTTTAATAGACGGGAAAAAATGTCGTATGCACGTTCACCGCGCGTGGTCTGTTCGACGACCATCGGGACAAGTTGATTGTATAATTCGTACGGCGTTGAGGCGAATTTCGGAATCTGAATCATGGTAATCCTTTCTATTGGTGAAGTATAACCTCGTCAAGGTTATACTTGTTTCAGAAGAAACCTTGACAGGGATTCTTCTCTATAGACGCATGAAAGGGAAAAAAATTTCAAGAATTTCAGATGAACTCTACCCGGGGGTGGTGCCCATCTTATTGAACGGCAAATTTGCTGTAATCGTCCGTCTCAACTTCCTTAATTTTCACATTTTGCTTTAGAATGTCAATCAGGCGGTTGTATTTCAATCGCTCCAGCGCATTTTCAGAAGTCTTGTAAAAATTGAGGAGCCGCGCTTTGTCGATATTCAATTTAGCGGATTCCTCTTCAGCAATTTTTTCGATCTCGGCGTCTGAGATCTCGATCTTTTCTTTTGCGATGAATTGCTCTTTTATCAACAGCCACTTTGCCTGCCAGACAGCGGTGCCTCGTGCAGATTCACGGTATTTCTTTTCATCAAATCCTTTCGGCAGTTGGCGATTCGGCTGCTGACTCTTTGCATCGTCTAAGTAGGTGTCGATCACGCTTTGCACGAGTGATTCGGGAACGGTAAAGTCGTATTGTTTCACGATTTCGTTCAACAGGTCGGATTCAAAGCGGCGTTCGCTCCGGTCTTTCCAGAATTCATCGAGATCTTTCGTGATGTTCTGTTTCAATTCCTCGATCGTATGGAATTTATCATTGCTCACTTTTTTTGCGAGAGCGTCATCGGCGGGCGGAAGGATCACTTTTTCGATCTTTTTGACGTTGAGCTGCAGATGTACGCTGTGCGTATGATCGCCGTGCTGATGCTCGAACTTTACTTCTTTCACATCACCGACCGAGACACCTTGCAGTGCTTCTTTGATCTCTTTTTCGGTTTGCTTTTCTTTAAGATAGATGCGCATGTTTTCCCGTTTTGAAGAAGGGCGCAGGTTTCCCTGATCGTCATAATCGATCATATCAACGGTGACGGCGAAATCTTCTCCTTCAACTTTTTCTGCCTCTTCGTTCGATGCGTTGATCTGCTGCAGACGTTCGATCTCGTTCTTGATCTCGGTATCGTTGGCTTTGTGAATGTACTTTTCGACTTCGATTGACTTGTACTCCTTCAATTCAAAGTCCGGTTTTACTTCGTATTTTACCTTGAACGAGAGGGGGGTTCCGGGCTTGAAATCGATATTGATGATAGTTGGCGTTCCGATTGGATTGATGTTGCGCGTTTCGATCTCTTTGCGGAACGTATCGTTGGTGATCTCTTCAATGGTTTGATATTCAATGCTGGCGCCGAACATCTTTTTGATGATGTGCATCGGCACTTTTCCCCTGCGGAATCCTTTGATCTCAAGGTTCGGTGCAGCTTCACGGTATGCTTTTTCGAAATGGGGCTGTAATTCCTCTTGCGTCATGTTCACCTGCATTTCGCGGTCGCAATCGCTCAGTGTGTTAATAGTTACTTCCACTACAATCTCCTTCTATAATCTTCATATGAAAAAAAATCCCGATCAGTCGGGATGGGAATCTTGTCTGCCGACCCGGAATACTCCTATAGAGCAGGCAGGTACAACTAAAAATACGAAAAATTGCCAATATTCCCAAACAGATTATTGCGTCTCTTTACCAAACAGACTATATTATCCAGAGTTTTACGCGCCGTTGCTTTCGTTCTGAATTGGAAACCTTATCCAATCATTCATTTCATTTTAGAGGAGGTCCCATGAAACATGTTGTTACTATTGTTGCAGCATTGGCAATTGTGTTCTCCATTGTCTCAGCCGATGTATTTGCATCGCGTTTTAAAGTAACGAATCCGGACGGAAGTGCATTTGACGGCAGCGTGAGTGACGGCACTGCTGCAAAGATCTGGTACATGGTAAACGATACGGCGACGGTGATTGTTGTTAAGGTCATCAATGCTTCGAATGGGAGTACTGTTGCAACGATCAATGCTTCCAACCAGGGGCGCTCAACCAATCCGAACTCGGTTACATGGGACGGTACCGGTGCAGTTGCAGGAGGAAAATATTATGTTACGGTGACGACAACGGGACCTGTCTATTCCGAAACCAAATTCTATCCATTTTATTTTCAAAACACTGCCGACGTTCCACCTCTCATTTCCCGCGGAATTTATACCCGCGGTGTCGATATCAATACAAACATGAACCTGCCCAGTTTCGGTTATTGGTACGCGAGCAACTCCGATCCTGGAAACAGCAGCGGATACCAGCAGGGGACTCTTCGGTACAATCCCGACGGTTCATTTGCCGGAACAGTAGCGGATCATCCTCTACTAACGCAAACATTAAGCACCAACAACGGAGGGACATTTGACTGGGGAGCTGCACCATCGCCTTGGACCGCTCTGGTTGATGACAAAGGACGGATCTATCAGGTGAGCAACGGCGGCGGTTTTGTCACGCGGATGGATAACGACAGTGCTGTTCCGAAGATCATCATTCGCAACATCAAAAATCCACGCGGAATGTATATTGTTGGCGAAGGGGCGGCAAGGAAACTTTATATAGCGGCGGACACCGTTGTATGGAGAGCGAATATCGGCAATGATGACACACTCACGACGCCGCTGGAATTGATTGCTGCCGTGGGTTTATATGTCCGTGATGTCGTCATCGATGATGCGGGAGGAATGACTATTACGGTGCGGACAGGCGAACTTGCTGCTCCGGGATTCATCGAACGATACGATATTTCCAGCGGTCTTCCCAAACGGCGTGCCGATGCAACATTCTCCATTGAATCGACACTCGGACTTCCCGTTTGTTTTGAAATTAAACACGGAACGGATATGAACAGCGCTTCCGACGACACATTGTACTATGCCGTCCGCAGGGCTTCAGGTACGGATACGACCACATTCGGGATTCATCAGGTGACAGGTATCGACGGATTCTTTCCTGAAGTAAAACAGGTGTACAAAAACAGCGATCATCCTTTGTCTGGAGGAGGTAATAACAGGCAGGATGCAGATATTGCGTTAGACTGGGCAGGAAATATAATCTGGTTTGAGAACGGCAACGAAGAGATCGTGATGATTGCTGTGCCGCGTGCAGGCAGTTCGGTAACATTAACCACGCGCAGTGCCGATACGATTTCGCTTTCCGGCACCAGTTCGATTGGAGATGAACGATTGACTCCAAAAGAATTTATGGTCAATCAAAATTATCCGAATCCGTTCAATCCAACGACGACGATCAGCTATCAACTTCCGACCGATGCTCATGTCACCGTAGCGGTGTACGACGTGTTAGGGAATATTGTGAACGAGTTGTTCAACGGTGATGCAAGCAGCGGGTACAATGCGATCGTCTGGAATGGAACGAACAATGCAGGAGGAAAAATCTCCAGCGGCATGTATCTGTACCGCGTTACAGCACAGCTGAACGACGGCAGAACATTCACCGACGTGAAGCGGATGTTGATGCTGAAGTAGCTGAGGTCGAACGTCGTTGAGAAAAGGAAGTCATGCTGAGCGACCGAGTCGTGTTGTGACGAGGGAGTCGAAGCATCCAGTCAGCACGCAGAATAGCGACGCAATCAGTTCTCGGACATTCCAATAACAGGAAGACTTCCATGCTAAATTAAGATGTTATTGAATAAATTTTTCGTTACAATAATCCTGTTCCGCGCAAGCGGGACAGGATTATTTGTTTTCGTGCTGACCGATCAACGAATCTCAGGAAACCGTTAAAACGGTTTTTATAATATTTTTTGGCGCCCCCGCACCAACCCACGATTTAAGTCGTGGGTTGCGAGATGTTTTATTGCAGTGGATAGTTGTTTTAACGACTTCTTAATTGTTGAATTCAAATGCACGGAGTCTTATGAAAACCATTCTTACATTTTTGGTATTCGCCATGACCACACACCTTGCCGACGCACAATTCTCCAAAAAACTGTTCGATACCTATGACAGTTACAAGTTCAACGAAATTTCTTCCCGCAGATTCAAACATGCGGAACTGATGCAGCATCTCGATTCGCTGAAGAAGTCGCTCGGCAGTCTTGTTACGATTGAACAGATCGGCTCGTCCGGCGAGAACCGCTCGATCAACCTGCTGACGCTTGGCACAGGGAAGACGAAGGTCTTTCTGTGGTCGCAGATGCACGGCGATGAACCGACAGCGACGATGGCGCTGCTCGATATCCTGAATTATTTTGGATTGAATAAAAATTCTGCTGAAGTGAAGAAAATCCTCTCTGAAACGACGCTGCTCATTATCCCGATGCTCAATCCGGACGGAGCGGAACGGTTCCAACGCCGCTCGTCGCACGGGATCGACATCAACCGCGATGCGCTGCGGCTGCAGACTTCCGAAGCGAGAATACTGAAAGCGACTAGGGACAAATACAATCCGGAGATCGGGTTCAATCTGCACGATCAGGATCCGCGTTATACGGTGGGAGAATCGGGAAACGTTGCAGTCATTTCGCTCCTTGCCCCCGCATACAATTTCGAGAAGACGGACAATGCTGTCCGCACACGCGCGAAGAAGATCGCGTCGGAACTGACGCTCGTCCTGAATCAATTTGCGAACGGACATATCGCCAAGTACGACGACTCGTTCGAGCCGCGCGCATTCGGCGACAACATACAGAAATGGGGGACGAGCACCGTGCTAATCGAATCAGGCGGCTGGAAGGATGATCCCGAAAAGATGTTCATCCGGAAACTGAACTGCGTCGGACTGCTCTCGGTCTTCCATTCTATTGCGACGAAAGCGTACGACAAAACCGGAACGGCGCCGTACGATAACCTGCCGATGAACACGAAGAATCTTTACGATATTATTGTGGAAAAGGTGACGCTGAAATTCCCCGACGGGCGCGCACCGATCATCGCCGACGTGGCGATCAACAAGGAAGAAGTGCGCGACTCCACCGGCACATGGTGGAAAGGGCGCGTGGTCGATCTCGGCGACCTGTCGGTCTTCGGTGCGCATGAGAAGATCAGCGGCGAAGGAAAGACGCTCGATGCATCGTCGTTTGAGTTGGGGGATATGCTGAAGGTGGATGATGTGAGGGTGTTGTTGAAATAGTTTCGCACTTAAACCTCGTTCCCAACAGAGTTTTGGAACGAGGTCGAAAAGATAATTTTATGGCAGATGATGTATTTTATATAACGATA
>JBFMFY010000069.1:0-15846 GCA_040751955.1 Bacteroidota bacterium
CGAGGCAAATAACCAAAGCTCCTGCACAAATGTCCAAACAACTCAAGGGCATTGGCAAAACGATTGCCGTAATATAAATTATGAGCGTTGTCAAAATAGGGGCTTTTAATCTCATTCTGTGCGTTATCCGCATTGATCACGGTGATAATGTAAAGATCAAAAATATTTTTCCAGTTCGTGCCGTCGTAAAACTGAATATCATGATCGCCAGATGGGAATTGAACCGAATTCACCACGTCAGTTACTGCAGCCCCATACGCTTTTCGAAGAAAACAGCCAAATAACTTCCTAAATGTGATAAAACATTTGCTTGGAGAAGAGGAAAAATCAATAACATCGTTCGCCAAAATCTCAGAGACAACATCAGCCACGCTTACCTCTTTCAACTTCACCAAAATATTCAGCAGGCGAATATCATACGTCCTAATATAAATACCACTTGTTCCAGGATTAATTACTGCATGTTCCTGAACGGTACTACTTGCCGGAAGACATTTGCCCCAAAACAAATACGTGTCGCCCGCTCCTTCATCCAGGTAGAAACGAAATTGCACTTCACCCTGTAGCAATTTCCACCATACGCCAGAGGCATAGTTGGTGTAATCATCTTTCAACGAAAGATTCATATCACCGCACTCAATAACCCCTATCTCATCCTCAATACGTTCATTTACATCACCAATTTCTTTCAAGCACGCCGCCGCAGAAGGAATATGAGAAGCATTGCTGATGATGCTGTCATCGTAAAACAGCGTCACCTTCAATATTCCCGCTGCAACCTTCAAACTCCCCATATCTTTCTGCACAATAGCCATTAAAATCTTCCTTCTCGATCAATTTTTTGCTGTATTGAAATCTCTTTCGTCATTTTCTTTCGGTCTAAATACGCGGCAAACTCTTTCTGCTTCACCACCCTAATCAACTCATCCAACTTATCCAGCTTCTGCTCCACACTCGATAGATCAATCTCCCGCCCCTCAGGAAGAACAACACGCTGCATCACCATCGCTTCCGTTAGCAATTCAGGCACCCGAAACTTCATCAGCGGCAGCGCTTTTTCCTTAACCTCCCCAACAAGCCCGCCATCGGCAAATTTCACAGCAACATCTTCACCAAACTGACGATAAACATATCGCCGGAATTCCTCCGTCTCTGTAATCGCAATTTTTTTCCGGTTTGCCTCTTCCAACATCGGCAAACTCTTTTTCGTTGTTTCAGCATTGCTCACAAACTCCCCATTGCTCAATCGAGCGTTCACCTTGTCATCCTTCGGTCCGCCCGGACCTTTCACAACTCCATCCTCAGTAAATAACCCGCCCTCCTTCATTCCCGGCGGTTGAGAATTTGAAATCACCGCCAACTGCACCGCGCCGGCAGCAGCCGTTAAGCCCGCAAGAATTAAATTAAACGGCGGAGGAGCAGACGCCAGCGCCTTCGTGATCCCTTCGGCAATGTTAATTACCGCAGTAACGTACGAAAGATTTTTCTGCGCGTTAAACGCCTCAACTTTTATTGCTTGCTCTTTCGCCGCCGTCTCTTGCTGCGCTTGCTCTTTGCGCAAGGCAAATTCATTCTCCAGCGACTGCTGCCGATTGTTGAATTCAAGATTGATCCGCTCCTTTTCCGCGGCAGTCTTCGCGTGTTCAAGCCGTTGGCGGCGTTCGCGCTGCAGTTGCTCCAGCGCAGAACGCTTATCGTTCTCAATCTCCTTCTGGCGCACCGTCCGCTCATTCTCAAGCGCGCGCAGTTTCCGGTCAGCGTCCTGCTGGATGTTCTGATTGATTAAATCACTCACCTGACTGTAAAGATTCTTCGACGCGGAATAGACATCACGAACAAACTGTTCCTCCGAATACGTCAACACCTGCAGCGCTTGCTGATGCTCTTGAATCCTCTGCTGCAACAATTCACGCTGCTGTGCATTAGTCTCGCGTGCGTATTCTTTCTGCAGCCGGGCAATCTCCGCCTCTTTCCCCGCGATAGAATCAAGCGGTGCAAGTTCCTGTGTGCCAATCACAAAATCAACCGTGATCTGCGCTTTCTGTTGAGCAACATCAGAAAGAATCTTGTTCAGCGCATCGGTGTTGGCTTGCAGATCAACTCGTATTTTCTCCGCATCGCTGCCGGTAGCGCTATGTAATTTTGCCTGAAGCGCCTGACGTTCAATCAGTAAAATCTCCGCCTGCGCATTCGCCTCCGCTTCAACACGTTTCATGGCAAAGTCGCGCGTAATTTCCAGCCGCTCCTGCTCGGTCTTCGCTTTCGAAAGCGCAACACGCTCGTCTAAATCAATACGAGAGAGCGCTTCTTCATGTTCCATCTCGCTCATCCGCTTCAATGCCGCGGCTCTGGTCTCAATGGCAAACGTATTCTTCTGCTGTTCGATTGCTCGAAAGTCATTATCCCGCTTCTGCTCTTCCAATGCCAAAAACTGCGTGTACTGCTGTTGAGTAATCTTCTTCTCTCTCAGTTCCTCATCGAGTTCCGCTTTCGCTTCGGTGAATCGCAACTGAGCAGCAGCACGCTCTTTGTTGATCCCTTCCTCCATCGCATCGACCTGTGCCTTCTGCAGACGTATGGCAATCGCCGCCTGTTCGGAAAGCCGCTCATTCGTGCTCTTCAGCAAATTGGCGCGCTCGCGCTCCTTCACCTCAATCTGGTCGGCAATCGCTTTCGCATCCGATCCCTTTTTATTCTGCGCCTCGCGCAGTGCGGCAATTTCATCATCAAGAATTTTTACACGGCTCCGGTTGGCAAGCTCCTCCTCGCCAACTTTTTTTGTCCGTTCCAGCAGCGCCGTACGTTCACCTTCGCCGCCGGTCAGATCAAACGTTGTTCCGAAACGCATGTTGAGAAACGCTTTTAACTGACCGCTCCACGAATTCATCGTCTCGTCAGCGCGCCGCTTCGATTGTTGAATCTGATTGTCAATCTCAATGAACTTGTCCTTAATCTCCTCCACATTCATCTCACGGAATTCTTTCTGCACATTCTCAATCGCCTGCGCATAGTCCGAGAGCGTTCTTTCGCCAGCCAGCGTTGTCAGTGAAAATTCCTTAACAGAATCACCAGAATTCTCAAATAATCCCGGCAGTATTTGCAACAGCGCAATCACCGCCGTCAGTGCAATCATCACGCCCCCCGGCCCGGCCAATGCCCCGGTAAGCATTTTCGTCATGCTCTGACCGGTTGCCGCGCTTTCAGCTTTCACTGCTCCAAGATAACTAATCATCTGTTCCAGGTTATTGCCAATTGCCTGCACACCGTAACGGAAACCGTTTTGAAATTGTGTCGAGTCAGATAGCGTTTGTGAGAACGAAGTAACAGCCATACGCGCATTACCGCTGGTTCCGGTCACCTTAAACAACTGCGCTTCCGCAGCGGCAAGTTCTTTATTAGCATCTGCGCTCATCTCGGCAAGCTCATTAAACTGAGGGCTTCCCAACTCACTGTTTTCCAACAGTTGCGTCAGCATTGCCGCTTTCTGTCTGAGCAGTTCAATCGAGTTCGAACCTTGAGTTCCGAGCACATTCAACCGTTCGGCGACCTTCTGCACATTCTCATCAGTCAACTGAAGCGTTGCAATCGCCTCTTTACCGTTGATCACTATTTTTATTTCAACTGTATTCATATTTTTTTCTCCCTCTCCCTTTGGGAGAGGGTTGGGGTGAGGGCTATAACCGTTGCAATATCTTCTGCAGCAACATCACAATGTATCCCTCCGGCAATTCTATTTCAGCAGACGTAATCTCATCAAAATCTTCTTTCACTCTCCCGATCTTTTGCAACGCATACTCCACACAATCACTGTACCGCCAGTGTTGCCACAGTTGCTTCCATTCCAGCGCGCTTCCTCCGGCACAAACAAAAACGAGGCTGCGAAGATGCTTCACAAAATCTTCGTCAACCTCGCTATTCATTTCCCTCCCCCCATCGGGGAGAGTGTTGGGGTGTGTGGCACCGGCAAACTCGCGGGCTACCTCACCCGCCCGTAAAAGGTCAAAATTAAGAGTAAAAAAAAATCCAAATTCACCTGCGCAATCGTTGTCACCGGAACATTCGCCGCTACCTCCGGCGAAATTTCTCTCTCAAGACACGCCGACAAAATCATCGCCGCACTCTGCGAATCCCCTGTGGCATCTAACGCAAGTATCCCGAACTCTCGCGACGCCGCTTCCACACCCTCTTTTGCCGGAAGAAACAGTTCCGAAAGTTTTGTCTTTCCGTAAAATTTCAAAAACGCCTCAATCCGTTTCGGTGTCGGTTCTGCAAGGTGAATTTCTTCATTTACAATTACATACGTCGGCCGTTCCATTATTCATCTCCCCCTTGTGTGTTAGGTTCAGGTGTCGGGGAAGGTCGACGACTCGACTCGTCGAGGGGTGTCGCGCTCTCCGCAACGGGGGATGTAAACCATACCCCCTCCATGTCCGGATGATTCAAATACTCAAGAGCATCATCATGCGTCAACGCAAGAATTCCTTCCGCTTCAAGTTCGGCAACAATATCAGCATCAGCGTCACAGTCATATTCAACCACTGCCTCGCTGCCGTCAATACTCACTCGCCGGTGTTCCCAATCCAATTCCGGAAATCGTTCCTGCAATATTTCTTTTGAACCGATGAAATACATACTATAATCCAAAAATCGCTTTCTCTGCGTTGAAATGAGAGGCAACAATCGTTCCAATATTGCTCGGCAATTTTCCCGCACCGAAATTGTAATATCGAATCGCACCGATGTCCAAATTACCATAAACACCGGAGACAGAACGTCCGATATAGAAATTATTCGTTGTCGATGAATTGCCGATCGATGCGACTGACGAAGATTGCACTTGTTGCCCATCAATATATAGAATACCGTTTCCGTCACGGTCAATTGCAACCGCAAGATGTTTCCACACATTCTGTAACACACTGCCGCCGGTCGGTGCATATTGATTGGTCCCGTCTCCTAAATTAAAACCAAATGCATTGCCGTTGGTTCGGTAAAACAACCATCCGGGCGTTGGATTGCCATACGATGTTTTGTTGCCGAACAGGTAAACACCGCCGCCGTCGGCAGCAAACACTTTCACCCACGCTTCCACAAGAAAATCATCCACAGCATTGGGACTCAAGATGTTCCCGAAATTGATGTAATCATTCACACCGTTGAATCCGATGGAATAATACCCGGCAAGCGGCGCATTGTTCCATTTTGGCACATCAGCAAAATAAAACACACTCAAACGGTTATCACTTGCCTCATACACTTTCCCCGTCTGTCCAAAATTTCCAAGATAGGGTAGAAACGCAAAAACCAAATCTTCCTGCCGGATGTTGTTGATATACTGCTGATACTTGTAAGCAACATCGGCGGCAAAGGCGGCAGGCGCCGCGCCGATGGTGCCAAGTGCTTCATCCGGACTGATTTTTTTCTCCGTTGAAAACTGCACCACGCTCTTGCCACCCGATTTCAGATCGTGCGGTGTTTCAACATTCATCAAAAACTTTAGCAATTTATGCGACTGCTGCACGCCAAATCCGTAAATATTCACCTGCGCATTTTTGAATTTTTTCTTGGCGTTAATCGACTGCTGCGAAGCGCTCAGAGAATTGATATTCACACTGGCAATCTCTCCCAGTTGAAGCAGGCTTCCACTCCCATCTTTTTGCGTCAGTTTTTTCGTTTCGCTCTGAACCGAATTTTCATCCAGAAAACCCAAACTCAAGAGCGGAAACGTATCACCACATTGCGCCGGCGACGCCGCTCCGGCATCATCCACCGCAGCAAGCACTACATCACTGGCGCCTTTTAATAATTTATTGACATCTTTCGGCATAAAATTGATCTCCCCCCTTGTGGGCAAGCCCCTGCACGCCGGGGAAGGTCGACGACTCGACTCGTCGAGGGGCAGGGGATGTTAAACATTAGGGGTATTACGACACCGTCGTTGACGTTGAACTGAACGCGTACACATTCGCCTCGTCGTATTCGCTCTTTTCACCAGACAAGGTAATCATGCTCTTGTTCTGCGGACCTGCGTCCAACTTGGTTTCAACGTTGAGAATGAAATTCTTGATTTTTATTTCCTGATTCGTCGCGCTCACACTTCCGGTCGGTTTCACCATAATCCACACGTTTTTATTTTTCAAAGCATTCAGCGTCGAAAAATCCAGCACCTGCAGCGCACCGATCTTGAAATTCCAATCACTGTTCACTTGTATCGCTCCGCCTCCCCCTTCTTTCTGAACAGATTTCTTGGATTCCACCACCAACGATGCTTCATCGGTATATCCGATTTCATCCGCTGATGCCCACGACGGCTCACTGCCGTTGGTCGATTCTTTAATGTAAATCTTATCGCTGGTCTGCTTTAAGACCTTCGCAATATTCTTCGGCATGACATGACTCCTTTAATAATCTCCCCCTTTTGCATTGCCTGCGCGTTCGCGCAGGCAGGCACGAGGGGTGTTAAAAAAAATTATCCAATCTTCAGCGGCTGCTTGGTCACGAACCGCAACACAATGTTCAGCACATCTAAAATCTGAGCCATCAAATCAGGACTTAACACCGGCACACCAATCAGCGGTCCAATAAACACCCACACTCCGCTAATCACGTTCGTCCACACCGTCTTCGAATAATACCACGGCTTACTGCCGCCAACTTCTTCCACAATCACCACCGGTTTCTTGGTGAGAAACCTCAAGATCAGATTGTACGCCAGCGTGAGTGTGAACATCAACTCAGGACTCAGCACTGGAATACCGATCATCGGTCCCACGAACGACCATATCAGCAACAACAAGTTGCCGATAATTGTTTTTGAATACAGCCACGATTTCGTTTGCATAGTTAATCCTTTTTGCGAACTCAAAATATCGTTAATCAAATTCTCCCTCACCCACAACCTCAGCAAATCAAACCAGTGAACAGGCGGTGTAACAGATTTCGGTTCGTCGGTGATCCTCACCTTTTCCAACTTCACATTTTGCAATTCGTCATTTGTAATTGGCTTTTGTTTCAAGCCTTCCGGTTCGATCGGTCGTATTGTTTCCATTAAAGATCGCTGTCGATGATTTCGATCTCCGCCCCCTCGGTTTCAATCGCTTGAGCGATGATCGGATAAATTCTGAAATACGCCGCACGGCTCTCTTCCAGTCTGCTCTCACCCATCGGATTATATCGCACAACATTTCCCGGAAGCAGACAGCCCTCCGTATCCTTCTCCGTTGTTCCCGGATGGATCAACACTCCGCTGAATCCCGGAACATCCTGCAGCATAATCATCTTGTGTTTATAGATCGGCGTGAACTTCGGACTCTCAACAAGCGTCAATCGGTAAGTTCCCGCCGGAATTCTCGTTTCCCCTTTCACTTTCTCCGCACGGTATTCATCCTCAATCATGAACGCCGCAAATTTGCCGTTGATGCACAACATGCCAAGCGTGTCGTTTGCCGACGAGATGAATCTATTCAGCGTCAATCTCATTTCATTTTCCTCTTCGGCAGCGCATTCGCTATTTCATCAACCTTGCCGCGCATATATTTCAGATCGTCAACGATCGGTTTCACCGACCTGTCAATTGCCTGCTGCATCTCCTCACGCTTCGGTCGGTCGCTCACAAACTTCAGAACTCCAATCAAAGCGCCAACTAAAAATATCCCGGATATTGAAATCGCCAGGGGATCCATTGTAACCATCAGTCTTCCAAACGTTTGTTTCTGTGTCGAACTGATTTTTTTAGCGCCGCGCAGCAGTTACACACCGCTGCACGGCCGTAACACTATCTTCTTTTACTAATCCTTCCGCGCAACAAAAAATGTCACTTCACTGACGGTATCAGATCTGTTCTTTCCACCGTCGCCGCTGGTTCCACCGCTGGACACAAGCCGATATGCGTAACATTTTTCTCCGTTAAAGTCTATTGTTCCACGCACAAGCGTTTCGGAAGAATCTTTTACACACAATGTATCGATGTTGAACCATGTCGTGTCGCCAAGTGTCCCCTGAATAATATGTGTCACAAACGGCTTTCCTGCCGCCGAAACATTCCGGTAACGGTACCGAACGGGATACGTGGCAAAACTCTCTCCCTGAAATCCTGCCAGTGTAAACGACTTGCTCGTGTACGAATTGACTGAATCGATTACACCGTGAAACATAACCGCCTTCCCGTTGTCACGGTCAGCCCATTCAACCACTGCATTCTTTGTCGTGTATCCCTGCGCATGTGCAGGCACGCACGTGCTCATCACAATGGCAACCATCGCAATGAGGAAAACTAATATTCGTTTCATGTCTGTCTCCAAAAAGTGTGTTAAAAAATTGTCGCTCAGATTCCCTCTCCCCTTTGGGGAGAGGGTTAGGGTGAGGGGCAGGCTTACGCCAGCCGAATTCCCTGCAGCCGCATTGCACTCCACGGGTTCAGCACCGCAAGGTCAATGTCAAAATCCACCATCGTCACATATTGCGATCCGACAACACCTTTGTCAATGACTTGCACACCAACATTTGTCGCAAAGGTCGTGTCTTCTTTCTCGCCGAACTTCACCGCGTAGATTGATGTGCAGTCATTCGACGTGCCGAGTGTCTCGTTGTGTGCAATCACGTTCGTCACGCCATCTTTCGCATAGCCCGCATTCACCAGCAACACGTTGTTGTAACGCTCCACCGGCAACGAGAAGATCCCTTCGATAGACGAGACCGACACATACTCGCGCCCGATCGCTTTGATGTAGGCAATCGTCTTCGCATCGAGGAACAGCGCCTGCGCACCGCTGCGCGCAATCAATTCATCAATTGCACGCAAAAATGCCTGCTGGCTCTTTTTTGCCGTGTTGTCCGAACCGAACAACACCTGGTAACCGTTGCCGGCCCCTTCAAGCGACACCAACTGCGATCCGGTGATTCGTTCTTTCAGCCCGACAATCTGCGTCGCATCGGCGCTCACACCATTAACGAAATGGTTCATGATGTGCCGTCCAAGCGCTTTGGCAAACGACCGTAACTCGCGCACTCGCTCGCTGTCAATGTCAATGCCGCGCCGTTCGTAGGCAACGTCGGTCTTCAATTCATCGCCGTAAATTTTCAGCGCAACATCGCCGTAACTCGGCGCTCCGGTATTGCCGACGTACGGACTGTTGATCTGACGCTGCGCGCCGCCGGTTTCGGTTGCGGCTTTGCGCGGTTTATCGGCGTTGCCCGCGTGAGTGTAAAATTCCGCAACTTCAAACAACTGCGTTGCCAAACGCATGTTTTGAATCACTTCGTTCCGCAGCACATCGTTGGCATTGGTATTCTGCGAATCACGTCCGCCAAGTTCAAACAGTTTCATTGTGGTAATCCTTTATGATGGTGATAAAAAAATTCTATTGTCAATTCTTTCGCGACTCCGCAAATGCCGCCGCAGCCGCTTTGGTGTGTTCCGCTTTGTGGGTCATGTAATCAGCCAGCGATCCCGCCTTGATCTCTGTTGCCGGCGGATCCGATTTCTTGTCATCCTTCTTTTCCGGCACAAAATTTTTATCCACCGGCGCGCCGTTCACCCACTCGGTCGCCGCGTCAAGGTCTTGGTCGGCAAATTTTTTCAGCCACTCCTCTTTCGCCTTCACGATCTTCCCCTCTTTCAATGCCCTCGCAATCAAATCGGAAACTTTTTGTGTCTTCTCTTTCTCCGCCTGCTGGCGCTGCAGTTGTATTGCCCGTTCGCGCTCGGTGCGCTCTGCCGTCAGTGTGTCCGTGAGAGTTTTGATTTGCCGGCTCAAGATCAGGTTCTGATTCTGCAACTCTTCAATCACCTGCTTCATCGCCGGATCGGATATTTTCGATGCGTCTATTGTCGGCTCAGGTTTTTTATCCAGGTCGAGTTTTTCCAACTCTTTACTCACCGCATCAACTTTGTCGTCCGTGAGTATTCCCAGACTCTTTAACAGGGCAATCAGTTTTTCTTTCATAACATTATTCTCCGATCTGCGTGAACATCTGCGCCATCATCCGCGAAATCTGCGAAATCATCTGCGCCATAACAGGAGCAAAGTACACACCCGAAAAAATAAAAGTTGGCTGCTGGTACCAGCAGCCATTTTTTTTTACATGCAAAAACTACATTCGCATTGTCATTCTGAGCGAAGAATCCAAAAAGGATATTTTATGTCATTCATCAATGCAACAATATTACAGTCATTCGTTTCCGACAATTCATTCCTGACGAAAGCACCAACGCCGGCAGGACTTGACGAAGCCATTAAGCAGGCAGATGAGATTATTTACCAAAAAACAAAAATCACTCCGCCAAGCGATCCGGCTCAGGCAAACGCAAAACTCCGCAACATCGCCTGTGCGTTGGTGGTGTGGTTCACTACAGGAATGCAGGGAAAACTCGATGAGTTTGAACTCAGCCGTCGAAAAAAAATGTACGACGATGCTATGGCACAGTTACATGCAATTCAGAACGGCGATGATCCGTTACTTGACAGCACGGGAACAATTCTCTCATCGCAGCCGGCAACATATTTTCAATCCACCCAGCGCATGACGGAGGTGCCGTGATCAATCCTAACGATGTAGCCGATGCAGTTGCGGCAACACTGGTGGCAAATAAAACCACGCTCGGCATTACCGATGCGTCAGTCATCGCTGAGGATGCCGATGTAAAACCAATGCGTCCTCCTCATGCCGGCGTGTTTGCCGATTTTGAATACGAAGCCGGCCAACAAACCTCCGACACAACACAAATCTGCGTGCCGGTGGAAATAAAAATTCTCTGCTTCTCAACAGAATGTAAAACCGCCGCGCTCGCATTTGCTGAAGCGTTCGGCATTGCAGTAAAAATTGTCGCGCTGATGAAAGGTGTGCTCACGGTCGGCAGCGATGAAGTCACACTGAAGATCCGAAAAAAACCGTTCGAGATCCTTCGCAACTCCGCCGAACAATCGGTCGTGCAAGTGAATGTCTATTATGAACTAACATCGGTGGGCGAATAATATCTGCGCATCATCTGCGCAATCAACGTAAAGAGTATGAACACATCAATACCGTTGCGAAAAAAAATTATCCGACATTGGGAATCGGGCGAGTTTGATACCGTCACCGAAGCGCTTGCTGATTTTCAACAAAAGTATCCGGAGATCACCTATTTCAAGTACTACAACGTCATCAAGCGGCGTGTGAAAACTAAATACTCGTACCGCGCCGACAAAGGGAAGAGCCGGAAGTTTTCCGACGATGCGAAGAAAAAATACGAAGTCGATCTCTATCAATTCGACGACGTCGAAGAGTTTCTTGAATATCAAACCGGCGTGATCGCCGACGAAGTCAACAGCGCAACACTGTCAATCGAAGACCGATTGAAATACACCAAAGACATCGTCACAATTCGCACGCGGCTGCAGAATTTGAAACTTGAAAAACACATCGGCAGGGCCGACGCAATGCTCATCTCCCGCATCATGCGCCGCCTCGATCCGAACCTCAGTAACGACGACATCATCCGCATCGTAAAAGAGGAACAGGCAAAACTTCAAGCAGAGGAAAATGTCTGACACACAAGAACAGTAATTACCTCGTATCCCCTCCGTTAGAGGGGGGCAGGGAAGGCAATGAAACTATTTTCCACAACCGACATACTTCTCAAACAGCTCGAACGCCAGCGGCAGCTCGACCTCGAACTCGCATCCGAAGAGCAGCAGCGTCAACTGCGCGAAGAAATTCAAGCGCAGATGCGCATCATCATTCCTTTCAGCCAAAGCGAACGAACACCGGAAGCAATCAAAGCGCGTTTGGAACACTCCGCGAACGATTTTTTCTATTGGGAATCAACATATTTCCCGCCGGACCTCTACGACGATTATTCACCCCCCGGCTGGTTCCACCGTGAGATGATTCGCATTATGGACCTCACCGACAAAAAAGCGCACGTGTTGCATGGTCCGCGCGATTCGGCTAAGACCGCTTACGCGAAGAAAAAATTTCTCTACAACTTTTTGCACGGCAAACGCCGCTATCAACTCATCGGCTCCGAAACACTCAGTCCGGCAAATAATGCCATTGTTGACATGCTGTATATTCTCGAAACCAATGAGCGATTGAAACACGATTACGCATTGCAGTGGCACGAAGCCAGTTCCGAAAATCTTTTCGCACGGTCGGTCTCCAATCCCGCCGGCACATACATCGGCGCATTATCCGAAGATCGCTCATCACGTGGAAAACAGCGCGCATTTTTTCTCCGTCCGGATTTGATTTACCTGACCGATTTTGAGAACAATACATCCTCGTTGACCAACGAAGCGGTGGAAAAGCGCATCACCCGTATCAACGAAATGCGCACCTCCCTCTCATCCAAGGGAACACTATTGTGGGAAGGAAATAATTTTTCGGTCAACTGCGCCATGAATCATCTCTTCCTCGAACAGGAACGAGGGATCTTGTCCGAAGAGTTTGTGCTGCACAAATATCCGGCATGGGATCCGTCGCGCAAAGGGAACAAGCGCTCGATCTGGTACGAACGGTTTCCGGCGAAGTCCGAAGATGAGATGAAAAAGATGTGCAAGCCGATGGATGACTATGACTGGTCTGGAAACTTTCAAGGCTCGCCAAAAGAAAAATCCGGCGACATCTTTCCCGATACATACTACGCCGAATACATTGAACTTCCCGGCGATATTCGCGCTGTCGGCTATACCGATCCGAACTGCTCCTTGAAAGACAAAGGCGACACCACCGCAAGCGGCTATCTCGGATTTTCTGCGACAACACAAAAATATTACATCCTTTCGCCGCGTTGTAAAAGTTACTCCGATCCGAACGAGTTGATTAAAGATTTTTTCATTGCCGGCCGCACACTCAGCACCATGAATATTCCGATCCTTGCACGCAAGTTCGACGGTCATGTGTCGCAGGAAGCGGTGTGGACAAATTTTCTGCTCAACTATTCGCGGCAGCAGAATATTCCGCTCCCGTATATCGAATTTGCACGCTACAACGTAGACGATCTGGCGACGAATGCAGAGCGGGAATGGAAAGCAGGAAAATTTTTATTCCCTCACGGATTCAGAACAACCGAAGAAGGAAAACGATTCACCGATCAGATTTTCAAATTCAGAACAAAAAAAGCAAAGAAAAAAGATGACGCTGCGGACTGGCTCATCTGCGCCTTGCAGGTGATGTCCGAATTGGCAATCAATCTCATCGGCGGATCAATGCCGGAATTTCACAGCGTCACAAAAAAACGAATTCATCGCGCACCATAAAATCTGCGTACTCTGAGGAATCATTATGGCATACAAAAACAGCGACCTGAACAATTCACTGCTTCCAACACTCGAACAACTGAAGCGATACATCCAGCGCGCCAACAATGTCACGCAGGAATACCGCGATCCGCGTCCGCTGATGAGCACACTGCAGCGCTTGATGCAAGTTGATTTGAATCTCCTTGGCCTTGTCAACACACGGCTCGATGCCGTGCTCGGCTTCGAATCGGCAATCGTCATGCCGAAAGGGCACACGCCGGATGCCGCCGAACAGAAACAACTAGTGGAGATGAATAATCGGTTTCGCACATCAAAAATGCGCTCCGTGCTTCGTGCGCTCATGATCGGGCGGTTGTTCGGCGTCGCCGCTGTTCGTCTGGTGTGGAAAAACACCGGCAACGGCACACAGGTGGTGCAAAAACAAAAATACGACCTGACCGAACTCGATTTCGATCTTTCCAGCGACGACGCACTGATCTTTCTTGACACCAACACGAACACCGGCGGCGTCAGCCGCAAACCGATCGACCCGGAAACGCACCTTGTCGTTCGCTACTCGCCGCTCGACGGCATCGAAAAAAATTACATCGGCTCGGTGATGCGGACAAACATGATCTATTCGTGGATTAAATATTACGATTACTGGAACTGGGCGAAGGGAAACGAAAAATTCGCCGACCCGATGATCTGGGCGTCGTACCGCAAGGGCAGTCAAGATAAAGAAATTGACGCGGTCATTTCTGGCCTTGAAAAACTCGGCACCGATGCGCGTGCGGCATTCAGTGACGATGTGAAAGTGCAACTGCTCGAATCCATGCGCAGCGGCTCCATCAGCGCGCATAAAGAACTGGTCGAAACAATCAAAAGCGAGCAGGCAATTTCCATTTTAGGACAAACGCTCACCACCGACCTGCAGGGCAAAGGAAGCAAAGCCGCGGCGCAGGTGCACAATCTTGTTCGCGCCGACATTATGTGGGGAGACATTCTGGCGCTGCAGGAAATCGTCAGCGAACAATACGTTGTGCAGGATTTTCTGAAGAACTACGGCGAACCGAAAAATGCATTCCCGGTCTTCGAATTCAACACCGATGAAGTTGAAGATGTTGAAGTGAACGCGCGCGTGTTTGCCGAAATCAAATCAGCCGATCCGAACTTCAAATTCAAACTGGCTGAACTTTATAGAAAAATTAATTTCACAAAACCGGATGAAGGTGATACCGACGTAGTGTAATCAACGTCGTCCCGAGCGCAGCGAAGGGTCCATTTCATCGTTCATAATTCGTAATTCATAAATTATTCCCTCTCCATTTGGGAGAGGGCTAGGGTGAGGGCATTGACTCCCGAACAACTTCATATCGATCTTCAAAACATGAAAGACGCGATCGTTGACCGCGTCATCGTCATGCGTGCGGCCAATGCAGGATTGGTCATCATTCGAGAACGGACTCTCTCCGGAAAATTTCTTCCGGGATCTTCACCCGGTGCTGATCAATACTCAACAAAGCCTTTTGCCCGGCCGCTTGCCGGACTCAGTAAGGCACACACAAAAGCTCTGATGTCTGATCAGTCGATCGTCTTCACAAAAGACGGCGAAGCGAAACAGATCTGGATCCTGGTCAAAGGAGGTTACAAACAATTCCGGTCGCTCGCCGGAAAGAACACCGATCACGTCACGCTCACCTGGTCCGGCCGCATGATGCGCAATCTCGGCATCCTCAACGCAGGCAATAACGAGGCGACGCTCGGCATGAAATCCGACGACACGAAACAACTCGCATTGTATCACAACTCAATGGGTGCGGGCAAGAGCAGGCGGAAGCATGTCTTCATGGGATTCACAGATGCGGAGAAACAGAGGTTGACGAATATTGTCGGTGATGAAGTGATGAAGAGATTGAGATTGTCAACCTGATCGTAGTAAAGAAACTAATAACAAAAAAGCCGAGTCACACTCGGCTTTACTTACATTCCTTTTTAATAGCGTCTAAATAATCAATCGATTTTTGTGAGAACGAAGGATCAAAGTGATAATCGTTGTATCGTGCTGTAATCGAAGAATCCAGCAACCATTTATATTTTGCTTGTATGCTTGGCAGATGCTTGGTAACCAGATCATACAATTTATCGTGCTTTGATTTTTTTACACCATTGTGGATGACACAATAACCATCGAAAGATTGTACTGTAACAGTTTTACCGTTAATCGTCTCGTTAAAAGGAAAGATTTTACCTCGAACGTAGTGAAGTGCGGAATAAAACGAAATGATTATTACCCACGCCGTCGATGACTTATCAGCGTGAATTTTTTTTGCTACTGCTTCATTATGATCGGCATGATCAAATTCACGCTGTACCGGCATACGTTAAAATAAATCCGTCAGAAGCAATCGCTTCTTCATTCATTTCACCGAGGTCTGGCGCTATAATGAATGACCAATGAAAATCGGCATCGCTAACTTTTTTCATTTCCTCGGTAAGGTAGTTGTATATTTTTTCTATCTCATCGGAAAGATAAACTTCTTTAGAAACAAAATACAAAATCGTAAACGAAGAAATATTGTCAACCTTCATTTTCATCCCCAATGGGGATATATTGAAAATT